>JAHQVJ010000188.1 GCA_019634415.1 Myxococcales bacterium
CGCGGCCGTCTCCGCCACCGTCGCGGCACTCCGGATCCCCGACCTCACTCCCCTGCAGAAGCGCCTCGACGCCATGCAGGGTGAGCTCGAGGCCATCCCCCGCACCTTCCCGGAGATCCCGCAGCCCCACAAGGTCGACCTGCGGCCCCTCGACAAGCGCCTGGGCGCCATCGAGGCACAGCTCCAGGCTGACTCCGGACCCGATCTCGAGCCCCTCACCACGGGCCTCGCGACCGTCTCCGCCACCGTCGCCGCACTCCGCATCCCCGACCTCACTCCCGTCCAGGAGCGACTCGACGCCGTCGAGGGTCAGCTCGAGACCATCCCCCGCACCTTCCCCGAGTTCCCGCAGCCCCACAAGGTCGACCTGCGGCCCCTCGACAAGCGCCTGGGCGCCATCGAGGCACAGCTACAGAGCGATTCCGGGCCAGACCTCACTCCCGTCCAGGAGCGGCTCGACGCCGTCGAGAAGGAGCTCAAGGGGATCCCGCGGACCTTCCCGAACATCCCGCAGCCCCACAAGGTCGACTTGCAGCCCATCTCCACCCGGCTGGCCGCGGTCTCGTCCTCCGTCGCTGCGATCCGGATCCCGAGCCTCGACCCAGTGAAGACGCGGCTGTCGGCCATCGAGCAGAAGCTCGCGGCCATGGAGGCGCGCAACGGATCGGCGCAGCCCGACTTCTCCGGCCTGGAGGCGCGCCTGTCGTCGATCCAGACGCTGATCAAGGAAACGGCCGACACTCGCCCCATCGACGAAGGACTGCGGCGAAGCTCGGGCCGCAACCTGCTCACCCGGCCCGCCTTCGGACCCAAGGACGACCTCAAGGAGATCAGCGGTGTGGGCCCCGTCCTCGAGCGACTCCTCAACGACGTGGGCGTGTACTACTTCTGGCAGGTCGCGGAGTGGACGGCGTCGGACATCGCCTTCGTGGACGACAGGCTGGACGCGTTCCAGGGCCGGATCGAGCGAGACGCCTGGGTACCGCAAGCCAGCAAGCTCGCCACGACGTCGAAGGCGCCCTCTCATCGCGACAATCAACTCCGTTGATCGTCGAGCGGAGCGCGCCTGATCCGGGGTTGCAGTGGGACTGGAACAAGCGAGCGTGCGAGCGCGTGCAGGGAGTGCTGCAAGTCCAGACGCGGAGCGGCAACCTGTAGCATCGCGACAATCAACTCCGTTGATTGTCGCGATCAGAGGACGAGGACGGCCGCATCGGGCAGCCCCGCATAGAGCCGCGCGACCTCACTCGCGCGACGCTGCCTCACCCGCCGCTGGTTCACGTAGCCCTTGTCGGTGATCTCCCCAGCATCGATGCTGGGGGGTTCGTCGAGCAAGAGCAGCCGACGCACCGCCGTCGAACGACCTGGATGGTCCCGAGCGAAGGCCTGCAGCGCGTCTCGTAGCCGAGCGTGCACCCCCTCCTCCCCCGAGGCATGCGGATCGAGCCAGGCCAGAACCGCCACGAAGGACTCGTTCTCGCCACACACCACCAGATCCGACAGGAGCGGCGCACACGCATCGAGCAACGCCAGCCGCAGCGTGCCGGTGCTCACCCAGGACCCCGTGGTCAGCTTGAAGTTCTCCGACACCCGCCCGTCGAACAGCAGTCCTGCACTCGGGTCACGGGGATCGGCCCACCGCACGGCATCGCCGATGCAGTAGAAGCCCTCGTCGTCGAAGGGGGTGACCAGGGGCTCGCCCGCCGGCAGGTACCCGCCGAACACGTGGGGCCCGCGCACGCGGACCTCGAGCTTGTCGTGGGCAGCGACGAGCTTCAGCTCCACCCCGGGAGCCGGAACCCCGATGTTGCCCGCGCCCTGCAGCGCGAAGTGCGCAGAGGTGGACATGGGCGACGTCTCGGTGGAGCCCCAGGCCGTGGTGACGAACACCTCCCGCCCCGCCGCTCGGGCCAAGGCCACGAGCCGCTGCCACAGGTCGTCGGGCAGCGCCGCCCCAGCGTAGAAGGCCGTGCGCAGCCTAGAGAAGAACACGTCCCGCAGACCCGCATCCGACTCCAGGGCGGGGATCAGCGCCGCATACCCTGCGGGCACGGTGAAGTAGTCGGTGGGCGGCAGCTCACGGAGGTTGCGGATCGTGCGCTGCACCAGCCCAGGCGCCGGCCGCCCATCGTCGATGAGGAAGGTGCCGCCGTGCATCAACACGAGGCCCAGGTTGTGGCTGCCCCCGAAGGTGTGACTCCACGGCAGCCAGTCCACCAACACCGGCGGAGACTCCGCCAGGAACGGCCAGCACTGCGCGATCATCTGCTGGTTGGCACACAGCATGCGATGCGTGGTGGGCACCCCCTTGGGGTTGCCCGTGGAACCCGAGGTGAACAGCACCTTGGCCACGGTGTCGGGCCCCACCTGGGCGAGGGCCCGCTCTTGCTCGGCGTGAAGCGGGGTGACAGCCAGCGCGTCGAGGGTGGAGGCCTCGTAGCGCGACGTCTCGAGCAAGCCCACAGCACGCAGCGCGGGCTCGAAGGGCGCCAGCTGCTCCACGAACACCGTCGCTGGCTGCAGCTGCTCCACCACCGCACGCAGCCGCGCGAAGTCCTGGCTCCGCAGGCTGTACGCCTCGGAGACCGGTGCTACGGTCACCCCCGCCAGCATCGCACCCAACGTCAGCTCGGCGTGGGCGATGCTGTTGCCCGACAAGATCACGATGGGCCCAGCGTCTCCACGCCGGATCAGGTGGGACGCCACCCCCAGCGCGCGGCGGTACACCTCGGCCCACGAGTGCGTGATCAGCACACCGTCGGCACCGCGCTCGGCGAGCAGCCAGCGGTCGGGATGGGCCTCGGCCCCTCGCCGCAGCAACGCCCCCATCGTGTCGGGCGGACGGCCCAACACCACCCGCGACCGCAGGTAGAGGTGTCCGTCACGCTCCTCGGCGACCACGTCGGGCGACAACAGCTGAATCATGCACACGAGCCTACCAGATGCGGTTGGATCATCCATTCCCTAGCTGCTAGGCTTAGACCAGTTGGTCTAACCACACAGTCTAGAGTGTACGCATGCCCACCAAGCGCTTCGACGCCGTGGATCCCGAGCGAAAGGAGGTGGTGCTCCGGGCGGCCGCCGCGGAGTTCGCCACCCACGGCTTCGAGCGAGCCAGCTTCAACCGGATCATCGAGCGCGCGGGCGTCTCCAAGGGCTCGATGTACTACTACTTCGAGGACAAGGCCGATCTGTACGGCACCGTCGTCACCCATGCGGTGCAGCAGCTGATCGCGGCTTGCGGCCCGTTCGTCCCAGGCGACGATGCGCGCAGCTTCTGGCGCGAGGTCCGACGGGTCACGCAGGCCGGGTTCGAGCAGGTTCGACGCGATCCTCACCTAGCGGGGCTCGTCCGCAGCCTCGGTCGCGACGGCTCCACGGCAGCGCCGGTGGAGGAGCTACGCACCCTGTCGAGCGCGTGGTTCGCCGGCTTGCTCGAGGCAGGTCAGCGACTGGGCGCGGTGCGCACCGACCTGCCCACGGATCTGATGCTGTCGGTCGCCGTGGGCACCGTCGAGGGCGTGGAGCTGTGGCTCGCCGACCGCGTCGCAGACCTCGACGACACAGCACTGAACACCCTCGTCCACACCATCACCGACCTGTACGGCCGCATGGCCACACCTAGGCCCTGGGAGTCCCCATGAGCGCCCTTCCGTGCCCCTCCACCCACGCGATCAAGCTGCTGACCGCCTTCTCGCGGGATCCCCTCCAGGCCCTCACCGACATCCACGCCGAGTGCGGCGACATCAGCCGAATCGACGCGATCCCGATGATGCCCTCCATCGCGATCTACCACCCCGACGACGTGCATCAGGTACTGGTCCGCGACTTCCGCAGCTACCGCAAGGACCTGTTCACCAGGCAGCTACGTGACACGCTCGGAGACGGACTGCTCACGGCAGAGGGCGCGCGCTGGCGCCGCCACCGCCGGCTGGCACAGCCTGGCTTTCACGCACGCGCCATCCGCGGCTACGCCGAGGTGATGGTGTCTGAGGCCCAGGCGTGGTCCAGCAGCTGGTCCGAGCCCACCCAGGTGGACGCGCACGAGCAGATGATGCGGCTGACGCTGCAGATCGTGGCGCGCACCCTGTTCGGCCAGGGCATCGAGGACGACGCTCCCCGGGTGAGCCGCGCGTTGAGCACGGTGATGGAGGTCCACCTGGGCGTGGCGGGGCTGGGATTCAAGCTGCCGACGTGGCTGCCCGTGCCCAGCAACCGACGCCACGCACGTGCCGTGCGCGAGCTCGACGACGTGCTCTACCGCATGATCCGCGAGCATCGACAGACGGAGGACGAGCGCACCACGCTGCTCGGCATGCTGCTGGCGGCCACCGACGCGCAGGGGGGCTTCACGGATACCGATCTGCGCGACGAAGCGCTGACCTTGCTCATGGCCGGCCACGAGACCACAGCCATGGTGCTCACGATGGCGCTGTACCTGCTGTCGCAGCATCCAGGGGCGGAGGCGCGCCTACAGGCAGAGGTAGACGCAGCGCCCGATCCGTTGTCCCTCGAGGACCTGTCTGGGCTCCCCTTCACCCGCGCGGTGATCCTGGAGACGATGCGCCTGTACCCACCTGCCTGGGCCTTTGCGCGCGAGTCGCTGGTCGACACCGCCATCGGCGAGGCGCCGGTGCCACGGGGCACCCAGGTCTGGATCAGCCCGTGGGTGATCCACCGCGACGCGCGTTGGTTCGAGCATCCCCTCGTCTTCCGCCCCCAGCGATGGCTGAGCGGCGAGCTGGAGGCGTCGCTTCCGCATTGCGCCTACGTGCCGTTCTCGGCGGGCCCGCGGGTGTGCATCGGCAAGCGGTTCGCGGAGCTCGAGGCGATCTCGGTGTTGGCCACCCTCGCGAGGAAGCTGGCATTCCGGCTGGCCCCCGGCGCGACCCTGGACCTGGTGCCCAGCATCACGCTGCGCCCGCGAGCGGGCCTGCCCATGGGGATCACGCCTCGCTGAGGTCGGCTCATACCGGAGCGAGCCCCACCGCGACGCGCCCCGCCACCACCTGCTGTCGCGCCTGGGGAAGCGGATGGAAGGGCGCCGCGCGCACGTCCCGCAGCAAGCGCTCCAGGCCGAAGCCACGCAGGTAGGAAGCACCACCACAGATCGTCATCGCCTGCTCCACCACCGCGATGGTGGCCTCGCTGATCAGCGTCTTGGCGGCCAACGCCCGCGACGACGTGTGCACGTCGGGCGTCACGTCGTAGTCGTCGACCTGGTCCACCAGGGACTGCAGCGCCAGGTGGGCCACCATCAGCTGGTTCTCCAGCGCACCGAGCTGCAGGAACGCGACCTCGCTCGGCTGCTCCGCCACCCGCGCGCGGGCCTGCTCGGCGGCCGCCTCGGCGATCCCCACGTAGGGGGCCATGTACAGGCCGGGCGCCACCGCGAGCACCACGTTCCACACCGGATGCCAGCCATCGCGAGGCCGCTTGAGGCCGATGGCTTCGGCGGGCACGAAGACCCCGTCGAGCCGGAGGCTGTTGGAGCCAGTGCCACGCATGCCCATAGCGTCCCAGTTGGCTCGAACCTCGACCCCCTCCGCCGCCAGCGGAAGGGCGAAGTGCAGCACCGATGGTCCATCCACGGGGCAGTCGTAGGCGATGCTCGTGAGCGCCAGATCCCCCGCGGGGGAGCCGCTGCCGAAGTGCTTGTCGCCAGTGAGGCGATAGCCCCCGTCCACCCGCTCGGCGCGACCGTTGCTCTGCAGCCAGTCCCCCGCTCCCGTGCTCACCAGCACGATCTGCTCGTCGGCCACCCGGCGGAGCAACGCGTCCCCCGGCTTGCCGTGGCGCACCTTCCACACGGAGGCGGCCACGAGGTGGCTGTGCATGGACAGCGCCAGGGCGGTGGAGCCACAGTGCTTGCCCAGCTCGCGAAGCAGGTCCACGCCTTGGCCATAGGTGGCGCCGCCGCCCCCGAGGGCCTCGGGCACCAGTGCGGCGAAGAAGCCGTGCTCCTTCAGCAGGGCATAGTTGTCCTCGACGAAGCGACCGTCCCGATCCGTGCCGGCGGCCCGTGCGGCCAGCGTGGGTCCGATCTGCCGTGCCCGCTCGGAAAAGCTCCTGATGCGATCGTTCATGACGTCCTCCGTGGCCTCGCTGTCGGAGGCACTCCGGGAACATCACGAAGGCGCGTGTGCAGGGCCGTGTGCAGCCTCGTTGAAATGCGTCAGCGCACCACGCTCAGGATGGCGGGCAGCCACAGCTCGGTGAGGAAGAAGTAGGTCCCGAGCGTCACGAACGCCGTGGCCAGCGCCATCGTGGCGTCGGCCCACCACGACGCGGCCCGGGTGGACCGCAGCCACAGCTCCGCCACGACCAAGTTCGGCAGGTAGAACCAGAAGGCCATGAACACGTCGAACCCACCGCGAAAGTCGCGGGTGTGCCCCAGGCCGTCGGTGAGCAGAAGCCAGAAGCCGTAGTCCATTCGATACAGCCACGAGCCGATGGCCAGCGCATACAGCCGTACGGCCCAGGCGCGGTGAGCGTCGAGCCGTCGGGCCGCGGCATGCCGCGCGGTCTGCACCGCGCAGAGCAGCATGCCGAGGCCGTAGCCCGCGAAGCCCACGTCCATGACGAGTCCGCCGATGGTGCCGTGGGCCACGATGAAGAGGAGCCCGCCCGTTGCCGCCGCGAGGCACGCCGCCACGTACACCCGCCCGAGACCCCGATGCAGGCCGGGCCAGCCTTGGCGCAGCCCCTGCACGAACTGCACGGAGCCGAGCACCAGGATCGACCCTCCGCCCAGGAAGTGCAGCCCCATACTGCCGTTGGCCACTGCCTCGTCGGGCTCGTACAGGGGCAGCACCTCGTTCCAGCGCGCCATGTCCCCGGTGACCACGGCGAAGGCATAGAAGACGAGGATGTAGACGCCGAACAAGGCAGACGACAGCCACACCGCGCCTGCCAGAGCTCGAGCCGCCCACGACGTCATATCCTCATTCGTCCCATCGAAACCGTATCCTTCCAGAATACGCAAACAGCGCGGGTCCGTCGTAACAGAACGAGTCCACCGAGACTCCTCAGACCGGTCGCAGTGGGACCGGTCGGCGGTCCCCAACTCCCCTCGACGATCAAGGAGGATCGTATGCTACAGGTTTGGCTCGCGCTCAGCGCGTCGGCCCCAGCCAAGGACGCACGCATCGAGCACCATCAGGAAGCTGGTGTCGTGGACCTCGAGATCGGGTCCCCACGGGGGACCATCACCTACCCCCTTCACGCGGGTACCCTGTCCTCCACGGGACAGACCGTCTACTTCATCGTGTCGGACGCAAGCGACGACGACCTCGCCGATGACTTCGGCGCGATCCACGCACCCGAGCTTCAGGACGCACCAGACGCCGTGCGCGAGCTCGCCCAGCTCGACGACGGCGCGTTCGTCTTCGACCACGATCCCGGCCTCGTCGCCCACCTCGATGCGCTGGGAGGACTCGTCGCTCCCGTCGCGAACCCCGAGTACTCGCCAATCAAGGAGTTCACCTGGGACGGCGACACGGTGCTCGCCAACATCAACTTCGTCTGGTGGGGCAACGAGCCTGGCCAACAGCTGCTGATCGACGAGGGTGGCTGTGATCCACTCATTCGATCGAACCCCCCCTCACCCCTGTTCGTGGGCTTCGGCCCCACGGACGGAGCCGACTGCACCGACGAGGCGGCGCTGGATCGCTACAAGGGAGGGCAGGTCGTCGACATCGACCTGTTCGGCATGACCGTGACCTTCAAGCTCCACGAGGCCACCTACGACTACCCCGACGACGTTCCCTACTACATCGTCACGGAAGCCTCCAAGGGGCCGGCCGCCGGGTTCATGGGTGTGCCCTTCGTGCCGAAGCTCGGCGCCGTGGGGCGCTTCGGCGACAACGACGCCGTCGCTCGGATCGCCCAGTTCGCCAATGGCGTGCCCGATCTCGACGGCGGACCCAACCGTTTCCAGAAGGGAGTGGTGTCGTACCGAGGCGGATCTCAGGGCAAGTACTCTCCCCTGTGGCACATCACGTGGGTGTTCTTCGACTGCGACGAGGACGGCGAGTTCTTCGACACCGATCGCAACGTGGGCGAAGGCGCCGTGCCGACGCCCGGCTCGGGCGACCGCTTCGATCCTACGCTTCCACAGACCTTCGATCCTTTCGGCATGGACGACAAGGGCGTGAGCTGCCCGGAGGTAGCAGCCGCGGTCACCGGCCACAGCGACGGATTGGTGCGGGATCTGAACGAGCTCACCGACCTGACGGAGGACGGTTGGGTCGTTCAGACGGAAGGACCGGCGGGGCTGCGACTGAACAGTCCGCTGCAGGATCCGCTCATCGTCAACTGCCCCGTGCCGGTCACCATCCGTCGGTGAACCCCGGCTCAGACCACCTCATCGCGACAATCAACGGAGTTGATTGTCGCGATCAGTGGTGGAACAGGCGCAGCCCGGTGTGGGCCATGGC
This sequence comes from Myxococcales bacterium, assembly GCA_019634415.1. Classification (GTDB taxonomy): domain Bacteria; phylum Myxococcota_A; class UBA796; order UBA796; genus DRPG01. Next base: position 8,439 of record JAHQVJ010000188.1, read on the forward strand.
GATGCCGTACTCGGCACAGGCCGCCTGCACCTCGGCGTCGCGGGCGGAGCCACCGGGCTGGGCGATGAAGCGCACGCCGTGGCGCTGGGCATGGTCGATGTTGTCGCGGAACGGGATGAACCCGTCGCTGACGAGGCTCACGCCCGTCAAGCCTGCCACCCACTCGGCCTTCTCCTCGGCGGAGAGGGGCTCGACGGGACCCTCCACCACCTGCTGGAAGGCAGCCCGCTCGCCAGCCGTGAGGTCGCCCTCGATGTAGCGCACGCGCCAGTTGATGCGCTCCTGGCGCCGCGTGGTGGAGGCGAAGGACAGCCCCAGCACCTTGGGATGCCGCTGCAGATGCCACACGTCGGCCTTCGCACCGGCGAGCTTGGTGCAGTCCACCCGCGACTGCTGGCCTGCGCCGATGCCGATCATCTGACCCCCGAGGGCGTAGCCCACGGAGTTGGACTGGGTGTACTTGAGCGCCACCATGCCCAAAAGCAGGTCGTCACGCGCGGCATCGGTGAGCTCGCCGATCACCACGTCCTGCAGATCAGCAGCGCTGACGGCATGCGCGTTGCGGTCCTGGGTGAACCGCAGCCCGAACAGCTCCCGCGACTCCCGGGCGGGGGCCACGAAGTCGGCATCCGCCTGCAGCACCACGAAGTTGCCCTTCTTCTTGGACTTCAGCAGCTCGAGCGCCTCGGGCTCGAAGCCGGGCGCCACGATCCCGTCGGAGATCACGCTCTTGAGAAAGCGCGCCGTGGGCACGTCCACCACCACCGACAGCGCCACGAAGTCGCCGAAGGAGGACTTTGGATCGGCCCCGCGCGCCCGCACGTAGGCGGTGGCGGCAGGCGTGAGCTCACGACCCTGAACCTCGTAGGCGCGAGCGAGATCCTCGGGCAGCGGCTCGGCCAAGGCGGCACCCGCCGGCGAGACGTGCTTGAAGGAAGCGGCAGCCACCCGACCCGTGGCCGCATGGGCCTCCTGCACGAGCTGCCACGCATTCACAGCGTCGAGCAGGTTGATGAACGACGGGTTGCCGTTGAGCAGCGACAGCGGCTGAGTGGCCGGGTCGAGGGGCTCGAGGGCGGCATAGGGTTGATGGGGATTGGCGCCGTATTTCAGCTGCATGATCTCGGATTCCGGGCTGGCGTGGCCCTCGACCGTAACCCTCCGACGGACCCCGAATCGACCTCCCGCATCCTGTTGGTGCGCCGGGTCGTCACTGAAGGGTCGGCAAGACCGCGGCCCACTCCTCGAGCGCCTGCCGCCCCGCCTCGGTGGGGGCGTACACCCCGCGCTTCACCCGCTCGAACCAGCCATAGTGGTTGTGGCGCAGGATGGTGCCAGCGCGGTCGACGCCCGTGCGGCTGCGGATCTCGCCCACCTTCAGCTCGCCCGCCTCGCCCAGCTGCTGCAGGCAGCGCAGCGCGTCTTGGCGGTAGGCCGTGAGCCGGGGTCGATTGACGCTGCCCCCGGCCTCCGGGTCCCCCGCACGCTCGGCGAACTCGCGCAGCAAGCGACGACGCTTCGGCAGGTGGGGCCGCGGCTGGTAGGGACCCGGATCGAGCACCGCCACCACCCGATCCCGAGCCGACACCGTGAGCAGCCCGATCCCGAGCCGGCGGAGCAGCTGCATCACCTGCCGCCGACGCGTGCGCCACGACGCGCTGTGGCCCTTGCCGATACGAAACGCCACGTAGACGGTGTCGGACACCCGCAGGCGGTCCACGGCCTGCAGCACCACGGCGAGCGATAGGCGCTGCTTCAGCTCCACCACGACGGGTCCTTCCTCGCCGCGCATGGCCACGACGTCGCAGGAGCCGATCTCCCCCTTGACGACGTAGCCCTGGCCCTCGAGGAACCGCTTGATGGGCGGGTAGAGATCGGCCTCGGACATCGCGCGGAAGTATCCGACACACAGCGACCTGTTCCTGACCTCCTGCCTTCGACCGGCGTCGAGATCCGATCATCACCGGTGACGAGGTGGATGTCCCCCCTCGGTCATGCCGATCACAACGCTGCCGTCAAGCCCAGCCGAGGCACCACACCGAGCGCCCAGTCGAACGTGGGGGCCGTGCTGACGTCCAAGCCCAGCTGGGCCACCGTGCCCTTTCGACCGACGGACAGTCCGACGCCCGCAGACAGATTCGTCCTGCCGGTCCAGACGTCGTCTTCGCGGACGTACAACCTCGACACGGAGGAGGCTGGCCCGAGGCTCGCGTGCCATGGACCGTCCTGCCAGATCCGGGCCTGCGGGGTCACCACCAACACGCCGCCCAGCGCCGTCTGATCCACGCCGACGATGGGGCTCGTGATGGCCACGAGGTTCCATCGCTCTCGGAGGGGAACGATCACGCTGACGCCAGGGGCCAACAGGGTGGCGACGTGTCCTCGCTCGAAGGAGACCACCTCCAGAAGCTGCACGGACAGCGACGCACGCGATCCGGTGGGAGGGCCTTCCTGGCCAAGGGCGGGTGCAGCCAGCGCTGCGAGTAGGACAGTCATGGTCGCCTCCAGTCTTCTCTGGCTGGAGTAGGAACGGTGACCCATCGTCACCAGTGACTGGATCCTGCTCGGTCACATCAGGAATCTTGATGGCTTGCGGCCCGGTCCTTGGATCTCGTGGCCAGGAAGTCGAACAACCACCTCGTGGCTGGGCCCTGTCCTCGATCCGGATGCATCATCACGGCGAGACTCACGCGGTCTGGACCGGTCCAGCCATCGATATCGAGGGCGACGAGGCGTCCGGCCCGAAGGTCGTCGCTCACGTGCCAATGGGCGAGTCGTGCCCACCCGACCCCGGAGAGCAGAAGGCCGCGTCTCGTGGCCGCGTCGTCGAGCTGCCACAGCGAACCTCGTCCATCGGACTCCTCGGGGAGCTTGGCATCGGACTGGAGGATGAGCCGTCGGTGGGTGAGCAAGATGTCGCGAGGAATCGGCGTGGGCAGCTGGGTGAGCGGATGGCCCGGGGCGACCACGGGCACGAACTGGACCTCGGCGACCTCGGCCATGCGCATCTGGCCTCCGACGATCGGTGGCGCCACCGCCAGATCCATCGTTCCGTCGGCTAAGGCCCGCACGGGTGCTCGCCACACGCCCGTGGAGATGATGATGGGCACGCGCGGGTAGCGCTCTTCGAAGGCAGACAGCATCCCGGCGATGACCACAGGTGGAAAGAGCACATCGACGCAGATGCTCACCGAGGTCTCCACACCGGCTTGCATCTGGGCCGCAGTGGCGGCGAGCTGCTCCATGTTCCGAAGCAGGTTGCGCGCATGATCCACGATCGCCCGCCCTTCGCTGGTCAGGACTGGGCGTCTACTCCAAATGACTCGTAGGCCTCGCATGACTGGCGGAGAGCGCCGGCAGCTGGTGGGTATGCTCGTGTGGGAGGAGGCCCCATGAGTCTGCTGGATCGAGGGCTCCAATCGCTGCGCGACCGCTTCGGAGAGGTCCGAGAGCAACGCATCGACGGTCACCAGTGGCTGCGGGTGTGGTCGGTGGGCGACGCGACCTTCTGCGCCACCGACACAGCCGAGTTCGAGGAGACGGGAGCGCTGTCGCGCGACACGCTGATGCAGCGCGGCTGGCCCGTGGAGGACGGGGTGGGCTTCGTGGACTTCCTCCCGATCCTGCCGGTGCTGGGGGAGCTGTCCGTGCCCGACACCGAGGATCTGCTCGGGGCGGCATGGGCGGACGGCCTGTACGACTTCGTGGTGCTGCTCCCGTGTGCGGCTCACCTCCTCGACGGTCACCAGACCCGCGTCGACAGCCATTCCGGCGACGGCTGGCGGCTGTTCACGCACTGGGTGCACACGCCAGCGCAGCTGGGCGCCACCCGGATCTGCACGGGCCTGAGGCGAGACGAGGACACCGTGCTCGGGGCCCTGCTGGCCGGAGAAGACGCAGAACACGAGGTCGGTGCCCTACTCGACATCTCCGCAGCGGACCTGACGGCCGCACGCAAGACGCAAGCCATCTGCCGTCGGCCGTGGTGAGCCATGGACAACGCCACACTCCTCCAGCAGCTCCGCAAGCCCCCGAGCGAGGCACGGGCGCACTGGCATCGCGCCATGCGACTGGTGATGTCGCTGCGCTCCGAGGGCCTACAGGTGGACTGGTCGTCGGCCGATCTGTCGGTGGACGACCAACCCGTCGACGCTGCCGAGTGGCAGGCGTGGCTACGGACCGAGCCCCAGCACGTGTCGATGATGATCTCGCTGCTGCCGCTGCAGCCCAGGCGGCCTGGGATCCCGAGCTACGCCGAGGTGATGGACTTCGTGGTCCGAGAGGTCCCCGGCCTGGTCCACAGGCTGCTGCGGCCTCGCAGCAACCCGGAGCGGCGAGCCATCGACGACGCGCTCGGGGCACCCCTCGGCCGAGCCTGCGATGGCCTGGGTATGGTGGCCGCGGACTGGAATGGCCTCGGCGACGAGGTGGCGGCAGGGTGGCTCGAGGGGCGGCTACGACGTCCGGAGCGCATGAACCCGTACCACCTGCAGGTCCTGGGAGAGCGCAAGGAGCAGCTCCACGGCTCCCTCGCGGCGATCTACCCAGCGCTGGCGCTGCACGCGTTCGAGCACGCGCGCGACGACGACCATCGCTGGCTGAAGCCACGCACGGACTGGCTACGCGCCACCACCCTGGCGCGCATGCTCGAGACCCAACGCGACCACCCCGAGGCACTCGATCCTGTGATGCGCCTGTTCGCGGAGCAGGGCACCTCCGCTGGCCTACAGGCCCTCGCCGAGGTGTTGCCCGACGCGGCCCTGGGCACCCATGCGCTGTTCTGGCTGGCCTGCGCGGGAGCCCGGGGCCTGGCCGCCGCACAGGACCGCTGGCGAGACGGGAGTAGCGAGGCCGAGGGGCACATGCAGCAGCTGTCCCGGCTTCCCCACGGAGCCTCCATCCCGAGCGGACCACGCTTCCGCCTGCCGTCGGATCTCGGCGCGTGGATCCCCGCCGAGGAGCCTCTCCCCACCGACGCATCGACGCCCGCGCTCACGCGCGCCCAGATGTGTGCCATGGCCGCTGGCTGGGACAGCCCCGCCGCGTCCGAGGACAGCCTCGATGCAGCACAGTGGGCCGATTACCTGCAGGTGACCTCCCTCGACGATCATCTCCTGCACGTCGGACCCTCCTGGGATGAGGCACGACAGGCCGGTTGGCTGGGCCGCGGTGCCGATTGGCGCTTCCTGTTGGCCGCAGCCCGTCGCCTGGCACCCAACGGGCGCAGGCACTGGCATCGCTCGTCGGAGATTCGCTGGGGTCATCTGTTCCTGTGGGCCGGAGCGGATCGCGACACCTACGTGGCCGCCATGTCCTCGACGCTGCGCGACGAGGATCTCCGCCGCACGGCGGGGTGGATCACCGAGCACTGGCTCGACCCGCTGCAGCAGTGCGATCCGAGCTGGAGGGATCAGATCGAGGAGTGGGTGGACCGCGCACGGGCTCCCCGCCCGATGCTCGGCCCAGTGGAGGCCCGGCCCGTGGGCTCACCCGTGACGTGGCGGGCCGACGACCACGCACTCGTGGGCACCGTGCCCGCCACAGGGTCGGCGCGACTGACGCTGGGGGGCCAGCACGTCCGGATCGTCCCGTCGATCGGGCGGCTCGAGCTCCGAGGAATCGTTGCGGGCACCCGCTCCTTCCCACCCACGGAGGAGGCGCTGCAGATCCACGTCACGCGCACCAACGACGGGGTCCGCTTCGGGTTCGGCAGCGTGACCTGGGGCGAGGTCCGCACCGCGGATCCGGAGTGCACGGCGGAGGGCCTCGTGGACGTGGTGCTGCGGCGCGAGGTGCAGACCAGCTGGTGGGCTGTCCAGCAGCTGATCGGGGGGAACCCGGAGGGTGCGGCCTGGCTCGCTGCACAGGGAGACGAGGAGGCGGCCAGGCTCCTGGGCGTGGTGGCAGCACTACGCCCCAGTGTTCAGCGCACCGCGGTGGACGCAGCCCTGGCCGAGCTAGGTGATGCCGCCGCCGAGACGCGCCGAGCCCTGGGCCGGGCACCGCACACCCTGGCCCTGCCCCTGCGCTCCGTGGCCGCCGTGGAGGCTGCGCTGGTCGAGCTCATGGGCGGCGCACTGATCCGGCAGGACGACTGGGTCTGGATGCAGGATCACGGGATCCGTCAGGGAGGGTTCGAGGGCCCCGCGCTGCATTTCGGGCGCGGAGCACAGCCCCCGGTGGACGGCAGACTGATCGAGCTGTGCGCCTTTTGCCCGCTCTACCCCGTGGCCGCCGATCCCATGGACGTGGAGCGGCGCGAGGTCCTGGGCGTGCACCAGCTGCGCTGGCGCCTGGTGCCCCAGAGCACGATGCTCGAGGATGGGCCGCTGTTCTACGTGCTGCTGGCGATGCTGTGGCCGGTGGAGGGCGGATGGGCGCTGGCTCTGTGGAGCAGCCACGACGTGGCCACCCCTCATGCCCTGCTCGGCGTGCCCTTTCTACCGCCAGGCGGGTGGACGCAGCTCCACGCCCCCGACGCGTGAGCTCGTTCACGAGTGTGCAGCTGCACGATGCAGCAACACAGCGTGGCGCGACAGGCTGAGCGGCGGCCGCAGCGGGTACGGATCGACCTCGAGGAGGCCCCATGCGCTGTATCGCCCCTGGTGTTCACGTCGTCGATCGACCCCTGCAGTTCCTCGGTCTCGAGATCGGCGCCCGCATGACCGTGCTGGAGCTGGGCGAGGGCCTGCTGCTCCACTCCCCCGTCGACGTCGACGCCGATGCGCTGGCCGAGATCGGGGCCCCTCGCTGGGCGCTGGCCCCCAACAAGCTGCATCACCTGTTCGCGAAGCCCTGGGCCGACGCAGGTGTAGAGACCTGGGCCGCGCCTGGGCTTCCACAGAAGCGCACGGACGTGTCCTTCGCCGGGGTGGTCGACAGCGGCACCCATCCCTTTGGCCCCGAGGTGCACGTGCTCACGCTGCAGAGCTTCTCCCTCACCAACGAGGTGGTGCTGTTTCACGAGCCCAGCAAGACGCTGGTGGTCACCGATCTGCTGTTCAACTTCCAGCCCACCGACCCCTGGCTCACGCGCGTGGCCATGCGCTGCGCCTGTGCCTATCCGGGCACGGAGGTGAGCCTGCTCGAGCGCTTCGGGATGAAGCGCTCCGTGGCCCGCGAGGAGATCGGCGCCATCCTAGACTGGCCCTTCGAGCGCATCGTGATGTCGCACGGCGCGGTGGTGGAGCGAGACGCCAAGGAGCGCTTCGCCCACGCCTACCGCTGGCTGGGTCTATAGCCGACGGCTAGGGGAACGACAGCACCGGCAACGTCGACGGCGCCCGGCCCGGTCGACGCCCGCAGGCCCGCAGGTACCGGTAGTGCGCGATGATCTGCGTGGACACGCAGCGCCGCTGCCGTAGCTCGACCCCGTGATCCGCCGCCGTCTGCACCAGGATCCGGTTCAGCGCCATGAGGTGGCGGTGGTGCACCCGTGGAAACAGGTGGTGGATGGTGTGCAGGTTCAGGCCGCCGGTCAGAAACGTCACCACCCAGGAGTCCACGCTGAAGTCCGAGGTGCAAGCCACGATGGCGAGATCGTAGGGCAACGCGATGGCGGCCCCGTCTCCCACCTCGAAGAAGGTGGCACCCTCGGTCTGGTGGGTGAGCTGTACGGCCACGATGAGCATGCAGCCGATCACCAGGTGCATCGCCACGAAGCCAGCCAGCACCTGCCAAGCCGGCACCGACAGCCAAGCGATGGGCAGCCCCAGGAACAGCAGGTTGCGTGCGGCCACACCCGTCACGAACCAGGCCTTCTCCCCGAGGGACATCTCCCCCAGGGACTCCTCGCCGGACTGACCACGGACCAGGCGCACCCAGTCGTGCACGAACCAGCGATGCAGTGACGCGCAGGCATACAGCGGCCAGGCGTACAGGTGCTGGAAGCGGTGAGCGGGTCGCCAGGGGGCCCGTGGATGCACGCGCATCACACCGTCTCCGTCGAGCGCATTGTCGCGGTCGAGCACGTTGGGCCAGGCGTGGTGCGACTTGAGGTGGTCGTAGGTCCACACGAAGGAGCTGACGCCGGCCAGGTCGAACAGGCGCACGAGGAGCTGATCGGAGCGCTTGCTGCCGGTCAGCGAGCCGTGGCTGGCGTCGTGGGCCACCTGGATGGCGATCAGGTAGGTGAAGAGGCCGGCGGCGAGCTGCCAGCCGAACAGGGCCAAGCCAGCGAACAGGTCGGACAGGATGGCGGCGTGGCAGACGACCCCGCCCAATAGGATCACGCCCACCTGGAGCCAGGCGACGAGGCCGCCTCGACGCGGTGAGCGCCTGGTGCGGAAGTGGTCGTCCACCCGCTCGCGCAGGTCGGCGTAGAAGGGGGATGGGGCTTGGAAGGTTGCAGGCATCGGGCACTCCGGTCTGCGGCGGAGCGTCGCTCCTGACCCCGGCAGACTCCATCACGCGCAGTGATGACGCGCCCTGTCACTGCCCCCAGGGCGTGTCCTGGACCGCTGCCGCCCACGCCGGCAGGCCATGGACTCGGCGGCGCCAGCGAGCCAGGTGAGGCCACCGCTCCACCGGAAAGCTGCCGTCGTCGTAGATCAGCATGGCCGCCAGCGACAGATCGGCCACCGTCATGGACTCCCCCGTCACGAAGGAGCGATCGGCGAGCTGTGTGTCCAGCAGGTTCGCCAGCGCAACGAACGCAGGTGCGTGCCATGCGACGGGATCGGTGGGCGGTGGGCCGAGGCCCAGCCGGTGCCCCACCGACACCGCCAACAGCGACGTGAGGGTGGGCTGCCAGTGGGCGGACTCCCAGAACAACCAGCGCGAGACGTCGGCTCGCTCCGCGGCCGTGACTCCCCACCAGCGCGCCGGACCACAGCTCTCCGCCAGGTACTGCAGGATCGCGTTGGACTCCCAGAGCACCTGGTCGCCATGGACCAACGTGGGGACCTTGCCCGCGGGGTTGAGCGCCAGGAACGCCGCGCGGCGGCCCTCCCCTGCGTACACGTCGACCGTGTGCACCGTGACGTCACAGTCCAACAAGGTTGCGGCCACCAGCGCCTTCACGCCGTTGGCGGACCTGCTCGTGGTGTACAGCTCCATGACAGCTCAGCGGACCTCACGCTGTGCGGCCCGGAACGCGCGGCGCGCCAGATCCAGCGACGCCACGGGATCCGCTCTGGACTCCTCTGGCGGCGCATCCAGCTCGTGGCGGAAACGATCGGCGGCCTCCACGATCTCGAGCAGTCGCCTCTGAGACGGGCCCTCGGCCACCTCGCGCCTCAGGTCGTCGATGGTGCCCTGCACGTCTTGCACCACCACC
>JAHQVJ010000189.1 GCA_019634415.1 Myxococcales bacterium
GCCCGGCCGACCTCGAACTGGAGCCGCTCCACCGGGGTGGTCCCCGCCAGGAGGGGCCAGTCGATGGGCTGGGCCATGAACGGTCCCAGGACGGTCTGGGTGGTGGCCATGCCCTCGTAGTCGGGGGACTCGCCGCGTTGCCAGGTGGGCGGGCCGGCGAACGAGCTGTGCTCGAGCACGCGCCAGCGCCCCTCGGGAATGTCCACGGGTGTGTTGCAGCCCAGCCCCATCATCCAGATCATCGATCTCCCCCCGGCAAGAGCATGATGTGCGGTCGAGCCTCCGGGGATCAGATCGCGGTTCCCTCGAGCCGCTCCACGATGGCGGTGGCACCCTTGGCGCGAGCGACGTCGAGGGGCGTCTGGCCCTTCTTGCCCAGACGGTGGGGGTCTGCGCCGTACTCGAGCAGCAGCTCCACCATCGGCAGCACCCGGTTCGCCACCGCCTTGTGCAGCGGGGTGGTGCGGTCGCGGGTGGCTTGGTTCGGATCGGCGCCGTTCTGTAGCAGCCACCGCACCGTCGGCAGGCTCTGTCGGTGTCGGCAGGCCGACGTGAGTGCTGTGATCCCGGTCTTCGACGCGTGGTTCGGATCGGCGCCGCAGTCGAGCAGGGCTTGGCAGACCGCCAGATCGGGTGCGTTCCGGGCGGCGTAGCGTAGGGGCGCGTGGCCATCGCCGTCGCGCTGGTTCGCCGACAAGCCCAGCTCCACCAGCAGTCGGACCATGTCGGGCCGGCCCTGGTCGGCGGCCCAGTGCAGCACGGAGTAGCGGATGATCCAGACCGGTGTGGCGAGGGACTCGGGGGTGGCCAGGGCGCGCGCCGCGTCGGCGTCGTTCAGGGCGATGGCGGTGGCGAGATCGGTGGGGCAGCCTCGATCCAGCAGCCACTGCACGAGATCGAGGTGGCTTCCGTGGGCGGCACCGTGAGGCGGCAGGTAGGTCCAGCCCCCAGCGGGGCCCGCGGCGTCGTGATCCACTCGGGCGCCGAGCTCCAGCAGGACGGGCAGCAGCGCACGCTGACCCTGGCAGACTGCCCAGTGCAGCGGTGGATGTAGTGGCGCGGGGCCGACGGGGTTGAGATCGAGGCCCGCGAGGTGACGTCGCACGGCGTCGACGTCGCCAGCCTCGATGGCTTGCTGTGCGGGGCGGTACGTCTGGTACAGGTCGGACATGGCGTGTCCTGCTGCGTCGAGTCCACCCAGGTTAACGGTTCGGCCCCTCGCCCGTCGGGACGGCGATGGCTCACACCGACGACATCACCGACGCCGTGCGCCGCGCTCGCGAGGGCGATGCGTCGGCCTGGACGTGGCTGCACCGGGAGTACCGCGGCACGCTGCACGCCGTGGCCATCAGCCACGGCCCGCGGCAGGGGGCCGACGACGTGGTGCAGGAGACCTTCGCTAGGGCGATGGAGCGCTTGTCCGAGCTGCGCCGCGACGACGCTTTCGGGCCGTGGCTGTGCGCCATCGCCCGGCACCTGGCCACCGACGGGTACCGCCGTCGCTCCCGCCTCGCCGCACTCCGCGACGTGTTCTTCGCCCGTCCTCGGCCCACCGCCGAGGCCGCCGAGGCGCTCGACGCGCTCCGGCAGCTGCCCGAGACCTACCGGGAGCTGCTCGCCATGAAGCTCGTGGAGCAGATGACCGGACCCGAGATCGCCACTCGACTGGGGCGCTCGCCCGCTGGGGTCCGGGTGAGCCTGCACCGAGGCATGAAGCTGCTGCGCGAGCGGCTGGGGGAGGACGCATGACGGAGGAAGAACGCCTGCAGTCGCTGCTGTCCGTCTATCGCCACGACGCGCCGCGCCGACCCACTCGCGCGGCCTGGGGCGCGCTGACAGCCGCGGTGTGCGCTGTGGTGGGGATCGGGCTGTGGCAGGCCCAGGGGCCACGTGCGTGGTCCACCGACACGGCCTCCTGCAAGGGATGCCGCTGGGAGGTCGGGGCGCTGCTCGACACCACACAGCCCGCGCTCGCGAGGCTGGAGCACCGGGGCCGGCTGCGGGCGCTTCCCGGCACGAAGGTGCGAAGGGAGCCGGGAGAGGGCGCCCACCTCGCGCTGCTCGAGGGAACGATGCAGGTGTGGGTGGACGCACCGCCCGAGTGGCTGAGCGTGCAGCTTCCCGGCGTGGAGCTGGTGGACCTGGGCTGTGCCTTCGAGGTGCGGGTGGCGGCTTCCGGACACGGTGCAGTGTGGGTGGAGACGGGGGCGGTGGCACTGCGGGGCGTGGGGCCCGAGACGGTCGTGCCGGCGGGCACGATGGCAGCGAGCTGGCCTGACGGGCACACGGGACTGACCGTGTCACAGAGGGCGGACGAGGCCTTCGTGGCCGTGGTGGACACCTACGACCGAGGGGGGGGAGACTGGCGCCCCGTCCTGCAGGCGGCCGGCATCGACGATGCAGTCACCGTGTGGCACCTGCTCGACCGTGCTCCGGACCGCGCGGCGGTCGTGAACCGCTTGGCGGACCTCCTGGGTGCACAGGTCGTGGCGCGAGACCGCCTGCTGCGGGACGAGACGGAGGCCGAGTTGGAGCTGCTGGCCTACATCGTGGGGCGGACCCTGTAGCCTACGCGGTCGGCCGCCGGCGCGTGAGGGCGAAGAACACGATCCCGCTGAGCACGGTGGCGCCCACCACGGGCAGCGCGCAGCACGCGGCCCCGGCGGGACCGAGGGAGCGGAACGCCTTGGCTGCCGTCTGAACCTGTGTCGGGCCTCCCACCGTCTCGGGCTCCTCCAGGAAACCGAACGTCTCGTGCAGCGGGCTCGGGTCCCACGCGCGATGCCGATCGGCTCCGTAGGCCTTGTAGATCACCACGTACTGCAGATCGTTCGCGGCCAGCACCGCGGTCCAGGAGCGGAAGTCGACCTCGTCCTCGAGGCCGGAGTACGACAGCAGCATGGCCGGAACGCCGGCCAGCTCGCCTCGGGTCGAGCTCACGACCTCGAAGTCGTCGACGGAGTCTCGTGCCTCGCTCTCGATTCCCTCCAGGATGCCAGCCACGTAGGATCGATCGCCGTAGGGGACGAAGGCCGGGTAGCGAATGTGGAGGACCGTCAGCCGGTCCGCCCGATCCGGATGGTCGAAGCGCCGGCGGGTCATCGTGCCCCCGAAGGCCTCCGTCGTCGCCTCGGCGGTGGCGACCCAGGCGACGTCTGCTTGCCCGACTCCGTAGTTCTCGTCGGGGAACTCGATCACCTGCGCCCAACTCGTCGATGTCCAGCCCAAAAACGCAATCCAAACAACGACAATCCGCAGCAAGAACCCTCCAGATCTCGCCCTCAGTTAACGGTTGCCCGGTGGTGCCGTCTGCCGGGGTGCCGTCGGCCCTGGAGAATGCGTTCATGAAGGATCCGCTCGCTTCCTGTGGATGTTGGTCGCGCTCTGCGCGAGCTGTGTGACGAGGACCCCGCTCACGTTCGATCAAGAGCGCTCGCTTCGGGAGCGACGGCTGGCCTCGGCCGTCGAGGAGAAGGACTCGGGGAACGCCGAGGGGTGCCTGAGTGTCCTCGACCAGATGGACCGCATCTCCCGCTGGAGCGGTGCGCGATCGCTTCGACCCCACACAGACGCCGGAAGGGTTCGAGCAATCTGCATGATGATGGGCGGAGAGTGCGAAGAGGGTCGAGCGCGACTGGAGCAATCCCTGGTCGAGGGCTTCGCCACCAGGAGCGGTATCGACCTGGTGTACTCCAGCTATGAGCAGCACTTCACACGGCAGGACATCGACGTGGCCATCGCCTCGTGCCCCGGAGACCTGGCGATCAGCCATGCCCGCAGGGCGCGGACGGGCTGCCCTCGCTCGACTCCACCACCCGATCTTCGCTGGAGACCGCGGCGCATCCTGGTGCCGAGAGCGAATCGAGCGGATCCGCGCGGTGGACACCTCGGCCTGGACGGACCTCGAGCGCATCCAGATCCACAGCTCCTCCGTGAGGTGCTACGTCGGTGCCGACGACTGCGCAGCGGCGCTGGACGCCTTCGTCGAGTTTCGACCCTTCGGGGCGACCATGGAGGAAGCCCTCGCCTCCTTCGACGACCGCTGGGAACGCTGTCGAGAGGCGTCGACCCATGACACCGAGTGATGTGTCGGGTCGTCGGATCCGTCGGTGAGCTGCCCCGATCGAGCCCGCTGTTAACGGTTGCGCCAGAGCGCCGTCTGGCCGGGGAACGACCTGGAGGTTCCCATGGCTCGACCGCTGCTGCCCATCGTGCCCCTGCTGATGGCCAGCTCTCCCGCCCAGCCGCCCGTGCCCTCGCAGCGGGTGACCGGCAACGTGAGCACCGAGCACCACGAGCGCCGCACGCAGCGCACGGCCAAGCCCGTGACCGACGCGTGTCGGGTCACCGGAAACGTGATGCGGGTGGCGTCGAAGTCGGCAGAGAATCTTGACAACTGTCAGGTGCTCGTGGATGGTCGCCGGATCACCTACGGCATGGCTTGGTTCACGACCTCGGAAGACGGCCGCACGTGCTCCGCCGAGGGCCAGTGGGTGCAGGTGAAGGAGGAGCGGATGTGTCGGCTGCAGCCGCAGGAGCCCCCGACGGATCGAAGCGCAGTGGACGTGCCAGCGCACTTCGCCACAGTGGTGCCGCCGAAGGCGGGGTCTTGATGGCGCTGTTCCAGCCCACCTGGCTCGGAGGGACTGCCGAGGTGCTGTTCCGCAAGCACCACGAGGGTGTGACCGACGACATCCGCTGGCGCCTGCACACCTCGGGGCTGACCGACGCCGACCGTGACCACTTCCGCACCGTCTGGACGCAGTCCGCCCACCAGGAGTGGTGTGCCGCAGGGGCTTTCGTGGCCCTGCAGGAAGCATTGCTGCTCGCGGGCGCTCCGGTGGATCTGCTGGGGGCCAGCGGCCGCTTCCTCGCCGACGAGATGCTGCACGTGCAGCTGGCCTGTGGCATGGCCACCGCCTATGGCGGAGGGGCGCCCCTCGAGGTGGACCCAGCTGCGATCCGACCCGACGTGGACCGCACCTTGGAGCCTCGTCTGCAGGTGGCAGAGCTGGCGATTCGCGTGAGCTGCGTGGGGGAGACGTTCTCGCTGCCGTTGATCGCGTCGGAGTTCGCCTCGGCGTCGGACCCGCTGTCGCGCAAGGTGCTGGGGCGCATCGCTCACGACGAAGCGGCCCACGCGAAGCTGGGGTGGCTGGTGCTGGACTGGCTCGCGCCCGCGCTCACGGACGACGAGCGGGAGCGCCTGGCGGCTGTGGCCGACGATGCGATCGACGCCTTGCGGCCCGCCTTGGCCGACGACGCCGACAACCGGGCCACCTACGACGACATCTTGCACAAGCGAGTCGCTCGGCCCCTCCGACAGCGTGGCATTCCAGTGGTGGCGACAGGGTTCTGGCAAACTGCCGAACGGCGCCTGCCGGCCCATGGACCCGACGGTGTGGCTCGCGCGGTCAGGGGGCATTCCCCGAGATCGTGATCGATCCCGTGATGGTCAGGGCGTCTGCGAGGGCTTGGGCGTCGGCCGTGGTCAGGCTCGGGTTGTCGATGATCGCCAGCGTCTGGATCCATCCCGCGGAGTGCAGTGCCGACACGTCGGTGAGGACGGGGTTGTTCGTGATCCGAATGGTGTGGGGATCGCGCACGGCCTGCAGTCCGTCGAGGGAGGTCAGGCTGCCCAGTGCGTGCAGCTCGATGGTGCTGGCTGTGTCGAGTGACGACAGTCCTCGTAGAGACCCCAGCGACTCGTTGTCGGCCAGATAGAGCAGTCCGACCTCGCTTAGGGAGGTCAATCCTTCCAGCGAGACCAGCTGTGGACGCCAGCGGATGTCGACGATGCCTGCGTAGCCAAGGGAGGACAGGCCGTGCAGATCCGTCAGACGAGGACCGTCGACGGACAGGTCGCCCACGGTCTCGAGTAGGTCCAGGCCCTCGAGGGCGGCACAGTCCGAGATGTACAGCCGCTCCGCCACGCTCCGCAGCGAGCCGAGCAACGCGCAGTCGGCGCTCGGCCCGACCACCTCGAGGGACCCTCCCACGGTCTGCAGGCCAAGGGTCTGCAGAGAGGGGGACACGACGCCGAATGGGCCCAGGTTGGTCAGCGAGGCGTCTCCCACCACCTCCACGATGTCGATCGTCGAGTTGAACAGGTTGGCGCCCACCACGTCGAGGGAGCCTGGCACGACGGCAGGACCGACGTCGAAGTTGGCGCTACTGTCGGCCGCCAGCAGCGACATGTCCCCCCCGAGGTCTGTCAGCTCTCGGGCGCTGAACGACCCTGGCGTGACGACGTACACGTCGCCGCCTACGCTCGTGAGCTCGTCGAACCAAAACGAGGCGTCCGTAGGCTGAAGCTCGATGACCACGACGTCTCCGCCCACAGTCTGGAGCGGTGGAGGGGAGGTCAGGGTGTCGCGCCAGTCGTTGGACCACAAGGTCAGGTCTCCGCCCACCGAGGCGAGGTCCGTCAGCGCCCGACGGTACGAGTGTGCGTCGACCAACGTCAGATCACCCGCCACGGTCTGGAGTGCTGGAAGAATGTCGTGGTGCACGAAGCTGTCCGACGCGGGGGTGACGTCCAGACTGCCTCCGATCGACGTGAGCCCGTCGAGCCATCGCCACATGGGGGCGCCGTTGTCTCGAACCACGAGGTCTCCGCCGACGGAGACCAGGCAGCCCTGATCGTCGGACCACTCTCTCAGAGCCGGATTGTCCGCCACCAGGATGTCGCCCTCCACCTCCACGATGGCATCGTCAGTGCAATCCGACACGAACGCGCTGACGTAGGTCAACGCGTCGTTGCCGGACACCACGAGGTCGCCAGACAGCGCGGGCGAGTGTCGGAGGCTGGCCGACGTCAGGTGGGGGTTGTCCTCGATGTAGACCGAGCCTTCGATCCGCTCCACGACCAGCCGTGCCAGGCCTGGGTTGTCGCGTACCGTCAGCGTGTCGATGACCTGGTCGGTTCGTAGGTTCACGACGAGATCTCGGGTGCCGTTGCCCTCGATGTGGACCAACGACGGAGCCAGAGACCGCGACGTGTCCAGGGTCGACAGTGCTGGATTGTCGACGACTCGAACGCCCATCGGCGCGTCCGCTCCCCCAACCGACACTGCCGTGAGCATCGGGTTGTCCATGATCTGGATGGCGCGAGCCGAGGCGTGCCAGCTCACCGATTGCAGCCCCTCGGCATGCTCCACGACGAGGGAACCGCCGAGATCGGTGGCGTATGGGTCGATCGACGTGAGCGGTCCGGAACCTGTGACCCGGAGATCGCCACTCACGCTGCACAGGCACGCCAACACGGTCGGCGACTCGGCGATCACCCCGTCGAGGGTGAGCGTTCCGGAGATGGCCGTGTATTGGCTGCAGAAGTCTCGCATGGCGCGGTCGTCGTCGGCCTCGGTGAAGCGGACGTCCCCAGCGTGTGGGCGAGGTGTGTCGCAGTCCAGCTGATCTGGGTCGACCCCGTCACAGTCGGAGTCCACCCCATCTTGGGGAAGATCTACGGCGTCTGGGTTCGTCCAGGCCTCTGCGTCGTCGCAGTCCCCACTGCTGGGAAGGGCACCTTCGGGCGGCTCGCACTGCATCGCGACCTCGGCGCCCCCGAAACCATCGCCGTCGACGTCGGCGTACCAGGGCACCTCCTGGCAAGGGGCGGGCGGCTCGGGGTCCATGGGCTCTCGAATGTCCACTGTGGGTGCTGGACATCCCAACAACAACAAAACCAACCCCACGACACCTCCGAGTCCGCTCGCACTCAGACCGTAGGGCGGGCCGCTTCCCGACAGGTTCCCCGTGTGTGTCAGGGTGTCTCAGCTTCGGCCCTCTGATGCCCTGACCAGCCTTCTCCACACGTATGTCTCTGCAGATCGGATCCAGGACGGTTCCGTAACAAGGATGAACAAGTAATAAACTGTGCTTCCGGAGAGATCGGTAAGATTGGTGTTGACCAAAATTAGACAGCCACCAGCGGTGCGGAGAGTGATGCTGGAACCTGTTCAACGGTCCTTTACAGAAACGTTGCTCGCATTTTGCCTCTGAGTGGATTTCTGGCCGGCTAGGCTCGCTCCGCCCAAGAGGCTTACCTTTAAGGAGTAACGAATGTATAGGTCGAGTTTGCGGGGCATCATCGCCCTCGTCACGCTCCTCGCTGCGTGCGGCGGTGGCAATGACGTGGACGGGGATGGTTTCTCGACTGCCGATGGAGACTGTGACGACTTTTCGGTCGCTGTGAACCCCGATGCCGACGAGATCGTCTACAACGGCATCGACGATGACTGCGATCCGAGCACTGCCGACGACGATCTGGACGGAGACGGCGCGCCCCTGGCGCGAGACTGCGACGACGAGAACGCCGACATCAACCCCGACGCCGACGAGGTCTGCAACGGCATCGACGACGACTGCGACGGGGCCGTGGACGACGACGCCACCGACGCCGAGGACTGGTACTTCGACGCCGACGGTGATGGCTTTGGCGGCCCCGTGGCCACCGCCTTCTGCGAGGCTCCCGGCGCTGGCTACCTCTCTACGGGAGACGACTGCGACGACGTCGATCGGGATGTCTACCCAGGGGCTCCCGAGATCTGCGACACGGAGGACAACGACTGCGACGATCTGGTCGACGCGGACGACCCGGACTTCGATCCGGAGCTGCTCGGTACCTGGTACGCGGACAACGATGGGGACGGCTACGGGGACCCGGCCAGTCCCAACGAGGCGTGCGAGCGCCCGGCGGGACACGTCGACGACGATCGAGACTGTGACGACAAGTCGAACGCCGTGAACCCAGACGCCGCCGAGGTCTGCAACGGCATCGACGACAACTGCAACACGCTGGTCGACGACGACGCTGCCGATGCTGGCACCTGGTACCAGGACGTGGACGGGGACGGCTTCGGGGACGAGCGCTTCTCCGAGCAAGCCTGCGAGGCTCCGGCGGGCCACGTGGCCGACGACACCGACTGCGATCCACTGAACGCCGCCATCAACCCAGGTGCCGTCGAGATCTGCAACGGCATCGACGACGACTGCGACACCTTGGCGGACGACGCCGACGACAGCTTGGACCAGAGCACGGGCGTGGTGCGCTACACCGACGCCGACGGCGATGGCTTCGGCGATCCGAGCACGGCCCGCGGCTACTGTGAGCCTCCGGCCAGCACCACCACGGACGACACCGATTGCGACGACACCAACGCCGGTGTGCGCCCCGATGCCATCGAGGTGTGTGACGACGCGAACGTCGACGAGGACTGCGACACCCTGGCGGACGACGCCGACGACAGCGTGGATCCGAGCGGGCAGACCCCGTTCTACGCCGACACGGATGCCGACGGCTTCGGAGACGTGAACACCCGCGTGGATGCGTGCGACGCCCCTGCGGACTTCGTCACCGACGCCACCGACTGCGACGACACCCAGTCCGCCGTCAACCCGGGCGCCACCGAGGTGTGCGACGACGCCGACGTGGACGAGAACTGCAACGGTGTGGCCGACGATGCCGACGACGACACCGATCCGGAGAGCCAGGTCACCTACTACGCCGACGCGGACTCGGACGGGTTCGGAGACCCGCGCACCAGCGACGAGGCGTGTGAGCAGCCCGCTGGATTCGTCACCGACGACAGCGACTGTGACGACACCCAGTCCGCCATCAACCCCGACGCCACCGAGGTGTGCGACGCGGGCGACGTGGACGAGGACTGCAATGGCCTGAGCGACGACGAGGACGAGGGCGTCGACGTCGCCACCTTGGCCACCTTCTACTCGGACCGCGACGGCGACGGCTTCGGCAACCCCGACGCCACGCTCGAGCTGTGCGATGCGATCCCGGACTACGTCGCCGACGACACCGACTGCGACGACGGCAACCCGTTGATCAGCCCTGCTGCCACCGAGGTGTGTGACGACGCCGACGTCGACGAGGACTGCGACACCCTGGTCGACGACGCCGACGACAGCGTCGATCCCGAGAGCCAGGCGACCTACTTCGCCGACAGCGACGGGGACGGCTTCGGTGACACCGACAGCGGCACCGACGCCTGTGAGCAGCCCGCGGGCACGGTGCTCGACGACAGCGACTGCGACGACACCCAGGCCGCCATCAACCCGGCTGCCACCGAGGTGTGCGACGACGCCGACATCGACGAGAACTGCAACGGTGCAGCCGACGACGCCGACGAGGATCTCGATCTGACGTCCGCCACCACCTGGTTCGAGGACCTGGACAGCGACCTGTACGGCAACGACGCCGTCTCCCAGCTCGCCTGCGAGCGCCCCGTGGGCTTCGCCGAGGAGGGGGGCGACTGCGATGACGCCGCGGGCTTCGTGAACCCCGGTGCGGTCGAGGTGTGTGACGACGTCGATCTCGACGAGAACTGCGACGGCCTGTCGGACGACGACGACCCGAGCGTCGATGCGACCACCCAGAGCACCTTCTACGCCGACACCGACACCGACGGCTACGGTGACGCGTCGAACAGCCTCGACGCCTGCGATCTGCCCGCTGGGTACCTGACGGACAGCTCCGACTGCGACGACACCTCGGCCCAGGTGAACCCCGGTGCCCTCGAGGTGTGCAACGCCATCGACGACGACTGTGACACGCTCACGGACGACGCCGACGATACCGTGGACGTCAGCACCTTCTCCACGTTCTTCGCCGACAGTGACGGCGATGGCTTCGGAGATGCGGCGGTGACCGAGGAAGCCTGCGCACCGTCGGCTGGCTTCGTGGCGGATGCCACGGACTGCGACGACACGGCCAGCGCCACCAACCCCGAGGCCGTCGACGTGCCCAACGATGGCATCGATCAGGACTGCGACGGGTCGGACGCACCCTATGCGGTGTCGGATCTGGTCGCGGGCGACCTGGTGATCACCGAGATCATGAAGGATCCCGACGCCGTGGCGGACGCTGACGGCGAGTGGTTCGAGATCCAGAACGTGAGCGGCGGCAACGTGGACCTGGACGGCTTGTTCGTGGAGGACCTCGGCACCGACTCCTTCGAGGTGACGGGCTCGCTGGTGGTGGCGGTGGACGGCTACGTGGTGTTCGGCATCAACGACGATCCCACCACCAACGGTGACGTCGTCGTGGACTACGCCTACAGTGGCATGGACCTCGACGAGACCGACGACGAGATCGCGCTGTACACAGCAGACGGAGGCGTCCTCATCGACGAGGTGTCCTACGACGACGTGGACTTCCCGAGCACGACGGGCGAGTCGCTGACGCTGACCCCGACCTTCGACCACCTCGACAACGACGCAGGAAGCAGCTGGTGCTCGGGCACCTCTGCCTACGGCAGTGGCTCGGATCTCGGCACCCCCGGCGCGTCGAACGACAGCTGCTGACGAGCCAGTGAGCGCGATACGCGAACCGACGCGTATGGTGGGTCCCGTGGAGGACGGACCATGCAGCGACGGACGCGGATGGTGCTGGCCGTGGGCCTCGGGCTACCGTTCCTGGGGTGTGCGGGGCTCATGACCAGCATCTTCTCGAGCTTCCCCACCTACCAGGGGGACCTCGTCGACGCCGGAGACTTCGTGGGGGTGGGCGGGGACTCCTACGGCTGGATCGTGCCCGTGCAGGGCGGTGTGGTCTGGGTGGACGCCGGCCTCGATCCGGAAGCGGCTGACCTGCTCGCCCACAGCCGCGGACCCGTGCTCGCCGTGCTGATCACCCATGGCCACGCCGACCACACCGTGGGGCTGCAGGCGCTGCGGGACGTGCCCGTCTACACCGGACCCACCGAGGGGGCACTGGTGACCGGGGAGCGGCGTGCGGGCTCCTGGATGGCGGGGACCTTCGGCGCACTCATGGGCAACGCCGGCCCCACGCCCCAGCTGCGGGAGGTCAAAGATGGCGACGTGATCACCGTGGGCGGTCAGCAGTTCGAGGCGGTGCACGTGCCTGGCCACACGACTGGCTCGCTGGTGTGGGTTTGGCAGGACGTGGCCTTCACGGGTGACAGCCTGCTGGGGCACACCGACCACCTGGCTCCCGTGCACTGGGCGTTCGCCACCGACCATGCCCAGAACCTGCGGTCCGTGAAGAAGCTCGTGGGGCGCGGCATTCAGCGGGTCGCGGACGGGCACGCCGGCCTGCACACCGACGTCGGTGATCAGGTCGACGCACTGTGAGCCAGGCGTTATCGAGTTCGTGAATCAGGCCCAGGGCCGTCGTCAGAGGAGGTGTCCATGAATGCGCAATCCCTCCGGGCGACCCCGTCGGAGTGGTCGCCCATCCACTGATTCGGATGGACAAACCACAATGTACGAAGACGAGGTTCCCCTGGCACAGGGGGAGACCACCTACCAGCCTGGCCGACACGAGGCCCAGTGGCTGCTCGCAGCCCTCGGAAGCTGGTTCGAAGACGGCACACTGACGGACCTGCTGTTCAGCGTGCGAGGTGGCAAGGAGGCCACCGTCTACTGCTGTCGCGCCGGTGAGCGCGCTGGCGGCGGGCTGGTGGCGGCGAAGGTGTATCGACCCCGGAAGTTCCGGGAGCTGTCGAACGACGCGATCTACCGTGAGGGCCGAGGTGTGCTCGACGACGAAGGGCACGGCCTCAAGGGCCGGGACCGGCGGATGCGCAAGGCCATTCGCAAGGGCACCAGGCGAGGCAAGTCCGCGGCCCAGACGTCGTGGCTCATGCACGAGGTGTCTGCGCTGCGCACCCTGCACGGTGCCGGGGCGGACGTACCCGAGCCCCTGGCGGCCAACGATCGGGCCGTGCTGATGGCCTTCGTGGGCGACGAGGAAGGGGCCGCGCCCACGCTGGACCGCGTGCGTCCCGATCCGGCCTTGGCCGAGCGCTTGTTCGAGCAGGCGCTGCGCAACGTGGAGATCCTGCTCGAGTGCGGCTGGGCCCACGGCGATCTGTCGCCCTACAACCTTCTCTTGTGGGAGGAGCAGCTCACGATGATCGATCTGCCGCAGGTGGCGGACGTGCTGCGCAATCCCCACGGCCCGCGGTTGTTCCTACGCGACGTGGAGCGGATCTGCAGGGCCGCCTCGCTGGGGAGGCCCCGAGCCGACCATCGGGCGGTGGCGGACGCACTGTGGGACCGTGTGTTCGACACCACCGAGGGGGTTCCCGAAGGCTCGATCGCGATGCGTCCGAGTCCGCCACGCTCTCATCGCTGACCGGGAATGGGCTCGTAGCCCATGGACAGGCCCACGTCGCCGCGCACGAAGGCACGGACCTGTCCATCGGCTCCACCGGCCGCTGCCCCGATCTGTGTGACGTGATCAGCTCGCACGGGGAAGCGACCAGACTCCCCCGGTGCGAGGACCTGCTCGGCGGCGGTGGCGCCGTCGGGCGTGGTGACCACGACGGTCACGGGTGCTCGGCCTGCATTCTCCAGCCGAGCGACGTAGCCACGATGGGTGTTGTCGCCTAGTACGAAGGCCTGTCCGGCGGGGACGGTGAGGTTGGAGCGGATGGTCCCGCAGCCGACGGCGGCCAGCAGGCAGAGGACGGACATCGTGCGCATGGGCACCTCCGTGGCGGGGCGTATGTCTCGCTCGAACGCCTGGGTGTCAGGCTTCGCCACGAAGCGTCGAGATCACCAGCGCCGGAACATGCGCAGCCAGCGGGCGAGATCGAACACCCTGCGGGCGTTCTCCTCGTTGACGGGGTTCGGGCCCGAGCGAAGTCCAGCCTGGGGCTGCAGCCGGAAGGCGTTCTGCAGTCGCTGGCGGCGTCCGGCATCCAGGCCGGTCACCGACAGGACGGCACCTTGCTCGGCACGCCGGGCCACCACACGGGCCCGCGCGACGGGGGGAAACGCCACCACCTCGCGCACGACCTGCACGAAGGCCACGGGTGGGCGGCCCGACATCTCGGTGATCCGACCGTGCTCCACGTCGATGGACCACATCGTGTTGGCATTGCGCCACCACAGCCAGGCGATGCCGAGGACCACGAAGGTCGTTGCCAACAGGATGTGCATTATTCCCCCAACCGAGCGTACACCACGACGCTGGAGGACTTTCATGGACCCCCTCGTCGTCGCACACGCCGTCGCAGGCACCCTCGCGCTCCTGTCGATGTGGGTGCCTCTGTTCGCTCGGAAAGGAGGAAGAGCACATCGTATCGGCGGGCGTGTCTACGTGGCGGCGATGCTGGGAGTCGTCATCCTCGCGTTGATCGTGTGCGCCCAGCGCCTCACCGACGGCGTTCCCGGCAACGACGAGATGGCCTGGTTCCTGAGTCTGATCGCCGTCCTGGCGGGGAGCAGCACGTGGTTCGGTTGGGCCACGTCCGCACAGCGGCGCACGGTGCAGTCGTACCACTGGTGGATCCCGATCGCTGCACTGGGTGCGGGTGCGGCTGGCGTGGTGTTCGGGATGATGCGTGGCGTACCGTTGGTCATCGTCTTCGGTGCGCTCACGCTGGCGCTTGCGTGGGCTCAGCTCGCGGTGCTGCGCCGCGGCTGGCCCGCAGGGCGCGCCCGTATCGGAGAGCACCTGGGTGCCATGATCGCCGCGTGTATCTCCACCATCACGGCGTTTGCGGTGGTGAACCAGGGGCTCGTTCCGTCGATCGTTCGCCCGTGGCTCCCCCCGATGGTCGTGTGGTTGTTGCCGACGATGGTGGGGGTGCCCTTCATCGTGATCCTCAGGGGGCGATATCGGTGATGCCGACTACAGCGGTGGCGGCGTGAGCGTCGACAGCGCCGTCACGGGTAGCAGATCCAGCTGCAAGCCGCTCCCCGCCTTGGTGGATACCTCGACATCGCCTGGCTTCGCCTCGTCTTCCGTGCGGTCGAGATCGCGGTCGTACCAGAATCCGGTCGGTGTGCCCTCGTAGGTGCAGGCATTGGTGGGTGCGTAGGTGATGTGGGATCCCGAGGGGGGAACCACGAAGCGAGCGCTCAGGGGATCGAAGACCACGCTCTGGTGTTGCACCCACGGCTGCATCGTGCGGGAGGAGCCTGGTGCAGCCCAGCTGCAGTAGAAGCCGCCGACGGTGCCGTCGGTGACGGAGATCCGGTCGCCGAACCCGTAGTAGGTGTCGCCGTCCACCAGTCCGGTGGCCTCGTCGTGCGCGACGTGCGCCCGGAACGGGCGGGCGTTGCCGTCGCCTGGGCCCGCCTGCCAGGCATAGGTGTAGGACCCTGCCAGGGTCTCGGGATCGAACTGGGCGCCCACGATGGAGAAGTTGTTGGCCCAGCCCGTGCTCGACGACGGGTCCGAGACGGGATCGAGCAGGGTGTAGCGCTCGTCGGGATCCACGTCGGTGTCGAAGGTGCTGGCCGCCATGGCGCCGTGGCCGCAGTACATGCCGTCCCGGGCGTTCAGCAGCACCTCCGTGGCGGACTGCCGGTCGTAGAACAGGCTGCCGTTGTAGGTGGTGTCGGGGCCCGGACAGTGGCCCCCCACGAACTGGTCGTCCACCTGCCAGTAGAGCACGCCGGTGTAGACGCCGTCGGTCTCGCTGGGCACGTGGCGCAGCGACAACGCGATGTCGTGCACCGATGTGTCCGTGAAGGTGAGGGCCAGCTCGTAGGTCCAGCGCTCACCCGCCGCGTCCAGCGTCAGCGTCGCGGTGGTGAAGGAGGTGTCGGCGACGCCGAGGTCGTTCATCTCGTCGACGAGGTCGATGGTGTCGCCGGCCTCGGGCAGGCTCACGGAGGCAGCGTCGGCGGCGGCGATCAGGCTGGCCACACCCATCAGACCCATCACCGCTCGGCTGCTCACGCCGTCCATCTGCGCGTTGAGCTGGGCCGCGCCGCACGCGTCGCCGGTGTTCGGGTCGACGTCGAGCCACAGGCCCAGATCCCCCGAGGGCAGGGACGGCCACGGATCGGAGCCCATGGGTGGGGTGTCGGGTCCGTCGGGGTGGTCGTGGTAGTGCATGCTGGGTCCGAAGCAGCCGGCGTTGACGGGCTGCAGCAGGAACAGGCCAGGGGTGAACGCCTCGGTGGGGGACAGAGCGCCTGCGAGGAGCTGGTCGATCCGCCCGGTGGCCCAGGCGTAGTGCGTGGTGTAGCTGCCGGTGGCGCCGCGCAGCCCTCCCGCAGGGACGACGTCGAGGGGGGAGGACACCGCGAGCCCCTCGGGGAAGGCGCGACGGACGTCGTCGGGCACCGTGGGCGAGGTGGCCGACGGATCTGCTCCCGAGCATCCGACGAGCAGCGCGAGGGTCAAGGGAGCGAGACGGAACGTGGGCTGCATCGGATCTCCGAGCGGTCGGGCCCCACCGTCATCGGTCGATGGGGCTCGGCCATTCAGCTCGCCTCGAGCCACACTCGGGCCCGCGTGCCGTCCGACGAGGAGGTGAGCTCGAAGCGCCCACCGCTGTGTCGCACGATCGCGCGAACCGACTGCAGCCCGATCCCCGAGCCACCGGCCTTGCGAGGGTGCTCGCCGAGACCTGGGCCGTCGTCGTCGATGGTGAGCAGGCTGCCTCCGTCCGAGGCCTCCCAGCTTAGCGAGATGAAGCTCGCCCCCACGACGCCATCGCCCTCGGCGGCGTTCTTCAGGAGGTTCCACACCAACATGAAGAACGCCCGCTGTCCCCCCGCGACCGCCACCCGGGGCGTGTCCTGCACGGCGACCCTCACCCGAACGCCCTCGAGCGGTGGGCGCTCGTAGTGGGGCAGCTGCAGGGACCGCAAGAAGGTGCTGGCGGACACGGGCTCGATGTCGGAGTGGGCGAGCTCGAGGCCGCGCGCGTCGTGCTGGATCCGGCGCATGGAGGCACGCAGACGCGCCATCTGCTCGCTGGCCTGCGTCACCCGCACGGACACGTCGTGGTCGTCCGTGGAGCGCTCGATGTCGTCGAGCATGCGTCGGATCTGCTCGAGGCTGGACGCCTCGTCGTGGTGCACACGGGCGATCGTCGACAGCCCGCGCCGTGCATCCTCCGAGGCCAGCGTGGCCACGGCCGTCTGTCGCCCCAGCAGCGTGCCGCCGATGCTCACGATCAAGGCGAAGGCACCGGACGCGCTCAGGTAGACCGACCACAGACCCACCTCGGCCGTGCCGTAGACGAGGCAGGTGGCCTCCGGGCGGCCCTGGTCGACGAGCACCAGCACCGACAGCAGCGCGCCGTTCAGCACCAGGGCCACGCCCACCAGCGCGGGTCGCAGCCGCAGCGCCGAGCCCACCACCACCAGCAGCACGGCTCCCGTGTCGGGCAGGCTCAAGATGCCGTCGTAGCGACTGCCGGGATCCATCACGTTGTTGAGCAGGGACGATGCGCACAGCAGTGCGTCCATCACCACCGAGATCACGAGCCATCGCGCGGGGAGGGGGCCTCGACGCGACCGCCATGCCACGGTGAGCGACCACGCCGTGGCCACGGCGATGAGCCCGAGGGCCGTGGCCTGATGCAGTGCCATCCAGGCGGACTCGAAGGGCGCGCAGCGCTCCTGCAGGGCGCGTCCCGGTGCATCCGCATCGAGTCCCGCGAAGCGGGTGAAGACCAGGGCGCAGAAGCCGAGGCGCACGGCGGTGGCGATGCGCTCACCCTGGGTGGCGAGCCGATCGCGCACGCCCGCCACGACCCGATCCAGATCCGTCATGTGGACACCATGCAAATCGGCCTGCGTGCCCACCGCTCGCACTCTCGGATAGGGTGCGCGGCATGCCGACGTCCCCCCATTCGAGGCGTGGGATCGCCTTGATCGTCGACGATGATCCCCAGCAGCTTGCCGAGCTGGGGGCAGTGCTCGCCCGCCGCTACGCCACCGTGTGGGAGGCCCAGACGGCGGCGGAGGCGGTCGAGCTGTGGTGCCGAGGGCCGGACCTGGTGCTCTTGGACGTGATGCTCGGCGAGCACACCTCGGTGCGATCCCTGGTGGCGCAGGTTCCCGATGCGGCGACGTCGGATCTGGTGGTGATGAGTGGCCACGAGCCCGCGTACGAGGCCTTCTTGCTGGCCGAGCTGCTCGGTGCGGCTCCACCCTTCCTGGAGAAGCCGTTCACCGAGGAGCAGCTGTGGGACGCCGTTCGGGCCGCCTCGGGCCAGGACACCTTCGAGCCCTATGCCATCGGGCGTCGGCTGGCCCAGCTCGGGTATCGCTGGGACGACGTCTCGACGGACATCGAGCGCGGGATGATGGAGGAGGCGTTGGAGCAAGCGGGTAGCATTCAAGGGGCTGCAAGGCTCCAAGGTCGGCTGCGGCAGACCTTTCGTGCAGCCATGCGGCGGCTCGGTGTGGAACGACCCAAGGCCAATTCGGACGAGGGAGATTCGTAAACCGGGCTGCGTGTCAACGCAACTCCGTTTGCGGGGATTCGTCACACGCCAGCGCCTACATCGGGTGTGGCTGCAAGCCAGCCGACGACCTGGGAGAGCCCATGTGGCGAGTGCTGACGCTGTGGGGTGTGGTGGCGTTGCTGGGATGCAACGGCGACACGCCCGTCCTCGACGATCCCCCGATGGAGACCACGGAACCGACGAGCTGCGAGGTGGAGGCTCGATTCAACGAGTCCACCTTCGACGAACACTGCTTTGCTTCAGACGACGAGTAGGAGACCCTCATGATTCGATCGCTCTTTTCCTTCACTGCCCTGATGGTCGCCTCCGTCGCTGCTGCGGCGCCCCTGGAGCTGCCGCACGACTTCGAGTCGGGCGACACGATCCGTGCGGCGGACTTCAACGACAACTTCGAGGAGATCGCCTTTTCCGTCAACGACAACGATGCCAGGCTCGAGGTGCTGGAGGACGATCTCTCCGTGGTCGCAGGGGTGCCCGCGGGGGCGGTGATGTTCTTCAACCTGGGAACGTGCCCGCAGGGCTGGGGGGAGCTCACGGCGCTGCGGGGCCGGGTGCCCATGGGGCTTCCGGCGGGCGGCATCCTGACCGGACAGGTCGGAGCGGCCCTCGACGATCAGGGCACCAGGACGATCACCGACGTGCCGTCCCACACCCACAGCGTGAACCCGCCGAGCACCGCCACCGCGACCTCGGGCAATCACAACCATCTGGTGGATCCGCCGAGCACCACGACGTCCACGAACGGCAGCCACACCCACGTGGTGGACAACGGCAACGGGGGCGTGGCCACCACGCATCTGCAGGCCTCCAACACCGCTGGGGACTCGGCGGTCGCGGACTCCTCCAGTCCGATCAGCTCGGCGGGGAGCCACACCCACACGCTGAACATCCCTGGCTTCAACACGGTCGCGTCGGGCAACCACACCCACACGGTGGACATCGCGTCCTTCTCTTCGGGCTCCACCGGTGTGGGCGCGGTGGACGTGACGATGCCCTACATCCAGCTGCTGGCCTGCCAGAAGGACTGACCGCGACAACTCACTCCGTTCGTTGATCGTCGCTGTGACTCGGCGCTCGTCCTACGGGCCGGTGGCTGCTCGCTTCATGGCCTGTGCATAGGCGGTGGAGCCCATGGGCGGGCAGGCGCGCACCGCAGCGAGGAAGCGCTCGGGGGGCGCGTAGTGGTGATCTCGGACGTAGTGCAGGATCATCGAGGGTGCGATGTAGACGCAGGCGTGCTGCAGGTCCGGGACGAACAGGTTGCGGGTGCCGATGGCCACCTGCTCGCCAGCCAGCTCGACGTGGGACGGGCCCTCGCCGCCGCACATGCTGCAGTCGTGCCAGCCCAGGAACAGGCTCGGTTGCCAGGGGTCCCGGAGCAGCTCGAACAGCTGCTGCACCGTGCGGGCGTCCACGTCGCCGGTCTCGAAGGGGTGGTCCGCTTCGAGCCAGCCGACGGCGAGGGGCGCGAGGGCTGGGTGCCGGTGGTAGTCGCAGGGGCTCAGATCTTCGAACCAGGTCATGGGCGGTGCCGTGGAGTCATCGCGACAATCAACGGGGTTGATCGTCGCGATGCTACAGGTTGCCGCTCCGCGCCTGGACTTGCAGCACTCCCTGCACTCACTCGCACGCTCGCTCGTTCCAGTCCCACTGCAACCCCGGATCAGGCGCGCTCCGCTCGATCGCGACAATCAACGGGGTTGATCGTCGCGATGCTACAGGTTGCCGCTCCGCGCCTGGACTTGCAGCACTCCCTGCACTCACTCGCACGCTCGCTCGTTCCAGTCC
>JAHQVJ010000190.1 GCA_019634415.1 Myxococcales bacterium
GACCTCGGGCGTCTGCCCGCGATGGCCACCACAGTCGATGCTACTCACCTGGCAGGCTGCCACCCGAGGACTGACGGATATTCGGTCGTGAGCGTCGGGGATCTACGCCACTGTGCTGGATCGGCTTCGCAGCACCCGACGTCCTGACGAGCGCCGCCAGGCCCTGTCGGAGGCCGTGGACGAGATGCAGGGCCAGCTACGCGAGGTCCTCACGAGCCGTGACGGGGAGCCTGAGGAGTGAGGCCGCCACTACCCGGCTCTCGACAGGTCGACGGCACGTTAGGCAGTGGAGACATGTCCGAGCCGCCCACAGAGCAAGAGGTTCTGGCGTTGGCAGCCTTCGCCCGCCGCCGCACCTACGTCGTCTTCGTCGACGGAGCGCCGTGTGTCGACCTGATCGGTCCTTGGGGCCAGAGAGTCATGCGCTTCCGCGTAGGCCCTGCCAGAGGAGCCTCCTGGAACAGCGTAGACCTGCAACACGTTGCACACCCAGGGCTCTGCGGGTCGGGTGAACGAGGTGACGGCTTCCGGTGAGGTGGTGTGGCGGCTGGACTTCGCGTCCGAGCGGTTGATGGGTCGCTCGACCTGGATCGAGGATCTGTACGACCTGGTGCCCGTTCCCGAGTAGGGCGTCGATCCCGCGTCGGACGAGTCGGCCAGGCGCCAAGACGTGGAGAGGTCCGTCGACGCCTCGACTCTCTCGCCGCTGCGCCTACAGACCAGAGTTCTCGGTGAACTCGAAGGTCCGCGCCTCGGTGAACGCGCAGTTCTGGTCGATCCAGGTTGCCAGACCGAACATGGGTGGCGACCCTTCGCAGGCACCCAGGGTGTAGGTGACCAGCTCGTTGCGCCAGAGCCCGTCGGCGACCAGGATGGTCCACTCGAAGTCGTACCCGACCTGGTTGCCCCAGTACAACCGCGACGTTCGGTTGAGTGCAGCGTCGTCGGCATCGAAGACCAAGGCGGCCTCGGTGTCTCTGAACGATGTGTATGGAATGGCGTCGTCGCACCCCACGCTGGGGGCCACCCAGGCGCACCACACGATGGTGTCAGCCACGATCCCGTTGGGGTCCGACCAGCTGGGGGCACCGTGAGAGAAATCCAGCGTGACCTCACCAAGAGTAGGTGGAAACAACGCGTAGGATGGCTTGACGGGGGGGCGACGACTCCCTATGCCTTTCACCACGAGCCTTCGTGTTGCCGCGGCTGCTGACCCGCACACCAACCCGAGGGATTCCATGCAGCCCCAGCTGAAGCGGCTCCTGCGCGCACTCGCGCGCGAGGGCCTGGACGTGTCCTACGACGGCACTGCCTACTCCGTGCGCCTCCGCGACGCGCCCCACGCGCCTGCTGCCGAGGTGCTCCTTCCCCCCAACTTGAAGCTCGAGGCCAAGGCCGCGCGACAGCTCGCCTCGCTCGCCAGTGTGCGCCACCCCGCTGGCGGGCGCGTGCGCCGGTGCTGCGCCACCCCCGACGTGCACCCCGGCGACTCCGGCATCGCCATCGGCTCGGTGGTGCAGACCGAGGATCTGCTGATCCCACAGGCCGTGGGCTCGGACATCAACTGTGGCATGCGACTGCACACCACGGAGCTGACGGTGGACCAGTACCTGGGTCGCAAGGCGGACCTGGTGGGTCGTGCGAAGGGCGACTACCTGCTCGGAACGCGGGACGTGGCGATGTCTGCCGCCGCCATGCAGGCGATGTTCGCGGGCGGCATCGGCCCGTGGGTCGCCTCGATGCGGCGCGAGGCTCACGGCTCGCTGTGCCACGCCGACCTCGATCAGATCGAGCGGGAGGCCGTGCAGCGCGTGGCCGAGGCAGGCGGCCGTGCAGGTGATCCCGCGCTCGCACCGCAGACGCTGGTGCCGGATGGCGGGGTGGTTCGCGACGACGGACTGGGCACCATCGGGCGGGGCAACCACTTCGTGGAGCTGCAGGCCGTGCGCGAGATCCGGCACGGTGGCTGGGCCCACGCCTGGGGGATCCGCCCTGGTCAGCTGGCCTTCATGATCCACTCGGGCTCTCGCAAGGTCGGCAAGGCCATCGGCACGGAGCAGTGGCGCCGTGCGCGCGAGGCCTGGCCCGACGGACAGCCCTACCCGCGCGATCGCATCTTCGCCGTGCACCGCAGCCATCCACTGTACGACGGCTACCTGCGCGCCGAGGCCACGGCGGCGAACTACGGGTTCGTGAACCGCGCGGTGCTAGCGGAGCTGCTGCGCCTGCGGCTGCGCGAGGTGTTCGGCGATCTGGAGGCACCGCTGTTGGCGGATCTGCCCCACAACCTGTCGACCTTCGAGATGGGCGACGACGGGGTACGGCGCTGGGTGTGCCGCAAGGGAGCCTGCGCGGCTCACGCCGATCAGCCCGTGGTGATCCCGGGCTCCATGGGCACGTCGTCCTACGTGCTGGTGGGACGCGGAGCGCCGCGGTGTCTGAGCTCGGCCTCCCACGGTGCCGGTCGCAGTCGCTCGCGCGGTGCGATGGGCCGGACCCTGCGCGACGCCTCCCATCGGCAGGCGCTGGGGTTGGACGGCGTCGACTGCGTGACCCTGCGCGAAGAGCGCCTGATCCAGGAGGCCCCCGCGGCCTACAAGCCGATCCACGACGTGGTGGACGCGCAGGTGCGGGCGGGGGTCGTGGACGTGGTGGCCGTGCTCGAACCCCTGGTCACGTTCAAGGCTTGATAGAGTTCCATGGTCCTGGGGTATGCGGATGTTGGTATGGTTGGTTGCTGGGGCGATGGCTGCCCCGGAGCTGTGGGTGGCTCCGGACGGGATGCGAGTGCTCATCGATGCGGAGCCGTCCGACTCCCTCGTCTCCATGGCCCGTCTGGTGGACGTGGGGTCGGGGCAGCCCGACGGAGCGCTGGCTCACCTCGCGGAACACCTGTGGTATCGAGCGCCGGCAAACAGCAGTACCGTCCGACACCTCCTCGACGGCGCGGGTTGTGCCCGGAACGCGGCCACCTACCACGACGTCACCGTGTTCTACGAGACCTGTCCCGAGGCGGCTCTGCCGCTGCTACTCCAGCTGACGGACGAGCTGTTCGAGCAGGGGGTGAGCGGGGTGACGGAGGCGTCGCTGGCGCTCGAGCGCTCCATCATCGGACGAGAGGAGGTGGAGGACGTCGCGAGCGGCACCTTGGCTGCGCGGGCGCTCTGGCGCCTGATGACGGACGGGCAGGATGCACCCGACGAGGTTGCGGCGAGCATGCAGCGCATGGTGCTGTGGACCCGCACCCACTGGCGCCGTGAGCGAGCGACGCTGGTCTTGAGCGGGGCCGTCGACGTGCCCACCGTGGTGCGCCGCTGGTCGCTGGAGCGGCTGGACA
Source organism: Myxococcales bacterium (assembly GCA_019634415.1). Taxonomy (GTDB): domain Bacteria; phylum Myxococcota_A; class UBA796; order UBA796; genus DRPG01. The sequence continues at coordinate 3,338 of JAHQVJ010000190.1, forward strand.
ACGAGGGTAGGGGGGCCTCGGAGCAGGAGGGCCTCTCCGCGGAGGAGGGACCGTCAACGGGTCGACAGGTGGAGATCCTGTCGCCCGGAGGCCCCGTGGTGATGGCGGGATGGCCGATGCCGGGCTGGGACGTGCAGTCCGTGGAGGCGATCGAGCGACTGGCCTCGCAAGGCCTGTTTCGAGGTTTGTGGGAGCAGCCCGGCTACCGCGTCAGCAGCTGTTCGGCGGTGGAGGTGACGGCCGGTCTGTCGGCGTTGGTGTGTCACGTCGTGGTGGGATCCGAGGCGGCGCTCGAGGGGCTGCCGCAGCGAATCGGACGCGCGATGCAGAGCGCGCTGTCCGCCACGCGAGGCCGTTCGAACCGACCTGTGGTCGCCGAGGCGCTGGCGGCGGCCCCCGCGCGCATCGCTTGGGAACGGCATCGGCACGCGTCTCGCGCCTCCGTGTCGGTGGCTCGGAGGGTGCACGCCGGCCTGCCCCCGGTGCAGACCTCGGAGCCGTCGCTGGAGCCGCGTGACCTGCTGGTGGCTGCTCGCGCGCTGATCACCGCACAGCGGCAGCACAGCGTGGTCGTGCGACCTGTGCCCCTCGTCGACGCGGTGACCCTCCATGCCGCCGTGGACGCGGCACCCAGCTCGGCCCCCGCACGGGTGGGCACCGCGGGACTCGTGGTGGCCGAGCGTCGGCTCCACAACGGGATCCCCCTGGTGGTCGCGACGCTCCCGGATGCCGGAACGACGGCCGTGAGCCTGGTGGTGGGCGGAGGCACGCAGCTTTCGCCCTACGGCGTGGTGGACTACGCCGAGCGTTGGTCCTACACCCCCGAGGGGCCAGGCGACCGGGCGCTCGTGTCCTCCACCCGCATCCTGTCGGATGCGGTGGTGCACCGATGGGTCGGCTCGACGGATGGACTCCCGGCGATCCTGGATGCCGTGAAGCGGACGGTCAGGCAGCGGCGAGCTGCGCGGTGGTCGGGGATCTTCCAGCTCGCCGAGCTGCAGAAGTTCGAGGTGCTAAGGCGGTGGCGATCCGCACGCTGGTGGGCCCGTCGGCTGCGGTGGAATCGCGTGAACCCCGACCATCGGGTGCTCTTCGAGCTGGGACTCGAGGAGTTCCACTGGATGAAGTCGAGCCCGGTGCGTGCGGTGGAGCGCTACCTGACTCGGGCCTACCAGCCCGACAACCTCTCACTGATCGTGATCACGGAGGACGGAGCGGACGAGGTGGTCACCGCTGCGAAGGGGCTCGGTCGGTGGCCAGGGCATGCCTCCGACGTCTCGGATCCTGCCCCACCCAGTGCCCCGAAGGAGTCTGCGGCGTTCGTGCTGCAGGGGCGACGTCCGTACTCCGAGGTCGCGGTGACCTGTCCGCTTCCTGAGGCGGTGGATCCCGCAGTGGCCTCGGTGGCGAGGCGCGTCGTCCGCGAGGGGTTGTACGAGCGGCTCAGGGTGCAGCGGGGTCGGATCTACACCCCGTCCGTCGTGCTGCGGCGCAGCCGCGGTGGCTCTGCCCAGCTCACCGCCCAGGTGGACGTGGGCTCCCTCGGGCTGGACACGGTGGTCGCGGAGGTGGGCCTGGCGCTGCAGCCCAGCGAAGACGCCGTGGGCCGCGCTGCGGCGCTGGAGGGGCACTTGCTGCTGCGCTCCCTGGGTACACCACCCGATGCGCTCCGCGTGCTGGAGGAGCGGGTGCGTCTGCGGCTGTCGGTGACCGATGTGAGCGAGGCGCCAGGTCGCGTGGCTGGCGCGGATCCGAAAGCTGTGCTGGATGCGCTGGCCACGTGTGGTGCCAACCGCGCGTTGACGATCGTGGCCCCTTGGGGCGTGCAGGTCCCGGAGGACCTCGAGCGGGTGAACTGGCGGGCGGCGAGTGCCGAGTGGCTGGAGCGAGCCGGGGAAGCCGTACCCGAGGACTAGCGGATCATCGAGGCGTCTCCCACGGCGATGGCGATGGTCTTGCGTAGACGCACCCACACCGACTCCTGCACGTAGGGCACGCCGTGCTTGGCGCAGAGCTGCTCCACGACCGGCTGGATCTCGGCGTACTGCCGCATGGGCAGGTCGGGGAACAGGTGGTGCTCGATCTGGTAGTTGAGCCAGCCGTGCAGAAAGTCGTTGAGGTCGCCGCCGGTGGCGAAGTTCGTGGAGCCCACCACCTGGCGTCGGTAGAACTCGGCCTTGTCGTGCATGGGCTCGTCGAAGCGGTGCAGGTCTTCCCCTGCATGGTTCGTCACGATCACCACGAAGCTGTGCACGTTGGTGATGAGCTCGGCCAGCACGGTGTTGAGCCAGACCGACAGCACCGCCCAGGCACCCAGGGGAGCGAACAGCAACGGCAGCAGTGCGAAGCGGATCGCGAGCACGGGGAGCAGGCAGCGGATCCACAGCTCGTGCCGACCGAACATGCCGAGCAGGGTGTGGGGTAGGTCGAGCTTTGCGCGCAGCGTGTTCGGCGCGTAGTACGACCACTTCCAGGTGAGCATGAAGAAGGCCACCACCGCCAGGCGTGCCGGCCGGGGCAGCGACGACGTCCGCAGCCACGCCAGGTTGTGCTCCACCAGGTCGGGATCGGCGGTCTCGCCCAGCCGGTAGTGGTGCAGCAGATCGTGCTCGTGGTGCCACGCCTCGGGATCGATCCAGTCGAGCCAGTCCACCGCGCGGCGCCACCCCTTGGCGAACCTCAGGCTCGTCTGCTCGGGCGCTGCGCCCGGGACACGGTCGTAGCCGCGGTGGGAGGTGTGGTGCCCGATCATGGCCCAGCGCGTGAAGATGCCCTGGGAGATCAGCGCCGCCGACAATGGGTTGGGGGCGATCCAGGCGGTGGCGTAGCCCAGCACGCTGCACAGCCGACCCCATCGCTCGATCTTGGTGCGATGGTGAAGGTCGTCGGCTCCGAGGCGGGAGCGCACGGTGTGCTTCAGCGCGTCCAGCTCGGCGGTGAAGGCGTCACGGTCGAGGGCGATGGCGGTCATGGCTGCGGCCTAACGCGCCGGTGGAGCGCGCTAGACGGTGAACGGGCCCGAGCCGGGCTGCGAGGGGACGCTGGTGCGGTCGGCGACGAGCCGGACCAGCGGGATCAGCAGCAGCTGCGGGCTGGGGAGGACGAAGAGTCCACCCATGGCGAGGGTGTAGCCGAGGAACCGAGTCCCCTCGGCAGCCACGTCCATCGGGGCACCGCCGCCCGTCATGATGCCCTCGATGGCCTGGACCGAGCCGAGGCTCATGGCCAGACCTACCACCAGCCCGCAAGCCGAGGCCAGCAGCGGAATGGTCAGGATCTGGAGCCAGGCGACCTCTCCCACCGCATCGGACCACGAGGGGAAGCGCCGCGGGCCGAGCGGACGAAACCAGCCCACCACCAGCCCCAGCGCCACCATCGGTAGCGGAACCAGGGCGATGGCGGGAGCCGCACCGGTGAGCCATGCCACGAGACCCCACAGGCTGATCCCACCCACGGCGGCGATCACCTGGAGCAGTCCCAGGCGACGCATGTTCGGCACGTCTCCGCGGAGGAGGCGCACGCCGTGACCCGCGGCGAGGGCGGCGCAGGTCCCGGCTACTGCGGCGGTCGCGAGCATGCCCACGCGCAGCGCGCCGTGATGAGGAACGTTGTCGCTGATCCGGGTGATGGCAGGCAGCACGGGCAGCGTGCCCAGGAATGCTCGCCCCCACAATAGGGTGGGCCACATCAGGCCGACGGGTGGAGGATCAACGGTGGGATTCCGGAACAGCGCGCGCCCCCCCAGCCCGCCGACTGCGCCTGCGACGATGCCCACACCCAGGGCGACCCAGAGACCGCCCAGCGTGGCCGCGAGCCCGTAGGCCACCGCGGACGCGAGCGCGGCTTGGCCCACCGTCCCCACCACCCCATCGAGCCTCCGTCGAGCCCGATGATGCCATCTACCGGTCGGATCCACCCGCTCGCCAGAGGCGCGGCGTGGTGCCCGTCCAGCGCTTGAACGCACGGTGGAAGGCGCTCGGCTCCGAGAACCCGAGCGAGAAGGTCACCTCGCCGATGGAGGCGCCCTCCGTGAGGCGCTGTAGGGCCAGGGCGTGGCGGAGGTCGTCCACCACCTGCGCGAAGGTGGTGCCCTCGGTGGTCAAGCGACGCTGCAGGGTGCGGGTCGACATCCCCAGCAGACGAGCTGCGTCGGGGAGGGTGGGGGACGTGGGCAGCAGCGCGCGTACGGCGCTGCGGACCTCCTCCACGAGCCCGCCCGCCACCTTCAACCGTAGGAGCTGCTCGCTCAGCTGATCTTCGAAGAAGGCCGACAGATCGTGATCGGCTCGCTTCAGCGGTTGGTCCAGCAGATCCCGCTTGGTGACGAGCTCCGCCACTGGTCCGCCGTAGGACACGTCGTCGCCGAACAGGTCGCGGCGCAGGGAGGTCTGGGGGCAAGCCGGGCCGGGGAGGCGCACCCGCACGGGCTCCAACGGGGATCCCGTGAAGGAGGGGGCCAAGGCGACGAGCATCCCGACCGCTCCGGCCATCCGCGCGTGGAGCCCCTGCCGTGCGGCACAGGGCGAGCCGATGAACAGGTGCACACCTTCGTCGTCGACGATGGTGCGGTAGGTCAGATCGGTGGTGAAGGTGGGCATGTACGGGCAGACGCGAGCCAGGCTGCTCCGGACGTCGTCGGACGTGGCCGCCAGGAAGCCCAGGGGCCCCAGATCCGCGAACCGCTTCTGCGACCAGCCCGTCAGGAAGGCATCGGGGCCGCCCACCGCGAGCATGTGCTCGATCAAGGTGTGTATTCGGTCGGCCGGTATCCTCGCGTCCGAGTGCTCCAGCACCTCGTCCGTCACGCGAAGCTCCGACTGGGCGTACGTCTTGGTCATGCCGATGGTCACGGCATCGTCCAGGACGTGCCGCGCCAGGGAGGTGGAGATGGTGGGTGGCGTCACGATGGCGTCCTCGGTCAACGAAGTGGCGCCGCGGGTCAATGAAGCCCGGCGGGTGGATGCATAGCATCCAAGCAAGTTTTGTTGGGAGATATCATGTGGCCAGTGGACCCTCGCGTGGACCTCGCGGCGGGGTTGGTGCACGACTTCGACAACCTGCTCTCCGTCGTGGCGTCGTCTGCGGAGGGGGCCATGGAGTTGCTGCCGCCGGACCACCCTGCGACCGCCGATCTGGAGCTCACCGCCCATGCCGTTCGTCGTCTGGCCGAGCTGTCGCGGAATCTGCTGGGGGTGCTCACCCGATCCGCGGACGTGCTGCCGCCGGACTACCGCTCGACCCTGAAGGCCCTGGAGCCCGTGCTGCGCAGTGCCGTGGGGCCTCGGGTGAGCCTGGTGGTGCGCGACGACGACGTCCCACCCACGTCGATCTCCACCCTCGACTTCGAGCGCATCGTGCTGAACCTGGTGTTCAACGCCCGCAACGCGATCGGATCGGCCGCCGCGACACGTGAGGACGTGGGGGCTGCCGGTCACATCGAGATCGTGCTCGAGCGGGTGGCGGAGGGGCAGGGGGCGTGGATGCAGCTGTCGGTGGCCGATGATGGTCCGGGCGTGCCGCCACGCCTTCGGAGTCGCCTGTTCGACGCTGGGGTGGGAACCGGCACCGGCTCGGGGATCGGCTTGACCGTGGTGCGGCGGGTGGTGCGCGACGCGGGCGGCACCATCGAGGTGGGCACCCCTCCCGGCGGGGGCTCACGCTTCGTGCTGCGTGTGCCCGCGCGTCCAGGCCGAGCGCCGTGAGCGACCGTCGCCTGCATTTGCGAACAGGGCTACACGTTGTCTGGCTCGTGCGACGGGGGAAGGCGACATGGCACGTGGAAGGGGGCTGTTGGCGGAGCTGCTGGCGGAGCTCTTCAGCCCCGTCGAGCTTCAGCGCTTCCTGCTCGGTGCCGCTGGCCGAGTGGCGGTCAAGGGACTGCCGGATCTCCGGAGCACGCCCCCCGAGCGCTATGCGGAGCTGGCGGCGGTCACGCTGCAGCGGCAGGGACTAGTCAACGGCGCGCTGTTCGATCGGCTGATCAAGGAGCGGCCGGGTCGGCACGAGGACATCGCGCAGGTACGCAGGCAGGTGCTGGCAGACGACGTTCCCATCACGCGAAAGGGCCGCGCGTCGGTACGCCAGGAGTACCGAGACGTGATGCGCCTGGTGCCTCCCGGAGGCTGGCCCGACGCGCTGGTCCGCTTGGGGCCTCCGTTCGACGAGCTGTCGGTGGACATCCCCGACGACGAGTCGCACGAGCACGTCACCTTGGCCATGATCGAGATCCTGCGGCGTCGGCGGCTGCTGGACCGCTTCTTCGAGCAAGTGGTGGACGCGCCCACCCAGCGGGGCATTCCGGTGGAGTCGTCGCGCGAGGACGATCGGCCGCGACGCATCGTGGTGGTGGCGTCCGATGCCGATCTGGGAGGCGGCGTTGCGGTGGCGGTGTCGCAGCTGCTGGATCCGGCGCTGGGTGGGATCGAGTACCTCCCTCCGAAGGCCCTCCCGGACGCGGGGCCGGTGGACCTGTTCCTGGTGCTGCTGGATGCGCGCCTGGGATCGACGGTGTCGCAGCTACGGTCCGTGCTCGCACCCGCAGATCCGGGCGGGACGCCTGCTCGGGTGGCGGTGGCGGCTGGTGCTGCCCTGCCCCGCGCGCTGCGGGGGGTGCGCTGGCTGGACGGCTCCTTCTCACTGCCCTCGGCGGACCGCGACTCCAACGTGGCGCGCTGGAGCCGGGAGTTCGCCCAGTTCTTCGATGGCCACATCGGAGGACTGCCCGACGTCGTGGTCACCACGGCAGAGCTGCAGCTGCGCCTGGCCGAGCACGGGACGGCCCCCGCGCCGGAGTCGGACGCTTCGGTGCGGACCGAGCCTGTGTTCGTGGGGTCCACCGGACTGTTCTCCGACCACAAGACCCACGAGGATCTGCTGGGGTTCAGCCCCTACGTGGGGGCGCTGGCGGATCGGCTCACGAGCGTGGAGACGCAGCCTCCCATCACCGCATCGGTGGAGGGATCGTGGGGCAGCGGCAAGTCGTCGTTCATGGCCATGCTCGCCGAGGGGATCCGCAAGCGCGACAGCCAGGCGCTCGTGATCCACATCGACGCCTGGCAGTACGACCAGGCGGACGAGCTGTGGGCAGCCTTCGCGCTGGACTTCATGCGAGGGCTGCGGGAGGAGCACCGCAGGATCGAGGGGAAGCTGCCTCCGGTGTACGGGCCGGTGGCGCGGATCCGCCGGGTGCTGTGGGCGCCGGTGCGGTTCACCAGCGCCCGGCTGGGCGACGTGCAGCGGGGCCTGCGCCACCTGCGGATGTGGGGTCGTCGGCTGGGCCAGACGGCGCGGCTGGGATCCCTGATGCAGGGGGCGATGTGGATGGTGGTCTCGGTGGCCGTGGTCGCCACCTTGGTGTTCGCCCCCGAGCTGTTCGGTCTGCAGTTTCCCCAGCCCGGCGTGTTGCTCGATACCTTCGATCTGCTCCCCGAGGGCTGGGCGGCTCCGCTGAGCCAGTTCGCGAACGCCAACGCCTGGCTGTACCGTCTGCTGGTGGTGCTGCTCGCTGGCCCGTTGCTGGGGCGGGCGGTGAGCTGGTGGTTCTGGGGGTCCCTGTTCTCGGATCTGTCGCGGGCCCAAGGAGATGGCGCCTACGACGCACGAGTTCCCTTGCTGCGTCAGGTCCAACAGGACGTGGCGGGGATCATCGAGCTGTACGGGGCGGAGCGCATCACGGTGCTGGTCGACGATCTGGACCGCTGCACGGTGCCCACCAGCGCTCGGCTGATGCAGGCCATCAACAAGCTCGTGGCGAATCACCCGCAGCTGATCTTCGTGCTCGCGATGGATCGCGCGAAGGTGGCGGCGGGCATCGCGGCGCTCCATCACGACATCCTGCCCTACCTGGTGCACCCCGACGACGGGGAGACGGGCGCGGAGTCGGCGATGCGCGGGCTCGAGTACGGCTACGCCTTCATCGAGAAGTTCGTGCAGCTACCCTTCGCGCTGCCGGCACCGGGAGCCGACGAGATCGCCACGATGCTGGGCTACGTCGATCCGCCTCGGGGGGCCGATGCGCTGGAGCAGCAGGAGGCCGTGGTGATCGAGCGCGACGTGTACCGCAGTCGCCTGGCCGACCCCGATCGGCAGCGGCAGATCGTGCGCGCGCTGGCGGGATCGCTGCAGTACAACCCGCGCCGCATCAAGCAGTTCGTGAACCTCTTCCTGCTGCGTGCCGACATCGCCGTCGAGCAGGGCCTGTTCGACCAGCGTGCCGACGGTCCGGACGAGCGGCTGACCTTCGAGCAGCTGGCGAAGTTCATCGTGCTGGGGCTCTGCTGGCCCGAGCTGGTCCAGGAGCTGGCAGGAGATCCGACGCTGCTGGAGCAACTCCAGCGAGTGGCGGCCGATCCGCAGGCGCGCCCGGTGGGCAGCGACGAGTCGGTGGAGCGGCTGGCCTACTGGGCGTCTCGGCGGGAGGTGCTCGCTCACCTCCGCACCGGCATGGCCCTGGACCCCGCTCGCTGGGGCCTCGAGCGCCTCGACGTGGACGATCTGATCAAGGTCTCGCCCGCGACCTCGGCTGTCGGGGCCCTGGACGACGCCGCCCAAGGCCTCCGGGCCTGAGGCGCTTCAGCGCTCGAGCACTTCCAGCGCCATGTCCAGCACGCTGCCCTCTTGGTCGTTGGTGGCGACCTTGAGGTTGGGGCGGAGCAGGATCATGTAGGGCCACCAGGGCAGCCCGGCCCACTCGATGAGCTCGTTGTCCTCCGTGCCCAGGACGGGGGTGGCAGCCGTGGGGTAGGCTTCGTGCCAGCGCGTTGCCAGCTCCTGCCCGCCCGGTGCGCCGCTGTTGTCTTGACCCAGGATGCTGATCCAGTACATGTCGCCGTTGTCGACCGCGTCGCGGATGACGTTGTACTGAGCGCCCCAACCTTCGTCGTTCTGATGGTCCAGCCAACTGGCCAGATAATTACAGGGGCCTCACCACTCGGCTGAGATGTCGACGACGATGTACTTGTTCTCGTCGTTGTGGAAGTCGAACAGGTCCACGCTGTCGCCGTACTGATCGACGAGCTGGAACCGCCGGAACCGCTTGCCGATGTCCAGGCCGTCGCCGCCACGCTGACCCGGCAGGTCGTCCTTTTCGAAGTAGTAGGGCCAGCCGCCCTTGTAGATCACGGAGGCGTCGTCGAGGGGATCCTTGCCCTCGTGGATCTCGTCGCGATCGCCGTACCCGTCGCCGTCGGTGTCGGGATCGAAGGGGTCGGTGCCTGCGGCGATCTCGTCGCCGTCCAGCAGCCCGTCCTCATCGACGTCTGCGGCGAGGGGATCGGTGCCGAGCTCGATCTCCTCCCCGTCCGACAGGCCATCCGAGTCGGTATCCGCCTGCTGGGGATCGAGGCCGAGCTCCTGCTCTTCCTTGTTGGTGAGCCCGTCGTCGTCTGCGTCGAAGGCACAGGCCACGACGAAGAGGAGCGGGCAGAGTCTGACAACTGTCATGGACACTCCGAAGGATATCTGCGCGTACAGACGCACGAGACTACCTGACGTACGGCAACGGATGGCCTGACCTGCAACAGGTAAGGCTGAGGTCGTCGGGTAAGGCGGACCGACGCGGGGCGTCACGATGTGACGCGCGAAGTCACGCCTTAGGGGTGGAGGACCACACCATGCCCCGCTACCGACACGCGCTGGACCAGTTCGACGGCCGCACCTTGCTCACGGATGGAGGACTGGAGACCACGCTGATCTTTCACGACGGGTTCGATCTGCCCGCCTTCGCCTCGTACCGGCTGCTGGCGGAGCCGCGAGGACGGGAGGCGCTGAAGGGCTACTTCCGCACCTATGCGCGCCTCGCCCAGGAGCGCGGCACGGGCATCGTGCTCGAGACGCCTACCTGGCGGGCCAGCACCGACTGGGGTGCGCACCTGGGCGACGATCCCCAGGCCCTGCGCGCCTTCAATCGACAGGCCGTGGCGCTGCTGCAGGAGGTTCGCGACGACTTCCCCGAGCTCGACGTGGTGATCAGCGGCAACCTGGGGCCACGCGGTGACGGCTACGTGGTGGACGAGCAGATGACGGCGGAGGCGGCCGAGCGCTACCACAGCGAGCAGATCCGGACCTTCGCGGCGACCGAGGCCGATCTGGTGACGTTCCTGACGGCGACGTACGCAGAGGAGGCCGTGGGGGTCATTCGAGCCGCCGAGGCGGCGCGCATGCCGGTGGTGGTGTCGTTCACGGTGGAGACGGATGGGAGGTTGCCCAGCGGCATGCCCTTGGCCGAGGCGATCACCAGTGTGGACGCGGCCACCGACGGCGTGGCGCGCGCCTTCGGCGTGAACTGCGCCCACCCCGATCACTTCGTGGGAGCGCTGGCCCAGGGGGCGCCGTGGGCGCAGCGCATCGGGTTGATCCGCGCCAACGCCTCGCGCATGAGTCACGAGGAGCTGGACGCGGCCGAGCGCCTCGACGACGGCGACCCACGGGAGCTGGCGGCGTCCTACGGCGAGCTGCTGGCTCGCTTCCCCTCGATCGGTGTGATCGGTGGATGCTGCGGGACCGACCACCGGCACGTGGGGGCGATGGGCGACGTCTGCCTGAGATAGGGATCAGCGGTCGAGTGTGGCTGCCGTGCGCGCGATCTGTCGCCCGAGGACAGAGGTCTCGCCCAGCCCGGCCCGCTCGGCGGTGCGCCTCGCCTCGTCCAGCGCCTCGCGGGCAGCGCGGCGGTGGCCCAGCTGGTCCAGGGCGCGCGCGTGGAGCACGTGCACCTCGGCGAGATCACGCCACTGCTCCATGTCGTGCAGCGCCTCGATGGCCTCGGTCGCGTTGCGATCGGAGCTCTGCGGCTCCCCCTTCAGCGCGAAGGAGTAGGCGAGCCAGCCCTTCCATGCTGCGGCCCGGTACCGGTCCCCCGACTCGTGAGCGATCGCCACGCAGGCGAGCAGATGTCGGTGGCCCACACGGACTCTGCCCGACTCGATGTGCACTTCCCCCAGGGTGCCGTGCATCATGCCTACGGAGCGGCGATTGCCGACCTCGGTGTGGATCGCGAGGGACGCCTCCAGCAAGGGGACGGCGCTGTCGGCATCTCCCATGTCGAACTGGAGCCTGCCGAAGTTGCCCATCACGCTCGCCTCGAGCAGCCGATCCCCCATGTCGCGTGCGTGGGTGAGGGCGAGCTCGAAGAGGGCTCGAGCGCGTTGGAATGCGCCGCTCCGAGCGTGGGTGACCGCCAGCATGCTGGCGGTGAACGTGGCGGACTGGTCCAGGCCGTTGTCTGTGGCGACGGCCAGGGCCTGTTCGTGGTGGTCGATGGCGGAGGGCAGATCGCCCCTGGCCTCGAAGATCTGCGCGAGGTTGCACAGGGCCGAGGCGATGGAGACGTGGATGCCGTGGGCGCGGGACTGCTCGAGGGCCGTCCGGTAGTGTGCTTCGGCGTCGTTCAGCTCCCCCTGCTGCCAGTGCAGTCCGCCCACGCCGATCCGTGCGTATGCCTCCTCGCGAACGTCGCCGACGGTCTGCGCAAGCGTCACACACTGGCGCGCGTGGGACAGGCTGGTCTCGATGGGGCCGTGCACCTTCGTGGCGTCTGCGAGGATGCGTCGAACGACGAGCTCCTGTGCGTCGTGCAGCCCGGTGATGGCGAGCACGTCCTCCGCGAGGGGGATGATGGCCGTCACGGGACCCGCGAAGCGCAGGACCTCCCACGCCGCCGCCAGGCAGGGCACCGCCGTCGCGTGATCGGCCCGCGCGACGGCCCTCAAGCACGCCGACACCAGGTTGTCCAGATCGGCGGTGAGCACCCGACGCACCTCGCCGCCGTCCTGCGCTCCGGAGACGGCGGCTTCCGCTTCGGGCCACAGGCTCGCAAAGAAGGCACCGTGGCGCCGGACCACGGCGTCGTGGCTCTGTGCGTCGAGGGTGCTCCGCGCGAAGGCCCGCACGATGCCCAGGAGCGAGCAGCGCTCGGTTCCCGACACCAGCAAGCTGCGGTCCGTCAAGGCGGGGAGGTGGTCGGCGAGGGTGGGCTCCAGCACGGTACGTGCTGCCGCCTCCGTGAAGCCGCCCTCGAAGGCGGACAGCTGGGCCAGGGCCAGCTGCTCTCGGGCCTCCAGTCGATCCCAGGCCCACTGCAGCGCTGCCATCACGCTGTGGTGTCGTCCCGGTCGATCCCGCTCGTCGCTGACGAGACCGTCCACTCGCGTCTGAAGCTCCGTGGCCAGCGCATCGAGGGAGGCGCGGTCCACCTGTGCAGCTGCGAGCTCCAGAGCGAGGGGCAGGCCGTCCAGGCAGCGCACGATCCGCGCGATGGTCGGTGCGGTGGCGTCGGTGCAGGACAGCGAGGTGCGGGCCTGGGCGCGCTTCAGGAACAGATCGGCTGCGTCGCTGGCGCTCACGGACTTCGCGTCGTCGCCCTTCGGAAGGGGAAGAGGACGCACGGGCCAGCGGTGCTCGCCGCGGAGCCGGAGCGCCTCTCTGCTGGTGGCGAGCAGGACCAGATCGGGGGCGGCGTCGAGGAGCGTCGACGCCAAGCTGGCAACGGACTCCACGACCAGGTCCACGTTGTCGAGCACCAGCAGCATCGGTCCCCGGCCGGCCAGCGCGTGGGCCAGCTGTTGTCTGGGCTCCTTGCCACGCAGTGGCACCTTCACGGCCTGCGCCACTGCGGAGAGCACACCGTCGTCGCCGGTCGCGGTGGACAGGTCCACCAGCCACACGCCCCCGGAGAAGCGCCCGCCGTGGGCGAGTGCCACCTCGCAGGCGAGCCGGGTCTTGCCCGAACCGCCAGGCCCCAGCAGGGTCACCAAGCGCGCCTTGTCGAGGGCCTTCCCGAGGGCCGCGAGCTCCTTGCGCCGACCCACGAACGCGTCGCGAGATGCCGGCACGTTGCCGGTGACGCGCAGGTCCTCCGCATCCTCGTCGGGCTCGAGCCGGTAGCCGCCGCCGCGCGTGGCGACGAGCCAGCGAGGGGACGCGGGATCGAGCTCCAGCTTGCGTCGCAGGCGAGAGACGGTGTTGTCCACCGCCCGGGTCACCGCGCTGGGGGAGTAGCCCCACACCTCGGTGAGCAGTCGTGCCCGACTCATGGTCTTGCCGCGATGTCGGTCGAGGAAGGCGAGGAGATCGGCCTCGAGGGGGGTGAGGCTCTGCTCCCCGGAGGGTGTGGTCGCGCGGCGCTCGAGGAGGTCGACCGCGTATTTGCCAAGACGTACCGTCGCCACGCTCCAAGCCTAACGCGAGTGCGTGTGCGGTCGCGGTCCTTCAGCTGGTCACGGATCGGGCGTGCAGGAGGGGCTCGGGGATGCTGCTGTGCTGTAGAGCGCATGGAGTGCGTCGTCGGTGGACATGGGGCCTCCCGCCCACGATAGATCGCGTCGACGTGTGGAGGGGTCGTGCACTGGATGGCGCTGTGGCTCGTAGGGGGCTGCGCCCCACAATCGCCCTCCCTGGTGGAGGACGTCTTCGGAGACACCCCGGACTCGGAGCCTGGGGAGGCCTGCGAGCCGGAGGCGAGCTTGGTGTCGGTGGACGTCGATGCGGGTGGGCACGTGCCGATCGCGCAGCTGGGCCTGTCGAACCCGGCTCCTGTGGCGGTGGCGTGCTGGCTGCCCTCGGATCCGAGCGAGCGGCTGCTGTGGGAGTCCGCCACGCTGGCCGAGGAGCATGCGGTGTCCTTGGCGGGGCTTCGGGCGGACCAGACCTACGACTGCCGCGCGCGGCCGATCTGCACGACGGCTGCGAACGTGGCCTTCGAGGTGCGGACTCCGGCGCTGCCCGCCTCGATCCCCGCAGCATCGGTGTGGCGGAGCCCCACGGCCACACCCGATCCGGCGGTGCCCCACCTGCTCGTCAACCACACCCGCATGTGCGAGGGCGACACGACTCATCGACTGCTGGCCTACGACCTCGATGGTCACCTGCGGTGGTTCTACGACGGGCTGCCGCCGAGCACGCCGGTGGCCATCGGCGCTCAGTACGTGGGGGACGGTCGCTTCCTGTGGGGCGGTGGATGGACGCGTCGAGGGGCCGTGGAGATCGTGGAGCTGGATGGCTCGGTCGCCTACAAGTCGGCGTTTCCCGGATCGGAGGGCCTGATCTTCCACCACGAGGGGCGCATGCTGCCGGGCGGCTCCGTGCTCATGCTCACCTCCAGCGTCAACACGGATGGGCGGCAGAGCTGGGAGGGCTTCACGGTCTGGGTGGTGGATCCCGAGAGCGACTCGGTGGTGTGGTCGTGGGACAGCCAGCGAGCGGTGGATGCGGGGGTGCTGCCCGTGGGCGTCGACGACGTCTACCACGCGAACGCAGCCGACGTGGTGGACACGCCGGAGGGCCGTCTGCTCGTGGTGAGCCTGTGCTTCACGAGCCATGTGCTGGCGGTGCACGTGCCCTCGGGGGAGGTGGCCTGGGACTTCGGGCCGGGGGGCGACTTCACGCTGCGGGATCCGGGGGGCGCGGGCCTGCCGGACACGGCGTACCCCGACTGTCAGCACGGCATCGAGCTCGAGGGCGACCGGCTGCTGGTCTACGACAACGGCCGGTACTTTCGCGACCACTCCCGGGTGGCCGAGTACGCGCTGGACGTGGACGCTGGCGTGGCCACGCGGACGTGGACCTGGACTGAGCCCGACTGGTGGGAGGGCGCCCTGGGCGACGTGGACACGCTGCCCTCGGGTCGCGTGCTCGTGACACAGGCGCACCCGGAGTGCTGGAGCGGCGTACGCGGCGACGTGTCGGAGTCGGTGGAGGTGGACCGAGAGTCGGACGAGGTGGTCTGGCGCCACCGCTTCGGCGATCCCCAGGACACGACCTACCGCTCGGAGCGCTTCGACGGCTGCGACGCCTTCCCGCAGGCGGCGTTCTGCCCGGAGGTGGCCCGTCGCCTGGCCGAGCTGTTCCCGAACGCGCGGTAGCTACGTGCGGCGCCGACGCAGCGCCAGCAGCCCCAGCGCGACCCAGCCTGCGGTCATCGGAGCCGTACCTGACTGGCAGCCACAGCCAGCCAGCTGCTCCTCGAGGAGCGTCTCGCCGCTGCTGTCGGGATCGTCGGGGTCGCCGCCGGCGGTGGGGTTCGTGGGATCGCCGGGGTTCGTGCCGCCCACGATGCTCGTGACCTCGAGCTGCTCGGCGACCCAGCCCGCCTCGTCGTCGTCGAAGGTGCAGCTGCCGTAGCCGTAGCTGCCGTCCTCGGGCCACACCTCGGTGGTGCCGTCCACCTCGGCCACGAAGTGGTAGAGCATGCAGCCGCTTCCCGCCGGGGCGATCACGCTGTACACGCCCTGGCGATCGCTGCCCACCAGCAGCTCGAGATCGTGACGCTCGCCGTCGAGCACGACGTACAGCGCGTCTGGCGGCGCGTCTGCGGCGTAGTCCAGGAGCAGCTCCACCTCCGTGGACGGGTCGCGGGGGAGGTGCACGCCCATGAAGGTGATCCGCGGCGGCGGCGAGCCACGGCCGAAGTCCTGCGTGTAGAGCCTGTCGATCACGCCCGTACCCAGCTCGTTCCAGTCGGGCGACATGAGGTTGCGGCGGTGACCCTCGGAGCACATCCACGCTCGGGTGACGGCGGCGTAGACGGAGCCTTGGCCGCCAGCGATGTTCTCGCCGATGCCACTGCCCGAGTAGTACGACCACACCCGCGGGCCGAACTTGGTGCCGTCCGACGAGGTGTGGGAGAAGAAGTCGTTGACGTGCATGTCGTCGGTGTGGAAGCGGGCCGCCTCGGCCAGATCGTCGTTGAGGTGCAGCGGCACCTGGGGGCTGCGCTCGATGGCGGTGAAGTCGCCCATGCCACAGGGGTAGTCGTCCTCGAAGGCCACGGGATCCACGCGCACGGCGTTGGTCCACAGGTGCAGCTCGCGCTCGGGATGGTTGGGGCGGCCATCGACGGGATCGCCGTAGCCGGCGTGGGCAGGCAACATGGACAGACAGGCTAGAAGCACGGGCGCCTCGGGGTGGCTCGACAGTGTAGTCGAGGCCCTCATCGGCCTGTTGTAGGGGTTTTGTTCAGCGTTGGATGTCGGCGTTCTCCGCCAACGCCCGCTGCCAGGCGCGGGCAGCGTCGGCGTCGCTGCCGGTGGGGTGGAGGTGCCAGACGCGCTGCAGCGCCTGCCAGGCGCGGGCGCCGTCCACGTCGGCGAGGCACTGCACGTAGAGCAGTCCGCCCGCGACGTCGTCGGCATCCAATAGCGCCTCGAGCCACGGCTCCGCCGCTGGGCAGCCGCCTCGGTCGAGAGCCGCGCCCGCCTGGGTGGCGAGCTGCGGGACGCGCAGCTCCAGGGGCAACGCGCGAGCGGCGACCAGGGCCTCGGGCTGCCGCCCGAGCTCGGTCAGCGCACCCACCTCTCGCTCCCGCAGCACGTGGCGCGTCGCCTTCAGACCCTCCGGATGTGCCAGGGCGCGCCGGATCACGCGGAGCCGCTCCTCGGCGGGGGCGTCGTGCCGCTCCAGCCACAGCACGCGACCGAGCCCCCAGGCCGTGTCGCGGAAGCACCAGGCCTCTCGGCCCGGCCTGACCCGCTCGGACAAACCGTCCTTGCAGCCCACCTCCACCTCGCCGCGGGCGACCTCCACCACGGTGCCGAAGGTGCTGTGCTCCACGGTGAACACGGTGCCCACCACCCGAACGATGGCTGACGGGGTCTCGATGGTGAGGGTGTGCTCCGCCTCCGGAGCCAGCTCCGCCCGAAGGCGTCCCTCCCGCCACTGCACGTGGGTGGTGTCGGACTGCACCGTGGCGGTGCCGGTTCCCTCGGACAGCAGCGAGACGCCCGAGCCAGCGTGGGATTCGCCTTGCTGGAGCGCCCACGCCTCGGACGCCGGGGGGGCGGACCAGCTCCACGCCAGGGCTCCGAGCACTCCGACGATCAGCGCTGCTGCAACGGCCATCCACCGTCGGCGCCGGCTGCGCGGCGCCTGCAGTGCCAGGTCGCGACGGAGCCGACGTGACATGGCGGCCATGTCGTCCTCGTCGGGGAGATCAGCGCGCGCCAGGCGCCGTAGGTCGCTGTCGAAGTCGAAGTCCGTCATCGCTCGACTCGCTCGTCGTCTTCGTGGGGATGGGGAGACAGACCGATGCGCTCGGCCTCGGCACGGAAGACGCGCCGCGCCTGGGTCAGCAGTCGGTTCACCGTGCCCGTGGGGAGGTTCATGAGGGTGGCGATCTGAGGCCGGGTGCGGCGCTCGACGTAGGCGTGCCAGAGCATGGTTCGCTCCTCCAGTGACAGGCGCTCGAGCACGTGCCGAATGGCGGCATCTCGCTCGTGGGCCTCCAGGGCCTCGTGCGCACACGGGGTGGGCGAGGGGTGGGTGTCGGGGGTGGTGCCGAACACCCACCGCCGGAACCAGGGCTTGCGCCGCTGCTCGCGCAGCACCCGCCAGGTGATGGCCCACAGCCACGCGCGCACGCGGTAGACCTCCTGCAGGGTGTGCAGCCGGCGGGCGGCGCGCAGCATCACGTCGTGGGCGGCGTCGTCGGCACCCTCGCGGGCGGGGGCGTTCCAGCGGCACCACCGCACCACGTCGAGGTGCCACAGCTCCAGCAGGGGTGCGACCGCCCCGCGGTCGCCTTGCTGGACCTGGCGGACGTACCAGGCACTCACCACGTCCTTGGCCACCTCGGGCAAGGGGCGATCGGTCTGTGCGGCGCGCTCGACGACCTCGGCGGGCAGAGACCACAGGTCGGTGCGGTCGCCCCCGAGGGCACGGCAGAGCCGACGAGCTTCGTCCAGGGTGCTCATCTCGACGGTCCCAGGAGCACGCCGAAGGAGGCGCGCAGACGGTCGGTGGGAAGCCGGGTGGTTCGTCCGCCCACGTCGAACTCGATGCGGCGTAGATCGTGAACCCAGGCCAGCTGCAGACGCGCCATCGGCGATCGCCCGAGCTCGGTGGCGACGTGCAGGCTCGTGGTGGGCACCCAGCCCACCCCCACGGCCTGTGCAGGTCCGAGGGGAACACCCAGCGGGGTGCCGGGTCTCAGCGCGACGAATCGAGCGCTGGCAGCGGCGGACAGCCCGAGGCGCAGGCGAGGGTGTGGCGCGACTTCCCCCACTCCCGCGATGTCCACGGCTCGCACGCGAAGTCGGTGGGAGCTGGGAATCACGTTGGAGACGTCTCTCGCGTCGCCGTTGTGGGTGGCGGTGAGCTGCACGCCGAGACCAGGCCACATCAGACCCAGCACGGACAGGCCCATCGCCTGGTCGCTGTCGAGGTGCGTGAGGGCGCCTATCCGCCAGGTGCGGTGCGCTGTGGTGGGAGGGGCGGTGGGCGTCGGCATCGGGACTTCTTCCGCGTAGATGTGCACCACCACGGGTGCAGGATCGGGATCGACGGGCGGAACTGGAAGGGTGAGCTCCGGACGATCGGGTTCCGGCGGGGACGGAGCAGGCTCCGCGGGCGGGTGCAGGCGCTGGCGCAGCGAGGGGGCGGTGCGGAGGTGACCGGCCAGGCCGAGGGCTACGAACAGCTGCTCCACTCGTCCTTCGTGGGTGTCGGCGGGCGGAATGCCGTTGAGGCTGGCGCGCCGGCCTTCGTGCTCCAGGGTCAGCGTCCACTGCCCGTCGTCTCGGTGCCACGCGATGGTGGCGGCATCGAGTCCGGGGTCCTGTAGGGCGTCGGTCACCGTGGTCCACGCACGCCCCCACCCCGGCGGGTCCAGATCCGCTGGGATCTGGAGGTCCGCCGCCAGGGTGGGCAGCGCGAGCAGCCAGGCGATCAGGGGGTTCTCTGCCGCGACTTGTCGCACGTGAGCGAGGTTGCCAGGCCCACCACGTGCTCTCCGCAGCCGGTCAGCAGGTGGGTGCCTTCCTCCAAGAAGTCCACGTCGACGAGCTGAACGTAGCCCTTGTTGCGCTTGGTCGCGGGGGTCTGTTCGTGAACGACGGCGGGCTGGATCGGTGTCGTGTCGTAGGGGTTGGGGCTCTTCTCCCCGTAGCGCACCGACGAGTCCGGAAGGTTGTTGGTGAACTCACTGTCTTCGATGACGAGGTGGGTGGGGGACCAGCTACCCACGGCGACGGCCGCTCCGCCGGGGCTTCTGTTGCCCGAGAACGTGCTTCCCTCGACGCGAACGCCGTCCTCTTCCCAGCCCGAGTGCCCGATGGCTCCGCCGGCGTATCCCGCCTCGTTGCTGTCGAAGTCGGTGTCTTCCACGGTCAGGTAGGCGCGACCTTGGCCGCCCGACTGGATGGCTCCGCCCATGTAGCCCGCCGTGTTGCGCTCGAACGTGGACGTCGACACCGAGATCTCGATGGTCTCCCAGCCCGAGGTGGCGATGGCGCCTCCCTCGTAGTCTGCGTGACCCACCTCGAAGGACGTGCGCCAGAACGCGGCCTTGGCCTGGCCCCAGCCGCCGATGGTGACGGCGCCTCCCGCGTAGCCAGCGGTGTTCTCGACGAACTGCGTGTCCCAAACGCCGAGGGTGCTGGGGGCCGCCTTGTCGGCCGACACGTCCACGGCGCCGCCGGAGTATCCGGCCTCGTTGGCCTCGAAGTGGCTGTCGCGGATCTCGAAGCAGCCGTCCCGCAGCTCGAGTGCTCCGCCGTTCCCCTCGCCGCTCAGCGTGTTGCTGGTGAAGGTGCTGTCCGTGACGAGGAGGGTTCCACGCTCGAAGGAGAGGGCGCCGCCGGACTCGTGGACGTTGCTGTCGAAGCGCATGCCCTCCAACAGCACGTCGGCATCGGATGCCTTCATGCCGCTGCCGGTGACGGTGAGACCCTCGAAGGCGACGGTGCCGCCGGTGACCGTCAGGGTGCGCTTGCCCGCTGGCTCGATCACGGTCTGTGTGGGATCGGAGGACATGCCTGCGATCCGCAGGCTGCGATTCGCCAGGCGTGCACCCGGGTGGGTGCCCGGACAGACGTGCACCACGTCTCCGTCGGTGGCGGCGTCGATGGCGTCTTGCAGCGAGGTGTGGGCGGTGTTGCCCACGTAGGCGACGTCGGCGTCGTCACAGATGGCCTCGGGCTGTGTGGCCTGCACGAAGGCCACCTCGTCACAGGTGACGTCGGCCTCGGTGACACCGTCGCCCAGCGTCTCGGGATCGATGGAGAGGGACAGGGCGCTACAGGGCTGGCCGATGAAGGCGAGAACCACGATGGGTCGCATGTGCTTTCCTCGATGGATGGTTGGGCGCAGCTGCACTTGCATCGTGATCGCACCGCCGAGTCCCGATCAACTTCGTGCGGGACCGAGGAACGAGGGTGGCTACCAGGACTCGAAGAACGTGGCGTGCCCCTCGAGGATGCGAGCCAGCGCGGCCTCGTCCACGGTGGTCGTGGCGTCGTAGGGCTCGGCGAGGCCCCCCAGCACGATGCCGTCGCGACGCGGCATCGTGTGCAGGTACATGCCTGCGGCGTCCACGGGGATGGCGGACATGGCGTAGTCCACGGCAGGCTGTGGCTTCAGCACCGTGAGCTGGCCCTTCACGGGGATCACCATGTCGTCGAAGAGCTCGCCGCCTCGCAGGCCCATGCAGTTCACCACGATGGGCTCGGTGAGCGCGGCCAGATCGGCGAGCGCGTCGAAGGAGCGCTGAACGAAGCGTCCCTCGTGGCGTCGCACGTCGCGTACCAAGGCATTCAGGTAGGGGCCGGGCTCGATGCGCAGCGTCTTTCGCTTGGTGGCGTAGGGATAGGGGAACGGATGGCTGCCGGGCGGGAGCACCTCGCGACCCAAGGCACCCGCGGGATTCGGCAGCGCCCCGTCGCGACGTCGGTTGGGAGGCTCGCGCTCCCACACCGAGTAGGCGTCGACCCAGGACACGCCGTAGTCGTCGTCGCCCACCAGCGCGGTCAGCTCGCGGTAGGCCACGTCCACCGCAGTGGCGTAGCTTGCGTCGAAGCGCTCCGTCCGTCGTCCGAGGCCCAGCAGGTTCGAGGTGGGCGTCCAGCTCGCCAGAGACCGGTTGCTGGTGGTGTTCGGTGGCACGGCGGCTGCATAGAGCGTGACCGTGAAGCCGCGACGCTGCAGCTGCCGGGCGGCGGTGAGGCCGGCGACGCCGGCACCCAGGATCGCGGCCGTGCGCTCGGGGCGCGTCTGGGCGATCTGAGCCGCCAGGTAGGCGGTGCCCCACGACAGCGACATGCCCGCGCCCCCGTGGCCGTAGTGGTGGATCACGGTCTTGTCGCCGAGGGCCGTGGCCTCCACCCGGAAGCCCTCGGGTCGGAGGGGCCGGAGGCCCACCGTGGTGTGCTGGATGCGCTTCCTCGAGACCTCCACGGGCGTGAGGTCGACCTCGGGTGGGCCTCGGCGTCGCGGCGCCCGGGCCCGGGCCGTGGCCGACGCCCAACCCGTGCTTGCCAGCGTCGTGGCTGCCGCCATCGCGCGCAGCCAGTCCCTTCGATTCATGGTGCCCCCCGACCGACCTTGACGTGGCCAGCCCCTTCGATCAAGGGTTCGACCGATGCTGCTGTTGTGCGGTTCCCTGGTCTTCGCGCAGTCCGAACCCACCGAGCCTGCTGGTCCCGAGCGATGGGCGGTGGTGGTGGGGGTGTCGGACTACGTCGACCCCGACATCCCCGACGTGGCCCACGCAAGAGCCGATGCGGAGGCCGTTCGCGACTGGCTCACCACGGTGGGGGGCGTGCCGGGCGACCACGTGATGCTGTTGCTGGACGACGGCGATGCGACCCTGCAGGACGCGGGGGGCCCGGCACCTGCCCGGGCGAGCCGCGTGAACGTGATGGATGCGGTGCTCAACTGGCTGCCCGAGCGGGCAGACGCCGACGACGAGGTGTTCTTCTACTTCTCGGGCCAGGCGATGGCCCATGGCAGCACCGCCACCGGCACACTGCTGCCCCACGACGCTCGGCGCTCCCTGCCGGCCGAGTCGGGCTTGAGCGCGCGTTGGCTGGCGGGTGCGCTGGGCCGAGTCGACGCAGCGGCCACCGTGGTGTGGCTGGACAGCTCCTTCCGAGGTCGCGGCGAGGCCGACACCACCGACGTCGCCAGCGTGATCCGGCCTGGCACGTTGCCCTGGGGCGACGACACGCTGGTGTGGATGGCCAGCGATGGATCGCGGCGGGCCGCCGAAGCGCGAGACGTACCCCACGGGGCGTTCACCCAGGGGCTGCTGCGGGCGCTGCGTGCGTCGGACGGCACGGTGGCGCGGACGTGGGTGGGACTGAACAACGAGCTGCGGCCCCATCCCACCCCTTGGTCCCACGACACCGTGCTCGACAGCTTCTCCTTGGCTGGCACCACCGGACCCGAGGTGGAGCGCCCCACCGTGGTCTCCCAGATGGGGCACGGGGATGCGGTGACGGCCCTTGCTTGGCACCCCTCGCGCAACTGGATCGCGTCCGGCGACTCCACGGGCGTGGTGCAGATCGTGAGCGTGGACGACGAGGTGGTGCGGGCGCGGTTCTACTCGGGCCGGCGCGGCGTGGACCACCTGGTGTTCAGCGAAGACGGCGAGCTGCTGTTCGTGGGCGGCTCCGATGGCGTGGTGCGGGCCTGGTACACCTCCGATGCCACGCTGCGGTGGCAGACCAACATCGCCAGTCGGCGCGGGATCTCCGATCTGTCGCTGCGTGGCGAGAACCTGGCCGTCACCACCGACCGCGGCCGGGTGCGGCTGATCAAGGCCATCAACGGCAAGATCTGGGGCCGCTGGGTGGTGGGGGAGTCGCTGCGGGGCATCATGCGCGTGTCCGGCGCTCAGGCGGTGGCCTGGTCGCCCGACGGCGAGGTGCTGGCCACGGCCGCCGACAACGGTGAGCTGGCGATGTGGCACCCGTCGGCGGGGGAGCTCATCGGCTCCTTCGTGTTCAAGCGCCTGGTCCACGGGGCGGATCGACCCCTGCGCGCCGTCACCTTCACCCCCGACGGGCGGCTGCTGGTGGGGGGCGACGACGGCACGGTACAGCTGTGGCAGTCCGATCCGGAGCTGCGGGGCGAGACGGCCGACGCGGAGCTCGCCTCCAACGGCTTCGTGGTGGATCGGCTCGCGGTGCGGCCCGGCGAGGACGCCGAGGTGGCCGTGGCCGCTCGCACGATCCGCCTGTGGGGCCTGTCGGGATCCGAGCCGCGTCTGGAGATCCTGCCGCCCTCGCGCACCACCTCCATGGCGTGGTCGGCCGACGGCGAGGTGCTGGTGACCGGCCACCTCGACGGATCCATGCGGGCCTGGAACGGCGACACGGGCGAGGCCCAGGGCACGCTGGCGGGTCAGCGTGCCGGCGTCCGCGGGATCGAGGTGGCCGGGGAGTCGGGGCTGCTGGCCATCGTGGGGGAAGCCGGGGCCACGGTGTGGGACCTGCGCCGGGGACGGCTGGCGCATCGCCTCGAGGGCCACGACGGCGTGGTGCACACGGTGGCGTTCGTGGACGACGATGCGAAGCTCGTCACGGGTGGGCAGGACGGCTCGCTGCGATGGTGGAATGCCTCGAGCGGCGATCTGGTGGACACCTGGGCGGCCGAGGCCTCGGTGCTCTCGGTGGACGTGCGCGAGGACACGGTCCTGCTGGGTACGCCGCCGGGTGTGCAGGTCTGGCGACGCGGCGAGGAGCCCACGCGTCTGCACCAGTGGGCCTTGCGCCGCGAAGAGGTGCAGCGAGCCCGGTTCTGTCATCGGGACAAGGGCGTGCTGGTGCAGTGGGACGGCCGGTTCCAGTACCGCACCCTGGCCGACGGCAAGCGGGACTCGAGGAGCCGGCGCGCCCAGGTGACGGGGTGTAGCCCCGATGCGGATCGCGTGGTGGTGGGCACCCGCGGCGGTGGGGTGGCCCTGTTCGGCTCGCAGACCCTGCTGCCGGCACCGCCGGAGGGCAGCCGCACCGGGGTGGTGGTGTCGGGCAGTATGTTCCTGCGCGATCCCGCGGGCACGCTGGAAGGGGATCACCGGATCGAGTCGCTGGGCTTCCACCGGGAGGAGCCCTTGCTTGTCGGGGGCGCGCAGGGGGCCACCACCAAGGTGTGGAACCTGCAGACCGGCGAGCTGCTGTTCGAGCTCGACACCTACGGATCCACAGCGGTGGCGTTCTACGAGCCTGGCAATCTGGTGATCACCGGCTCCTCCGACGGCGCCGTGCAGCTGTGGGACCTGTCCACCGGGGCCCTGCTGGCGAACGCGATGGCTGCGGGCACGGAGTGGCTTGTCTGGACCCCCGACGGGCTGTTCGACGGCTCGAAGGCAGGTCGGCGCTCTCTGTTCCGCTGGCGGATCTCCGACACCCTTCACGCCCCCTCGCGCTTCAACGAGGGCTTCTACGAGCCTGCCCTGCTCAAGTCGCTGGCGGAGGGCAAGCGCCCACGGGCCCGTCGCGACATCGCCTCGCTGGCACCTCCCCCCGAGGTGGAGATCCTGTCGCCGGCTCAGGGCGACGTGTTGACCGAGGGCGTGGTGCAGGTCGAGGTGGGGCTCACGGACCGTGGCGGTGGCGTGTCGGAGCCGCGGCTGTACGTGAATGGGCACCGGGTGGCTGCCTCGCGCGGCCTCGAGCTACCCGATCAGGGGCAGGGCGACGTCACCTTCCGGGTGGAGCTGTCGGAGGGTCCCAACCACCTGCGAGCCACCGCCTTCAACGGCGACGGGAACTGGGAAGCGCTGGGCGACGAGGTGACGGTGGAGTGGGAGGCGCCCATCACCGAGGCGCCCAAGCTGCACGTGCTGGCGGTGGGCATCGACGACTACCGCAACAGCTTGCTGAAGCTCGGCTTCGCGCGCGACGACGCCGAGGCGGTGGGTGGCTTCTTCGAGCCGGGCCTGTTCGGCGAGGTGGTGCCCCACGTGCTGGTGGACGACGAGGCCTCCCTGGAGGGGATCCGGGAGGCCTTCGAGGAGCTTGCTCGCACGGCCGCTCCGCGCGATGCGCTGCTGGTCTACCTGGCAGGCCACGGCGTGCTCGAGGGAGAGGTGTTCTACTTCCTGCCGTGGGATGCTCAGGTGGGCAGCGACGAGGAGGTCACGGCCTCGGGGCTGTCGCAGCAGGAGCTCGGAGAGGCGCTGGCGACGGTGCCCGCCACCAAGCAGCTGGTGGTGCTGGACGCCTGCCACTCGGGCGCGGCCTCCAGTGCCCTGGCCACCATGATCGCGTCGCGGTCGAGCCCCGGTCTCATCCGCGCCCAGACGCGCCTGGCCAGCAGCACGGGCGCGTTCCTGATCGCCGCCAGTACCGACGCCCAGGTGGCCCACGAGATCCCGGAGCTGGGCCACGGCGTGCTCACCTACGCGATCCTGCAGGGTCTGGGGGAGGAGGGCGAGCCCGAGGCGCACCTGAATCGCGACGGCAACGTGACGGTGAACACGCTGATCCAGTACGTGAGCGAGTCGGTGCCCCGGCTCACGGAGCAGTACCGTCAGGCGCGGCAGGAGGTGGTGCAGGCCGCCGATGGGCAGGACTTCCCCTTGGTGGCTCCGTGATCGCCCTGGCGCTGGCCCTGGCGGCGCAGGCCGCCGACATACGCGCGCCCACGCGCGGCGAGGTGGTGGGACTGCGCGTGCTGACGGTGGACTTCGGTGTGGATGGTGCCGTGGCCACACCCGAGGGGCTGCCCCGGGGCTACGCGCGTGCCTGCGAGCTCGGCTGGACGCCTGGGTGCACCTTGGTGGATCTGCGAGCGCCCGGGGCCTCGGGGGGGATCGGCCCCTTCCTGGCGGAGGCCTGCGAAGGGGGCGATGCGCTGTCGTGCTTGCCGTCGGCGTGGAGCCTGGGGTTCGTGGACGGCGAGCCCTCGGCACAGGCGCCCGATCCAGCCGGGGCGGCCTCGCTGCTGGCGGATCTGTGCAACGTGGGGTTGGCGCGGGCCTGTGCCGACCATGCGCGGATGTCCTGGTTCGGCATCGGCACGGCGGTGAAGCAGACGTCCGCCCGCGAGACGCTGGCGGCTGCCTGCGAGGTGGGGATCGGTCGAGCGTGTACGGAGCTGGGCACGCTGGGTCACGAGGGCGAGCAGCGACTCGACTGGCTCGAGCGGGGCTGCGACAACAACGATCCCATGGGCTGTGTGCGAGCCGCCGAGCTGCACGAGGCGGGGTCGGACTGGCCCGTGAGTGGGCCGCGCTTCACGACCCGGGCCGGAGAGGTGCGGGCCTCGCGGGCGTGTCGCCTGGGACGTGCCAGCGCCTGCGCCGACGTTGCCCTGCACCTGCAGCAGTCGGAGGTGCGGGGGGCTCGCCAGCGCGCGGTGACCCTGGCTCGGCTCGGCTGTGAGCGCGAGGAGCCGCGTGCGTGCGTGATCCTGGGGGAGGCCTACGCCGAAGGGATCGGAGTGCCCGCCGACGACGAGCGGGCCAACGATCTGTTCCACCGCACGTGTCAGCTCGACGGGGGGGCCGGATGCGCGCGGCTCGCCGACCAGATCCTGTCGGGGAAGGCCGAGGGGTTCGCCTTGTCGCCGCGATCGCTGTACGAGCGGGCCTGCGAGCTCGAGGACACCCGCGGCTGTGCGGCGTTCGACAACTTCGATCGCAACCAGCGGCGCTCGCCCACGAAGCTCGTGGCCGCGGGGTACCTGCGCTACCTGTTCTTCCCCACCGTGCGGCCGTACCTGGGAGGCTCCGCTTCGCTCGTGGCGGAGGTGGCGCTGCCCAAGGTGGACGCCTACGCCACGCGCAACCGACTGAGGCTCACCACCGATCTGGGCGCGGGCGACTACACCCTGGGGGTCTTCGATCTCACGGGTGAGCAGGAGGATCTGTCGTTCTTCGCCCTGGACTGGAGCAGCGACGGCGATCCCTGGGGCGTGCGCGTGGGGATCGGGAGCCAGGTGTGGGTGGGGGCGCCCTACTTCGGCGGCACCACGGAGGCGTGGCCCACGGAGCCGCTGTTCACCTACCCGTACCGGTCGGTGGTGCCGCGCGTCGACGTGATGCACCGCGATCTGTTCGGCCGGTATGCCGGCCTTCAGCTGTCGGTGGCGGCGGTGATCGCGAACGAGCAGCTCGACACCGTGAACCTGAATCCGCTGGACCTGAGTGCCGAGGATCTGCGCGGAGACACCGTGCGCACCACGCTGTCGGTGTTTCGCGACCGCCACCAGGGGCAGGCCGCTCCCATGGAGGGGGCGCGCTCCGAGCTGTCGGCCTTCGGCGGGATCACGCTGGGGCTCGGACCGCAGTGGGGCGTGGTGCTCACCGATCTGCGCGCATTCCCGTTGATTCGATCGTCTGGCGATCGGGCGGCGCTGTCGCTGGTGACGGATGCGTTCGTGTCGATGCGGGGTGGGGGCATTCCGCTGTGGATGGAGCACCACCACACCCCCCGCTTCAGCCCCAATGTGGGGGGCTGGCGGCTGCTGCGCGGCTACCCGTCGGCCCTGATGGCAGGCAACGGGGCGGCGCGGGGTGGCGTCGAGCTGCGCTGGGCGATGGCCGAGTACCACGGGCTGTCGCGTGAGATCGGCATCGTGCTGGCGCCGTGGATCGAGGTGGGGGCCACCGCCCTTGAGCTGACCACCGACGATCTGGCTGCGGCGCGGTGGCGCAGCAACGGCGGGGGGGCGCTCACGGTCACCTGGCGCCGTCACACCTCCCTCCGCTTCGAGGCCATCGCGGTGCCGCTGCAGTCGGATCAGCGCTGGCGGATCTTCCCGGCGCTCACCATCGAGCAAGCCCTCGATCCCTGGGACTGACGATGCGACGAGTCACCATGGGTGCCGCGGTCGTCGCGGCGGCGGTCGCGATCGGCGGGCTCTACTGGTGGGCGTCGCAGTCAGGGGAGGCTGACTTCGCTCGGCTTCCCGGTGGCAGCTTCAGCATGGGTTCGCCCGCGGAGGAGCCAGGGCGGCTGCCAGAGCGAGAGCAGCAGCACGGGGTGACCGTCGATCCGTTCCTGCTGGCCCGCACGGAGGTCACCCAGGGTCTGTGGACCGAGGTCATGGGCGACAACCCCGTGGCGGATCAGGTGGAGTGGTTCAACGGCACCGAGTACGAGCCATGTGACACCTTTCGGGGCGCGTCGCTGGTGGGCCCGGATCGGCCCGTGGTCTGCGTGAGCTGGTTCGAGGCAGCCACCTTCGCCAACGCCCTGTCGCAGCGCGACGGGCTCACGCCGGCCTATGCGCTTGGAGAGGACGCCGAGGGGCGTCCCACCGTGTCCTGGAATCGCGACGCCGACGGCTACCGCCTGCCGACCGAGGCCGAGTGGGAGCACGCCGCGCGCGGGGAGGAGCGCCAGCTGTATCCGGGGGCCGCGGGCGTGGCGGAGCTGTGCGCCGTGGGGAACCTGATCGACGGCAGCTACGTGGAGCGCTTCGGCGCCACCGAGGGGCAGGCGGACTGCACCGATGGCCACGCCACCCTCGCGCCGGTGGGGAGCCTGACGCCCACGGGCTTCGGGCTGCACGACCTGGCGGGCAACGCGGCCGAGTGGGTGTGGGACTGGGGCGCGCCCTACGATCCGGAAGCGGATGGCCGCAATCCGGTGGGTCCCGACGAAGGAGAGTTCCGGGTGGTGCGTGGTGGGCCGTTCAACGGTCTCCCGCAGCGAGCGCGCACGGCGGCGCGGGACGGGTTCGCGCCGGACACCCGCAGCCGGAGCGTGGGGTTCCGCTTGGCGCGGTCCACCCCTGGGGGGCGATGATGTCGAGAACAAGCCTGGTGGGTGCCTGTGTGGGGCTTGCTGCGTGTGCGCCCTCGGGGCCACAGCTCGAGCTGCCCTCCCTCGATGCGGCGAGCGTGGAGGCGCAGAGCTGGTGCGCCCTCGCTCAGGTGGTGGTGGAGAACGTGCAGCCCGCCGTGCTCGACCACGTCGAGGTGGTTCACTGGGACAGCGAGGACGACTTCGTGAAGTCCAAGCCCAGCATCGACGGCGACGTGGTCACCGTGCACAGCTACCTGACCACCGTCGACGACGGGCTCGAGCAGATCGCCTGCAAGCTCAAGAGCAATGCGGCGGTGGAGCGCGATCTCGATCTGGAGGTGGGAACCCGGCGAGACTGTGCGGCCATGAACCGGCTCGCGCTGGAGGTCGCTGCCGGCTGGCACGAGGACGGCGCTCCGACCTCCACGCCGCTGCCGCTGGACGTGGTGGACGACCGGGTCACGGCGACGGGGAGTGCCTGGGTGGCACGATCCCTCGAGGTGACGGACGAGGGCGTACGGGGCGTGCGCTTGCGCACCGGGCTCGCCGTTCCCATCGTGCCGGGCATGAGCTACTGCAAGCTGCTCACGGTGGAGGCGGCGGGCGCGCTCGTGCCCTAGCGCTCCTCGATGGACCAGCGCCGTCGCTCCTCCTCGGTGGGAGGCTCCCAGGCGTCCGAGGCGCGCTCGAAGAACGGGGGTGGCACGAGCTGGGTGAAGGCGTCGGCGTGCTCGTTCCGGCGGGCCACGCGCTGTCGGCGGACCTCGCGCGGCACGTCCAGCAGGTGGACCACGAGCTGAAGCTGTGCTGCGGTCACGCGCTCGTAGGTGGCCTGGCGCTCCGCCGCGCCGACCAAGCCCAGCTCGAGCCACACGTCGCTGCCGCAGTCCACCACGCGCTGCGCCACCTCCCACATCAGCGCGCGGCATCGCTCGCGTCGCTCCAGGTACCACCCGAGCACGTCCGTGGTTGGCCTCTGGTCGTCTCCGAACAGCCGTACCATCCACCGGTCCAGGTCCAGGAAGACTGCACGGGACTGCGCCACGCGCCGCTCGGCGTAGGTGGTCTTTCCAGCTCCCACGGGGCCGATCAGCAGGTGCACGGTTCCGCGTTCGTCCATGGAGCCTCCTCTCGCCGGGTTGCTCGTGTTTCGCCAAGGGTATGGTGGCAGCTCCACAACGGAGAGTTGCATGTCGAGTCACCCTGCCCTGGGGCGCGTGTTGATGGTGTTGGCAATGGGCGGATGTGTCGAGAGCTCCGCGCAGATCGCCACCAGCGGCCTGCGTCCCGCCTTCGAGGCCGTCACCGACGAGGACGGCTTCACCACGGTGTCTGCCTCGCTGGAGACCACCACCACGCTGGTGAAGAACGTGCAGCTGTCGGGCGGCGACGTGCTCGAGGTGGAGCACGAGGGCGAGCGCCGCGGGCT
Organism: Myxococcales bacterium; assembly: GCA_019634415.1. GTDB lineage: Bacteria > Myxococcota_A > UBA796 > UBA796 > DRPG01. The sequence continues at coordinate 33,233 of JAHQVJ010000190.1, forward strand.
GACGGAGCTCGACTCCGGCTCGGCCTATCAAGCCACCCTGGGTCAGGTGGCGGACGGTGCCTTGCTCACCATGGCCTTCCTGCGGGGGGAGCGCGACGACGATGCTCCGAGCTCCGTGGTCGAGGTGCCCGAGGGCTTCGTCGTCACCAGTCCCAGCCCTGGGGAGACCTTCTCTCGTGCCGACGACGACATCGAGATCGCCTGGTCGGAGTCGCTGGCGGGGGGCAACATGGACTACACCGTCAGCGGCGACTGCATCGTGTATCGCTCCTGGAGCGAGCCTGATGCGGGCACGCTGACCATCCGGGCCGGTCGCCTCGGATCGGCGGGCGGCGGGGACGACGAGGAGCCCACCGAGACCACGAACAAGAAGACCAAGGGCGAGGCCGAGGAGGCCGAGGCCACCGAGCCCGAAGAGGAGGAGACCTGTGAGATCACGGTCCGGCTGGAGCGCAGGATCGAGGGCACGGTGGATCCGGGCTTCGGCGACGACTGTTGCTTCGAGGCCGTTCAGGCGCGCGAGCTCGTGCTCGTGAGCGCACCGTAGGGTCGGCTACGGCTGGTAGCGCTCGATCGTGGTGGTGGGGGGGCGGATCCGAGCCTTGGAGCGCCGCGTGAGCTTGAGCAGGCTCACCGTGGTCACGGCGGCCAGCACGGCACCCGTGGTGATCGCAGCCAGCTGAATGCTGTTGCGCGTGGAGCGGAACGCCACGGGGCTGGACACGGCCATCGACAGCACCGCGAATCCCCCGAAGGGCACGGCCAGGGAGTTGGCCACCAGCCGGACCCCCGCCTTGTCGCCGTTGGAGATGGGATCCTCGAGGACCAGCTGGCGGGTGCGGCTCATCTGGTGGGTGATCAGCAGCTGCTCCCCTCGGGTCACCTCCAGGCGCACGGCGTCGGCGGTGACCGTGGGAAGGGCCCGCTCGTGGGGCTCGGCAAGCGGCTCGATGTACAGCGTGCGCTCGCCCTCGGGCACGGGAAAGGCGCAGGGGGTCTCGGCGCACATCAAGCGCTCGCCCCGTCGGTTGTCGCCCCCCAGGAACACCCGCGAGGGCTGGTCGGGCACGTCCAACACCACCGCCGCTGCGCCGTCCACGGCTGCGGGCAGCGACACCTCGGGGTGACGCGATGCCGGGTGCTCCGGTGCCTCCACCAAGTTGATCTTCACGTAGGTGGGGCGAATGGAGCACGCGCCGAGCAGGCACAGGAGCGTGAGTGCGGCAAGAGGTCTACTCATCGGACCCTCCCGATGCGGGTGGCATGTAGCGCATCACGGTGGTGTTGCTCGGCTGCACCGACCGCTCCACGAGGGCGGGGCGACGAATGCTGTACCCGGTCAGGACCAGAGAGGTGCCCGCGCCCACGCCCAGTGCCACCGGCATGGCAAGCTCGCGGTGGCCGGTGCGGGAGGGGCCGACGCCCGTGGCCACCATGGCCATGGTGCCGATGATGCCCCAGCCGAGGCCCTCGACCACGAAGGGAAGCACGCCACGACCCGTGTCGGGCCCGTCGGCAGGGCGAACCTCCGTGTCGCGGAACTCGGCCACCAGGTGACGGACCAGCACTTGCTCGCCTGCCGCCATGCTCACCGTCAGGCGATCGGCGGGGACGCCCCCGGCGTGGCCCGTGGGGGTGATGGTGAGCACGTGTTGTCCCTGGGGCAGCTTGAACACACACGGAGAGTCGTCGCAGCTGCGGCGTCGCTCTCGGACCGTGACGCTCACCATGGCGGTGGGATCGTTGACCACCTCCACCACCACCACGGCGCGGCGGGGGGTGGCCTCGGGCACCGCCACGGCAGGGTGGGGGCCCGTGGGAACGTCCGGTGTGGCCTGGACCGTGGTGCCCACCACACGCCTGAGATCCTTGGCGGCAGTGCAGCCCGCGAGCACCATGGCGATCCAACCGACGCGCACCATGGGTCCTCCTCGGGCTGGCAGCCTACGACACGGCGCAGGGCCCCGCAACGCGTGGTACCGTCCGCGCGGAGGCGCCATGCGCTGGATCACGCTCGGGGCGATGTGGGCCTGCCTCGCGGGATGCCCCCCCAAGAGCACGTCCCCCAACAATGCGGGCACACGAGCACTGGAGGCCAGTAGCCCCTCGCAGTCCGAGGATCCCCTCGCTGGAGCCGCGCAGGACGTCTGCGGGTACCGGGCGCTGTTCTTTGCTGCCGAGGACTACCGGGATCCCGAGATCGGGGATCTCGACACCCCCGTGCAGGACGTCACGAAGCTCGCCTTCGTGCTGCGCAACCAGTACCAGTTCGAGACGGAGGTGGTGGAGAACCCCACCCGGAACACCATGCTGGCCGCGCTGGAGGATCTCGCGGCCAGTGTTCGTCCATGTGAGGGCGTGGTCCTCTACTATGCAGGCCACGGGGTGACCGAGGTCGACGGCAACTACTGGCTGCCCGTCGATGCGCGTGCGTCGGAGCGATCCAGCTACCTCGACACCGCTCGGGTGACCGAGGCCATCGAGGCATTGTCCGCCAAGCACGTGTTGTTGATCGCCGACTCCTGCTACTCGGGCAACCTGGCCGACGAGCCCGAGCCCGTGACGGCCGACGAGGCCGCCGATCGCAGCCGGTGGGTGATCACGTCGGGTGGCAACGAGCCCGTGATCGACTCGTTCGTGAGCACGAACATGAGCGTGTTCGCCTACTACCTGCACGCCGAGCTGTCGGACGCCATCGACCAGTACCTGGTGCCCGTGCGGCAGTTCAACCCCATCCGCAAGCTGGTGGTGGCGGCCACCCGCGGGGGCCAGGAGCCGCAGATCGGGGTGCTTCCCGGCGACAGTGGTGGGCACCTGGTGCTGCGCAACCGGCGCCCGCGCACCAAGGAGATCCTGCCGGTGGCCAGCACGTTGCTGTCCTCGCAGCCCTTCGAGCCTCCGCCCATCTGGGAGCGTCGTGCCCCGTTCCCGCTGCTGGTGAGCGCGGGGATCGGGATGTCGGGCTACACCGACCCCGGCGAGGAGGGCGAGCCCGTCGGGCGTCGGCGGACGGACAGCTACCTCGACATCAGCGCGCGCTTCGCCACGGGCTCCATGCCCGGGCTGCACTTGGAGCTGGCCCTGGGGGTGGGGCTGCAGTCGGGGGTGGCGCCGAACGTGGGGGAGGGGCTGCAGATCATCTCCCCCTCGAGCACCTTCGTGCGCGTGCCGCTGCGCGTGACCTTCCCCATTCGCTTCCAGCAAGGGGTGGAGGGGATCATCGGTCCCTTCGTGGCCGAGGCCTACGCTGGGGGCGGCGAGGCCTTGCTGGGCGGTGGGATCGGCTTCAACCCCTTCGGCTTCGGGTTCCGGGCCCGTAAGGCGGGGTGGTTCCGGGTGATCCCGTCCACGCTGATGCTGCGGGTGGGGCCCGAGTCGAGCCTGACGGCGGGCCAGCCCGTCGTGGTGGCGTGGCACGCGGCCCTGATGTGGTCTCCCTCCGCGCGCGGTGCGCCCTAGGGCAGCAGCACGAGCTTCCCCACCGTCTTGCCCGACTCGATGTCGCGATGGGCCTGCGCCACCTCGGCCAGCGGGTAGGTGGTGGCGGGGGGAGCGACGATCCGGCTGTCTGCGAGCCAGCCCATGATCTCCGACATGCCCTCTTCCATCAGATCGGTGCGATCGAAGAGGTACGACAGGTTGAAGGCGAGCACGCTCTTCGAGGCGTTGACCATGTCGAGCGGGTTGAAGCGCGGGGTGCGCAGCACGCCCGACAGCAGCTTGAGGTAGTTCACCCGGCCGTTGTGGCCCATCATGGTGGAGAAGCCGTAGACCACGAGCTTGCCCGCCCGCCGCAGGTGCACGTAGCTCTGCTTGAGCGTGGCCACACCGTTGGCGTCGAGGATCACGTCGTAGCCCTCGGGGCGCAGGGCCTCGGCACGGGACCACAGATCCTCGGTGGACTTGTCGATGACCTCGTCGCAGCCGATCTGCTCGGCGGTGGCCACCTTGTGGCTGCCCCCCACCACGCCCACCACCTCGCAGCCCATCACCTTGCCCACCTGCACGAGGCTCGAGCCCACGCCGCCCGCCGCCGAGTGCACCAGCAGCGTGGCGCCGGGGCGAGGGTGAGCCAGCTCGCGCAGGGCGAACCAGGCTGTCATGAAGACCGCGGGGACCGAGGCGGCGGCTACGTCCGTCAGCTCGTCGCGGATGGCGAAGGCCTGGCGCCTCGGCACGCAGATCTCGGTGGCGTAGCCACCGAACTGGGTGACCGCGCAGACCCGGGTGCCCACGGGCAGATCGTCGACGCCTTCCCCCACCTCGGCGATGGTGCCGGCCACCTCGAAGCCAGGCGTGATGGGCCAGCCCACCAGCTCCTTCGCGGAGGCGTACAGCCCCATGCGCACGATGACGTCGGCGTAGTTGACGCCGATGGCGCTCACGGCGATCCGGACCTCTCCGGGACCGGGCGCAGGCCTCGGCTCCTGCTGCAGGGTGAGCTTGTCGTAGGAGCCGGCGGAGGGGATGACCACGCGGGTCATGGTGGGGTGCGTCATGGAGCCGTCTATTCAGGACAGGCCGATGCGATCGATTACCCATGCCCACACCATGGCGCTCTGCCGCATCGCGGCGTGGCGGTCGGAGCGCCCGTGGTGCCCACCCTGGGTGCATCGCAGCAGGAAGGTGCCCGCCGTGGCGTTCGCTCGCAGGCGAGCCACCCACTTCGCAGGCCCCCAGTACAGCACGCGGGGGTCGTCGCGCGCGATGAAGGCGACGATGTCGGGGTAGGCCTGCTCGCGCACGTTGTCGTAGGGCGAGTAGGCGCGCATGCAGTCGAAGATCTCTCGCTGCCTGGGATCCCCCCACTCCGAGAACTCGTCGTGGGTCAGCGGTAGCTCGGTGTCGAGCATCTCGTCGAGCACCGCCACGAAGGGCCGGGCCGCATGGATCACGCGGCACAGCTCGGGTGCCTGGTTCGCGAGGCCGCCCACGGCGATCCCACCACCGCTGCCGGCCCACAGCGCCGTTCGCTCGGGGCGGCTGATCCCGGACGCATGCAGTCCTCGCAGCACGTCTGCGAGATCGTCGATGGTTCGCTGCTTGTTCAGCAACCGACCTGCCTCGTGCCAGGCAGGCCCCAGCATGCCGCCGCCGCGCACGTGGGCCACGACGAAGGCGGCGCCTCGCTCCAGCAGGGGCAGGCTCGGCGGGATGAACTCGGGGGTGACGGGTCGGTTGTAGGCGCCGTACACGAACAGCAGCAGGGGCGTGTCGGCGGTGAGGGGCACGTCGCGACGCACCGCGAGCGTGACGGGCACCTGCGCACCGTCGCCAGCCGTCAGCCAGCGCCGCTCGCTGCGGTACCGCTCTGGATCGTGGCCCTCCACCGTGCGCTCGTAGGTGGGGGTGAGGGATCGCGCGTCGCAGTCGTAGCGAAACACCGTCTGCGGTGTGGTGAAGGAGACCATGCGCAGTCGCACGTGCGGTCCGTCGAAGTCGTGGTTCTCCACCACCGAGGGCTCGCACTGGGCGTCGGGGAAGGCCACCGTGTGGCTGTCGTCGGTGCGCAGATCCAGCACGCGGATCGAGGTCTGACCTGCCTCGCGCTCGGTGAGCACCAGGTGATCGCGCAGCGCGTGCACAGACTGCAGCGTGGTGTCGTCTCGGTGGGGGATCACCTCCACGGGGGAGGACGAGCCGTCGTCGGGTAGACGCAGCAGGCGGTACTGCGAGGCCCCTTCGTCGTTGGCCCAGATCCAGAAGGACCCGCGCGTGTGGGTGACACCGCAGCGCACGCCAGGCTTGCCCGGCCAGATGCAGCGGGGCTGCGTGTGGGGTGCGTCGGCGGGGATCACGTACAGCGCCGCACCCTCGCGGACACCGTGGTGGATGACCCAGAACTGCTTCGAGGAGGTGGTCTCGACCCAGACGTACTGATCGGAGCTCGGATCCTCGAAGACGACGGGATCCGGGCTCGTGCGCGACCCCTTCTGCGCGGCTCCGAGGGTGTGGAGCAGCACCCGCGAGGGACGCCAGTGCTCGGTGCGTGAGTTCCACAGCACGGTGCGGGAGTCGGCCGCCCACTCGAAGTCGGACGTGTTGGGGAGCCGGGACGGCAGCGCCTCGCCGGTGCGTAGATCGAGGAAGCGGATCTCGAAGCGCTCCTCGCCCGAGGTGTCGACGGCGTAGGCCAACAGCTGATGATCGGGGCTCGGCTGCACGGCACCCACGACACCGTCGGCGATGTCGTGGGCCAGCGCGTTCTCGTCGATCAACACCTGCTCGTCGCCCCCGTCGCGGGGCCGTCGGCAGTGCAGCCGCCTGGGCAGATCGGGGTGGCTCCGACGGTAGTAGACCCAGGGCCCATGGGGCACGGGCGGGGTCTCGAGCGCCGGCGCGAACTGCGCCAGCATCTTGTCGTACAGGGCCTCCGTGAGCGCCGCCAGCGGCGCTACCTGGGCCTCGAAGTAGGCGTTCTCGGCGTCTAGGTGGGCGTCGACCGCCGGATCGTCGGGGTCGCGCATCCAGTCGTAGGGATCGGGGCGCGCAACGCCGTGCTGGCGATGCACGTGGGGACGCACGGGGGCAACAGGACCAACGGGTTTCAACGGTGCCTCGCGATAATGAGGGACATGAATCCCTACATCGGTCACACTCCGTGTGCTCGTGCGTCCTCCAGGCGGAGGAGCCATGAACGGTCCCGTCGAGCGCGCCATCCAGGGGGATGGCCCATCTTTCTCGGTCTTGGTGCAAGAACACGCCGATACGGTCTGGTGGATCGCCATGGCGATCCTCGGAGATGCAGCGGAGGCCCATGACGTGGCGCAGGACGCGTTCCTGCGGGCGTGGCGACGCCTGGGCACGCTGCAGCGGCCGGAGCGGTTCCGGTCCTGGCTGTACGAGATCGCGCGCAACGC
>JAHQVJ010000191.1 GCA_019634415.1 Myxococcales bacterium
GTGTCGTCGTCGAGCAGCCGACCCGCTCGAAGCACCGCCAGCCGCTCCACGGAGGCGCGGGCGGCCAGCGGATCATCCGCGTCTTTCCCTGCAACCCGCGACACCGCACCTCCAGGCATGTCCCGAGTCTACCCCTGGGGGATCCATGGCGCCGTTACGGCGCGTTTGGCTCGTCCTCCTCGGAACGAAGGACCGGGCGCCATCGCACGCCGGCCCACCCGTAGATGTCCACGAAGGACTGCCCACCCGCGGGCTCCGCTCCGGCCACGCCCAGGGTGGCCCGCAGGGACCACGGACCCGACACCGGTCGCGCCAGCAGCAGATAGGCGTGGCCGGTGCGCAGCAGCGTCTGGGAGGCCGCCCCGCGGCGCAGACGCCCCAACACCCCGGCCGACACCGTCCAGCGACCGGGCTGGACGGCGGCTTGCACGTCCAGGCGCTGCTGCTGGAAGCCCCCCGCCGACAGCGCGTCCGCGTCCTCGGCATAGTCTCCCAGTGGGGTGAACTGCGCCCGCACGGTGTCGTCGTCGAGCTCCCCTGCAAAGGCCCACAGCGGCCGCAGCCGCAGCTGTAGGTAGGCCGCTGGGGTGGACACCCCCACACCCACCATGCCCCGCAGCTGGCTCCCCCACTCGCGCTCGAGGCCCCCTTCCTGCCGGACGAGCCCCTGGTTCCCCTGCCCTGCGAGCCCCAGCTCGAGCCAGACCGGGCCGGTCCCTCCCAGTCGTGCCGTGGCCCCGGCCTCGATCGTGCGAAAGCCCCACTCGGGCACCGCGAAGAAGTGGCGATCCACCAGCGTGGCGTGCAGCCCAGCCCCGATGCGCGCCTCGGGGGGCTGCCAGTCCAACCCTCCGTGGATCTCGGCCCGACCGCTGCTCGCGCTGGATCGGAAGGGGAAGAGGTCGAGCAGGTAGCGGCCCACTGCGTCTGCACGCACCGCACCCGCCGCCGCACCCACCCCGACCTGGGGCGACGCCGTCAGCCGATCTGCCTCCCCCTCCGGTGCCAGGAGCCATGCCGTCGCATCGACGGCCCCCCACACCGCACCCGCCGTGACCCGGCCCCGAGCGTCGGCGAGCAGCAGCACGGAGGGCTCGAACTCGCCGTCCTCCTCTTCACCCACCTCCTCCGTGTCTCCGGGCTCGCCTTCGTCGACCTCGGGGACCTGGATGACGGACTCGGGGGCCGTGCGGCCCCCCAGCGCGACGCCCACCTCGAGGCTGGGTGCGGCGAGGGCCGATGGCCCCACGAACCAGATCATGGCGTCTCCTGCGCTGTCACCGCGCGTCGTGCGAGGTCCTCGAACCGACGAAGCAGCGCCTGGGCGACGTCGCGCCGACGCGTGTGGGCAGCGAGCTGCTCGTCGAGTCGAGCCGCCAGCGCAGCACCGTCCACACCTCCGAGCTGGCTACCGAGGGAGGGTGCGAGGGCGGTGCGGCGCAGCTGCACGGACCGACGATCCTGCTCGGCCTGCCACCCGTCCCAGGCGCAGACCAGCGCCAGGGATCGCGCCTGCTCCTCCAGATCGAGGAGCAGCGAGGCGCGAAGTACGGAGTCGGACGTGGAGCGAGCGCTACCGAGCACCGTCTGCAGCACGTCGATCCGCGCTTGCGGCTGCCCCAGGGCAGCCACTACGGCGTCCCGCGAGACGGCGCCGCCCTTGCCACTGGCCACCGCCTCGGCAAGGCGAGCGACGTCGTCCGCCACGGTGGTGGGCGCACCGCGCGGCTCCAGCTCTGCCAAGGCCTCGGCGGCCGCGCGGTAGCGCCGCATGAGGTTCGCCACCACCCCTCTGCGCGCCCCCCGCTGCCGGGCTGCGCTGACCTCGGCGGCGGCCACCTCCACCTGGACCCGCAGCACCACCACTCGCGGATCGGGCGCGGCCATCCCCACCATCGCCAGCCACAGGGCCATCACGGATCCTCGATCCCGTACTTCTTGAGCTTGTAGCGAAAGGCGTTGCGCTCCAGACCCAGGAACGCCGCTGCTCGTGCCTTCACGCCTCCGTGCCGCGCCAGGGCGCGACGCAGCGCGTCTGCCTCCAACGACCCGAGCCACGCCGTGAGATCGAAGGCCCCCTCGGGCAGCGACACCTCCGAGGTCGCGCGCCCGGCCTGGGCCACCTCCGCCGGTAGGTCCGTGAGCTGCACCACAGGTCCCGGCACCAGCACCACCAGTCGCTGCGCCAGGTTGATCAGCTCCCGCACGTTGCCGGGCCACGGGTAGCTCAGCACCGCGTCCACCACCTCGCTGCTCAACGTGGGCGCGGGCCGGCCCACGTCCGAAGCCGCGTCCTGCAGGGCACGCCCCAGCAGCAACAGCACGTCCTGACCCCGAGCCCGCAGCGGCGGCAGGGCGATCGGCACCACGGCGATGCGGAAGTACAGGTCGTCGCGGAAGTCCCCGCCACGAAGATCTCGATGGGTGGCCGCCAGCACGCGCACCTGCACCGCACGCTCACGCGTCTGTCCCACCCGACGCAGCGTTCCCTCCTGCAGCACGCGCAGCAGTCGCACCTGAGCAGCCGCCGACAGCTCGCCCACCTCGTCGAGGAACAAGGTGCCTCCGTGAGCAGACTCCACCAGCCCGGCTCGGTCTCGGTCCGCTCCGGTGAACGCGCCCCTCGCCGCCCCGAACAGCTCCGCCTCCAGCAGCGTGTCGGGGATGGCGCCACAGTTCACGGCCACGAAGGGGCCACGCGCCACCGCGGACCTCCGATGGATCCGGCGCGCCACCAGCTCCTTGCCCGTGCCGCTCTCGCCCACGATCAGCACCGGCCACCGCGTGGGGGCCGCCCGATCTGCATCTCCGAGGGCTGCCAACAGGGTCGGGCTCTGACCCACCACGTCATCGTCGTCGGAGTCGCGCTGTCGCCGCAGCGACCGCAGCGTGGCGGCATTGCGGATTTGCACGAGCGCGCCATCGAGGTCCAGCGGCTTGGTCAGGAACGCGAAGGCCCCCGCGCGCGTGGCCTGCACGGCCTTGTCCACCGTGGCGTACCCGGTGACCAGGATCACCGGCACCTCTGGGGCCATGCGTCCCACGACGTGCTGCACCTCGAGCCCGTCCATGCCGTCCATGCGCAGATCGGTCACCAGCACGTCGGGCGGCGCACGCCGAACGGCGGCGACGGCGTCGGCGGGCACGGTGAACACCTCGGTGGCATAGCCCTCGTCCTGCAGCGCGTCTGCCAGGGACTCGGCGCTGGCGCGGTGATCGTCGAGCACGTAGACGAGGCGCTTCACGAGGCCCCCAGCCACAGTCGAAAGGTCGCGGGCCGCGGTCGGCCGAGCGTGAGCGTACCGCCCATCGCGCGCACCAGCCGCCGGGACTGCGGCAGCCCGAGCCCGCTGCCTTGGGCCCGTCCCGTGTGGAACCAATCGAACAGGCGGGGCTCGTCGTCGGGCGACACACCCGGACCGTCGTCGATCAGCCGCAGCGCCACCCCACCTTCCTCGGGCGCAGCAGACACGTCCACGCGCTGGGCGCCTGCCTGGGCCGCGTTGAGCAGCACATTGCGGAAGACCTGTGCGAGCAGCCCTCGATCCGCCGACACCCAGGCAGCGCCACTCGGGTGCACGTCCACCCCGACGTCCCGCGCCACCTCCCGCAGCACGACGAAGGCATCCACGCGCTCCAGCTGGGGCTCCACGGGGGCCGTGAGGTCCAGTAGTCGGCCCACGATCACCTCCAGGTCGCGCACCTGACCGAGCAACCGAGCAGCGGCACGATCGTCGCTCGACCGGGCGAGGCGCTGCACGGTGAGCGCCATCGCGTTCAGCGGGTTGCGCACCTCGTGGGCCACGCCGGCGGCCAACCGCGTGAGCTCGCGGAGCTGAGCCTCGTGGGCGGACTCGATCAGCCCGTCGCGACGCCGAATCTCCTCGAGCAGCGCCGCCACCGTGGCCGCCACCCGCCGCACCTCTCGCGGCCCCCGCACCGTGACCCGCTCCGGTGGATCTCCAGGACCCACCTGTCGCAGCTCGCGATCCAGCCGCACCAGCGGCCGGGAGCTCAGGGTGGCAGCGAGGGCGGCGGCAGCCCCCACCGCCAGCACCACGAGCAATCCGGCGAGTACCTGAGTGCGGAACAGCGCGTCCGCGGCCCCCAGCGTGGCAGCGGAGCCCTCCACCGCCACCACCCATCCCGCGTGGCCAGGCAGCGGCCGGTAGGCGGTCATGTAGGGCAGGCCGTCCACCGCGGTGTACAGCGGACCAGTGGCCGAACGACCAGCCCGAGCCTCGGCGACCAGGTCCTGCTCGGCACGCCCGGGGAGCCAGTCGCCGTCGGAGCCCAGGATGGTTCCGTCCGGACCGCACAGCGCGATGTCCGACAGTCCTCCTCCCTCGCGTAGCAGGGTCAGGCGCTCGTCCACACGGCTCAGGCTACGCGCCCCCCCCAGGGTCGCCAGCGCCTCCACGGGCACGTCGGCCACGGACGCCGCCACCAGACCCGCCTGCGCCGTGACGTGGTCTCGTAGACCCTCCTGCAACGCCACGCGGGCGCTGTCGCGCGACAGCCACGCCAGCACCCCCACGCTGAAGGCGGCCACCGAGACCAGCGACAGCCAGGTGATGAGGAAGACCGACGGGCTTCGCGTCATGTGCCTCCGATCGGGCCGTGGATCAGAACCATAAGTGGCTCTGCACGAGCGCATCCATTCGCGGAACGCCCGTGGGGGTGATCAGCATCCTCCCCGTGCCCTCGAAGGTGAGTCCGGGAAAGGGGGAGAGCGCCAGGCCGAGCCCGTGGCGGTGCTGCAGCCCCGCAGCACGCAGGTCCGCCGTCCACATGTCGTTGCGGACCTTGAGCACCACCCCGTTGCGAACCAAGAAGGACAGCTCGCTCATGCCCGCGCCAGGCATCGTGGAGACACCCCTGAGCGTGCGCCGACCAGCGGTGAGCTCGCCGAGCCAGGTCACGGGCACGCTCTCCCACAGCAGGTGAGGCGACAACCCCCAGCCCACACCGACGGCCTCGAGGTCTCCGCGCCCCTCCTGCCGCCGACGCCGCACCTGGGCGTGCCCCGTCAACGACCACGCCAGATCTCGCCAGCCGCCCTGCACCGCAGCTCCCCAGCCCGAGTCGGCGTCCGCCCCCACCCAGGAGCCGTCGTTCACGAACGCACTCGCCTGCAGGAATGGGTAGTTCGGCGCCGTGCCCACCTCGGCGCCGATCACGGTGGCTGCACTGTCGGCCTGGCTCACCTCGAACAGGGTGCGCACCGGCGAGGTGTGGTCGTCGAGCAGGGTGCCGAAGGCAGGCTGGAACACCCCCGCCTTGGCCCAGCTCATACCCGGCAGCTCGTGCACCATCACGAAGGCCCGGCGCGCGTACACCGGCGACGACCGACCCGTCTCGGGCCCGTTGGCCTGCCCGGCCGCCGTGGCGGTGAACGTGAGGTGGTGGGTGGGATGCAGCGATCCGTGCAGGTCGAGCTGCATCGGGAACACCTTGCTCGTGCCGCTGTACCAGGCCAGCCGGAAGTCTCCGCCGAGCTGCAGCACCGGATCGGCGTTCATGCTGCCGTAGCGGCCGTCCCAGAAGGACATGACGATGGGGTCCCCGGCGCGGCCCGCCACCACCGCGTTGCCCGTCTGGCCCTGCCCCATTCCCGCCTGTGCGTCTGCGAAGTCGCTGGGGATGGTGCGCTCCTCCGTCTGCTCGCGATCGGGTGTCAGAAGCTGCGACAGGCGCCACAGCAGGTCCTTGTTCAGCAGCTCTCGGCCGTGGTCCGAGTACGAGCGCTCCTGGGTGTGCACCGCGGAGGCCGTGGAGGCGCCGAAGTAGCGCCCCGAGGTGTTGCGCAGGCCGCCCCCGGCCGGATCCGTGTGACAGGCGACACAGCTCATGGTGCACTTTCGGTCCAGCAACGCCGGATTGTCCCAGCCCTCGGGGTCCTCGAGGGTGGGGCTCACGTGACAGTTCCCACAGGTACGCCCGGATCGCTGGGCGTACATGGGCAGCGCGTCCGCAGGCGAGGTGAGCAGACCCATCACGAGCGCGATCATGGCCGCATTCCCGTGGCGATCCAGTTGCCGAAGATCTCCTGCTCCATCAGGGACAGGTGCTCCAACGCCCCGGGCGGCATCGACGCCACGTCCCAGCGCGCGCAGGGGGCCTCGCCCTCCGTGGCCGACACCGACAGCAGCAGGTCGCCGTAGCGCTCGGCCACCACCGGATCGAGGGCCGTGCAGGCGGAGCGCACGGCCGTGGACGCAGCCGTCTCGTAGCGGTCGAGCTCCACGCCACCGTCCCACCGACCGTCGGACGTGTGGCAGCGCACGCAGTGCGTCTGCAGGATGGGCGCGACGTCGTACGTGTAGCTAGGCCGATCGGGAGGAGTGACGACGCTGCACCCTCCGAAGACGACGAGGATCCAACGCATCAGTCGTCTCCTTCGCCCGACGCGGTGCCCGTGGTCTGGGTGGACCACTCCCGCTGCAGGTGGCACGCCCAGCAGCTCGGGCCCTCCGATCCGCGGAGGTGGCGCTCCGCCACGGCGGTGCCGGGATCGAAGTCGTAGCCCCCGTGGCATCCGCTGGCGTCGCACGACAGGTCATTGGGCTCGGGCCGAACGTCGTCGGGGCAGGCGGCGAAGCCTCCTCCGCTCGGATCGCCGCACAGGTACGGCACCTCGTAGCCGCGCGCGTGCCTCGCTCCGTCCTCGTCCTCGTCGTGAGCCGGCTGCTCCGGTGGATCCGACGATCCGCGAAGCTGTCTCGTCTCCATCTCGCACGCACCCAGGGCGAGCCCGACGCCACACACGATCCACCGCATCATCCGCACCTCCGCGACGATGGTTTGCAACGCCTGTGCCGGACCAGGACGACGACGGAACGCCGGCTTCGGGCCGCCGCGAAAGACCTCCACCGGTCGGGGTGCAAGAATTCCATCGCTCGACGCTCGCGCCTTCGCCGATCAGTTCGTGGCCGACCCCAGCACCGTCGACTTCGACCCGGCCGTGGCCCAGACGATGGGTCGACGCATCCGCCATTCCGAAACGCGAACGCGCCTCAACATCGCCCCGATTCGGACCGACGACGGAGATGTCCGGCGACTCGGCCGCGTGGAGGTGCAATGAGGAGA
>JAHQVJ010000192.1 GCA_019634415.1 Myxococcales bacterium
ATCCCGAGCGCGGCTGGACGGTGACCGCCATCTTGCCACGCCGAGGAGAGACCCTATGACGATTCGCGTGATCGTTGCCGACGATCAGGAGATCGTGCGCACCGGGCTGCGACTGATCCTGGACGCACAGCCGGGCATCGAGGTGGTGGCGGTGGTCGCGGATGGCGAGCAGGCGGTGCAGCAGGCACGGCAGCTGCGCCCCGACGTGTGCTTGCTCGACATCCGCATGCCTCGCATGGACGGGCTGCAGGCCACCGAGCTACTCGCCGGTCCCGACGTGGCGGATCCGCTGGCGGTGGTGGTGATCACCACCTTCGACCACGACGAGACCGTCTTCGCGGCGCTGAAGGCGGGCGCCCGGGGCTTCCTGCTCAAGGACGCAGGCCCCGAGCTGCTCGTGCAGGCGATCCGCGCAGCGGCGGAGGGCGGTGCCCTGATCGCGCCGAGCGTGACCGCACGCCTGCTGTCGGCGCTGGCGCAGCCCCAGCAGCGCGGAGCGGTGGCACCCCCCCGAGAGGCGCTCACCGAGCGGGAGGAGGAGGTGCTGTTGGTGGTGGCGCGAGGGCGCACCAACGCGGAGATCGCCAGCGAGCTGCACATCAGCCTCAGCACCGTCAAGACCCACATCGCGCGCCTCATGGACAAGATCGGAGCCCGCAACCGCGTGGAGGTCGCCATCTGGGCCTACGAGACGGGCCGGATCCGATCCTGAGCCGCGTCGTACTTTCGGCTGACGCAAAATCGTTCTTTTGGCCAATGTCTAGGTTCGACGGTCATGAGTAGGTTCTCCTCACGAACGGAGCGCGACTCCGGAGGAGGGTTCATGCAACGACTTCAGGTGTGTGCGGTGATCGGTCTGGCGCTGGCGGCTTCGGGGTGTGCGGCGGGCTTCGGCCCCAGGCCCTGCAACGTGAAGCCCGACGAGGCCGAGATCGTGGTGATCGGCGACTCGATCCTCGCCTTCCATGCGGGGAGCTGCGCGTCCGCGCCCGACGTGCTCGGCGAGGAGCTGGAGCGCCCCGTGCGAAACGCAGCCAAGTCGGGAGCCAAGGTGGCGCCCGGCTTCGCCTACATCTTCGGCGACATCCGTAACCAGTACGAATCCAGCGACTGGGACTGGGTCGTGGTGGAGGGGGGCATCAACGATCTCGTCAACGACTGCGACTGTGGGGAGTGCGACGAGGTCCTCGACACCTTGGCGTCGGAGGACGGGTCCAGCGGTGAGGTGCCTGCGCTCGTCGATGCCGCGCTCGCCGACGGCGCGCGCGTGGCGCTCATGGGGTACTACGTGATGCCGCAGAGCGCCTCGTGGGGATTCGGCCGCTGCGGAGAGGCGATCGGAGCCCTGCGCGACCGCTACCAGCGCGTGGCCGACAGCCGCGACGACGTGATCTTCGTCGATCCCGCCGAGGTGATGTCCTTCGACGCCGATCCCGATGCCTACCATCGAGACGAGATCCATCCCTCGGAGCGCGGCTCGGTGCTGCTCGGGCAGCAGCTCGCCGACGCCATCCGGGCTGCCGAGGCGCAGTAGCACAGCTCAGGTGTTGGCGCGCTCCAGGCCGTCCAGCAGCAGGTCGAGCACGAACGTGAACTCGTCGCCGTGGTCTTCGTCGTCCAGGTGCGCACGCACGTGCTCGGCCATGTGGGGATGGGTGTCCGACAGATCGGCCAGGAAGGCGCTGGCCATCTGCTCGAAGTCCTCGCCCAGTACCTGCTCGTAGCCGATCTGCTGCAGGGCGAAGCCCACGATGTGCATCGTGATGGCGTGGTACCCGTGGTACACGACGTGCGGCTGCAAGCCTGCGTCCGTGAGCACCCGCAGGATCGCGTCCATGTAGCGGATGCGCTGCGGCCCCGGCATCTGGCGCGACCACTCGGCGGCCGCCCACCGATGTCGCATCAGCATCGTGTGGGCGGCCTTGGCACTGTCGCGCATCGCCTGCTTCCAGTCGTCGTCGAAGGAGGGCTGCTCGATCTCGCCCACCACCCGGTCCACCATCCCGAAGAGCATCTCTTCCTTGTGGGCGACGTGGTTGTACAGCGACATCACGCCGGCCCCCAGCGCCTTTGCCACCTTGCGCATCGTCAGCGCATCGACGCCGTGCTCGTCGGCGAAGGTCACGGCTGCATCGAGGATCCGCTCGCGGGTCAGGGGCTTCCGGGATCGGCGTCTGGCGCCCATGGGACCGACGTCCTCCGCGAGCAGGGTTGCCGAACGTACAGTGTACGTTAGGCTCGATTCAACGAACGTACAATGTACGTCAACGACAGACCAGGAGAGCCCTCCATGACCAGCCAGCCTGCCGCTACGAACCACACCGACGCCGTCGATGCATCCCCGGCGCAGGTGCGCGCCGTGACGCGAGACCACTTCGGCTCTGGGGAGGTCCTGGGGCTCGAGCAGGTCGCTGCGCCACGCCCCGGTCCGGGGGAGGTCGTCGTGGCGGTCCGGGCCGCGTCGGTCAACCCCGTCGATTGGCACATGATGACGGGCGAGCCGCTGGTGATGCGCATCGAGGGGGGATGGCGCTCGCCCAAGAACCGCCGGCTCGGCCTGGACGTGGCAGGCGTGGTCACGGCGGTGGGCGAGGGGGTGGAGCACCTGTCGGTGGGGGACGAGGTGTTCGGCGCGGCAGAGGTGGGCTCCTTCGCCGAGGCGGTGCGCGTGCCGGCGGACCGCCTGGTGCGCAAGCCTGTCGGTGTGACCTTCGAGCACGCAGCTGCGGTGCCCGTGGCGGCGTGCACGGCGCTGCAGGGGCTGCGCGATCACGGGCAGCTGCAGCCTGGTCAGCACGTCCTCGTCAACGGGGCCTCCGGCGGTGTGGGTACCTACGCGGTGCAGGTCGCCAAGCATCTCGGCGCACAGGTCACCGGCGTGTGCAGCACCCGGAACGTGGAGCTGGTGCAGAGCCTGGGAGCGGACCACGTGGTGGACTACACCGACCGCGACTTCACCGACCACGGCGTGCGCTACGACGTGGTGCTCGACAACGTGGGGCATCAGCCGCTGTCCCACGTGAAGCGCTGCCTCACCCCCACGGGCGCGCTGGTGCTCGTGAGCGGACCGAAGGGGCGGGTGTTCGGCCCGTTGGGACACCTGCTGCGCTCGATGGCCTCGTTCGCTTTCGGGCGTCAGCGGGTGGCTCCGATGTTCACCCAGATCACCGCCGCCGACCTCGAGACCTGCGCGACCCTGCTGGCGTCTGGGGCCCTTCGCTCCGTCGTCGAGGCCAGCTACCCCCTCGACCAGATCGCTGCGGCGATGGACCACGTCGGCACCGGCCGCACCCGTGGCAAGGTGGTGGTCACCCCGTAGCTTCGCTGGCGGAATCGTTGAGCGGCACGACGCGTCGTGCGAACATGCCGCCGTGTCGCTGGCCGCCGAAACCGCTGACGACGCGCTGAGCCTCGAAGGCTGCGTCGTTCACCTCGGGATCCAGCTCGTGGTGGGCCACGATGGATCACGTACCCGTCTGACCACTCGCGAGGCGGAGCTGCTGGGCTACCTGGTGGCTCGGCCGGGCCAGACGGTGTCGCGGTCCGAGCTGCTGGAGCAGGTGTGGGGCTACGCGCCCTCGGTGGTCTCCCGCGCGTCCGACACGACGCTGACCCGGCTGCGCGAGAAGGTGGAGCGCGATCCCAAGAACCCGGTGCACCTGATCACGGATTTCGGGGCGGGCTACCGCTTCGCTCCGCTGGGTGGCCCTGCACCCGTCGAGCCCACGGAGGTGGAGCCGGCGCCACGGGGCCGAACGCTCCAGCTGACGGGCTGCGAGGTGGACCTGTCGCGTCGAACCGCCGTTCGCGACGGGGAGACCACGTCGTTGACCACCCAGGACGTGGGGATCCTCGAGCTGCTCCTGCGCGCGAACGGAGCGCTGGTGGGCGTGGACGACCTCCTCCGCGAGGTGTGGGAGGTGCGCGACCTGTCCCGGCGCCGTATGGTCCACATGGCGGTGGCCCGCCTTCGGGCGAAGATCGAGTCCGATCCTTCGAATCCCGACCACCTCTTCACGGCTCGGGGCAAGGGATACCGCCTGGAGGTGCCGGAATCCCGTGCGACTCCGTCGCGCTACAATTCCCTTGGGGCCTCGCCTTCGGCTGCGGTCCGTCCGGCCGACGAGGCTGCACCCACGGGCGAGGTGACGCTGGTGCACGCCCGGCTGCACGAGGGCGATGCGCTGCGGGCGACGCACCCCGAGGCGTGGCGCCGCGCCGTGGACTGGGTCGACGAGGTGCTGCAGGAGCGGGTGAAGGCGTCGGGCGGGTACGTGGCCCGGAGCGAGGCGGGCCAGTGGCGCATGGGGCTCGAGGATCCCAGCGAGGCGCTGACGCTCTGTGGTCAGGTCCAGGAAGCCCTGCTGGCGCTGGACTGGTCCGGCGGTCCGGCGGCGTGGCGGCCCGTTCAGCGCGCTGGCGTGGTGCTGTTTCGGGGGCCGGCCTTGGACATGGCGGTGCTCCGGGGAACGCCGGACACGGTCGCCGAGGAGCGCACTGGTCGGTCGGACTACGCGGGACCCGAGGTGGGCCAGGTGCAGTGCTTGCTCGCCGCCGCTCGACCGGGCCAGATCGTGGTGGATCCGGGGACCTGGGAGTACGCAGGGGCGGACGTGGGCGGGCTGCTGGCCATGGCCGTCACCCTGGCGGAGCTGCCGGGGGCGCTGCGCGATCGCACGGCCGTGACGGCCACGCCCACGGCCCTGCTGGGTCGGCTGGGGTGGTGGTCGGATCCGAGGGCGGACTGGCAGGCGCTGCCGGTGGTGGAGGGCCGCCTGATCGGTCGCCTGAGCGAGCACCAGGCGATCCTGTCGGCGCTGGAGCGCCATCGTCTGGTCACGCTGCTGGGTCCGGGGGGCATGGGCAAGACGCGGCTGGCGCTGGCGGTGGCGGACGCATGGGAGCCGGCGGCGTGGGCGGACCTGCGCGGGCTGCGCACCGGGCGCGAGGTACACGAGGCGGTGGCCGCAGCGATCGGCGTGGGACTCGGGGAGGGGTCGGATCCGGTGCGCGCTCTGGCCCTGCGGTTCGCAGAGCCCGCGCTGTTGGTGCTCGACGAGGCGGAGGGCGCCCCCCAGGAGGTGGGGGATCTGGTGGAGGGGCTGCTCCGCGAGGTGTCCCATCTGCGGGTGCTGGTCACCTCTCGGCTGGCCCTGCGCCGAGCCGCGGAGGCCACGGTGGAGCTGGGTCCGCTGTCGGAGGAAGACGCGGCGGCGCTGCTGTGCGATCGCATGGCCAAGGAGGTGTCGCCCGAGCTGGCGCTGCAGATCACGGGCCCCGTCGAGGGTGTGCCGCTGGCGGTGGAGCTCGCGGCGGCGCGTGCCAAGCGCCTCGGCGCAGAGCGCGTAGCGGAGCGGCTGGCCACCGGCCTGGGGGTGCTCGGCTCTGCCCGCGGCTCGGGGCCCCGTCCGACGCTGCGGGCCACGCTGGATTGGTCGCTGGACCTGCTCCCCGAGGCGGAGCGCACGGCGTTCGCCACCCTCGGCGTGCTCACGGCCGCCGCCCCGGTGGAGCTGGTGGAGGCGCTGCTCGACGACGACGACGTCGATCCCCTCGAGCGGGTGGAGGCCCTGGCGGAGCACAGCCTCGTTCGCTTCGACGAGGGGGTGGTGGATCTGTACGCGGTGGTGCGCGACCACGCGGCGGGCCTGCTCGCGGACCATCCAGATCGAGCCGAGGTGGAGGGCCGCCTGGTGGCGTTCTGTGCCCGCTACGGCGAGCCACGCTTCGTGGCGTCGCTGGAGCAGCCGGGTGCTGCGGCCCGGCGCCGCGAGCTGGCCACCCTGCGGCCCCACCTCCGCGCGGCCCTGGCCTTGGCGGAGGCCTCGGGGACGGACGCGGAGGTGGGTTGCCTGTCGCTGGCGCTGTGCATCGATCACTTCGCTCGGGGTCCGGCACCACAGGGTGTGCGGGTGGGGCGTGCGGCGTTGGCCCGGGAGGGGCTGGACGAGGTGGTGCGCGCCGAGATCGAGATGGTCCTGGGCGGGCTGTTGCGGGTGCATCGCGGGGTGGAGGCGGCCGACATGGCGACGGCGGCCGCGGATCGGCTCGTGGCGCTGGATCACCCTCGTCAGCTCGTGGCGATGCGGCGCTCCAGTCAGCTGCTGTTCATGGCGCACCGCCAGGAGGAGGCCTGGCGGGTCACGCGGGCGCTGCTCGCGGCGGCGGAGGCACGAGGGGAGGAGGCGGTGGCCTGTCTGGCGCGCTCTCGCCTCGCCGCGATGGACGGGGATCACGAGGCTCGGTTGGCGGCCCTGCGCCGGGCAGCGGAGACGGCGGATCCGGCGCTGGCACCGCTGTCGCAGGACTGGCTCGGCAGGGTGCTCGAGCTGACGGGGGACTACGAGGGTGCTCGCGTGGCGTTTCAGCGCGCGCTGGAGGGGCACATGGAGGTGGGGGAGCCTGCGGTAGCAGCGCGTCTCCACCTCAACCTGGGGTCGGTGGCGAACGCGTCTGGCGATCTCGAGGCGCAGCGGCACCACCTCCGCGAGGGGGCGCGCCTGGCGCGCAGCGTGGGGAACGCCCTCGACGAGGGGGTGGCGGAGGTGGGGCTCGGCTCGGCGCTGGCGCGTCAAGGAGACGCGGATGCCGGTCGGAGGCGGGTTTTGCGTGGGGTGGAGCTGCTGAGCAACGACGTCTCGCCCGAGGCGCTCGCCTACGCGCTGATGGAGCAGGGAGTGCTGGCGCTGGATCGTGGCGAGATCGAGGAGGCGGGTCGCTCCCTGGATGCGGCGCTTCGGGCCGCGGAGGCGGTGGGGCCCCACGTGCACGTGTGCCTGTGGGGAGCGCGCGCCGAGGTGGAGGCGCATCGCGACCCGGCGGCGGCCCGTGCGGCGCTGGCGACGGGGCAGGAGCGCGAGGCCCGTGCGAGTCAGGAGGCCCGAGCGCGCTTCCATGGCCATGCAGTGATGGTGGCTCTGGTGCTGGGCGACGATACGAGCGGTCCTCTCGCACAGCTCGAGGCGCTGGCGGCGGACGAGCCAGCGGCCTCGACGGCGGCCCTGGTGTTGGCTCGCGCGACAGCGGCGGTGGAGTCCCGATGAACTTGCCTCGTCCCGTCCCCATCGATCTGTTGGACTTCCTACGGACCGGCCGCTTCGAGTGCGTCGAGCTGGGGGCTACGCAGGAGTGGCTGCGGTGGAACTTCCCCGATTCCGATGACGGCTCGGTCGACGGCAACATCTGGCGGTTCGGCACCATCGAGTTCCACTTCGCCGGCGACGTCCTCGACATGATCTTCATGGGCGACCTGCGTGCCGGGCCGGGCATCGAGCTCGATCCGTGGCTGCTGTCGGATCGGACCACGCTGTCGGAGGTGGCCCAGGAGCTGGTGCGTCTCGGCGTGGCCGCGACCACGCGCCCAGGCCGGGTCGAAGGGCAGATGGAGATCGTGTTCGAGGACAGCGGCGCCCGGCTCGGCTTCGTGTCGCCGACGGAGCTGGAGGGACTCGATCCGAACCAGTGGCCGCTGGCCGGGTTCTGGCTGAGTCGGAGTGCGGCTGGATGAGCGATCTGGCCGAGCGCTTCACGTTCTTCTGGGATGGGCCCTTCAGCCAGTGGGAGCCCGCCGTCTTCATCCTCGACGGGGTCGAGTACGGCTGTGCCGAGCAATACATGATGGCCGAGAAGGCGCGGCTGTTCGACGACGAGGACACGCTCGCCTGGATCATGGAGGCCGAGGATCCCGCCACGCACAAGGCGCTCGGACGCGTGGTGGACGGCTTCGAGCGCGACGTGTGGGAAGAAGAGGAAGACAACGGCATGCCGCGCTGCTGGAACATCGTGTGGCGGGGCAACATGGCGAAGTTCTCGCAGAACGAGCACCTGCTCCACGCGCTGCTGCAGACCGAGGGCACCTCGCTGGTGGAGGCTTCTGCAGAGGACACGCTGTGGGGGATCGGGCTTGCGGCCGACGATCCCGCCGCGCAGGACCGCGCCAGCTGGCGAGGTCACAACTGGCTCGGCGAGGTGCTCGACGACGTGCGGGAGCAGCTCGCCGCCGGCCACCGGCTCCTCGGGTGACTCGGCGCTACCGCTACGTGGGGCCCGAGGAGGTGCGCGAGCGCTGGTCCACGCAGCCCATGGGGGTCGAGGTGACGGGGCCAGCCGACGTGCGGACCTGGGCCACCACCCAGCGCCCCGACGCGGACGGGCTGTACCCGGCCACCTTCACGGTGGACGACGCCGGTGTGCTGCGCATCGAGGACTACGGTCACGAGCACGTGGCCTGTGCCGGGGGCGGACCCGTGTGGGCGGCGGGGGTGCTCTGGTTCGAGATCGACGGAGCGCAGGTGTCGGTGCAGGCGGCATCGAACCAATCCACCGGGTTCTGCCCCGAGCCGTCGTGCTGGGAGGCCCTCGCCCAGGCGCTCGATGCCGCGGGACTTGCCCATCCTCCCACCTGGAGCCAGGCCTTCACCTTTCGCCGGTGCGAGGGCTGCGGGGAGCGCAACCTCGTCAAGGACGACTGGTTCGTCTGTGGGATGTGCGACGCACAGCTGCCTCGCGACTACAACTTCGACTGATCGCGACAATCAACTCCGTTGATTGTCGCGATCGAGCGGAGCGCGCCTGATCCGGGGTTGCAGTGGGACTGGAACGAGCGCGCGTGCGCGGGAGTGCAGGGAGTGCTGCAAGTCCAGGCGCGGAGCGGCAACCTGTAGTATCGGA
>JAHQVJ010000193.1 GCA_019634415.1 Myxococcales bacterium
CGTGACGATGCCCTCACGCCAGCTCATGTCCACCTTGCGCTCGCGGGCCTGGCCCTTGGCGTCGTCGGCCACCTCGAGCAGCCGCTCGGTGGCGTCGGAGCGACGGGCGAGCACCGCGTCCTCCACGCGCTCGCGCAGCTCGGGCTCGATGTTCTCGTAGACCGGCAGCGCCCCGGCGTTGACGATGCCCATGTCCATGCCGGCCTGGATGGCATGGTAGAGGAACACGCAGTGGATGGCCTCGCGCACGGGGTTGTTGCCCCGGAAGCTGAAGCTGACGTTGCTCACCCCGCCGCTGATCCGCACGCCCGGCAGCCGCTCCTTGATGGCCGCCGTGGCCTCGATGAAGTCCAGCGCGTAGCGGTCGTGCTCGGCGATGCCCGTGGCGATGGCGAAGATGTTCAGGTCGAGGATGATGTCGTCGGGGGGGAAGCCGATGTCGTCCACCAAGATCCGTACCGCGCGGGTGCAGATCTCCACGCGCCGCTCGACGGTGTCGGCCTGGCCCTTCTCGTCGAAGGCCATCACGATGACGGCGGCACCGTAGGTACGCACCAAGGTCGCCTGCCGGCGGAACTCCTCCTCACCCTCCTTGAGGGAGATGGAGTTGACGACGCACTTGCCCTGGGCACACTTCAGCCCCGCCTCGATGACCTCCCACTTGGAGCTGTCGATCACGAGGGGCACGCGTGCGATGTCGGGCTCGGCGGCCACCAGGTTGAGGAAGCGGGTCATGGCGGCCACCGAGTCCAGCAGGCCCTCGTCCATGTTCACGTCGATGAGCTGGGCGCCGTTTCGCACCTGCTGCCGCGCCACCCGCAGGGCGGTCTCGTAGTCCCCTTCCGTGATGAGCTTGCGGAAGCGCGCAGATCCCGTGACGTTGGTGCGCTCTCCGATGTTGACGAACAGGGTGCTGCCGTCGATGTTGAGGGGCTCGAGCCCCGACAGCCGGAGCACGCCCGACGGCTGCGGCGTGACCTCCCGGGGAGAGACGTCCGCGACGGACTGCACGATGGCGCGGGTGTGGTCGGGCGTCGTGCCGCAGCATCCCCCCACCACGTTCACCCAGCCACGCTCCGCGAACTCTCGGATCAGGGTCCCCGTGATCTCGGGCGTCTCGTCGTAGCCCCCCATCTCGTTGGGCAGCCCCGCGTTGGGGTGCACCGACACGAACGTGCCCGCCACTCGCGCCATGTCGTCGAGGAAGGGCCGCATCTCCTCGGCCCCCAGCGCGCAGTTGAGCCCCACGATGAGGGGGTTGGCGTGGGCGATGGAGTGGTGGAAGGCTTCCGTGGTCTGGCCCGACAAGGTGCGGCCCGACCGGTCGGTGATGGTGCCCGAGATCCAGAGCGGTACCTCGTCACGAGACAGATCTCGCGCGGCGATCTCCCGCAGGCAGCCCACGATGGCCGCCTTGCAGTTCAGCGTGTCGAAGATGGTCTCGATCTGCAGCAGATCCACCCCGCCGTCGAGCAGCCCGGCGGCGGCGGTGGCGTAGGCCTCCACCAACTGATCGAAGGTGATGTTGCGGGCACCGGGGTCGTTCACGTCGGGCGACAGCGACGCGCTTCGGTTCGTGGGGCCCATGGAGCCCGCGACCCAGCGAACGCGCCCGTCCTGGGCCATGGCCTCGTCCGCCGCCTGCCGTGCGATCTGGGCACCCGTCTTGTTCATCTCGTAGGCCAGGTCCTCCAGATCGTAGTCGGCCTGGGAAGGGTGGTTGGCCGTGAACGTGTTGGTCTGCAGGATGTCGGCACCCGCGGCCACGTACTGGTCGTGGATGGCGCGCACGATGTCGGGGCGGGACAGGCAGAGCACGTCCGAGTTGCCCTTGAGCTCGCCGTCATGGTCGGCGAAGCGCTCCCCGCGAAAGCCCGCTTCGTCGAGTTTGTAGCTCTGGATCATCGTGCCCCAGGCCCCGTCGAGCACGACGATGCGCTCGGCGAGGGTGGTCTTCAGCAGCTCGATCCGTTCTTGGCGGTCCACGCAACACCTCGTGGTGAGGGGCCGCCCTATCGTCAGCCTGCAGGTGGGTCGAATGTCGGAGGGACAGGGTTAGGGTCCGGCGCGAGCGGAGGGTCCATGTTGCTCGCGATGTTCCTGGGGTGTACGACGACGCCACCCACCTTCGCCCCGACGGAGGGACCCGCAGGGGCGATGGGCAGCAATGTGCTGGTGGTCCTGCTCGACGACGTGAGTGCGCACCGCCTGTCGGGCTACGGCGAGCACCACGTGCCGGCACGCACGCCACACCTGGACTCGCTGGGGGAGCGTGGGGTGCGCATGACCCGCGCGTGGGCCTACCCGACCTGCTCGGCGGCCCGCGCAGCCCTGCTGACGGGTCGCCACAGTCAGCGCAACGGGGTGCGCTACAACATCCGACCCGAGGACCCTCCTTCCAGAACGCTCCCTGCGTCGGAGGTCACCATCCCGGAGCTGCTCGCCACCGCACCCACCCCCTACGTGAGCGCGGGCATCGGCAAGTGGCACCTGGCCACCCAGCAGCCCGATCCGAGAGCGGCTCCCCTGGCGC
Source organism: Myxococcales bacterium (assembly GCA_019634415.1). Lineage (GTDB taxonomy): Bacteria > Myxococcota_A > UBA796 > UBA796 > DRPG01. The sequence goes on from JAHQVJ010000193.1 coordinate 2,534, forward strand.
AGGGCTTCACCTACTTCACAGGTCCCATCTACCAGATCCGAAAGGAGCACCACTCCTACTACGACTACCCCTGGTACGCCGACGACGGCAGCATGGAGGAGCACGCCAGCCTCTACATGACCACCCGCGAAGTAGACGAGGCAGTGGCGATGATGCATCGACTGCCCGAGCCGTGGTTCCTGTACCTCGCGCTGCAGGCCCCCCACGCACCGTGGCAGGCGCCCCCAGATTCGCTGTTGCAGACCTCTGTGTCCGACAAGCCTTCGCGTGCCGAGATCTACAACGCCATGATCGAGGCTGCAGACACGGAGATCGGACGCTTGATCCGCCAAGCGGATCTGGCGGACACGGTGGTGTTCGTGCTGGCGGACAACGGGACTCCCGAGCAGGCCGTGCGTAGCCACGTCGACCACGAGCAGGTGAAGAACACCCTGTACGAAGGCGGAATCCGCGTACCCTTCCTCGTGGCAGGGGCGGGCGTGGCGGGGGGACGAGTGATCGAGACCCCCGTCTCGGTCGTGGACGTGTTCCCCACGGTGGCGGAAGCGGCGGGACTCGATCCGCACAGCAGCTCGGTGGTCGTGGACGGCCAGTCGCTGTGGCCGTTGCTGCAGGACCGACCAGACGACCGACGCTTCGCGTTCGTGGACAAGTACTTTCCGAAGCTGGGCACGGAAGGTCAGGCGGTGCGCGACGAGCGCTTCAAGCTCATTCGCAAGGCCCGGGGCTCGGAAGAGCTGTACGACTTGCAAGGGGTGATCACGGAGGGCGAGAATTTGTTGAAGGGTGGGCGTTCGGCAGATCAGCTGTCCGCCACGCAGCGCGAGCACCACGAAGCTCTGAGTGGCGAACTGGACCGGCTGGACCAGAGCTTTCGTTCATCTTGGTGGAGTTGGTAGGAGCCCCCCCCCCGGCGGGAGGAGGCGCTTCCAAGCGAGAGTCCACGTCGCAACATCGCTGGCACCACCGGCACAGCTCCCCCTGGCCCGGCGATGGCTTCCCAGAACGCATGGGCACACGCCCACGTTGCGCGGTTGGGTGGAGTTGCCGAGCCCTGTTACAAATCGCATCTACCCGACGAGGAGCACTTTGCATCACTCGGTAGGACGTGGCTAGATTGCGCGAACAACCAGGATAGCAGATGACACGAGGACACGAGCTGGTCCGAAGACAGCTGTTTCGATCTCTTCACTTTGGCCAGCGATCTCTATCGATGCTCCACTCATCGGAGCTGGAGGCCATCGGTGTCGACAACGCCCAGCACATCAAGCAAGTCCACCTAACGTCCAGGAGCCGACGCCTTGCATTGTCACCAGCGCTGCTGGAGCTAGCCAACCTCGAGCACCTCGACCTGGGATTCGCCGCACGATCCATTCGTGGAATCGTTCCGAATTGCAAGCTGACGCTATCCTGGAGCGCCTACGAGTCCATTCGACATGCCATCGACCCAGACCAGGTGGTCGGCATCTACCTCGACGTGGCAGAACCCTTCGAGATCGATCGACTACCGAGACTCCAGCGCCTCGTAGTCGCCCACAGCCAACTCGACAGCCAGACCTTGATGCAACTACCGCACCTCACACACCTCGATGTAGTCAGCTGCACCGCTCGTGGCCCATGGGATCCCATCTGGGCGGCGGATGGGCTCGAAGACCTCCGGATCTCCGGAACCTTCGACGCCTCCCTTCCATGCATGCCTGCGCTTCTTCCCTCTCTCCAGCGCCTCACCATTCGGAACATGGCGCCGCCAGGAATGCACACCGAGTGCCTCTGGCCCTCCTGGTCGGCCAGGCTACGAGCGCTGACGCTATCTGGGCTCCGTATTCGGGAACTCGAGCACCGGCTGAACCCTACAGCGCTGACCGAGCTGACGATGACGGACTGCGGCCTCGAGTGCTGGCCTCCGTGGCTGGGCCAGTTCTCGGACCTCGAGCAGCTGGATCTGTCGGGCAATCGACTTGGCTCCGCACCTGAGGCATTCTTCGCGCAGCTCCCCGAGCTGACGGTTCTCTGGCTGAACAGCATCGCGCTACGCTTCGTCCCGAGTTCGCTGTGTCGCCTCCAGAAGCTCCGCCACCTCTCGTTGTCCGCGAATGGACTGCGCTTCCTTCCCACGGAGTTCTCGAAGTTGGATGCTCTGGTTGAGCTTCGGCTTGCCGACAACAAGTTCACCGAGTTCCCAGCTCCCCTGTCGGACCTCTCCTCTCTGGTGAGCCTGGACATCGCCAACACGGGTCGCGTGGACGCCGTAGGTAGCAGTCATGCAGGCCAGATCACACGCCTCCCCGTCGAGGTCGCCGAGCTCCCATGCCTTGCCCATCTCGATGTCGATGGGCATCCAATCGAGGCTCCACCTCCCGAGGTCGTGGCGGAGGGCCTCTCGTCCGTTCGAGACTACTTTCGCCAGGTCCACGACGAAGGTTTCGACTATCTCTGCGAGGCCAAGCTGCTCATCCTCGGGGAGGCTGGAGCCGGCAAGACGACGCTTGCCAAGAAGCTCCTCGATCCCAGCTACCCCCTGTCAGACGAACCCTCCACCCAAGGGATCGACGTCATGGAGTGGACGATTCCATGCACGGTGACGGTGGGCGAACCAAGGGCACGTACCGTCATCGAGAGTGACTTTCGCGCCCACATCTGGGACTTCGGTGGGCAGGAGATCTACCATGCCACCCACCAGTTCTTCCTGACCAAGCGGTCGCTGTACGTGCTGGTGGCCGACAGCCGCAACGAGGACACCGACTTCGACTACTGGCTCAATGTCGTCGAGCTGCTCGCTGACAACAGCCCTCTGATCATCCTACTGAACGAAAAGCAGGATCGACGTCGCTCCATCGATGAGGGAAGGCTGAGGGCCAGATTCAGTAATCTACGCCATGTGTTGCGCACCAATCTCGCTACGGGACGGGGCCTCGACGTACTGACTCGCACCATTCGACACGAGCTCGGAGGACTCTCTCACGTGGGTGCGCGGCTTCCGAAGACGTGGAAACGTGTTCGTACGGCCCTCGAAGCAGACTCCCGCAACCACATCTCCGTCGACGAGTTCTTGGATGTCTGTGACCGACACGGATTCAAGAAGGAGAAGGACAAATGGCAGCTAGGGAGCTACCTCCACGATCTAGGAATCTGCCTGCACTTCCAGCAAGACCCACTTCTCAGGCGCACGGTATTCCTCAAACCAGAGTGGGGCACGACAGCAGTGTATCGAGTGTTGGACGACCAACAGGTGGTTCGCCAGCAGGGTCGGTTCGACCAGGACGATGTCACGCGCATCTGGTCCGACGGGACGTACGCAGACATGCGCAACGAGCTTCTGCAGCTCATGGTCAACTTCAAGCTCTGCTACCCGTTGCCGACCCACGACGCCTTCATCGCACCGCAGCTACTATCGCCCTCCAGGCCCGAGGTTCCCTGGCCAGATGGCCCCGAGCTCGTCGTCACGTACCGCTACGACTTCATGCCAAAGGGTATTCTCACGCGCTTCATCGTTGCTCTTCACGCACGCATCGTCGATCAGCGGTGGGTCTGGAGGAGCGGTGTCCTGCTCGGTCGGGAAGGCAGTCGAGCGCTAGTCGTAGAAGACTACCCAGGGCGCACGATCACTGTGCGAGTCATGGGGCAGGATGCCATCCCTCTCTTCAGCATCATCGACTGGGAATTGGGGCGTATCCATCAGGCTACGCCACGTCTGCGCTTCGACAAGCTCCTTCCCTGCTGCTGTGACCTCTGCCGCACCAGCTCGAACCCTCACTCCTATCCCCTCCGAGTCCTCCGGCGGTTTACGGACGACGGGCAGCCTCTCATCCAGTGTCAACACAGCTACGCCATGGTGCGGGTTGCGGACCTCGTGAGGCGTGTCTTCGGAGATCGACCCAGTCCGGCGTCCCGCAAGCACTCCAGACCTCATCTACTTCCACCCAACCAGCGGCCCCAACCAGTGACCCCACCGCCAGCGCACGAGGTGTTCGTGTCGTTTGCGTGGTCTGGCAAGGGGCTGGGCGTCGTGGAGGCACTGCAACCCGTCCTCGACCAACGGGGCATTCGGCTGCTCCGCGATGTCGACGAGATCAACTACCGCGACCGCATCCGTGCCTTCATGAAGCGCCTGGGTCGTGGTCGCTGCATCATCGTCGTCATCGATCGTCCCTACCTGCGGTCCCACAGCTGCATGTTCGAGCTCGCCGAGATCGTCGATGCGGGTGACTTGGCTCACCGCGTCTTCCCCATCGTGCTCCCCGACGCTGGCCTGCACGACGCCATGCAGCGTCTCGACTACATCCAGCACTGGGAGGCCCGCAAGGCTGCCCTAGACGAGAAGATGAGGACGGTGGGCCAAGAGCACCTCGACGGGATCCGACGCGAGATCGATCTGTACAGCCGCATCCGCACCACGATCGCCACCCTCATGGACACGCTGGGCGACATGAACACGCTCACAGTCGGTGAGCACCTGACCACGGACTTCAAGCGTCTCTGCGACCAACTCCAGCACAAGCTCGGTGAGTAGGTGGACACCGCGATCGAATACCCCTGAAGCGACTGCAGCGGGACCGCTTCGACGATCGAGCCTCACAACTGAAGCCTCCTCGCACCCACGCCATCGTGCACCAACAACCAGCTGTCAGCCTCCTCGCGCTCCACCGTCAGATCTGCGCTCCCCGTCGCCGCCGACGCCCCCGCCAACCAGCGCCCAGCCTCCGCGCGCGTCAGCACCACGGCCTGCGCCTCCTCGCGCACCGTCACCAGGGGGGAAGCCACCTCCGCCCTCGCTCCCACCACCGCCACCACGGTCACGCGCCTCCCCGGAGCCGCTGCCTTCGCCCACTGCACCGCAACGCGGCTTCCCAGCGGCAGCTCCTTGCGCTCCTGGGCCCCTCGCGCCTTCAGCGACCACACGGTGGGACGCGTGAACCGCGGCAGCACGGTCTTCAGCGTCGCTCCGGGTGGCAGCTGCTGGGCGGCTTGGGCCACGGCTGCAGCGACCTGAGAGCTCCGCTCCATGGCGGGACGCACCTCGGCGGGCAGCCCCTGCACGAGGCCGGACCGGCCGATCACGACAGCCAGCGACGCAGCCCCGATGGCGGTGGCCACCGCACGCGAGTCGGCGAGGGCAACGGCGACCAGCCACCCGAGCGCGGGCAGCATCACGATCATCTGCCGCGGGAACCACGCGCCCTGCGGCGCATACAGCACCACGAGCCCGAGCGCCCAGACCACAGCGAGCAGCGGCAGGGCAGCACAGGTGAACGGGGCTTCTTCTCCGACCAAGGAGCCCGGCGAGGAGGAACCGGCGCTCTCCGGCAGCTGATCCGGCTCCCCGCCGAAGGCACCACGGGCGGCACGCTCCACACCCAACGCCACCAACCCCGCGAACAGCACCAGCGACAGCACCGTCGCCCACAGCTGCACCTCGTCCCCATCCCAGCGAATCCCCTGCAGCGGCACCGCCGACGACAGCGTCGCCTGCACCACCTCCGCCACTCCGTGCTCCGCTGACCGGTAGCCGCCCACCCCCCGCAGCACCGCCGTGCGCAACGCCACCACCGCCACCGCCACCCCGACCGCCGGCCCCAGCACCGGTCCCCGCACAGCGGCGCTCACCGCGCTCCCGAGGTCGCGCCCCCCGGACGCCGTCACCGCCACCACCGCCAGCAGCACGAACGCCAGGAACCCCGCCTCGTGGCTCGTCGCCGCCAACGCCGCACACCCCACCGCCGCCGCCGCCCGACCCCACGTTCCCCGCCCACTCACGCCACCCGCAAGCGGAACGCACCACAGCGCCAGCAGCGTCCACATCGCCGTCAGCGTGTAGGCGCGGCGCGCCAGGTTCAGCAACACCATCGGCACCAGCGGATGCAGTGCCACCACCGCCGCCGCCGCCAGCGCCGGGGCGCGCCCCATCCTCGGCGCGAAGCGGCGCGCCACCCCGTACGTCAGCGCCACCGTCGCTGCGTGCAGCGCCAGATCCAGCACCCGTTGACCCGCCACACCCCCCGGCAACACCCAGCCCACCGTGTACGACAGTGCCGTCGTCGGCCGGTACCCCACCCGGAAGTGCTGCGTGGACCACACCCACTCCCACAGGTCCGGATGCGAGGGATCTCCCTTGATCAGCCACAGCGCCGCGTCGCGGGAGCCCGGCAACAGCGGCACCACCCACATCACCGGCACCAGCGCCGCCACGATCAGCACCAGCAGCACCAGCGCCGCCAGGACCCCGCTGCGTCCCCCCATCTCGTCTCCCCTTCGTCCCTCGCACGAACCGTGCGGGCTCCTCGGGCACACGGTACATCCGATCATGTCCCACTGGGCGCTGGACCTCGGCACCACCAACACCAGCCTCGCGCACTACGACGAGGCGTCCGATCGCGCCCTGCTCGTCGAGCTGCCCGGAATCAGTCGCGAACCCCACAGCGAGCTGTCGTCCGGCGCCCTCGTCCCCTCCGCCACCGACGTGCAGCCGCCCACCCAGATCATCAGCCGCCTCGTCGGAGGCAGCCTCCTCGGGCGCGTCACCCTCTGGGGCCGTCAGGGCCACATCGGCACCGAGGCACTCGACCGCAACCTCGGCCACGTGCGCCCCACCTTCGTCGCCGGCATCAAGCCCCACCTGCAGCACCAGGCCAACCGCCCCGTGGCCCGCCTCGGGCGCCGAGCCGTCACCGCGCGCGAGGTCCTCGCTCTGTACCTGCGGGAGCTGCTCGCGGCTGCCAAGCGCGCCACCGGCCACCGGATCCGGCAGCTCACCGTCACCGCCCCCGTCGACGCCTACGAGGGCTACCGCGCCGAGATCCGCGAGCAGCTACGGCGGCTCGGCGTCCGCAGCACCCGCTTCGTCGACGAGCCCGTCGCCGCCGCCGCCGGCTACGGCTGCGCCGTCGCCGAGCCCCGGACCATCGCCGTCGTCGACATGGGCGGGGGCACACTCGACGTCGCCGTGGTCGAGGTCGACGCCTCCGCCGCCGACCGAGGCAAGGCCACCGTCCTCGCCAAGGAAGGCCAGCCCGTCGGCGGCGATCTCGTCGACCGCTGGCTGCTCGAGCACATCTTCGACGCCTGGGGCGCCAAGGTGCCCCACGACCCCTTCTGGCGCCGCCTCCTCCTCGACGAGGCCCGCCGCGTCAAGGAAGCCCTGCACCTGCACGAGCGCGAGCCCTTCGTCGTACCCCCGCCCCCCGAGGCCGCCGTGCGACCCGGCTTCCTCGGCCGTCAGTCCGAGGTGGAGCTGCACCGCGACGCCCTGCACGACCTGCTCGAGACCCGCGGGCTGCACCAGACGCTCACCCACACCCTCGACCGGGTACTCGAAGCCGCCACCGCGGCCGGCCTGCCCGAGGACGGCCTCGACGACGTCCTGCTCGTCGGCGGCTCCACGCTGCTGCCCGGCGTCTTCGCCCTGCTCGAAGCGCGCTTCGGCCGCCACCGCGTGCGCGGCTGGCAGCCCTTCGAGGCCGTCGTCACCGGGGCCTGCCTGCTCTCCGCCCGCGGCTTCGCCCCCGCCGACCACATCGTGCACGACTACGCCATCGTCGTGTTCGACGAGGCCGGCAGCCGCCGAACCACCACCGTCGTCGAAGCCGGCACCCCCTTCCCCACCGCAGACGATCACTGGCGCCGCCAGCTCGTGCCCAGCTGCGCCCTGCACGAGCCGCAGCGCACCTTCGAGCTCGTCGTGTGCGAGATCGGCCGCGCCCCGCCCCACCAGCGCTCCTTCGGCTGGGACGCCACCGGGCAGCTCCGGCGCCTCGACGACGGCAGCCTCGTCGTGCCGCTCAACGACGCCAACCCCGCCCTCGGCTTCCTCGAGCCCCCGCATCACCCCAGCGACCGCTCCGCCCGCCTCGACGTCCGCCTCGGGATCGACGCCGACCGCTGGCTCGTCGCCACCGTGCTCGATCTACGGACCCAGCGTCTCCTCATGCGACGCCAGCCCCTCGTCCGGCTCCTCTGACGCTACGCCAAGCCAAGCTGATCCAACACCCAGGCGTAGTCGAACGCTCGGTCCTCCAGGTAGCCGTAGCGACCCGACCGGCCCGCATGACCCGCACCCATGTGCACCTTGAACAGCACGTCCGGCTCCAACGCCACCGTGCGCAGCTTCGCCACCCACTTCGCCGGCTCCCAGTACTGCACGCGCGGATCGTTGAGCCCCGCCGTCACCAGCAGCGCCGGGTACCGCTGCTCCGCCACGTTGTCGTAGGGCGAGTAGGCCAACATCCAGGCGAAGGGCTCCGGCTCCCGCGGATCTCCCCACTCTTCCCACTCCCCCGCCGTCAGCGGGATCGACTCGTCGAGCATCGTCGTGACCACGTCCACGAAGGGCACGCTCGCCACCGCTCCCTTCGCCAGATCCGGGGCCTGGTTGATCACGGCCCCCATCAGCAGACCTCCCGCACTGCCACCCCCCAGAACCGTGCGCTCCGGCCGCGACACCCCCGACGCGTGCAGCGCCCGACCACAGGCGATGAAGTCCGAGAACGTGTTCTGCTTGTGCTGCAGCTTGCCGCCCTCGTACCAGGGACGACCGTGGTAGGAGCTACCGCGGACGTGAGGAATGGCGAACACCATGCCCCGATCCAGCAGCGACACCCGGCTCGTCACGTAGCGCGGATCGATGGTGTGGCCGTACGACCCATAGCCATACAGCTTCATCGGGGTGTCCGGCGTCAGCTCCGTGTCGCGCCGATACATCAGCGACATCGGTACCTCGGTCCCGTCCGGGGCCGTCGCCAGCCGACGCTCCGCCACGTACTGCGACGGATCGTAGCCCGGCGTCGCCGTCTGCTTCACCAGCTTCACACCGCCGTCGGCGAAGCTGTACTCGTAGACCGTGAAGGGGCGCGTGAAGGAGTCGTAGCCAAAGCGCAGCGAGGTGGCGTCCACCTCTCGGTTGTCGAGGATCGACTGCACGAACAGCGTCTCCTCCGCCGGTACCTCCCGCTCGCTGCCCGTGCGCAGATCGCGCACCCACAGCCGCCGCACACCCGCGCTGCGCTCCTGTCGCACCAGGTGGTTCGCGAAGGCCACCACGCTCACCAGCTCGACGTCGTCGCGGTGACCGAGCACCTCCTCCCAGTGTTCCCGTCCCGGTGCGGCCAGCGACGCCCGCATCAGCCGCATGTTCTCCGCACCCTTCGTCTGCGCGCCGTCGGGCCCCGGGCAGTCGTTCGTGAGGATCCACAGCTCGTCGCCCCGGTCCGCCACGTCGTAGCGCAGCCCCTGGATGCGAGGCTGGATGCAGCGCGGCGGCTGTGTCGGGGCCGAAGCCGACAGCAGGTGCACCTCGTCGGTGGTGCTGCTGCTGCTGCCCAGCATGATCCAGTCCCCGCTCAAGGTGTCCGAGATCCATGCCCGGAACTTGCCGTCCGGCTCGTGGTACACCAGCTCGTCGTCGGGCTGGCCCAGGACCCGCCGGAACACCCGGTCCGGACGCCACGCCTCGTCCCGGGCCACCCACAACACCGTGGCCGAGTCCGCCGCCCACACGATGTAGGGAGACGCTTCCGCCACCCGGTCCGGCAGCTCCGTGCCCGTCTGGAGATCCCGGAACCGGATCTGGAACTTCTCGCCCCCGTCCGTGTCCACCGCGTAGGCGAGCACGCGGTGGTCCGGGCTCGTCTGCACGTTGGCCACACGCACGTAGTCGTAGGTCTCCGCCAGCTCGTTGACGTCGAGCATCACCTGCTCGTCACCGCCCCCGCGCGGACGCCGACAGAATGCCGAGTAGGCCTTCCCCGCGAACGTGCGGGTGTAGTACTCCCACGGCCCGTCCGGCACGGGCGCCGAGGTGTCGTCCTCCTGTACCCGAGCCAACATCTCCTCGAACAGCTGCTTGCGCAGATCCGCTAGATGCGCCGTGCGCGCCTCGGTGAAGACGTTCTCGGCCTGTAGGTGCGCCAGCACCTCGGGACTGTCGCGCTGTCGCATCCAGAACCACGGATCGGAGCGCTCCCGACCGTGCTCGGAGTGGACGTGGGGCTTCTGCGGTGCGACCGGTGGAGATTCCATCGGCCGGACCTAACAACGAGATCTTCAGCGTGCCGTGGGCTCGCTGTCCGCCGCCAGGGCCACCGCCCACACCGTGTTGTGGCCCGTCCGTCGCAGCAGTGTGTTGCGGAGCATCCCCGGCCAGCCCGTGAGCGCCTCGCTGTGCCAGGCGTACACGATGCGGCTGCCCTTCCCCTCCGGCACCACCGTCCAGGTGGCGCGACGCCACAGCGCCGTGCCCGTGGAGACCTGCACCAACCGCACGTGATGGCCAAGGGGATCCACCTCGTGCTCCACCTTCGCCTCGAAGGGCCAGGCGCCCAGTGGAAAGGGCAGGTTCACGTCCAGCGCGTAGGTGTCGGCCGACACCCGCTGTACCCCTCGCACCGTGGCGAACACCGTCGGCCACGCCATCAGATCTTCGAGCACGCCGCACACCTGATCCACGTCGGCCCCGATCCAAGCGTGGGCCTCGCACTCCGACCCAGGCTCGTGCCCACGGCACTGCACCCGAACCTGCTCGGTCTGGAGCACGGTCCACGGGACGGCGGCCGGCTGCTGGGCCGACGCAGCCGTGATCAGCACAGTGAGGGGGGGCATGCCCAAGGCGTAACGTCGGGCGTCGTCGACTGGCCCTACTCGGGCAGGATCCAGTCCGTGAGATCGCACGGCGTGGCCTCGAAGCGGCCCGAGATCTCGTCTGCTCCGCCCAGACCCAGATCGAAGGAGCCCTCGACCAGCGTGTCGCTCGACGTCGTCAGCTCCAGCTGGCCCGTCTGCGCGTCCTCCCCGTCCGACGGCAGCAGCTCCCCTGCCTCACAGGCCGCCTCGCACGCCGCCGCGTCCGCCAGACCCGTGGCGTCCCAGCGCCGAAACGCCGCCGTGAAGTCTCCCGCAGCCAGATCCGAGTCCAGCGCGAACGCCGTGTCCGAGTCCGACGTGTTCACCACGAACGTCAGCGCCCAGGCCTCGTCGTCGGGAAAGCCGTAGGTGTCGGCCAGCTGCAGGTAGTCCTCGCACAGATCGTCGCACGTGCGGAGATCGGGAGACAGAAAGCCGTCCAGCACCTCACACGACGCGTCGAAGTCCGTGACCATCACCACCGTCGCCTCGAGGCGTCCCAGAAAGGGGAGCTCCAGCGTCAGCCGATCGAACAGCGCGTCCCGCGCCCCGCTCACCGGCTGCCCGTCCACCGTCCCCGTCACCGATCCGCAACCCGCAAGGGCCAACACCACCCATCCGATCCTCGTCATGTGCACCTCCTCCCTCCGCGGAGATCGGGTATCCGACTCGCACGTGACACGGGCTGCGCCAGTCGTTAGATACGCCAGTACCTGCTTCATCCGTTCATCCGGATGAACGGATACTCACTTGCCGTGGAGCTCCCATGTCCGACGCGTACCCGAAGGCCGAGACCCGGCCGTTCCTCGACACGGGCCTTGGCCTGTTCTCCAACCTGCCCTACCGCGTGGCCGATCTGTCGCCCGCCACCGTGGCCTTCGGGCGCAAGGAGCTCGAGCTCGCGCTGTACGAGATGCCTGGGCTGCAGGCGCTCCGCGAGGAGTACGGCGCGTCCAAGCCGCTCGCCGGCGCCAAGATCATGGGCTCGCTGCACATTACCATCCAGACCGGCGTGCTCATCGAGACCCTCATGGAGCTCGGTGCCGAGGTGCGCTGGGTGTCCTGCAACATCTTCAGCACGCAGGACCACGCCGCAGCCGCCGTGGTGGTCGGTGAGAACGGCACCGCCGACAACCCGCAGGGCCCCGCCGTGTTCGCCTGGAAGGGCGAGACCCTCGCCGAGTACTGGTGGTGCACGCTGCAGGCCCTCGAGTGGACGGGCGGCCCCAACCTGATCCTCGACGACGGCGGCGACGCCACCTTGCTCGTGCACCTCGGCGCGGAGCTCGAGGAGCAGGGCACCATGCCCGACGCGTCGATGGGCGGCTCCGACGAGGAGAAGGTGATCTACGCGCTGCTCCGCCAGGTGCGCGAGGAGCGTGGCGACAACTACTGGCGGCCCATGGCCCAGCGGATCCGCGGCGTGTCCGAGGAGACCACCACCGGCGTGCATCGCCTGTACCAGCGCGTCGAGAACGGCACGCTGCGCTTCGGCGCCATCAACGTCAACGACAGCGTCACCAAGTCCAAGTTCGACAACGTCTACGGCTGCCGCCACTCGCTGGTGGACGCCATCTTCCGCGCCACCGACGTGCTGATCAGCGGCAAGCGGGCGCTGGTGGTGGGCTTCGGCGACGTGGGCAAGGGCAGCGTGCAGTCCCTGCGCGGCCAGCAGGCCCGCGTGGCCGTGGCCGAGATCGATCCCATCTGCGCCCTGCAGGCGTGCATGTCGGGCCTCGACGTGGTGACCGTGGACGACGTGCTCGAGCGGACCGACATCTTCGTCACCGCCACGGGCAACTACGGCATCCTCACCGCCGACCACATGAAGCGCATGAAGCACAACGCCATCGTGTGCAACATCGGTCACTTCGACAACGAGATCGACATGGCGGGACTCGAGGCCATGGAGGCCCGCGGCGAGGTCGAGCGCATCGAGGTCAAGCCCCAG
>JAHQVJ010000194.1 GCA_019634415.1 Myxococcales bacterium
ACGCCCATCACCCCCAAGGGTCCAGCGAACGGGAACCAGCCGTCCATGCAGGCGTCCTCTTCGAACACGCCCAGCTGCGTGCCGTCAGTGTAGAACTGACGGTTCAGATACCCGGAACCCAGTGGCCGGATGAGCTCCACGGCCACGCTCGACGAATCCACCCCTGCGATCTGCCGAGGGACCAGGCATCTGGTAGCGGCGCAGTGAGTGTGGAGGATCGAGCTGGATGGTCTTCGGTTCCTCGTCCACTGCCATACCCGTCCACACGTCGAAGAACCCACCGCGCGCAGGCGACCAGCTGCTCGGATCCTCCCACAGCACCCGGATGATGTCAGGGTCCTCGGTGGCCCGCGCGTGGAGGAACAGCACCTCGTCCGACGCGTGGGTGCTCGCCACGGGCACCAACCGGGCGGTGAGCCCCGGGGTGTATCCGGTCCAGAGTTCCCGGGAGAGATGGCCGAAGGCAGCCGTGAGGTCGGCGGCGTCGCCATCGGTGAAACACGCCTCGCGAACGAAGCTGGCCGCGGGAGCGCCCGCCTCGCACATCAGCTCGAAGGCCCCACATGCTGTGATCTGCAAAGCGGACGAGCTCAGCCTCGATGAGCACAGCCGTCTCGAGATCTGGTGCGATGATGTCGGCGTCGTGCAGCGGTGAACACCCAGGGGAACCCAACAGCATCCAAACCATCATCGAGCCCACCGCGCTCGTCTTCAGGCCATGCTACACAAAGCGACCGAGAACAGGGTCACATGACGATGTGGACCGATCGACAGCATGCGCTGTGGCACGGGTTGAGGGGGCGGACCGTCGAGGCGTGGGTCGCCGCGGAAATGGCTGTGCGAGAGATCGCATCCGATGGCAAACCTCAATGGCACGACCCCACTGTCCCCTTCCTGCAGCTCGGCCGGCTCGACGCCGTCCTCGAGCAAGATGCACGGCACTCCATCGTCACCTGTCAGAGCATCGACGAATGGGAGTTGGCGATACTCGATCTTCCCCCGCTACAGATACCCGACCCAGGCGAGGAACACGACGAAGCCTCCATCTATCGGACGCGTGCACTGCCCGAGCTACCTCTTGGCGTCATCTCCGACATCCGCGTGCAGACGGACGACAAAGGCCTCGTGATCGAGATCCAACTTGAGATCTCCAGCCAGCACACAGTGACGCTGATCCCGGCAGAGGTGCTCGAGGAGCGAGACGGAACCCTACGCATCGTGCACCAGGACGAGTCGATCTTGGTACAGGTCGACGGTCGGTTCCCGGGTGTGTGGGGCTGACCCCACGGAGCCGACGCAGCCCCCTACCCCTCGAGCTTCTCCACGATCAGCTCGATGAATGCGTCACGATCGAAGTCCCTGTACTCGTGGGTCTCCTCGAACCACCGAACGATGGCGTCCCTCTCGCCCTCGCGCGCCATGCGGGCGACCGTCGGACTGGCGCTGCACAGGCCGACGATGCGGCCCAGAACACCTTGAGATGCAGGGTGTCCCGCATGGTAGTGCGCCCGCAGCCAGGCGAAGAGCAGGTAGACCAACGCGGGGTCCGCTTCCTCGAACGGGAAGCGGGCTTCCTCGATGGAGCGGACGCCGTCCTCGATCATCTGCAGCAGCCGGGCAGCCTCGCGTTGCTCGTGGGCGAACGCCATGGGATCTCCTCTCGAAGGGACTGACCAGCGCACCCAGTGCGCCAGTTCCTCGTGGGCAGTATCGCGGGGGGCGATCGACAAGCCCGTTCATGGGTACGGGACTGCAGTCCGAGCGACAGGCAGGGGACAGGCGAGCGGTCGTCATTCCGCCCGGGTGGCGTGTCGTCCAGCCAGCTCCGCGGTGGCGAAGGCAGCCTGGAAGTTCAGGCCCCCGATGGGTCCGGTGAGGTCGAGCAGCTCGCCGAAGACGTACAGCCCCGCGTGCCCACGAACCTCCATCGTCTTCCGGTCCACCGATGCCAGCTGAAGCCCCCCCGCCGTCACCTCTGCCTTCTTGAAGCCCGTCGTCCCGGTGATCGGAACTGGCAAGCCCTTCAGCGTCTCCACCAGCCTGTGGCGGCTGGCCTTCGACAGGTCGAACGCGCGCGGGTTCGGCGCCAGACCGGCCTGCACGCACACCGCCTCGATCAGACGCCGCGGAAGGGGCAGGAGCCCCGCGATGTGCGGGCCCCCCCGCCGACCGGCGGCGTCGATCAGCAGGCCGCGCAGGTCCTCCCAGGTGTGGTCCGGCAACAGATCGAGCAACACGTCGACGGGCCCCGACGAGCGGGAGACGTGCACCGACACGTCCATCGGAGCAGGACCCGACAGCCCCACGTGGGTGAACAGCGTGGGGCGTCGGCGGCGAGACGTGCCGATGCGGGCCTCGGCGTCCAGGGACACGCCGGTGAGCTCGTGAACCCACGCAGCCGAGCTCACGAGCGGGACGAGTGCAGGCACGGGATCGACGACGTGGAGCTTCAGTGCACGTAGCCAGGCGTACCCATCACCGGTCGTGCCCGTCTTGGGGTAGCTCTTCCCGCCGACACAGAGGAGGAGCTTGTCGCAGTGCACCGTGCCCGCAGGAATCGAGACGGACCAGCCCGCCTCGGTTCTGCGCACGCCCCGCACACCCTGGTTGAACAGAAACTCTGCCCCGTTGGCTCGGGCATGGCGCTCGAGTGCGTCGCGCACCTGACGAGCGGAGTCGCTCACGGGGAACACCTTCTCGAGTGCCTCCTCGGTCTTCGTCGGCACACCGAGGGCGTGGAACCTGGCTCGGACCGCTGCTGGCGGCAGCGCCAGGAACGCCGGTGTGAGGAAACGCGCAGCCGAGGGCCCGAAGAGCTTGGCCGCCTCGCGTGGACCGAGGGTGGTGGTGAGATTGCAACGCGTTCCGCCGCTCGCGAGCACCTTGGTTCCCGTGCGTGGCGTCTTCTCGATCACCAGGGTGCGTGCGCCGGCGGCGGCACAGACCCCAGCAGCCCAGAGTCCCGCCGCGCCGGCGCCCACCACGACGATCGGGCTGCTTCGTTCCAAGAATCCTCTGAGAGCCGAAGTCTAATTCGCCAGGCCCTCGTTGCGCGCCGTGCGACCGCGATGACCCTCGGCGGTCCCAGGTGGATAGTCTCGGACCGAGCGAGCGTCCGATGTCCATCGCCGATCAGATCGCCGACACCCGAGACATGCCGTCTGCCCAGGCCCTCTCCGCGCTCCTGGCGATCTGGAGGGACCACCCGTTCCCGGAGCTCGGCGATCTGATCGAACACGTCGGCGCCCAGGTCTCCACCGTCTCCCTCGCGCAGAACACCCAGCGCGCCACCGCCGCCAGATTCCTCGAGGTGGCAGCCACCCCCGACGATGCAGGGCTCGGAGCGATGCTCGAGGTGTTCCCCGTCGGCGGCAGGCGGGCCGGAATGGCCCAGCTCGAGGCGCTCTCACACTGGCCCCGTGACCCACGCCTCGCCGCACATCTGCTGAGTCTGTTCGACGATCCGCCCTACCGATCGCGCCCGACCCTCCCCTTCTGGCAGCAGCTCCTCGACACGTTGGCGACCATCGCCGATCCGCGAAGCGGCCCGCGGCTGACCGACGCGCTGACCCGGATCGAGGAGAGCTTCGCCCCAGCGATGCAGGAGCCGATGCGCCGTGAGATCGCGGCGCGCCTCCCACTGGCCCACGCCGTGCACACGCCCGACGACGTGGCCACGGCGATCGCGAACGTCTCGGCCGCGCGATCCGGCTCCGCTCCACCGAACGCGCAAAGTGCCGCGGCCCTGCTCGCCGCCGTCTTCGCACACCCGGACGACGACGACCTGCGCCTGGTCTACGGCGACGCCTGCATCGCTGCTGGCGATCCCCGCGGGGAGCTGATCGCCATCGGTCGGGACCGTGCCCGGGGACGTCGTCTGAGCCCGGACGCGCGCCAACGCGAGAAGGCACTGCTCCGCGACCACCGCAGTGACTGGCTCGGGGATCTCGAGCGAGTCCTGCTGTCATCGTCGATCAAGTTCCGCCTCGGCTTCCTGGACGCCGCGACCCTCAAGCCCAAGCACGAAGCCCATGTGCAGCCGCTCATCGGCGACGAGCGCTGGTCGACCCTGCGCCACCTCGAGGTCAGGGCCGTGGCGGACTACCAGCACGCTGCCGCTGCTGCCGCCGCACAGTCCGTGGAGGAGCTGGTCGCCCACGAGACCATGCGAGGCCTGCGACGCCTGACCGGGGACCTGAGTCGCTCCCTGGCCCTCGAGCTGTGCGAGGGGGCGCGCGAGCGGCGCCTGCAGACCCTCCAAGCCACGCTGTGGGACGATCGGGACGGCGGGCTGCGCGCCGCGCTCTCCAGCGCATCGCGGCTACCCGAGCTGCGCGAGCTCATCTGCGCTCATGCACCGCAGGACAGCCCGTCCGAGTACGACTGGTTGCTCGACGGCCCCCTCGCCTCCCGGCTGTCGCGCGTGGAGCTGCGCATCGGGCTGGCCACCCTGGCCGACTGGATTGGCGTGTTTCGACGGCACACCTTCGACACCCTCTGCATCGCCGACACGTGGGCGCACGATCGCGTCGAGCTGTCTCGCAAGAGCGGCTCCACCGAGCTGCGTGCCACCTTCCGCTGGCCCGGAATGCAGGTAGGGGGCCGCTCGATCGTGCTCGGCGTGGCGAACGTGCTGGCGGACCTTCGACCGGGCTCGATCCACCGGGTCGAGGTGAGCTGGACGCGTTCGTACCCGGCCACCCCGGCCCAGCGGACCGCCCTGGAGGCCGCGCTTCGGCACCTGGCGCCGGAGCACGTGAAGCTCCCCAAGCGGCTGCCCTCGTGACGAGGCTGACGGACCCCTCTGGGGTGATCGTCTCCGAACCGACGCCCAGTCGCTCCATCCGGTACCCTGGCCGACGAGGGAGCCAGCGTGGCACGACAAACGCTCGATGCACCTTCGCCAGTGAGGCGACGGGTGCGCGCCGCCCTGCCGCCCCTGGTCGTCCTGGCCATGCTGGCGCTCTTCGTGGGCGGACTGGCGACCCGACACGACGGATGGGTCTGGCTGGCGTTCGCGGCACCGCTGGTCCTGCTGGCACTGGTCGCAGAGGCGCTCGTCGCAGAGTGGCGTGGCGCCGCCTCCCGCATGCTCGTGGCGTGGACTGCGGGCTGGGCCACCCTGCTGTGGCTCGGACCGGCGTTGCTGTTCAGCCCGTTGGCGCCACTCATCTTGGCACTCGCCGCCGTGGTGCCCATCTACGGGGCGACGCGCCAACCCCTCTCACAGGGCCCGGTGGCCCAGGCGTGGCGGGCCAGCGCCTCCCGATTCCGAGATCGACCGGATGGAAGCGTTCGAGCCCAGCTGCTGGGCTTCGCGCCCGTGCTGGCAGGGCTCGTCGCCACGTCCTTCGGCCTGCTGGGTGTGGGAGTGGGCAGCGTGGGGGCCATGTCGCTGGCCACGTTGCATCCCAACGCGATCTACGCGGGACCGATCCTCATGATGGTGGGCGTCGCCCTGTTGCTGCCCACGGTGTTCGTGCTCCTCGCCCCCTTCGTCGCGCCGTTGTCGGACCCGCCGGGCCTACGGCGGCTACGAGCGACCATGGGGATCGAGGGTGGGACGCGCTGGGACGCCTCGACCGCGTTTCTCCTCGCCATCGTGGATGCCAGCCTCCTCGCAGCCTTGGTGGTCTGGGTGATCCTGATGGGGATCGGCCTGGTGACGTCGGGCGCCACGAGCCCGGTGTGCCTCGCCATGGGGGCCACGGGAGCCTTGGTCGTCTCCGCGCGCAACGTGGCCGCCGACATCAGGCTCTTCGCACCGGTGCGCCCGGCTCGAAGTGTGCTGTGGGCCGTCGCCACGGCGCCCCGAGCCTACGCCGAGGCCAACCTGTGGGAGAGCACCGTGCTGATGGCACTCGTGGTTCCGACCCTGCTGGCATTCCAGGCCGCACCCGTCGTGATCCTGGCTGCGCCCACGACTGCCCAGAAGCTCGTGGTGGTCGTCGTTACAGGTCCAGTCGCGGTGCTGTGGGCAGGTCTGGTGGGACGGCTGACGCTTCGTCTCCGCGTTCACCGTGCGCAGCTGGTGCACACGCTGGCGGCCATGTCCTGATCAGACTCGTGCCGGCTCCGCCGCCACTGTACTGATTGGCCGAGAACAGCGTTCGCAGCGAGCTGCAGTGACGGGTCATCGATCCGAGCAACGAGCGATCGACACCTGGCGACCATCCACAGTGCGGATCCGCCCTCGGTCGATGCTGACGCGCTCCAACCGAACGGTACGGGCCTCGGGCGGCACGACGCGCCCGGACGTGTCGGCGCCGAGCACGCGACGCAGCGTGGTGGTCGTGGTGAGACGCCGGTTCACCAGCTGCCAGGTGCCGTGCCTCAGCTCCACGTCGGTCCAGGTGCCGTCCTGTCCGAAGTCCTCCACCAGGTGATCGGTCTGGCATTCACCGGTGAGGCTCCAGGTGCCGACGAGCCACTCTGGGCTCGGCGTGCCTGGCCAGCCCAGCAAGTAGGAGCGCACTGCGTCGAGGCTGGCCTCGGGCTGGTCGGTGAACATCAGGTGGCCGGCATCCTCGATCACCTCGAGGCGCGCGTTGGGGAACAGGGCCAGGTGATCGGTCTGGCGCTGCACACCGATCAGGGTGTTGCAGCGGCTGGCGATCAGCAGCACCTCGTGGGGGTAGGTGACCTCCAGAGGTGGCATCTCGGGCGTGCCGTCGGGTCCGGTGGCCTTGGCCTGGATCGCCTGCATGGCCGTGGCACCGACCCGCGCCATGTCGTGGGCCGCAGGTTCCGGTAGTCGCCCCCTGGCCCGCCGTGGAGCACGACGATCACCGGATCCATCGGATCCCCGAATCGCTCCCCGTGGACCTTCCGATCCCCAAGGTCCAACGTAGGCAACGACGGATCGTCGGCCACGGTGGGGGGCGGGATCCGGGCAGGATCGGGGGTGAACGCCAGATAGGCAACCACCGCAACGACCACGAAGACGCCCAACAAGGCAAGCGCGCTGATGCCGATTCGCCTGGGCCAGACCGCACGTTCGGGCATCCGGCAGCGATATCCGTGGGTCAGGCCGCCGTCAACAGGGTCCGCGCCGACAACCCAGTCCATCGATTGGTGTGAGCGAATGGAAATGCAGCGTCGTGTGGTGTGACGCAAATGAGTGGGCAACTGGGTCACCGACACGGCGCGTCGGCTCGATGAGGTACCTTGGCTCCGAGGAGGGCCGATGGCGGATCCCGTCCGCTTCCAGCTCAACGGGGAGAGTGTGGTCGAGGCCGAGGCCCGCCCCACCACCACGCTGTTGCAGTGGCTTCGCAGCCGGCGTCTGGTGGGCACCAAGGAGGGCTGCGCCGAGGGAGACTGCGGGGCGTGCACCGTGGCCATCCTCGATCCCCCAGACGAGGGCGACGAGGGGGTGTGGCGTGCCGTGAACAGCTGCCTGGTGCTGCTGCCCATGGTGGATGGCCGGCAGGTGGTCACCGTGGAGGGGCTGGCGGAGGGAGACACGCTCCATCCCGCCCAGGCCGCGATGGTGCGAACCCTGGGATCCCAGTGCGGCTACTGCACGCCGGGGTTCGTCATGAGCCTGTTCGAGTCTTGCTACCGCTCCGATCTCGATGCCTCGTGGAAGCGCGACGATCAGCTGTGCGGCAACCTGTGCCGCTGCACGGGCTACCGCCCCATCCGCGACGCACTGGACGCAGTGGCGGGGAGCCGCCCCGACGACGCCTTTCGCGCTGCCCTCGGCACCCCCTCCCCCACACGCCCCGCGGCCTATGCAGCCCGTGGCCAACGCCTCGACGCACCCACCGAGCTGTCGGAGGCCATCGCCCTGCTGCAGCATCCCGGCGCCCGGCTGGTATGCGGCGCCACCGATCTCGGACTGGAGATCACGCAGCGCCACCAGCACCCCACGCACCTCGTGTCCCTCGAGCGGATCCCCCAGCTGCGGGGCGCGCGCATCGAGGAGGGAACGGCCATCCTCGGCGCCGCCACGCCGCTCACCCAGCTCGAGACATGGAGCGCTACCCCGCTGCCCATCCTGCATCGCATGCTGCGCTACTTCGGCTCGCGGCAGATCAAGCACCGGGCCACCTTGGGCGGCAACCTGTGCAATGCCTCCCCCATCGGGGACCTGGCCCCCGTCCTGCTCGCGCTGGACGCACACCTCGTGCTGGAGGGCCCGAGCGGCCAGCGCCGCGTCGCCGTGGGCGACTTCTTCGTGGGATACCGCAAGACGGCGCTGCAACCCGGAGAGATCCTGACCGACGTGCGCATTCCCCTGCCCGATCCTGCGGCGCGGCGCGGCGCCTACAAGGTGAGTCGCCGCCGGGAGCTCGACATCAGTGCTGTGTCGGCCGCCATGCGGGTGGAGCTCGACGCCGCTGGCCGCGTACAGCTGGCCCGCCTCGCCTACGGCGGGATGGCCGCCACGCCGGCCCGCGCCCTCGGCACCGAGGCCGCTCTGCAGGGTCAGCCGTGGACCGCCGCCACGGTGGCGGCCGCCGCTGCCCACCTCGAGCGCGACTTCACACCGCTGTCGGACCATCGGGGTTCGGCCTGGTTCCGCACCACGGTGGCCCGCAACCTCCTGGTGGGCTTCGAGGCCGAGACGCGGGAGCATCCCGTGGTGGCACTCCCCGACCGCCACACCGGTACCGTCGTGCTCGGACAGACCCCATGAGCACGCACGAGAGTGCCGTGGGCCACGTGACGGGGTCAGCACGCTACGTGGACGACCTGCCCGAGCCCGAGGGCACGCTGCACGCCGTGATCGTGGCGAGCCCCATCGCTCACGGCACGCTGCGCGGCATCGACGCAGCCCCTGCCCTCGCGCTGCCCGGCGTGCACGCCGTGATCGTCGCCGCCGACATCCCCGGCGACCCGCACGTCGGCCCCATCGTGCACGACGAGCCGCTGCTGGCCATCGACGCCGTCCACACCACCGGCCAGGCGGTGGCGATGGTGCTCGCCGACACGCGCGAGCAGGCCCGGATCGGGGCAGACGCGGTGGCCCTCGACCTCGAGGCGCTGCCGGCGGTGCTCACCATCGACGAGGCCGTGGCGAGCAACAGCTTCCACACCGATCCCCACGTGATCGCCCGCGGCGACGTGGAGGCAGCGCTCGATGCCGCCCACCTGGTGATCCGAGGCGAGGTGCGCACGCCCGCCCAAGACCACTTCTACCTCGAGACCCAGTGCGCCCTGGCCGTGCCCACGGAGCGAGCCGGGCTCCACATCTGGTCGAGCACCCAGCACCCCACCGAGGTGCAGCACATGGCCGCGCAGGTCCTGGGGATCGCCCAGGCATCGGTGACCTGCGAGGTGCCGCGCATGGGAGGCGCCTTCGGGGGCAAGGAGTCGCAGGCCACCCAGCCCGCGTGCCTCGCGGCGCTGGGCGCCTGGCGCACCGGCAGACCCGTCAAGGTGTGGCTCGATCGCGGCGAAGACATGCGCAACACCGGCAAGCGGCATCCGTTCCTGGGCCGCTACCGTGCGGGCTTCGGCGCGCGAGGCACCCTGCTCGCGCTCGAGGCCACGCTGTTCAGCGACGGCGGGTGGTCCGCCGACCTGTCGGGTCCCGTGCTCGATCGAGGGCTGTTCCACCTCGACAACGCCTACCACGTGCCCGCACTGCGCTTCGAGGGGCGGGTGGCCCGCACCAACCTGCCGTCCAACACGGCGTTCCGGGGCTTCGGCGGCCCCCAGGGGATCTGCGTGGTGGAGGACGCCATCGAGCAGGCCGCCCGTCACCTGGGCATGTCCGCCTGGGACGTGCGACGACGCAGCTACTACGCTGCAGCTCCGAGGGATCGGGCCCCGTACGGCCAGCGCGTCCCCGAGCCCCGCATCGGTGCCATGCACGACCAGCTGTGCACCACGGCGAACATCACCGAGCGCCAGGCAGAGATCGCGGCGTTCAACGCGGCGAGTGTGCACCACAAGCGCGGGCTCGGGCACATGCCGGTGAAGTTCGGCATCTCGTTCACCGCGTCGCACCTGAACCAGGCGGGCGCGCTGGTGAACGTGTACAGCGACGGCACCGTGCAGCTGAACCACGGCGGCACCGAGATGGGCCAGGGGCTGCACACCAAGATGATCGAGGTGTGCGCCGACACGCTGGGGGTGCCCACGAGCACGGTGCGAAACATGGACACGCGCACCGACAAGGTGCCGAACACCAGCGCCACCGCTGCGAGCAGCGGCACCGACCTCAACGGCCAGGCCGTTCGCGCCGCCTGCGAGACGATCCGGGCGCGGATGGCCCCCGTGGCGGCCGAGCTGCTCGAGCTGCCCTCCGACGAGGACGTGCGGTTCGTGGACGGACACGCCACTGCCGGCGGTCGCTCCGTGGCGTTCTCGGAGGCGGCCGCCGCCTGCTGCTTCCGCCAGATCTCGCTGTCGTCCACCGGCTTCTACCGAACCCCCGGCATCGCCTACGACCGGAAGGAGGGCCAGGGCACGCCGTTCTTCTACTTCGCGTGGGGGGTCGCCTTCGTGGAGGTCGAGGTGGCGGGGCTCACCGGCGAGCATCGCGTGCGACGCGTCGACATCCTGCACGACGTCGGCGACTCCCTGGTCCCCGAGATCGACGTGGGCCAGGTGGAGGGAGCCTTCGTCCAGGGAATGGGCTGGCTCACCGGGGAAGAGGTCCTGTTCGACGACCACGGGCGATGCATCACGCACGGGCCGAGCACCTACAAGGTGCCCGCCGTGGGAGACGTGCCCCTCGATCTGCGGGTGCAGCTGCTGGACCGAGCCACCCAGGCCGACACCATCGGGGGCAGCAAGGCGGTGGGAGAGCCTCCCTTCATGCTCGCCATCGGAGTGGTGCACGCGCTGCGCGACGCCATCGCCGCGTTCGGCGCCCAGCCCGTCGAGCTGGCGCTGCCCGCGAGCCCCGAGGCGATCCTGCGAGCCGTGGAGGCGCAGCGCAGCTGATCGCTCACCGCGCCAGCGTGGCCTCGAGCCATTGCCCCAGGCGGGCGCGCTCCTCCTCCGTCATCTGCGTGACGTTGCCCAGCGGCATCACCTGGGTCGCGATGGTCTGCGCGTGGATCTGGGCCGCCACGCGCCGGATGTCCTCCGGGGACTCCAGCACCAGGCCCTTCGGCGCCTCGGGCAGCCCCTCGAAGGTGGGCCGCGTCGCGTGGCAGGTCAGGCAGCGACGGGCCACGATCTGCTGGACCTCCACCATGGACACCGCATCCCCGCCGTCGGCGGCAGGCAACGAGACCGCAGCGCTCGGCCATCGAGACACCCCCGCGGTGGCGAGGATCCCGAGCACGCCCACCGCGAGTAGCCAGCGCTGATCCTCCCCCCTCCCCCGCAGGTTCTGCCAGTGCCGGATCGCGATGGCGAACAGGCTGATGGCCGCCAGCAATGCCCAGTTGTAGGGATGCCCCCACGTGACCGGGTAGTGGTTGCTCACCATGATGAAGAGCACCGGAAAGGTCAGGTAGTTGTTGTGCAGCGAGCGCAGGGCACCGGCCTCGCCCCTCGCCACGTCGGCAGCCTCGCCCTTCACCATGGCGTCGACCATGGCTCGTTGACCGGGGATGATCACGAAGAAGACGTTGGCCGCCATGCAGGTGCCGAGCATCGCGCCCACGTGGATGTAGGCGGCCCGATCCGACAGCACCTGCGACAGTCCCCAGGCGAGCACCGTGGTGGCAGCGAAGCCCACCAGCGCCAGGGCCGTGGGGCGACGGGCCAGGGTGCGGCACAGCCCGTCGTAGACGACCCAGCCCACCACCAGCGTGGCCACCCCCACCCCGACGGCCGCCGCGGGGGAGAGTGCGGTGGACGAGGTGTCCAGCATGTAGGCGCGGGCGTTGGCCCAGTAGGTCGCGGCCAGCAGCAGCACGCCGGTCACCCAGGTGAAGTAGGCCTCGTACTTGAACCAATGCAGCGTGGACGGCAGCTGCTCGGGCGCTCCGTCGATCTTGTGCACCCGGTAGAACGCGCCACCGTGCACCGCCCACAGCTCACCCTTCAGCCCCGCCACGGCGCCGCCCTCGGGCGGCCGCACGTGCTGGTTGAGCCAGTTGAAGTAGAAGGACGCCCCGATCCAGGCAGCGCCGATCACGAGATGCGCCCATCGCAACAGCAGATTGAGCCACTCCCCGATCCATCCGGTGAGCATGGGAGCCTCCATCATCTGCCCGTAGTAGCCACTATGATGGAGCCATGCCGACGTTCGCGATCCGGAGTCGCCGGGTGCTGCTGCCCGCTGGGCTGCAGCCCGCCACCGTGGTGCTTCGCGATGGCGTGATCGCCCACGTGGGCGACGACGCGGCCCCGGGGGTACCCATGGAGGACCTCGGCGACGACGTGCTCGCGCCCTCGCTGGTGGACACCCACGTGCACGTCAACGAGCCCGGCCGCACGGAGTGGGAGGGCTTCGCCACCGCCACCCGAGCCGCCGCCCGCGGCGGCATCACCGCCCTCGTGGACATGCCCCTGAACTGTAGCCCCGTCACCACCACCGTCGACGCCCTGGAGCGCAAGCTGGCCGCGTGCAGCGGCAAGCTGTGGGTCGACACCGCCTTCTGGGGAGGCGTGATCCCGGGCAACGCCCGTGAGCTGGCCCCGATGGTGCAGCGCGGCGTCGTGGGCTTCAAGGCCTTCCTCTGCCACTCCGGAATCGACGAGTTCCCAGGCTCCAGCGAGGCCGATCTCCTGCGAGCGATGTCGGTGCTCGCTCCACTGTCGGTGCCTCTGCTGGCCCACTGCGAGCTGGACGACGCCCTGATGAAGGTGCCCGAGTCCGCCTCGCCCAGCGAGTACCGCACCTACCTGCACTCGAGGCCTCGCGAGGGAGAGGACCGCGCCATCGCGCTGCTGATCGCCCTGAGCCGACAGACCGGCTGCCCCGTGCACGTGGTGCACCTGTCCTCGGCCACGGCGCTGCCGATGATCCGTGAGGCGAAAGCACAGGGGGTGCCGATCACGGTGGAGACGTGCCCACACTACCTGTGCCTGAGCGCCGAGGACGTGCCCGACGGCGCCACCGCCTTCAAGTGCGCGCCGCCCATCCGCGAGGGCTCCAACCGCGAGGAGCTATGGAAGGGACTCGTGGAGGGCGTCATCGACATGGTGGTCACCGATCACAGCCCGTGCGTGCCAGGGCTGAAGCTGCCCGACACCGGCGACTTCCTGCAGGCCTGGGGAGGCATCGCGTCGCTTCAGCTCGGCCTGTCGGCGGTGTGGACGGAGGCAAGGCGACGCTCAATCCCAATGCAGCACGTGCTCGGCTGGCTGTCGGACGGCCCGCGCGCACTCGCAGGGTGGCCTGCTGCTCGGGGGGTGCGCCAAGGCGCGGCAGCAGATCTGATGGCGTGGCGCCCGGAGCGGACCTTCGAGGTGCACGAGGAGGACCTGGTGCAGCGGCATCCCGTCTCCCCCTGGATCGGTCGGCACCTGGCAGGCGACGTGCACGCCACCTGGCTCCGCGGCCACCGGATCCTGCGCGACGGCAGGCTCGAGGGTCCACCCCATGGCCGCACGCTCCTGGGGAGGCAGACATGAGCGATCGCGCGCTGCGCGCCTTCCACGGCCTGACCGATCTCGCTGCGGCGACCCTGGGCGGCGAGGTGCTGCTGACCAGCGACGACTTCTTCGCTCCCGCCGAGCGGCTGCTGGCCCCGGGTCGCGCCACGTTCGACCCAGACCGCTACACCGAGCACGGCAAGTGGATGGACGGCTGGGAGTCTCGTCGTCGTCGGGTTCCTGGCCACGACTGGTGCATCGTGCGCCTGGGCGTTCGGGGCCGGATCCGGGCAGTGGACGTCGACACCGACCACTTCCTGGGCAACCACGCGCCGTTCGCCAGCGTGGAGGGCTGCGTGGCCGATGCCGACGTCGACCCGGTGGTGCTGCGCGACACCGCCCACTGGGTGCCGGTGGTGCCCGCCACCGCGCTCGACGCCGGCAGCCGCAACCTGTGTGCGTCGCGATCGGACCAGGTGTTCACCCACCTGCGGCTCCACATCTACCCCGACGGAGGCGTGGCCCGGCTGCGCGTCTACGGCGATCCCGAGGTCCAGCACCCCTCGGAGGCGCTCGTGGACCTCGCGGCGGCGCTGTCGGGCGGACGCGCCGTGGCCTGCTCCGATGCGTTCTTCAGCCCGATGGAGCACCTGGTGGCGCCAGGCCGCTCCACCTACATGGGGGGCGGCTGGGAGACGCGGCGCTCCAGACCTCCGGGCGCTGACTTCATCGTGGTGCAGCTCGGCACGCCGGGCATCGTGGAGCAGGTGGTGCTCGAGACCCACCACTTCCACGGCAACCATCCGCAGCGCGCCAGGGTGGACGGCCTGTACTGGCCCGACGCGCCCATCACCGCGCTCGTGGCGGATCCAGGGTTCGCGCCGGTGGCGGCGTTCCACCGACTGGGCCCCGACGCGGAGCACAGCCGGCACACCACGAGCGGCGGCCCCTACACCCACCTGCGGCTGAGGATCGAGCCCGATGGAGGCGTGTCCCGATTGCGTGCCTTCGGACATCCCACCACCGACACGCCAGGTGCACGCGACCCCGTCGTGCGGCCCCTCAACGGCTTGGACGAGGACCGAGCGCGCGCCGAGCTGACCCGATGCTGTGGTGCCACCCGCTGGGTGGCCGCCATGCTGGCAGCTCGCCCCTTCACGAGCCGACCGCACCTGCTCGGTCACGCCGAGCACGTGTGGTGGCATCTGGGAGACGGGGACTGGCTCGAGGCCTTCGGCCATCACCCGCGGATCGGCGCCGACGTCGAGGCCCTACGGGCTCGCTTCCCCGAGACGGCGGAGATGTCCGAGGCCGAGCAAGCAGGGGTTCGCGACGCCGACAGCGCCACGCTCACCGCGCTGGCCGAGGGCAACCAGGCCTACAGCAGCCGCTTCGGGTTCGACTTCATCATCTGCGCCACGGGGGCGAGCGCCGAGCAGATGCTGGCTCGTCTGCGGGAGCGCCTCGAGAACCGCCCCGACGACGAGCTGCGGATCGCGGCCGCCGAGCAAGCCAAGATCACGCGCCTGAGGTTGGAGAGCCTCGATCTGTTGGGAGAGCCGCAATGAGCGCCATCACCACCCACGTGCTCGACACCGCTCGCGGACGACCGGCCCAAGGCGTGCCCATCGTGCTGGAGCGCCAGGAGGCGCACGGCTTCGTGGAGGTGAGCCAAGGGCGCACCGACGCCGACGGTCGCGTGGCCGATCTGCTCGGCGCTCGCTCCCTGCAGACCGGCGTGTGGCGCCTCACCTTCGACACCGACGCCTACTTCGCCACCTTGGGCGTGCCCGCGTTCTATCCGGAGGTCCGCATCTGCTTCCGCGTGGCGCGAGCCGACGAGCACCACCACGTGCCGCTGCTCCTGGCCCCCTTCGGCTACAGCACCTACCGGGGGAGCTGACGTGAAGACCACCCTCGACGACGCCACCCTGCAGCAGCGCCTGACCGCCCTGCAGCCCGCCCACAGCACCTTCGCCGAGCACTACCCGGGGCCACCCGCCGACCGCCAGCCCGTGCACACCGTCTACGGTGGCGCCCACCTGTTCAAGGCCGGCACCGCCCGACGCCTCGGGCAGCTCGCGCGCGACCACGTGAAGCAGCACGCCCCCGACGCCCCCACCTTCGGACGCGCGCTGGGCATGCCCCACGGGCTGTGGGAGACCGTGCACGCACGCACGCACCACAAGCTCGAGCACGAGCCCGTCGAGGACTTCCGCATCGACTTCGAGGACGGGTTCGGGGTGCGCCCCGACGACGAGGAGGACGCCACCGCGGTCCGCGCCGCCACCGAGGTCGCCCAGGGCGCAGCCACGGGAGAGCTGCCGCCCTTCCTCGGCATTCGCATCAAGGCGCTGACCCCGGAGCTTCAGGCACGCAGCCTTCGCACGCTCGATCTGTTCATGACCACCCTGCTCGATCAGACCCAGGGTGTGCTGCCCCCAGGGTTCGCCGTCACGCTGCCCAAGGTGCAGTACCCCGATCAGGTGTCGCTGCTGGTGGAGGTGCTCGGCGAGCTCGAGGAGGCCTGGGACCTGGACTCGGGGGCGCTTCGCCTGGAGCTCATGGTGGAGACGCCGCAGTGCATCGTCGACGCCGCCGGCCGGGTGGCGCTCCCTGGCTTGGTCCAGGCAGCCGGTGCTCGCTGCCGTGGCGCACACTTCGGCACCTACGACTTCACGGCCTCCATGGGGATCACCGCAGCCCATCAGACCATGGACCACCCAGTGTGCACCTTCGCCAAGCACATGATGCAGGCGTCGCTGGCCCAGACGGGGGTGTGGCTGTCGGACGGTGCCACCAACGTGATGCCCGTGGGCGACGACGACGACGCCGTACACCGCGTGTGGCGCTTGTCCTACGCCCACATCGACCACTCTCTGCGCGGCGGGTTCTACCAGGGCTGGGATCTGCATCCAGGGCAGCTGCCCGTGCGCTTCGCCGCCTGCTACGCCTTCTTCTTGGAGCACCACGCCGCAGCCGCCGAGCGACTCCGCAACTTCGTGGCAGCCGCGAGCAAGGCCACCCTCGCAGGCGAGGTGTTCGACGACGCCGCCACCGGCCAGGGGCTGCTCAACACCTGCCTGCGAGCGCTCAACTGCGGGGCCATCACGGAGCGGGAGCTGCTCGCAGACACGGGGCTGACCTCGGAGCAGCTGCAGACGCGCAGCTTCGCCCAGATCATCGCAACGATGTGAGCCAGATACCGTGAAGGACAAGGGCATCGACACCACCCTGGTGCATGCAGGTCGCGACCCGCACGCGACCTACCCGGATCACGGGTCGGTAAACCCTCCGCTGTTCCAGTCGTCGACGATGTTGTTCAGGGACACCAGCGACGCCATGGAGCGGGCCAAGCGGTTCTCGAGGCACTACCCCAAACCAGACGCCTACCACGTCGACTTCTACGGCCGCCTGGGCACCCAGACCACGTTCGCGTTCGAGAGAGGCATCACCGAAATCGACGGGGCCTTTCGTGCGCTGGCGTTTCCGTCGGGTCTGTCGGCCATCACCACCACGCTGCAGGCGCTGTCGAAGGCAGGCGACCACGTGCTCGTCGTGGACACCTGCTACAAACCAGTCCGCGAGTTCTGCGACCGCGTGTTGATCCCCAACGGGGTCGAGGTGACCTACTACGGTCCCCGCGAAGGGGCTCGGATCGAGACGCGCTTGAGGCGCAACACGCGCTTGGTGTACTGCGAGTCTCCTGGCTCGGTGACGCTGGAGGTGCAGGACCTCCGCTCCATCGTACGGGCGGTGCGTGCCTACAGTGCTGCACACGAGCTGGACCGGATTCCCGTTGCATTGGACAACACCTGGGCGACCTCGTGTTTCTTTCGGCCGTTGACCGCTCCGCCAGGAGATCGGATCGATCTGTCGATCCAGTCGGCCTCGAAGTACATCGGCGGCCACTCCGACGTGATGCTGGGCGTGGTCGCAGTGGCGAAGGAAGCCGACGAGGAGGCGCGCCACCCCCTGTTCGAGAAGCTGTGGAACGCCCGAGTGGCCAGCGGGATCTGCGTGGGGCCCTCGGCGGCCAGGCTCGGGCTGCGAGGACTGCCCACGCTGGGCGTGCGCCTACAGCGGCATCGAGACAACGCGCTGACCCTGGCCAAGTGGCTGCAGCACCACGACAAGGTCGAGCAGGTGCTGCATCCCGGCCTACAGGGATCCCCCGACCACGACTTGTTCGTGTCGACCTTCACGGGCTCCACGGGGCTGTTCAGCATCGTGCTGGATCCGAGTATCGGTGCCGACGCGATGCTGAGGGCCATGGATACGCTGACGCTGTTCGGAATCGGAGGGTCGTGGGGAGGCTACGAGAGCTTGGTGCTCCCCTTCTGGCCGAAGGGCAACGCCATCTCCCGCACGGTCGACGCCACGCTGGCCGCGCGGAACCTGATCCGGATCTCTGCAGGACTGGAGTGCGCCGACGATCTGCTGGCGGATCTCGATCAGGCGCTCGCAAGGCTGTAGTCATGGAAGAAGACGCCATCTGGAACGAATGAGATCGAGCCGCACGCCCAGGTGCGAACCCGTCGTTCCGACCTGAAGTCGTGCGGTGTAGGGTGGCCTTCGACACCTGGGAGTCCCGTGGTACCGAGGCATCGCGCTGTTCCGACTCCTGCTCTGTGCGATCCGCTGCCGAGATGAACGGACTTCCTTGGTGGGTGCTGGGCCTAGGTTGCAGCTTTCTGCAGACGGAACCAGAGGTCGAGGTCCGACCCGGTGAAGTCGAGATCGTACTCGCCGACCAGCTGGACGGGATCCTCAACGGCTACTGCCTGGACATCGCAGGTGGCAACCGGAACGTCGACACGTCCAAGGGGCTTCAGGCGCACACCTGCTACAGCTACAAGGGGTCTCTCGGCACCGACCAGATCTTCGACTCGACGAAGTTCGCCGAGGGCACGCTCTCCATGCCTCGGTACTCCGTGGGCGCCACGCTGTCTGGACTCTCGGCGGGTGACACGGTCGCATTGGCTCCGTGTGATGACCGTCCGCTCCAGCAGCTCGTGTTCACCGGGACGGGCACCATCACGGCGAGACAGGCACCGCAGATGTGCCTGACGGCTGCAGACGCCACCCGGGCCGGGGGTGGCTCGCAGCATCAGATCAAGACCCTGACCCTCGAGACCTGCGACGCTGGACTGAGCGCACGCCAGCAGTGGCGTACTCGGGCTCAGCGGGACTGACGGGCCCTCGAAGGTCTCACAGAGCGTCGCGACGCTTGGAAGGCCGAGCTCGACGCCGTCTCGCACATCGCACTCCTCACGGCCTATCCTTGGGCCTCGGCCAGAACCTCGCGGCGTGCATCCGAGGACGCGATACGGCGGCGGCCCGCGACAACGAGGCGAACATGAAACGCTGGCTCGGTCTGAAGGCGCTTGTTCACGACGCGATCGAGGCCACCACGGATCTGATCGGTGAGGGAAACGCCTCCGTGCATCGCAGCATGAAGCGCGTCACCGACGCCATCGGGCCCGCCGCTGATCCCGTCGACGCCGTGCGGTGGGTCGTCGAGCAGGGAACGGAGGGTACGCTCACCTCCGTGAACCTCGTCCAGCGTGTGGTCGAGGGCCTGACGGACGCCGGGCTTTCGGCGTCTCTGCCCGGCGAGGTCGCCGAGGAGCCCCCCATTCAGCAGCGCTCCGACATCGTCGGCACGCCCGAGTGGATCGCGGATGCGGCACTCGGGGCGGTCAATGGCGCCATCGGTGACCACCTCTCCGCTCGCGGCAATGCGCTCGACCTCGGCCTGACGCTGCGGCTGGGCGACCAGTACCTCGACGACACCCCCGCCGCGCTGGACGGCACGGTGGTGGTGCTCGTGCACGGTCTGGGCACCACCGAGTGGTGCTGGAGCCTCCACGCTGACGCGTACCTCGGCGATCCC
Source organism: Myxococcales bacterium (assembly GCA_019634415.1). Lineage (GTDB taxonomy): Bacteria > Myxococcota_A > UBA796 > UBA796 > DRPG01. The sequence continues at coordinate 19,349 of JAHQVJ010000194.1, forward strand.
GAGGCGACCTTCGGCTCCCTGCTCGCCCGAGACACCGCGTCCACCCCGTTGTTCGCGCGCTACAACACCGGCCGAACGGTGGCGCGCAACGGTCTCGCCTTGGCCGAGGCGCTCGAGCACCACACATCGGGGGCCTCGCGGCTCGTGCTCGTGGGGCACAGCATGGGTGGGCTGATCGCCCGTGCCGCCTGCCACGCGGCATCCCGAGCCGGCCACGGCTGGCTCGAGCGCACGGACCTCGTGATCTCCCTCGGAACGCCGCATCGAGGGGCACCCCTGGCCCGCTTCGGGCGCACCGCGACCGAGGGTCTGGGGGCGGTGGACCTGCCGGCCACGCGCATCCTCTCCCGGATCCTCGCCGGACGTAGTGCGGGTGTGCGCGATCTGGAGCATGGGGACGTCGGCGACATCGGGCCCGACCCGGACAGCGTCGCGCTCCCCGAGGACCGTGTCGTGCCGCTGCAGCCGGGCATCCGCTACGCCTTTCTGTCCGCCACCGTCGCCGACACGGCGGACACTGCGTCCACTTGGCTCGGCGACCTGCTCGTTCAGAAGAGCAGCGCGTCGGGACCGGTTCGCCACACGTCTTTTCCCATCGAGACCGAGAACTTCCCGGGCGTCCTCCACCACCAGCTGCAGGTCCATCCCGCGGTGTATGCAGTGGTTCGTGATCTGACGTTGCAGAAGGAGAGTGGCGTCTCGTCCACGCCTCCGGGTCCCTGACACAGGGCAGCCCTACCGCTCGGGCTGCCAACGAGCTCGCGGAGCGAGCTCGATCAGGTCCAACTCGACGGGCGGCGTGGCCTCTGGGTGGGGAAACCGCTCCCCAGAGTCTTCGTCGACGGCGAAGCGCTCGAGCCGAACGTCGGTCGCCTCGCCCCATACGAGCTCGCCATCGTGCTGCAGCGCGGCGCGCCCCTCCGTCGCGGTCCAGACCTCGGTGATGCGCTGCCGGCAGGAGACGGTGTACGCGTCCGAGCAGCCAGGTGTAGCGAGACACTGCCCGTGCCACAAATTCAGGCGTCCGACTCCTTCCTCCAAGGGCGCAGTGTCGTAGAAGCGCAGCGCAACATCGAGCGTCGTGGACGGAGGATGTGCTCGATCCCACCACGCATTCACGCCCAACCGGACGGTGCGCGCATCATCGAAGGCCATGTAGAACCCGACGTCACAGTGGTAGCCGTCGTCGATGTCTTCGAGGAGCAGGCTGGGCGTAGTCGACGTACTCGAAACACTGGGCGTAATCGGCACACTCGGCTCGATACACCCCATCCAAGCCAAGCCGACCCACGGCGCGAATCCAATCATCGATCCCCTCGACTGACCTTCCTCTTCATACTCGCTGATGGCTGCGCACCGACGCCAGGATCTCGTGGCCCAGCTCCCGCACGACCTCCAGATAGAGGTCCACGTCCTCGGTGCGCGTGCGCCAGCTCGAGAACGCCGGACGCTGCGCCGTGCGGGACCGATACTGCGTCGTCCCCGCCAGCACCCGACCGTCCGTGATCAGGGCCTCGCCGATGCGCGCATTCACCTCGTCCAGAACGTCCGCCGAGACCTCGCCAGGATCGAAGCGAAAGCACACGATGTTCAACGGAACGTCCGCGTTGCGCACCAGATCGGGCGCTGCGTCCACCTGCGCCGCACAGTGCTGCGCCAGATCCAGCGTGTGCTCTACGAGATCGCGCACGCCGTCTCGGCCGTAGGCAGCCAGGGTCGCCCAGGTCGCCAGACCTCGCGCGCGCCGTGAGCTCTCGGGAGAGATCGCGCCCAGCGTGGGGCGCGGATCGTCGGGTGAAGGCAGGTAGTCCGCCGTGTAGCGAAAGGCGCGTGCCATCAGCCCGTGATCGCGCGTGAAGGCATAGCCCACGTCGTAGGGCACGTTCAGCCACTTGTGCCCGTCCACCGTGACCGAGTCCGCGTGCTGCACGCCGGCCACCAGGTGCGCGGTGCGCTGCGAGACCCGCGCGAACAGGCCGAAGGCGCCGTCCACGTGGACCCAGCAGCCGTGCGCGCGCGCGAGCTCCACCATGTCCGCCACCGGGTCGAAGGCGCCCGTGTTCACCTCCCCTGCGTTGACCACCACCAGTGCGGGCGCTCCGCCGAGCGCCGCCAGCCCCTCCCGAAACGCGTCGAGATCCAGCCGCCCCGTCTCGTCGGCCGCGAACGTCTGCACCTGACGACGACCGATCCCCAGCATGCCCAGCGTCTTCAGCGTGCTCGCGTGCACGAAGCCCGAGGTCAACACCGGCATCGGTGGCAGCCCGTGCATTCCGTCGGCCGCGGGATCCACGCCGTGACGCTCTCCCCACCACTGGCGCGCCGTCGCGTAGCACACGAAGTTCGCCATGCTCGCCCCTGTGACCATCACCCCCGTCCAGGCCTCGGGCAGCCCGAACAGCTGCTGAAGCCAGCGCAGTGCGGTGAGCTCCAGCTGCACCCCCAGCGGGGACGTGATCCAGGTGTAGGCCACCTGGTCGAGCATCGTCGCGACGAGATCTGCCCCCAGCGACGCCGGCGTGGTGCCCCCCATCACGAAGTGGAAGTTCCGCGGCCCGGGCACCGCCATGGTCGCGCGCCAGCCATCGTCCACCAGGTTTCGCAAGGCAGGCACCGCACCCACACCAGCCTCCGGCAGGGGTCCGTCGAACGAGCGCGCCACGGCGTCGGCGTCCGGGTAGAGGACGGGCCGGTCGTCCATGTCGTGCACGAGGCGCTTGCAGGCCTCGGCGACGAAGTCCAGCACGGGATCGAACTCGGAACGACGCGGCATCGACATGGCAGCCCTCCGGCGGCCCTCTAGCGTGGGAGCGAACGCCACGGCCGGTCACCGACGGCACTGGCTCGAGTGACACCATTCAGTGCACCCGCGCGGCCCGATACTGCTCGGCTTCCACCAGGAATGGCGACAGCTTCCGCCACCGCCACATGAGTCGCAGCGAGAGCAGGTCGGCATCCTGGTGAGCGAGCGCCGCTTCGACCCCCTCCTCCAACGCCGCGCGCTGTAGCCAGTACGTGGCCGTATCGATGCGGAAGTCGGCGGCGGTGAGACGAGACAGATCGTACAGCGAGCAGACGGTCTCGTCCTGTGCGACGGCGTAGGACGCCAAGGTGGCTGCCAGGGTTTCCTCACCAGCGTCGTGGGCCACCCACGCAGCCGCCATCAGCGCGTCGGCCTCGGCTCCGACCATCGATGCGGGAAGCTCGTCCTCGATACCGGGCCAGTGCACGGCGACGGGTGCCTGGGGAGGTGCCTCGGGGGGCTGACCACTCCACTCGGGGGGCGCCGGAGACATCGCCGAGGCAACCCAGGCGAGGGCCACGGTGAGGAGGACGATCAGCGGCGTGGACACCAACACGAGGTGCCATGGCCGAATGCGGCGCTTCGGGGATCTGGGAGACTTCTTCTTGGGCGGAGCGACGAGTCGAGCTGTCCCCACTACAGCGCCAACCAACAGCAGAGCCACCCACTTCGCCTGTCGCTGCGGAACGTCCATGAGGAACATGAGCACGACCGCCACGAACATGCCGGGAACGCCTCCGACGACGAGCATCGTGCCCATCCAGCTCTGCTCTCGCTTCCAGTCGTACTCCGCGAGCATCTCCAGCACGTCGTCGTCGGCGAGATCCAGCAGCGGCTCCTCGTCGCAATGAGGGCAGTCGCCCCCGCCCTCCCGGTACCGGCGCTCGCACCGCTCGCAGAGAAACCGACCTCGAGGGTCCTCCATCGACAACTCCTGATCCAAGACCTGCAGACACCCAAACGGAATTCAGGCCCCCGAGAGCTGATCTCATGGGGTGAACATCAAGACCAACGCCGCAACCACCACGCTTCCGACCGCAGCCAGCACCAGCACCCACAGGCGGCGTCGACGCTCGGAAGCGACGTCTTCCCCTCCGAAACCATCGCGCCACAGCAGCCCGAACCAGCCCGCCATTCCAGCCCCAGCCGAGTCAGGCTGGCTCACCCAGAGGACCCACAGGACGATCTGGAGCAGCAACAGCGCACCCACCATGTACGGCCACTCCGGCACGATGACGCCTCCCTCCGATCATCATATTCGGGGGTACGAAACCGGCCGAACGCAACGCTGACACGTCCGGCTTCACCGGGAGGTGGGGATGAGCACACATCCCACGGCCATCGTGGTCGGAGCAGGCATCGCTGGCTTGACCGCGGCCTTCGAGCTGCAACGGGCGGGCTGGGCGGTGCGAGTGCTCGAGTCCGAGCCCATCGTCGGGGGCCGGATGAGCAGCGTCGCAGTCGGTGACTTCGTGCTGAACCGAGCGGCGAGCATTCTCCCGGGCTCTCACGACGCCATTCGCGATCTGGCGCGCGACGTCGGCCTCGGAGAGCTGGGTCGGCTGGACGGACCCATGGGCACGCTGCGCGATGGCGTGGTGCACCGGGTGCGCTCGAATCACCTGGCCTTCGACGGAATGCGCAGCAGGCTGCTCTCCCTGGGGGCCAAGCTGCGTCTCGGCCGACTCGCCTACGACGGCGCTCGGATTCGCGGCGCGCTGTCTCACGACCACCTGGGTCACGCCGCACCCTTCGACGGAGAGACAGCCATGGACTACGCCCGCCGCAGGCTCGGTCCCGAGGTCGCCGAGTACGTCGTCGGCCCAGTGGCGCGCTCGCTCTCCGACGACGCCTCGACGGTCCAGTTCTTCTTCGGCGCCGTGCTCACGCTCGGCACCGGCTTCCTCGACTACCCAGGGGGGATTGGATTTCTCGCCGACGCCCTCGCCGAGGGTCTCGAGATCTGCACACACGCGCCGGTGCACTCCGTCGCTCGCGAGGGGGGCCGTGTCGAGGTGGTGTGGGAGCACGACGGCGAGCGGCAGTCGGACCGAGTCGATGGCTGCGTGCTCGCCGTGCCCGGCTGTGCCGTCCCAGATCTGTACCCACAGCTGGCGCCACAGCTCGCCGCTCTGCTGCGTGGGCCGCTGGACTACGCGCCTTACCTCGTCTCGCACTTCGGTCTGTCGGTTCGGCCCACCGAGCCGTGCCTGGCCGTGTTGGTGCCGGAGGCCGAGGATCCGGCACTTGGTGCCGTGGTGTTCAGCCACAACATGCGACCGACGGCCGCCCCGCCCTCGAAGGGGCTGATCGCGGCGTACTGGGCCCACCCGTGGTGCGAGCAGCAAGACGGGGTCCCAGACGAGGCCCTGATCGCGCAGATGCGGGTGTCGGTCGAGCGGATCGTGCCGGAGGTTCGCGACCACACGGAGATGACGCACCTGACCCGATGGCGCGCTGGCGCGCTGCGCGGCCCTCCCGGCTTCTGCGAGGCGACCGGGCAGCTGCACGAGCAACTCGATCCGGAGGCACCGATCCAACTCGCTGGGGACTACTTCACCTCGTCGACCACCAACGGCAGCGTCGTGTCGGCCCGGCGGGCCGCACACAGGCTCCTCGCACAGGTCCCGTCAGGATGAACGACACACGGCGTTGGCGGCTGCGGCCCGCCCTTCCCTCGGACGTGGACGGAATCGTCGCGGTCCACCTGGCCGCCTTTCGCGACCTGGTGGAGCTGCGCTTCGACTGGGACCCCGAGTTCCAGGCCCACGGGACCCGCACGGACGTCCGGCAGCACCTGGAGCAGTGGCAGGTGCTCGAGGTCCCCGACCCCCACGGCACGAGGACCATGGGCAGCCTGTGGTGTTCTCGCGACGACGAGGGTGTCTGCTTCGTGAACCGGATCACGGTTCATCCCGAGGTCCAGGGGCAAGGAATCGGTGGGCAGATCCTGGCAGACCTGCAAGCCCGCGAGCCCGTCCTGCGCCTGTCGGTGTGGGACGTCAACCGGGCGCGTCCGCTGTACCGGCGCCTCGGCTTCGTGGAGACCCACCAGGAGGGGTACCGCGTGAAGATGACCTGGTCTCGAGAGCGTCCGCCCCGACGCGGGGCCACCGTGCCCGAGTCGCTGGATGCCGTCGACGCCGAGTGGTTCGCCGCAGTGCTCGGCGTGCCGGTGACCTCGGCTCGACGCGTACCACCGCTCGCCGGGTTCGCAGGGACCTCGAAGGTCGCGCGCTTCCTGCTGCAGGGCGAGGGCCCCACGAGCGTGGTCCTCAAGCTCGGCCACATGCCCCGCGTGCACTCCATGTACGAGCGGGAGATCGCGACCTACCGGCGCCTCCACCAGCTTCCGGCCCCCGGTCTGCACGCCGTGCTCGACGAAGGACAGCGCGTGGTGATGGTGCTCGAGGATCTGACCGACCGAGCCCCCGGCCATGCCATCGAGGGAGCCGACGAGGCCCGTGGCAGGTCGCTGCTCACGGAAGTGGCGGCTTGGCAGCGTGCCACGTGGGAGCGCGATCCCGAGTGGCCGCCGCGCAAGGTGCTGCCCGATGGCAACAGCCACCAGGCGCGTGCGCGAGGTGGCTGGGAGCGCATGGACCACGACCGCTTCGCCACCGATCCCGAGACCGAGCGCGCGATCCTGGCGCTCCTCGACGACCTCCCCGCAGCGATGGAGGCATTGGCAGGCGGGCCCCACGCGCTGTCGCACTGCGACCTACACGCCGAGAACGTGGTCTTCGATGGTGAGCGCGCGATCGTGCTCGACTGGCAGAACACCACGATGGCGCCGGCGGCCATCGATCTCGGCGGAGCCTTGGTCTGCGTGCACCCCGACGTGCTGGCGACGCGTGGGGACTCCCTGCTCGTCCACTATCTGGAAGCGTTGGGACAGCCGTGGTCGCCCCCGGAGGTGGGTGCCCAGCTGCGAGGTGCGGTGGCCTACCAGCTAGGAGCGCTGGCGTGGCTCGCCGACGAGGCTCCCACCACGCACAGATCACCAGCGGTGATCCAGGGGCACTGGATCCGACTGGGCAGCCTGGCGCGGAAGTTCGGTCGAGCTGGATGACGAAGGCCAGGCGGCGGCAGACGTCAGAGCAAGCCACAGGTGAACACCGACGCACGCGGACCCGCCCAGCACATCAGCCGCTGGGCCGCAGCGCGAACATCCCGGGTGCTCCCCTGCCCCGTCTGCAGCTCCTGTAGGGAAGCCTGCAGCGCCCCCCTCGCCGTGGCCCCCCACACGGCCGTCTCCGGGGCCGCGAGGGCCTCCGTCAGGAGGGTCCGCACGGCCGCTCGGTCGTGCTCGGGTCGCGGAGCTGGGCTCCAGCGAATCGAAGGCCCTGCCCCCAGCCTCCGGACGAGGGCCTCGAGCCACCTCGCCTCGGCACCCAGCTTGTCGTAGTCCAGCGCCTCGGATGTGTCCCGCGGCGTGTGGTACCGGTCGTTCTGGCCGTCCGTCAGGAACAACACGGGGATCCGATGCGCCCGGAAGACCTCGTAGTCCGACCACACCATCGAGGGCCCCACCACCATCTCCTCCACCAACGACAAGCTCGCCTGCTGTACGCGATGCAACGCTGTGGTGGGGGTGGCCTCGGCAGCTGCCCAGAGCTGTGGGGACGTCTCGGCACCGAGGGCGAAGGTCGTGCCGTACCCGTCCCACAGCCCGCCACCCAACAGATCGAGCACCACCACGGCGCCCACCCGATCGAGGGCCACCGTGGGGTGCGCGTGCCAGTAGCGCGAGCCCATCTGACTCGTGAGGAACGTCGGAGGCTCCTCCGCGTCCCAGAAGGCCAGGATCACGTCCCGCTCGGCGGGAGCCTCCGCCAGAGCGCAGCCCACCTGCAGCAACGCGCCGACCGCCGCCGCGTTGTCCTGCGCACCGGGATGTGTGCGCCATCCCAGGTCCTGGTGATCGTAGTGGGCGCTGACCACGATGACCTGAGGGTCCTGGCCCACCCCTGCGACCCGACCCAGGAGGTTCGTGCCTCGCCCTGTCCGAATGGCCTGTCGAAAGCCCTGCTCGCCCGCAGGCTGCACGCCGCACGCCCGAAGCTGGTCGACCAACATGCGCTGCACGATCGCCGACCCCGGCGACCCCTCCTCCCGCCCGTCCAACGCTGGGTCCGCCAGCGTCCGAACGACCGCCGGGAGCGCGGCGCCGCCTCGCACCTCCTCCGCCGACCACACGGGACGCTCAGGCGCCGAGGCACAACACAGAAGCGTCAGGCTGATCCACATGCGACACAGGACATCGGAGTGACCTGCCTGGATGTGAGAATTCTGTAGGACGACGCTCGCCCTCCCGGCAGGGACCCTACCTCGAAATCAGCGCCAATCGTGACTGGCGGTCACTCTTCCACCGCCGCCACCAGCCGCTCGATCGCCTCGTCCCACTGCTCCGAGATGCGAGCGAGGTACGCCCGAGCCTGAAGCACCGCGCCCGACTCGATCGCGAAACGGCTCTCCCGCCCGATGCGCTCGCACCGCACGATGCCCGCATCCTCGAGCACCCGCAGGTGCTTGGTGACCGCCTGACGCGACAGCTCCAGGCCCTCCGTCAGCGCGGTGATCGAGCGCTGCCGCCCGTCGCTGAGGCGCGACACCAGCTGAAGCCGCGTGGCGTCTCCCAGCGCCGCGAACACCGGCGCCGGACTGCCGTGACGTGTCCTAGCCCTCGACATGAGCGGCCACATATCCGGCCTGCAGATCCCACCCCTCCGCGTTCGAGCGCAGGATCTCCAGCCGCTTCGCCTCTGGGAACTGGAGAAAGCCGGACTCGGTGATCGTGAGGCGCGTCCCGTCGCTCACAGGCTCCAAGCGAAACTCCACGACCACCTTCGCGCCATCGTCGTAGCGGGTGTCGGGATCGACGGCACTGGGCGGCCACGAGAAGACGAACAGCCGCTCCTCCACCATCTGCTCGGTGACGGACTCCCACCTCACGTGCTCGTGACCGGGGGACGTGATGCGCCCAGTGGTGAGCTTGCCCACCTCGAACGGACCGTCCAGGCTGACCCGGAACCACTGCCCGAACTCCCTGTGGTCGGTGAGGGCACGCCACACCCGCGGCACCTCGGCGTTCAGCTCGACGATCTTCACGATGCGATCCGGATCGTTGGCAGACATGAGCATCTCCTTCGAGACCCACTAAGCGACCTCCGTCCAATTGCGCAACCTTTTGGTTGCACATTTAGGCGATATCCCGACTGCGCACCACTAAAGCCGACAATACGGCCACGATCCGGTAAACTAGTAGCTTTAGTTTTTAAACTACAGTACGTAGTTAAAGCATGTAGCGATGGAGAGTGGCCTCATGAGTGCAGCGATTCGGGTGCAGGGCAGGCAGGTGGCGTACGAGACCTTCGGCAGCGGTGGACCGCAGATCGTCGCACTGCCGGGCATCGGCGACACGCGAGCGAGCTACCGTCACCTGGCACCGTTGCTGGTGCAGGCCGGCTTCACGGTCCACGCCATGGACCTACGGGGACACGGCGAGTCCGACAGCGGCTTCGGGTCGTACACCAGCGAAGACATCGGGGACGACGTCGTCGCCCTCCTCGACGAGCTCGACCTGCAGGGCGCGATCCTGCTCGGCAACTCGGTGGGGGCCGCGGCGAGCGCTCATGCCTCGCTGTGCTCGAGCCGAGTCGCCGGATTCGTGTCGCTGAGCGGATTCGTGAGCGACCCTCCGTACTTCGGACTCATCCGACCGCTGCTGTCGATCGCGTTCGGCTGGCCGTGGGGTGTGTCGCTGTGGGGTCGCTACCGCAAGACACTGTTCGCGACCCCACCTGCAGATCTGGAGGAGAATCACTCTGCCGTGCTCCAGAACCTGCGGGAACCTGGGCGTCTTCGGGCCGTCCGGTTGATGATGTGCGCCTCGAAGGCCGCCACCGCAGCCAGGCTGCACGAGGTCTCGGTGCCTGCCCTGATCGCGATGGGGGCCCAGGATCCCGACTTCCCGGATCCCGCCGCCGAGGCGAAGCGCCAAGCCGATGAGCTCGGCGGAGACAACTCGGTGGTGATGATCGAAGGGGCGGGTCACTATCCCCAGGTCGAGCGGCCGCAGGAGACGGCCGCTGCGATCGAGGCCTTCGTGAAGCGGACGGTTCAAGGTGGGGCGTAGGAAGGGACCCGCGCTGACCGCGCGCGAGGTGGTCGACGCCGCCATCGCGATCGTGCAGGGGGAAGGCGCCGAAGCACTCGGCATCTCCCGCGTGGCGCGCGCAGTGGGGATCCGCCCCGCGTCGATGTACAACCACGTGGCGTCGGGCGATGCACTCGCGAGGGCCGTCTCCCGGGAGGGAACCCGGCAGCTCCTGCAAGCCCTGAAGGCCGCGGTGCGCGGCGTGGTCGCACCGGCTGAGCAGCTCCGGCGGCTCGCGCACCAGCTGCGCGCGTGGGCGCGCGACAACGGCGGCCTGTACGCGCTGATGGCACGCGTCGAGCCGGACCACGACGATGTGCAGGCCATGCCCATGATCCAGGATCTGCTTGATCTGTTCGAGCGTCCGCTAGGGCAGCTCGGCGTGATCGAGGAGCACAGGGTGCACGCCATGCGCTCCTTCCGATCCGCGATCCACGGATTCGTCCTGCTCGAGACGAGCGGACAGTTCCAGCTCGCAGACGACGTCGAGCACAGCTTCGCATGGATGGTCGACGGGTTGATTCGGGGTCTCGTCAGCCAAGGCCCGGACGAGCCCCCTGGGGCTTGACCCGCACGACGCGAGTACCGATACTGAACGAGTCGAGGCGTGGTTCCACGTTGGGCTCTCCTTCCCCTCGACGCGCATAGGTCAACCCTCGCGGGACGAGTGGACTTGGAGGGCCGCTTCCGCTGCGAGGCATCGGTATGCCTCGTGGCGACGAGCGACTCGGACGGGTGCGAATGCACTCGTGAAGAGGTCCACATGACGTGTGTTTCGAAGTCGAACATCCCCCACCTGTCTCGCGCGGGGGTGAGCCGTGGCTGATCGTAGGCCCCGTGGTCAGCGCCCCCGGAGGCGCGGAGGCAGAGGACGCCTGGCCGATCGCGCGATGGTCGAGCGGCAGCAACAGCACGTGTCCGCACTCCAGGCACAGCTGCAGCCAGAGGTGGATGCCCTCGTCCACCGCTCCCGGATGGAGGTGGTGGACCAGGTCCGAGCCCAGGCCACCCAGCTCGCCACGCAGCGGGTGGATGGCGACGTGGAGGCGGTGGTCGAGGCTACCCTCGACGAGATCTTCGGCCTCGGGCCACTGGAGCCGCTGCTGCGGGACCCGGCTCATCACACCATCGTGATCGAGGGGGCCCAGGTGTTCGTCCAGGACGGACCGGTGGCCTGGACGTTCCGAGACGAGGCACACGCCCGCAGCGTCGTCGGCCGCATCCTCGCCGCGGTGGGCATGGAGCTGGACGACGCGCTCGATGGCTCCGCCGCAGGGGTCACCGCGACCATGCTCGATGGCAGCACGGTGGCGGTGCGACTCGATGGAGCCGTGATGCGGGCCGAGATCACGCGTCCCTGATCTACAGCACCCCAGTGGTGTCGTGCTTCGAGGTCTTCCGGCGAACGGTCAGCCCGGCGCTGTCGTTCGTCGTGAGCCAGATCGTCGGGCCCGGAACGTCGGGTAGAGGTTGCCCCCCCACGTCCTGCACGTTGTCGATGAACAGCGGCAGGTGGGGCATCTCCACCGCGCGCCGCAGCGCGTTGCGCAGGAAGGCGTCCGCGACCACCTGGCGGCCTCGGCTCGCCAGCCACCAGGGCCGACCGTCGATGAGGACGGTCACTGCCGGGTTCTCGCCGAACTCCAGCGTCACGGGCCCCATGGAGCCCAGCGCCCTCGCCTGCTGAGCCGCGACGATGGAGGGCGCCTTGCGGACCGCATCGAGCACCGCGTCCCACTTGGCCGCGTCGTGCTCGGACCCTTCGAGGCGCTCGGTCTCCGTCTGCACTTCCTGCCGAGCCGCGGCCAGCTCCTCCTCCTGGCGTTGCTTCAGGCTCTCGAGCGCCGCTGCGCGAGCAACGAGCCCCTTCACCCGCTCCATGTCCTCGGTCGAGGGACGCTCGCTCGCCGGAGGCTCGGGCAGATCCACCCCCTCGGGGGGCTCGGGACGCTCGCCGAGGGCTGCCACCGAACGCTTCCACTGGGCGTGCTGGGTCGCCTGGCCCTCGGCCGCCGTCGCGGCCTGCATGGCGTCGTTCAACGTGGCCTGGGCCGCCTGCCACGCCGCATTGGCCGCCGCCAGCTGCTCGCCCAGCGCCGCCAGCTGCTCGTCGAGCTGCGTCGCCATCGCCTCGCCGGTGGTCCAGCCCGGGCGCTGACAGGTCGGACACACGTCGCTGCCCGTGCCGAACATCTGCCGCTGCATGGTGTACATCTGCTGCTGCCCGGCGAGCTGCTGCACGGTCTGCATGGCCGCCTGCGTGGCCGCCTGGGCCTTCGGAACGGCCTTGGCATCCACCTTGGACCGCTCGGGCTCCTCCCCCAGCGCCTCCCGCCGTCGGTCCCAGTCTGCGGCCGCCGCGACCAGCGCCGCCGCCTCCCGCGAGCCTCGCGTGACCTCCTCGTAGGCCTCCCAGGCACGCACTCGCTCCACCAGCTCCTCGGGCACCTCGTCCTCGCCCGCCGCCGCCTGCGAGGCGTCCAGCAAGGCGTCGAGGCGCTCCCGGGCGAGCTGGAGCCGACCGCTCGCCTCGTCGCGACGCTTGCGTGCGTCGCGGCGCTTGGACGAGGCCTGGGAGTCCGTGAGCGTCAGGTCGGCGTCGTCCACCGTGAACCCCGCCTCCTCGATCGCACTGCGCAGGATGTCCTCGGTGCCCACGGAGGGCAAGACACGAGCCAGCAGGTCGCGGAACTTGCGCGCGTTGCCCCCCACCAGCGTGGTCCAGTGCATGGGAGCGAGCACGGTGACCACCGCGTCCGGGTCCTCGCCGAGCTTGCCCAGCGCCGTCGCGAAGGAGGCCTCGCTGCTGTAGCTGGAGTCGTCCTGTGCCGGACCGAGGGAGCGGGTGGTGCTCCTGGACCGCGTGATCGTGCGCCGCACCGTGAGGCCGGAGTCGAGGGTCAGCTCGACGAGCGCCCGCTTGCCTTGATCGTGTACGGCCTCGGGACGAAACCGGCCGCCCACGCTCCGGCCGTACAGCGCGAACACCACGGCCTCCACGAGGAAGCTCTTGCCCGACTCCGATGGTCCCGTGACGTTGTTCTCCCCTCGGGGATCGAACTCCGCCCGAAAGTCCAGGTGGGGCCCCAGTCCCGCGATTCGGATCCTCTTCAGCACGCATCCTCCCCGCACCTGCTCTACCATGTCGACATGGAACTCGGACCCGGCACAGTGGTCGAGCGCTACACCATCGACGGAGTCCTCGGAAGAGGGGGCATGGCGGTCGTCTATCGCGTCCGCCACAACCAGCTGGGCTCCTTGCACGCGATGAAGGTGCTGTCGCTACCCACCCCCATCATCCGCAAGCGACTCCTGCAGGAAGGGCGCGTGCAGAGCACCCTGCGCCACCCGAACGTGGTCGCGGTCACCGACGTCGTCGACGTGGAGGGGATCCCCGCCTTGGTGATGGAATACGTCGGCGGGCCGTCCCTGTCGGACTTCCTCACCACGTGCACCCCCTCCATCGAGCAAGCCGATGCGCTCGCCGAGGGCATCCTGTCGGGGGTCACCGCCGCCCACGCCCTGGGATTCGTTCACCGCGATCTGAAGCCTGGCAACATCCTGCTGTCGACGGCAGGCGGAGTGCCCGTGCCCAAGATCACCGACTTCGGGCTCGCCAAGGTGCTCGAGCAGACCGGAGACACCGCCACCCGCACCCGCTCGGGCTCCGCGATGGGCACGCCCGCGTACATGGCCCCCGAGCAGATCCGCGATGCCTCGAGCGTGGATCACCGAGCCGATCTGTGGTCGCTGGGCGCCATCCTCTTCGAACTGCTGCACGGCCACCGAGCCTTTCGCGGCAGCGACACCATGGAGCTGTTCCAGGCCGTCTGCGACGGTGGCCACGAGCCCATCGATCCCACGCTCGAGGAGCGGTTCCGAGCCGCCATCGAGGCGGCCCTGCAGGTGGATCGCGAGGAGCGCGTGCCCGACTGCGGCACCCTCCGCTCCCTGTGGACGGGCTCGGACACCGACGCCTGGTCGAGCGCACGAGGCGTGTGGGACCAGAAGACGTTGTTCCAGGTGCAGTCCTTGAGCCAGGAGTCGCTCCCCAGCATGGAGGCGCCCTCCGGGGAGGGCACGTTCGTGTTCACGAGCGAGTCCGAGCGCGCCATCCAGGAGGCCCGTGGGGTGACCTTCGAGGTCGCCACGGTCCCGGCCGGCACCGCCCTGCTCGGCGAGCGGCCCGTGGACGTCACCCGCCCGTTCACGGCCACCACGTCGCCGCTGTCCAACGCGCTGATCGAGGCGCTGGGCTTCAGTCCGCCCCTGTCGTGGGACGACGCCGTGCAGGTCGCCAACGCCCTGTCGGCCGAGCACGCCCTGCCAGCCGCCTACGAGCTCGGGGACTGGGTGCAGCGCAAGGAGTACCACCTCGACGACATGGGGCGAATCCTCTACGAGATCGTGCGCCACGACCGCATCGCCGGGGTGCTGTCGGCCTTCGGCGAGCAGACCCTGCACGTGCTCCAGTTCACCCCCCAGCGCCTCACCGAGGTGGACGGCATCGGTCCCAAGACGGCCGCCAAGATCGGCGCTGCCTGGGACCGAACACGCTGCTTCACCCGCCCCGTGACCGTGCTCGACAACGCCGGCTGGCGTCTGCCCACCGAGGCCGAGCTGCTGCTTTGCGGGCCGGGGGGCAAGGAGTGGACGGCCGTGGGCGACGAGGGGCCGAGCTGGTCGGACGTGCCCTCCGAGGTCCCGGAGTCGCCCCCACCCGACTGGGGTCCCCTCACGGGCAACCGGCGGCTCGTGCGCGACGCCAGCGACCGCTGGGCGCGTCCTCCCGAGTACCGGGACCCCTCGGTCCGGGTTCGGCTGATCCGGCGCGAGCAGAGCCTCTCCGGGCACAGCGGACTGGGCGAGGCGGCACGCACGTCGGTGTGATTCCGCACACGAACCCCGCTCGGAACGCTCGCTGCGGCTGATCCGAGCCCGCTGCCTTGGCATGCCCCTTGCTTTCTTCCTCCATCGGCAGGACCCTCTGCCACGAGGAGTGGGCATGCTCAGCAGCACCGACATCCTGCGCGTCAGCTACCAGTACGGGACCGACGATCAGCAGACGGACTCCGTGCTCGACCACACCGTGACCGTGTCCGAGCTGATGAAGGAGCCCACCTGCGTGAAGCGCACCGAGACCGTGCGCGACGCCGTCCGCGTGCTGGCCGAGGGCACCTTCCACTCGCTGCCCGTCACCACCGACTCCGGAGAGCTGGTGGGCATCGTGACCACCACGGACGTGATGCGCTACCTGCTCGATCAGCTGTCCTGAGCCTACGCGGCCAGCTCGGCGTAGCGAGGGGCCACCCGATGCCAGGCCCCGAAGCCCGCCAGCAGGCGATGCACGCCGTCCATCCAGTCGAGCACCACCGGCTCCTCGGCGAATCGGTGGCGCAGGCGCTGGGCTTCCGCCTCGACCCTCGCCACCGCCTGGTCGTGGAACCGGACCACCGCCCGATCCGCCTCGTCGAGGCGCCATCCCCTGGCCGCAGCGAGGCTCGACGCCAGATCCAGTCGCCCTGGACCATCCTTGTCGCGACTGCAGTGGTCGTTGATGGCCAGGAACACGTCGGTGCAGGCTGCAGTCCAGTCGGCCATGGAGCCATCGGGGACGACCTGCCGCCCGAGGCTGTGCTCCACCAACGGCAGCATGGCACCGAGCCCGATGTTGACCCGACGCCACGCGAGGTAGGCATCGACGCTCGGGGGACGACCCCTCGCCAGTGCCTCCCGGAGCCGCACCTCGTAGGCCACCGTGGCCACGGTGGCGTCGAAGGTTGCCGCGAATCTCCTCCGCCAAGCCGGCGACCGCGACCGAAGACCCTCGCCCGCCCGCGCGAAGGCACGCACCAAGGCGGGAGCGTCCGCAGGGGCGCTCCCCTGGCGCAGCGCCCGTGAGATCGCAGGATCGGGGCGACCCGTGGACTCGAGCGCGTCGTCGTAGACCGCCCAGGCCGAGCACAGCAAGGTGAGGGTCGCCAGCTCCGGCCCGCGAGCGGCCGGGAACATCGATGCCCCCAGCTGGCCCGGGCGCAGGGCGCGCAGGAAGTCGGAGGAACGGATCACGCCCAGCTCCACCAAGATCTGCGCTGCCCACCGACCCGCGGCGTCGCCATCCGGACTCGGCCCGACCACCCAGGTGGAGGGCACGAGCAGATCACGGCAGACCTCGACGCGCGAGGGGCTCCCCACGTGTGGCGCGCCCATCAGGTCCACCCGCGCACGGAAGGACGGAACGGCCCGGGTTCGTCGAGCAGCCGCTCGAGCTCCTCTGCGGTGGCGCAAGCGCCGAGCGCCTCGAGGAGTCGCCCGAGGGCAGCGGCGTCTTCGTCGGCAACGAGGCGAGCGACCGCGTCACGGGTCGTCGGGTCGCGCCGAGCCGCACGGACGAGGGCAGTCAGGAGGGGGGACATGGCAAGCTCCGAGGTCTCGCTGCCCCAGACGCAAGGGGCGTGCCATCCACCGCGCCACAACGAACCCCACCACGCCTACGTCGTAACTCGATCCACTCGTGCCGTTCGCGCGCCGACACGTGCGCGCACATCGAAGGCCTTCGCCGACGAGACAGGGGTGGCCATCGCCCCTGGTTGCAGACACAATGGGGTCTCAGGCTGGGATTTTGGGGGATTCGTGTCGCATTCCATTGCAAGCAGCTGGCTCGGGGTTCTGTTCGTCGTGATCGGGTGCACGACGTCCTCGACGAGCCCCTCGTCCATCGACACCGGGGCACCCGTCACGGACAGCGACGCCGCCCTCACCAGCGGCATCGACGCAGACCTCGACGGCTTCGACGACACCGTGGACTGCGACGACACGAACGCCTCGGTGTACCCGGGCGCCGACGAGGTGTGCGACGACCTCGACAACGACTGCGACACGATCGTGGACGAAGACCCCGTCGACGGCGTGACCTATTTCGAGGACCTGGATCGAGACACCTTCGGCAACCCAGACGTCAGCCTGGCCTCCTGTGACGTGGTGGTGGGGTTCGTGCTGAACAGCTCGGACTGTGACGACCGCAACGCCGCCGTGCTGCCGGGCGCCGTCGAGGTGTGCGACGGCATCGACAACGACTGCGATCCGAAGACCATGCCCACGTCTTCAGAAGCCTACTTCATCGATGCCGCGGGCACCCGCGCCGACTACACCAGCCAGCTCCTGCCCGGGGAAGCGCACGACCTGAAGACGCCTGGCACGCTCGCCCTGTGCGGAGGCACCTACACCAACAGCTTCCTCGTGCATGCCGACGTGCAGATCCTGGGGGAACCCGGCCTGCGCCCTGTCCTGAAGGGAGGAGCCAGCGACCACGCGCTCGTGGAGGTGCTCGCCGACAAGCTCACGGTGGAGATCGCCGGGGTGGAGTTGACCGAGGGCCGAGGCTCCCTCAGGTCGTGCGGCCCCTATGGGTGCTGGACGGAAGGCGGCGCAGTCTACTCCGATGCCGCCTCCGACCTCGTCGTGCGCGACGTGGTGCTTCGCGCCAACCAAGCCAGTCGCGGCACCGCCATCTCCGTGCTCCACGGCGGCCTGACCCTCACGAGCTCCGACGTCATCGAGAACATCGGGTTCGACGACTACGGCACGCAGGGGTTCGCCATGGGAGGAGCCCTGGCACTACGCGACGCACAGGCCACCGTGCACAGCACTCTGTTCGCGAACAACACAGGCAGCGCCCTGTTCGTGCTCGGATCCACCACCGTGGTGCTCACCGACTCCACGCTCGAGGGGAACTCGGGCTTCCCTGCGGGCGGGCTGTCGCTGTCCTCCGACAGCACCGTCGAGCTCGTCGACACCCTCGTGACCGGCAACGTCGGCTACTCCGCCGGCGGCGCCGACGTCGGCGGAGGATCCCTGTCCTGCCGTGGGACCAAGGGTGAGGTGGCCGGGTTCCACGACAACACCGGCTCCCTCGCCGGAGCCGTGCACCTGGAGCGCTACAGCACGGGCGACTCCACCTTCACCGCCGACGTCTGCGACCTCGGCTCGAATACCGAAGACAACGCGCCTTCGGACGTCTCCTCGATGCCATCGACCGAGTACGGCGACGACGTGTCGATGACGTGCTCGTCGGAGGGCTGCAAGTAGCCCGACGTCCGACCCCATGGGCATCGATCTCGAAAATCACTGCGGAGGAGGGCGGTGCGTTGCGCATCCCTGGTCGGGACCGTGGACAGCGGCCCGCACACACGGAGACTGCTCATGCGATCCCGCCCGTTCCCCCTCGTCTTGGCGCTGTTGCTCCCCATGGCCTGTTCGGGCCCGAGGGACTCCGAGACCACCGGAGACGACCCCACCAACACCCTGACCACCCCACAGCCCACGACGACCACTCCCACCACTGCACCCGGGACGGACGACCTCGGCTGCCTGCCCGAGCCTCACGAGGTCACCGACGAAGGCAGCTACCAGTCGCTGGTGGATGCTCGGGTGTCCGCCGAGATCGTGCGCGTGGAGCTGCGGGCCGCCGACCGCCCACGCCTCGCCGCCGCTGCGGCACTGCTCGTGGCCTACGCCACGGAGAATCCGCTCGCCAGCTCCGCCCAGCTGACCACCTTCGCCAGCGAGCTCGACGCCGCCCTGTCCACCTGGGCCTCGGGTGATCCCGAGCTGACGCAGCCACATCACCTGGTCCCTGCGCTGCGGCATGCGGCCGCCACCCTGTCGCATCCCGCCCTCGCCGGGACCCGTACCGACGTCGGGGAGAGGGCCACCGAGTGGCTCGGCATGAACATCCGCCAGCGCCCGAGCGACGACCGGGCCGTGGCCTTCGACCGGGCGCACCTCGTGGCCTTCGACCGGCACCAGCCCTTCGCTCACCTCGTGACCCAGGCCATGCTCGATCGGAGCCCGGATGCGTGTGTCCGGCCGGGGCTCGCCGCCGCCTTGCAGTCGTGGGCGACGACCCAGCAGCTGGAGCTGAGACCCGCCGACCTACAGGCCAGCTACCCCGGTGTCGCTGCCGCCAAGGCGGCCCTGCCGCAGTCCGTACAGGCGTTCTTCGCCCAGCGCGACACCGGGTTCGTGGACCTGCGCGCCGCCGTTCGGCAGTCCTACGACGACACCGCCAAGCGCATTGCTGCCTTGGGAGACGAGATCGCAGACGCGCTCGAGGACGAGCCGGACGTGGTCGAGACCGGGCCCCTCACCAAGGAAGAGCTGGCAGATCTGATCGCGCAGCGAGCCGCGGAAGCCCAGGCGCGCACGGAGTCTCGCGCCACCGTGTCGCTGGTGGCTTCCCTGATGGAGCAGAGCGAGGTCGAGGCAGACGTGGGCTACGCCGCGCAAGCCGAAGAGGTGGCCGACGCGCAGGGAACCACCGAGGACGTCTTGGCCTACGTGCGGGACGGCATCAAGGTCGCGGGGGGCGTGGGAGCGTTCGTCGCTGGCGTGAAGCTCGCCAAGCCCGGCGTGGCCATCGCAGGCCTCGTGAGCGTGGCGGATGGCGCCTACGGCCTGTTCGGCCCCGACGAGGGCCCACCCCCCGAGAAGGAGATCCTCGAGCAGATCCTCCAGCTCCGGCAGCAGGTGGAGGATCTGCGGGTGCAGATGCACGACCGGTTCGATCGCATCGACAGTCGACTGAACGAGATGTTCGACGCGCTGTCGGCCGGGCTGGAGGCACTGGACGCCTCCACCCGGACCATCGACGGAAACGTGCGGGAGCTGTCTCGCGAGCTGTACGCCACGCGCTCCTCGGTGTTGGAGGGTCAGCTGGGCCTGCACGAGGCCCTACAGGCGGGGTTCGTGGAGAGTCTCATCGACGACATCGAGTTCGGGCTGGCCTTCCACGAGCGCACGGGCAAGCCACTGGACTACGCTGGCTCGGGCAGCAACTCCTTCTTTGCCCTGCAGTCGCGGTTCTACACCGCCGCCGCCATCGACGCGAAGAACACGCTGCACGCAGGGTCCGACGTCCTCGACCTCGACGAGGCCACCGTCACGCTCACGAGCGATCTGGCGCTGCAGGTGAACGCCCTCGCACAGTTCCCCGCAGCCCTCGGTGAGGCCCCGTTGTCTTCGACCCGCTTGGCCAATCCGAGGATGTGGTCGGTGGGGGCCGACGCCTTTGCCCAGATGGCGCGCGAGAACCCCTGGTACTTCGCCAGGGTGCACGACAGTGATCCGGGTCGGCTCACCGAGCTGATCGAGACGGGCGAGGCGGTGGAGTCGGCCCTACAGCTCGCGGCGGATCCGGTGTGGATCGAGCGGCTCGTCGACGAGCTGCAGCTCGAGGTGCTGGACCTGGAGGTGGAGGTGGGACTGCTGGAGTTCCTCCGGGACGGAGACTACAGCGAGGAGTTCGATCCCTACCTGGGGGTGAACCAAGTCCCCAACCGCCTGGGGCTTCCCGTTCGGATCGTCACGAAGTCGTCCTTCCCTGCAGGCTTCGACCACAGCGCGCTGTGGGGGCTGCACGACCCTCTCTTCGCCGCTGCAGCGGTCACGCGGTTTCCAGGGTGGGGTCTGACACGCTGGGACACGGTCATGTGGCATCAGTCCTCATTCTGGCACTTCGATCACGTGAGCCCCCCCTATACGAGGGTGTCCACGCCCTTGAGGGACATGACCTACACCCCGAACCTCCTCGCAACGTGGGGCGAGTGGGGTGCCATGGAACTCCACTACGACCCCGCTCCCCCCAAGGACGTGTCTCAGTGGTTCACGGACCATCCTGGCTTGCTCGAGACCCTCTGTGGGGCGCAGGTGGGCGACGAGGTCGACGTGGATGGCATCATCGTCTCCGTGGCGACTCGAACGATCACGCCGTTCAAGAATGACGAGTTGGATCCGTCGCCCCCTCTGCCGCGCCCCGACGTCGGCGACCTGACAGACCACATCCAGCAGATCCAGGAGGCCTACGAGCAGCGCCTGGATGAGCGTCTACTGGCTGCCGCCCCTCGCTTCCGCACCATCGACAACCTGGCGACTGTGTTGGATGCCTACCTGAGCCTGGGAGCCCCTCAGAGCCTGCTCGACGACGAGATCCTGCGGGCCCGACTGAGGGGCGACGCCGAGGTTCGGCTCGGGCACCTGGAAGCCACCGGCGGACTGGGTCGCTACGAGACGTACGACGTGGCGCGGCAGAGTGGCGTTCGCCCACCCGACCTCGAGCCAACGCTCCTGCCCGCGAGCGAGCAGCTACTGGAGCGTCTGCTGCCCGTGCTCGAGGAGGGCGTGCCCCAGAAGCATGCCTACCTGGAGTGGTCGCTGCAGGGCCTTCGGGCGCTCGAGCGCTCGGTGTTCGCGTTGTCCGCAGACGATGCCTACGCCACCACGGCCGGCACCACGCTTCAGGTGGGTGCCACGCTCGGGGTGTTGAGCAACGACGCCGAGCAGCCAGGGGCCGCCTCGATCACGGCGGCGGTCACCGTGGAGCCCTCCAACGGCACCCTCACGCTGGGGTCCGATGGCTCGCTGACCTACGTGCCCGACGCGGGCTTCGTGGGGGAGGACTCCTTCGCCTACGAAGCCACGGCGATGCTGACGTCCGACACACCGGAGATCCAAGTCACGGCGGAGCCGGCCATGGTGGTCATCCGCGTCGAGTAGCCCGAGCTGCGTCGTGGCGACGTTCTGCAGAAATCTCGACCTCGTGCTTCCAACTCCGTCGACTCACGCATCTCCATGGATGAGCGGCACCGACGTGCTGCCATCCTGGAGACGACATGACACGCGTGCACATCCATGGAATCCTCACCCTGGCGCTCTGCTCGTGGGCTTGCACCACCACCCCCGAGCAGGTCGCCGCAGACCCGGCCCACGACGAAGACCCAGTCGCCACGGCGACACAGCCAGAGGGCCCGAGCAGCCCGGAGAGCCAGTTCCGGGAGCTGTCCGACAGCGAGCGCACCGCGCTCGGCGTCGCACTCCAGGATCTCGGCGTGCTCGATCCCATGATCGGCACTGCCCGCGACGCCTCGGCGGAGATCCGGACGGTCGGCCCCATCTCCTTCGGCTCGTCGCCCACCCCCACGCCGCCACCCTCGTCCACCCCTCCCCTCGAGGCCTACGACGGCACCGGGATCCAGTACGAGGTCACGTTCGGCACCAGCGACGACTTCCTGCACACCGGAGTCCTCGCCTGGAAAGGGCTCGACGTGAAGACGCAGACCGTCGACGAGGTCGTCCTCGTCTTGGTGAACGGCCTCGTGGACGCAGGCATCGTGGACGTGGGCGGCTTCGGTGCCGACGAGGGGCTCGCGATCATCTGGGACCAGGTCGCAGGCGAGACGTACCTCGCCGAGGAAGGCACCTTCGAGATCACGTCGATCACCTTCGACAGCGAAGTGGACTGCCTCGACCCATCCAAGGGATGGGGGGGAGACCTCGAGTGCATCGTGTCGGAAGGCACCCTCGACGGCGCACTCGACGTACCGCCTGGGCACTCACCTTCGGGCCGGGTCTCCTCGGGCCCACCGCGCCGGGACTTCCCCCCTCGGTGGCGGGCCACCTCGGCGTACTGGTGGACCTCGAGCCCCTCACCCTTCAGCTGCGGCTCACGGGAGCCGGCTACCGCAACGTCACCGCAGATCTGGTGACGAACCAGGCCCTGGCTGGCGTGGAGCTGGCGGGCATCAAGAAGATCGACGTCGGCCCGGTGGCCTTGGGCCTCGGGGTGCGGCTCGGCGGTCACGGCATCGCCCAGTGGTTCGACTCGACGGGCGAAGCGCCACCTCGACGGGCGTCGACCGGCCGTGTGGGCCCAGTCCTGGGACTGGACGTCCCCGTCGGCCGCTCGGTGCTCGCGCTCTCGGGCGGCACCGACGTGCAGCTCTACCAGCGATTCGACGCCATCACCCGCACCTCGAACCTCGAGTCGACCGTTCTCCCCACCTTCTCGCTGGAGTGGGTCCACTATGTTCGCTGAGTGGTTGCTGCTGTGGGCCGGGTGCGGGAGCGTCGTCGATGGCGCCTACCTGGGCGAGCCCCTGTTCCGCATCGAGGGCAACGTGTTCGAGGACGAGCTGGATGCGTCCACGGCCGAGGTGAGCGTGGCCATCGTGTGGCCCCGAGCCGCCACCGCCGAGGCTCGGTCACAGCCAGTCCTGGTGCAGACGTCGTTCCCGGCCCGGTACACCCTCGACGTGTTCAATCCCCCAGATCCATCCACGCTGCAGCCGCTGTCGGGAGCGACAGGTGTCGAGGCGAGCGTGGGCGACATCGTGCTGTTCGACGACCTCGACGAGGATGACCGCTGGGGAAGCGGAGAGCCGATCCTGGGCGGTGCCTTCGAGGCTGCGCTCGTGTGGGTGGATCCGGACACGCCTCCATCGGATCTGCAGCCCTTCGATCTGCAGCCCGGCTACAACCTGGCGCAGCGGGATCCATTCCTCGACTGCGACGCACCCCTGACCCAGCAGCTCGGCCCCACCACCGAGCCCGCCACCGACCTGCACGTCGGCTACTACTGGCCCATCCTCCGCAGCCTAGAGTGCACGGGAGACGGCGGTGCCTACGAGGACTTCCGAGATCTGTTGTGGCAGGAGTGCCCACCTCCCTTCGTGCTCGAGGTAGAGTGCGAGACCTATGCGGAGCTGCTGAAGAACCCCTACACGGCCGCATCCCTGATGGGCATGCTCGACGGCGACGACTTCTACTCGGAGTGCCTGGCCACCGTGTGCCCAGAGGTGGTCGCGATGCTCCGGCGCTGATGCGACCGCGTCTCGTGCACCCGGCATCGTCACCGATGGTACAGCGCCCCCATGGCCCGTCTTCCATCCCACGAGTCCATCCTGGCGCGCGTGGCGTCTCACCGCCAGCACTGGGGCCCGTCGCCGCCGCCCGGGGTGATCCCCGACCCGGTGGGACCTGGACAGGAGAGCGTGTGGGACTATCCGCGCCCGCCCATCGTGCAGCCCGTGCAGGCCCGGATCCGCGTGGTGCACCGAGGCGTGACCATCGCCGAGAGCACGTCTGCGAGGCGGATGCTCGAGACCGCGGGGGCACCGGTGTACTACATGCCCCCCGCCGACGTTCGCCTGGAGCTGCTGCGCGAGACCGCGCACCTCAGCGTCTGTGAGTGGAAGGGAGTGGCCGTGTACCACGACCTCGTGGTGGGCGATCACGTCGTGCCGCAGGCGGCGTTCGAGTATCCCGACCCGCTGCACGACCTCGACCCCGAGTACACCACCATCACGGGATACTTCGGGTTCTACGCAGGTCGAGTCGACGAGGCCTGGGTGGGCGACGAGCGCGCTCGCCCTCAACCGGGTGGGCTGTACGCAGGCTGGCTCACCGACGCCATCGTAGGGCCGGTGAAGGGAGGACCGGGAACCGGTCACTGGTAGCGGACCCCGAAGGGCGAAGTCGAGCCCAATTGTGAAACGACACCAGCTTCGTTCCGATGGGCGGGTCAATGCCCCTGTCTGCCCCCAGCACATCCCACGACGCCTCCACGTGGAGGGCCCGCGCCCGCCGCGCCCGCGCCGCCGGACGGGTGCAGGAAGCGGCCCGGGCCGCGCACCGGGTCCTCCAGCTGGATCCCACCCGGAGCGAGGACTGGCAGCTCCTGGGGGAGATCCTCGTGCGGCTGTCGCAGCTCGCGCGTCCGCAGGCCTGCTTCGAGCAGGCCGTGCGGCTCGATCCGTCGAACGCCAACGCCTGGGTCCTGCTCGGACAGACGCGGATGGCTGCGGGCGACCTCGACGGCGCAGACCAGGCCCTGGCGCACGCGCTCCGCGTGGCGCCACGCAGCGGTGACGCCGTGGCCAGCCGCGGCCGCCTCCTGGTTCGCCAGCGCAGGTACGACGAGGCGCGTGCACTGCTCGAGCCCCTGGTCGTCTCGGCCCACCCCGGGATCGCCTGGGCCTGGGGCCTGCTGTGCCTGCGCACGAGCCCGATCCGCGGCGTGCAGGGCCTTCGCCGAGCGCTGCCCCACGCCACGGGCTTCACGCGCACCCAGCTGCTGTTCCTCCTGGGAGATCTGCTCGACGCCATGGGGCTCGTCGATCCGGCATACGCCGTGTTCCAGGAAGCGAACGAGTCGCAGCCGGCGAGCTTCGATCCCGATGCCTACGACGCGGCCATCGATGCGCGCATCGCGCGGTCGCGACACCGCGTCTGCGGGACTGCAGGCGACGCTTCCGAGACGCATCGAGCGCTGTGGATCGTGGGCATGCCGCGATCGGGCACGTCGCTGTTCGAGCAGATGCTCGGAGCGCACAGCCAGGTGCACCCCGGCGGCGAGCGGCACACCCTCCCGCACCTCGAGCGGTCGTGGTGCGACGCAGGACACCCGCTCGACGCCACCGACCTCTCCCAGCAGCTGGGACGAGATCTGCAGCAGCTGTCCACAGACGCGGCCTACGTGACCGACAAGCTGCCCGACAACCTGCTGCGCCTCGACCTCGCCGCGCGTATCGCGCCTGGCTCCTCCGTGATCCACGTGCGGCGTGCGCCCCTGGACACGCTGTGGTCGTGCTACCGACAGAACTTCGGAGTGGCCCATGCCTGGACCACCCAGCTGCCGTGGCTGGGCCGGGTGTACCGAGCGCAGCAGAGGATCGCCGCCCACTACCGACAGACCATCGACCTGCGATGGATCGACGTGGAGTACGCCGATCTGGTGCGCGACCCCCACACCGTGATGTCGACGGTCCTCGGGCAGCTCGGCCTCGATCTGGAGCCAGCATGCCTCGCTCCCCACGCCCACACCCGCATCGTGGCCACGGCATCGGCCTTCGAGGTGCAGCAGCCCATCCACATGGGGAGCCTGGGTCGAGCCGAGGCATACCGTAGGCACCTGGCGCCCCTGCGACAGGTCCTCGACGAGGTTGGCCACGACGCCAGCGGGTAGCCCCGAGACGTTCCGTCATCGACTGGCGAGCACCAACACCAAGACGAGAACCGCGAGCAGCATGACCATCATGGCCGCCTGCAGCAGCACCAGCATCTGCAGAGTGGAGACGCGCCGACCGAGCTCCTCGACGTCTCGCGGTGCGGCGGGGATCGGCGCGGAGGAGCGACGTGGCTCGTCGAGCCAGGCACTCAGCTCGGACTCGCCGGGCACCACCAGCCGCGGACCCACCCGGATCAGCGCGTCGCGCAGCTCCGACATCACCTGATCGAGGCTCCCGATGGGCTCGGCCCCCTCGAGGCTGGCTCCGACCCGTCGCAGCAGCCGGAAGCGTCTGGCGACCGGTGAGATCAGCAGCCGGAACACCGCGTCCGTGCCCTGGAACCCGCTGCTGTGGGTGGCAGACAGCAGCTGCCCCGATCGCACCTCGATGGAGCCGACACACACCTCGCCGACCAGCAGCTCGATCACGGTGTGCTGCCGGGAGAGCCCCAGCGACATCAGGATCACGAACAAGGGTGTGTCGCCCAGATCTCCCACCACCAGCACCTCGTCGGTGCTCTCCGCCGGTGCCGGCATGGCTCCGGTCCACAGCTCCTCGAAGCCACCCACGAGGCGCTCCGAGCTCAGGGGTCGGTCGTACTCGACCACCATGAAGTGGGTGCCCGGGTCGGCTCGCAGCGCCCCGATGGCCTGGGCGGCGGGCAGCGTCTTGCCGAGCACGACGGCATCGAGGACCTGGCCGGCCTTCACCACCCAGCCTCCGATGGGTGTGCGGCCGCGACGGAGCACCACCCCGAGCCTGCGACGGGACACCGACAGCACGGCCAGCAGATCGGCGAGCGGCATGCGCTCGAAGCTTCCACCGAAGAGTCGGCGAGGCGCCGAGCCCCCACCGCTCCGCCGCTGGCCCCGAAGCTCGGCCAGCAGATCCACCACCGCGCCCAGGGTCTCGTCACCGACGACGTCGCCCCGATAGATCTCGAAGGTGCTGTCGGGCCGACGGAAGGCGGAGGCGAGCTCGGCGATGGCCGCACGCCCCTCGATGGCCGGCCCGTCCCTCGGGGTGACGCGTGCCCAGCGAACGTGTGCGGCGTGCACCACGGTCTCACCCACGAGCACACCCTTGTGCCGGAGGACGAGCCCCGTCGGCGCATCGTGACCAGACAGCTCTCCGAGCAGTTCCCCGAACGAGACCGAGGAGGTCGGGCCGATCCGGATCAGCTCGCGCCTCGCCCTGGGCTGGCTCAGCTCGAAGAACGACCCCACCGGCGTCTCGTCGCCGCGGGCCGGCATCTCGACGACGCTGTACCGATCTCCGGGATCCGCCATGATCCGAGCAAAGGCCTCACGGTCGTCGAGCTCGGGCTCCGACAGCAGATCGGCCGCGAGGATCTGACCCGCCTTCGCCACCCAGCTCCCCACGGGCACCCCATCCCGCCAGAACAGGATGCCGAGGGTCTGCCGCGACACCGAGAGCACTGCCAACAGGTCCGTCAGGGGCACCTCCGCCAGGTTCCCGCGAAACAGACTGATCGGGCCGGTCCGCGCCTGCGGGGGCGGCTGGGTCTCGGCCCAGTCCCACGCCTCGTCCAGCGGGCCGAGGACAGCTGTGTCGGCGTCGACCGACACCACGTGCAGCGCGAAGGAGGTGGGCTGCGCGTGGCGAATCGAGACGACGGCTGCGGGTCCGGTCGAGGCGTCGGCCGCCTGGGCCGCGAGGAGCATTCCCGCCTTGAGGCGTAGCCGGCCCACCTCGCGATCCCCCTCCGTCAACACCAGCAGTAGGCCCTGGCGACTGGCTGCGACCATGATCAGCACGTCGTCGAGGGTCGTGACTGCGAGATCTCCCGCCACGAGCACGGGCGGGGCGTCCGAGGTGACCTCGCTCATCGGGCGACGCTACGGCCCAGGTCGATGTCCACGGTGGCCCCCTGCGCCCCGATGCGCATGGAGGCCGAGATCACGTCGTAGAGCTTGGTCCACGCCTCTCGGACCCGCGGTGTGAACGCTTGACCGAGCCCCTTGTCGAGCGTCCAGATCAGCACCTCGCCGACGACGGCGTAGGACTCGTCGGGGATGCGGTACAGCTCGTGATGGCGGCGCCCCAGCGCCATCAGGATCAGCGCCAGATCGTCGCTCGGCGCCACCTCCTCCTTCCAATCGTCGGCCGTCCAGTCCAGCGAGGCCACCACGAACTTCAGCATGGCGAGCAGCTTCCGCTTCTGGCGCGCGAGATCGTCGGGAAACAGCACCCGATACTGCGGAGCGAGCTCGAACAGGCGCCGGTAGAAGAGGTCTGGCACGGTCTCGGCGATGGGCACCACGAGGCGCCAGCTGCTGCGGATGCGCCCCTTCTCGACGTCGGACAGCATGGGGGGTGGACTCCTCGTAGCGCACGACGCCCCGGAGCATACCTCGGCTGCATCGCGGGCGAAGCTGCCCAGGCACGCAGCACGCGAGCACTCGAGTGTCGACGGGTCACGCCCGTTTGCCGCTACGGACCACAGTGGGCTGCCGCGGAGTCGCCCAGCCCCAGTCGAGTCAACACGCGCTCGCACGTGGCCTGCTCGGAGAACGTGCCGCAGTGCGGCCCCGTCTCGAAGCTCGCGGTGACGTCGGGCCCGGTGAGCGTCGTGTACACGTCCCAGACGTGGGGCACGATCCCGAGGTCGTCGTCGCCCAGCTGAGCCGGGAGGTTGGTGCTGAGAACGAGGTCGACGGGGTGCTCGAGGTGGGTGTCTCCAGGTGTGGTGGCGGCGTCCCCCACCGCGTAGTCGGTGCCCGCCACTGCAGGGCACGAGGCCTCGTTGAGGTACAGCACGTCCAGCAGCCCCAGGGAACCCGTCAGGCGATAGCTCGCACAGGTCCCCCCGGCCCCCACACACTGGCCTGGCGCGCCGACCTCGCACAGGATGTCGGGATCGGTGCGGCATCGCCCACACGCACTGCCACCACAGCCGCTCGTCCGCCCCGTGCAGCCCCACTCGGCACTGTAGAGCAGCGGCCCCCCGAGCCACATCTGGTAGTCCAGCAGGGGATCGAGATCGTCGAAGTAGCGAGCGTAGAAGGTCGCGAGGCTACCCGCGCTGCACGAGACCGTGCCGAAGGGGTCCTGCGGCGAGAGGGTGTCGTGGGCGAACCGGATCACGGAAGCAGGCCGAGTCGCCACCTCCTCGATGGAGGAAGGCTCGGTCTCGAGGGGGCGGGTCATCCATCCGCAGTCTGCGGCGTTGCAGTCCGTTCCCGTGGAGGACGCGGTGTGCCAGGCCACCTCCACCACCCGGCCGCCCGCCGCCACGAACGCATCGGGCAAGCGCCGAGGCGCGAACGTCGTCCCCGTACCGCCGTCGTGCACGAACAGCGTGGCCGCGCCTCGCTCGCTGTACCGCACCACGGCGCCCCGCCCCGCGGCCACCACACGCACACTCCGGCTGGACCACCCCGTCTCGGGCGTGCTGTCCCACGAGCACGACTCCACGCTACCGCCACACGGCTCGCGACAGGCATGGATCCGCGCCACGACGTCGGGGAATGGCAGGGGAGCACACACCTCCAGCCCAACGGGCGGCGTGCCGACACTCGATCCGGAGTCGCTCTGCGTGCCGGGCGTGTCGACGGTGACGCCAGTGTCCATCGAGCTCACCGTCTCCGACAGCGGGGTCGTGCCACGACACCCGATCATCCAGGCCCACATCGTCCACACGGCATCCTCCCGCGTGGGACAACGAATCACCGCAGTGTCTATTGGAGCGATCTCCATCACGCGTCGGTGCGGCCCGAGTCCCGAGATCTCGAACGACGACGCGCGGGCCCTCTCGTGACCGGGTACGGTGCGCCCAACGGAGAGGGATGCGGACAGCGCCGAACGGCCGTGGTCGACCTCGTCCTGTAGGGGCCCGACAACCGCTACTCGGTCTCGTCTCGACCCTCCGTGGGTGTCGTCGAGCAGCTGCTCCTGAAGGCCCCGGGAGACGTCTGGAAGGTGCGCTTGAAGGCCCTACCGAAGGACGACTCCGAGTCGTAGCCCACCTGGCGCGCGATGTGACTCAAGCTCAGTCGCGTGTCGCCCCTCAGCAAGTTCGCCGCCAGGTTCATGCGCAGCTGGGTGAGGTACTTCATGGGGGACGCGCCCACCAGGGACTGGAAGCGCGACGAGAAGCTCGAGCGCGACATCCCCACGGCCTTCGCGAGCCCCTGAAGGCTCCAGGGATCGGCCGGATACTCGTGGATGAGCTGCAGCGCATGCCCGATGGAGCTGTCGCGGAGCGCCCCCAACCACCCCACCTGCTCGTCGGGCTGTTCCTCGAACCAGGCGCGCAGGACCTGCACGAAGAGCAGATCCACCAGGCGCACGGTCATCATGTCCGAGCCATCCCCCTTCACGCGGGTCTCGTGCAGCAGGAAGCGTAGCGTGGTCTCGAGCCAAGGAAGCGCGCTGCGCCGCTCGTAGGTGAGGTGGATGAAGTCGGGCAACACAGGGAGCAAGGGGTGCTGCTCGTACCCCTCGAACCGAAGTCCCCACCCACGGAGGACCGTCTGTCGGCCGCCTCCACCGTAGGTGATGGTCGGGTACGAGTCTCGTCGGCGAGCGTACCTGTCCACCTCGGCGACAGTGCACTCCTCCAGCACCTGCGCATAGGGCACGGTGGGTGTCGACAGCTCATCCATGAGAGACGTGGTGTGGCCCGGGAAGAGCATCACGAGGTCGCCAGCGTCCAGCCGCAGCGTGGGCCCACCAGAGAACGTCAAGAAGCACCCTCCCTTCTCCACCACCATGAAGGAGACGAGGTCGAAGGCGGAGTAGGCGATCCCCCACGGGGCCGACAGCTCGGACCGCCGGCTGAGGGTCCCTTGGACCCGCAGCCAGCTCAGCACATCCGACAGTACGTCCACGCTCCCTCCCGCAGCCCAGATACGCCGCTCGTCTCACATGCTGCCCCGGATCTGGACGATCGGCACAGAATACAGGCAATAATGGCATGTTCTTCCGTGAGATGGAGCCATATACGATACCCTCGACGGGAGATCAGGAATGAAGGGCAAGCTTCACGCCATCGCGGGTGTGTTCGGGTTTCTCTGTGTGGCGACGTTCGTCACGGCCACGGTGTCGTCCGAGCTCTTCGCGAGCCCGCAGACCGTCGCCGTGGTCAAGCGCTTCGTCTTCTTCGGCATGTTCCTGCTGCTCCCGGCGTTGATGGGCGCAGGTGCCACGGGCGTGTCGATGCTGGGCGAGCGCACGGAGCCGCTGGCCCTGGAGAAGCAGCGACGGGGGCCCATTGCCTTCATGACGGGGCTGTTCGTCTTGCTGCCGACCTCGTGGTTTCTCTCTTCCCGAGCGGCGGCGGGCACCCTGGATGCCTTGTTCTACGGAGCCCAGGGCGTGGAGTTGGTGGCCAGCACCGTGTGCCTCGTGATGATCGGGCTGAACATCCGCGACGGCCTGGCCCTGCGGGGGCGAATTGCGTCGTCTGGCGCCAAGCATCCCTCGGTCGAGGAGCGCAACGGAGGTCCGCTGGTGGTCATGAGCACACCGGCGCTCGTGGGCTCGGATGGTCAGCAGCTGGAGCACGGCTCGGTGCTGGCGCTGTGCCGCTGCGGAGCCTCGAAGAACAAGCCCTTCTGCGACGGATCGCACAACGAGATCGGGTTCGACAGCACTCCGTCGGACGATCGGACCAAGGACGAGATCCTGACCTACGAGGGAGCCGAGGTCACCATCCACTACAATCGGCTGCTGTGTTCCCATGCCGCTGAGTGTGGACGGCGGCAGAAGGCGGCGTTCGACTCGTCCCGCTCGCCCTGGATCATCCCCGACAACGCACCAGCCGACGGGCTGCTCGAGGTGGTCCAGGCCTGTCCGTCCGGCGCGCTGCGGTTCAGCCGATCCGGGGAGCCACCCCAGCATGCACAGTCCGACGTCGCCGGCATCACGGTAGAGCGAGACGGCCCCTACCGAGTCAACGGAATTCCCTTGGCGTCCACTCCCCAGGCCACGGGCGCACATCCAGAGAAGTACGTGCTCTGCCGATGCGGTGCGTCGAAGAACAAGCCCTTCTGCGACGGGACCCACTTCGACATCGGCTGGTCCGCATCGGCTAAGTAGCGCCCATGACAGCCACGCTCCTGGCATCGCTGTGGGCCTGCGCGCCCTCGCCCGCTCCTCGCTGGGCCGTCCGGGAGGCGCTGGACGTGCCCCCGCCCCCAGGTGCGGTGTCGCTGGATCTGGGGCCCACGCGCACCGACACGGTGTTCTCCCTGGGAACCGTCGTGCAGCTCCGGGAGGGGTCACGCACCGTGCGCGCAGAGGTCCTCGACGTGCGCCAAGACACTGCCGGCACACTGCTCACCGTCTACGCCGATGCCGAGGGCGCACAGCCATGGCTCGAAGCAGCCAAGCCTGTGGACGTCGAGATCACCCGCTGAAGGGCAACGTCCCCACCTCGGCCCTCTTGGATTGCGACAGCCTTCCGGAGCAGAACTCGATCGAGGTCGGCCGGCCGACC
>JAHQVJ010000195.1 GCA_019634415.1 Myxococcales bacterium
AATGCAACGGTGGATGATCGCAATGCTGATGGTGGGAGGCTGCGCGAGTCAGGCGCAGTCGCCGGCGGAGGATGCGCGGGGCGCTGCTCCCGTGGCACCCGACGACGGCGTGCGGTTCTCGTTTGCGGTGAACGGCCTGGAGCACGGCAACGGCGCCCTGTGAATGGGTTGACCCAACGGGATCCGGCGGTCGCTGGAGACGAATGCGAAGATCGCAACGGTCACATTCGATGTGCCCACGCGCTTGTTCACCGTGGAGCTCGAGGCGGGCGCCGGCATGCCCCACGCTGAGCTCGAAGGGCTGATCGACGCCCACAACAAGGCCACCGGGGAGCACTTCGAGGTGGTGTGGGGAGCCGGTCAGCGCCCAACGGCGGCTCAGGCCAAGGCCCACGCCTTCGCTCTGCCCACGCTGTCCGGTGGGCGCTACGACTTTGGCGAAGTCCTCGGCAAGCGCCCAGCGGTCGTCGCCTTCTGGGCGAGCTGGTGCGCGCCGTGCGTGCTCGAGGCACCCCATCTGCAGGCGTTGCACGAGGAGTTAGGAACCCGGATCGACGTGGTTGGCGTGAGCATCGACGAAGGGTCGGGGCAGAGGCGGTTGAAGGCCAAAGTCGAGCGCCTCGGCCTGACATACCCGGTGCCCCTGGACCAGGACGGCAGTGTCCACGCTCGCTTCAACCCCGGTGGTGCCATCCCCTACACCGTCGTCGTCGACGACGAGGGCGAGGTCACCTACCTCTCCACCAACTTCGAACCGGGGGACGAAGCGAAGCTGCGCGCCGCGGTTCGAGGGGTGGTCACACAGTAGCGACGCCTCAGCGCGCCGCTTTCGCAGCGGCCTTGACCAGCTCGCTCAGCGTGGGGTGCGCGTGGATGGACCTGGCGATCCGGTCGACGCGGCCGTTGCCGTGCATCGCGGCGACGGCCTCGTGGAGGAGCTCGTCGCCCTGATGGGCCAGGACATGGAAGCCGAGGATCTCCCCGTCGGCCGCGTTCACCACGGCCTTGAGCCTGCCCCTCGTGTCGCCGATGGCCCGAGATCGGCCATTGCCTGCGTCGACCGTGCCCACGGCCACGTCGTAGCCCTGCTGCTCGGCTTGGTCCGCCGTCAGGCCCACCGCGGCGAGCACGGGGTCCGCGAAGATGCACCGAGGTGTTACACGGTAGTCCGTGGCTCGACCGGCGCCCTTGACCTGGTTCAACGCTGCGATCGGGCCGTCGTAGGTGGCCACGTGGGTGAACATCCAGCCGCCTTTGACGTCGCCGATGGCTGAGATGTGAGGCTGCGACGTGGCCAGACCTTCGTCGACCTCCACGAATCCCCGCTCCGTCGTCCGAACGCCTGCGGCGTCTAGCGCCAGTTCGTCAACGTTCGCGACGCGTCCGGTGGCCACGAGGACGTGGCTGGCTCGAAGCGACTCGGCCTTGCCGCCTGTCCGCGTGGTCACCACACGTTGGGGCCCGTCCTGGCTCAGCCGCGTTGCAGTCGTGTCCAGGCGGACGTCGATCCCTTCCTCGCGAAGGTACCCGGCGAGCAGCGCTGCCAGCTCCGAGTCCTCACCGGGGGCCAGCTGTGGGTTCCGACCGAGGAGCGTCACCTTGGACCCGAAGCGGGCATACATCTGTGCGAACTCGATGCCGACGTAGCCGCCACCGATCACAATCAGGCTCTCGGGAACGTCCTCGAGCAACAGCGCGGTGCGGTTGTCGAGGAGGTCGACGTCGTCTATGCCGTCGATGGGAGGGACGGCGTTCCGTGCCCCGACCGCGATGATCGCCCTGCTGAACGTCAGCTTCTCGTCGCCGACGTCCAGCGTGTGGTCGTCGAGGAACCGTGCGTGGCCGCGTAGGAGCGTGATGCCGCTTTGCTGGTCGAGTCCGCGGTAGATGCCCGAGACGATACCGCCCACGATGCGGTCCTTGCGGGCGACGGCGTCGCCGAGCTCGAACCGAACGGAGCCGTCGACGTGAGCGCCGAATTCAGCCGCCCGCCGGGCGACCAGGTGCATGACCTCGGCGGAGCGGAGCAGCGCCTTGGTGGGAATGCACCCTTCGTTGACTCACGTGCCTCCGACCTCGCCCCGCTCGACGAGGGCTACGCGGGCGCCGAGGCGCGCAGCCATGTGCGCCGCTGGGAGCCCCCCCTGGCCGGCTCCGATCACAACGAGGTCGTAGTCGTAGGTCGGCACAATATCTCTCCGTACTTGAGTAAGTGCGGAAACATACCATTGTCGTGGCTGCGAGACGCAGATCACGAGGGGCCCTCATCATCCCTGGATGAATCGGTCCGGCGTGGCCTCGAGCTTCTTCATGCACATGCCACAGCAGGTGAACCACGTCTGGCCGTCGGACACGAAGCTCGGATGCTCGTCGGTCAGGCGAAACACCACACCGCTCACGGGGCACTGCGTCAAGTCTCCCGCCCGAGCGCCGGGCTGGCTGACGACGTCGGCGGCTTCGTAGTCCTCGACCGCCGCGCAGCCCGCCTGACACATCGCCGCCATCGCTGGATCGAAGCCGGCCACCGATGTGCTTGCTGCCGGCTTCGATGTCTCGACCGCCACCTGGGTCGGGTAGCCCATGGCGGTGATGGCGCTCGCGACCGCTACGGGACCGATCCTGGCCGGGTCATACTGCACAGTGGCGACGCCCGTGGCGTGGTCCACGTCGACACTGTGCACGCCATCGACCTTGCCCGCGACCGTCCGGACGGTCACCTCGCACGACGCGCAGGTCATGCCCTCGACGTGGAGCGTGGTGGATGCCAGGTGGACTGCAGCCGTTTGCTGGGATCCGGGAGCGCCGCGGCCGCACGCCGGCAACGCAGCCAGGAACATGAGAGGCAACAGGAGCTGCGGGTTGGCACGCATGACTTGTCCTTCACACTGGGCGACCGATCATAGGCGACCCGTGAGACGGATGGAGTCTCCTGATGTATCGAGTTGTGACGCCTTCATTGGACGCCCCTCAGCAGCAATGTCGGAGACGGGTGTGGCTGTTGAGGCGGCAGCACCTCACGCCTGTCGCTGAGGCCTCGTCGTTGCATGCGCTCAAGCGACCGGCTGCGGCCGGCCTGGACGCTCGACTGGATGGGCCGTGGCTTCGGGGTGGCATGACGATCGTGGAGCCGCTGGAGCGGAGCGGGTCGCGCTACTCGCCCCTGCCATGTTCCGGTCCCGGCCAGGCCACGGTCTTGGCGAGGCGGGGTGGCTCTTCCAGCTCGCCTGTGTCCAGCGCCCATGAACCAGCTGGGGCCGCGCTCGCGCTGACGATCGACCTGCTCATTCTGCGCATCCGTCCACCACCAACGGCACACGCCACATGTGGCGTTGTTCAGCATGCCGATCACCCCCAGGCTCAGGGGTGTCCAAGGTGCCCGACTTCCATGACTTTCAGCGCGCCATCGGTGCCCGTTTGCGAGAGCTCCGGGTAAGCCGCGGGTGGACCCAAGAGCGCGCCGCGAACCACGTCGGGTTGAACATCCGCCATTGGCAGAAGGCGGAATCTGGTAGTGTCAACCTAACCATCCGCACGCTCCACCGAATCGCCGCCGCATTCGACGTAGCCCCTGCGGATCTGCTATGAGCATGCAATGGTCTGCGAGGTGCGCCCGCGACGGGCACCACCGGCCCACTGTGCACGGCCAGCACGTCGTCGCCTCGAAGTCGGAGAGCGATCCGCTGCTGCCCTTTTCGCAGGTCGCCGTCGCGTAGCGTTGGCGAACTTGCCAGCTTCTTCCAGTTCAAAGCAGCTTGCTGTGACGACAGCTGGGATCCGATGCATAGGGTTATCGAGTCCCAGACACCGCATGGGGTTACCGTCACACCGCCTCATCCAGCACGGCTGTCGCGGGCGTACTCGTTTCGCGCCGGGTCGTGCCATCCTCCTCGAGGCCTCAGCAGCCAGGAGGCGCTGGCGGGGCGAGTCCTACGCGATGACCTGTCCAATCGCCTCGGCCGGCTAACTCCCGCAACCGCGGGGTGCCGCTGCGAACCTGGAGAGAAGGTCGCACGCGCCCCTCATACGCTCGCGCGTGAAGACGTGGGTGATCTGGCTTTCCTCGCCGTTCGAGTTCGTTGGGATCTCGATGGAGCCGATTGTCTTGGTGAGGCAGCGCTCGAGGCGACTACCATTCGCATGCGGCGCTGGCTCAGCCACCACGATGTCCGTCGCTCGGCCGATAGCAGCGCCGTTTGGGAACTCCTTGCCCGTGGGCCGTAGGGTGAACTCGACCACAACCTGTGCAGGCAGGCTCTGGCCGTGACGCACAAGCGGAACGAAGCACCTGGTCACCCCCATACCACCCAAGTAGGTGGGGACCAAGGCCACCATCTGCCTCGCGATCTGTGCTTCGCGCTGCGCCTCACGCCGCTTCGCATCGTAGGCGGCGCAGTCCACTGGGGCCGGTGGCCACGGGGGCATGACGGGTGGCGTGTCGGCGCAGCGCACCTCCCACGCGGCCTTGGCCTCCTCGTGGACAGCGACGGCGTTGAGGTAGCAGTCGTACATGACGTCGCCCCCCGCTGCTCGGATAGCGGCACGCTCTTGCGCGGTGCGCTCGGGGCAGTACGCTGACCAGTCGTCACGCCCATACCGGTTGTCGTATCCGACCATCAGGGGGAACCGCTCGCTGCAGCTGACGGGGTCGTGTTCATGGGCGGGTTTGAACTGGCGCCACGCCTTTCGAGCGCCGTGTTCGTTTGGCGCAGTGAGCTCCGTCTCCTCCGGCCACCAGTTCATGGGCGCGCAGGTCTCTCGAAAGCCACCGTCTTGGAGAACGAGCCGTTCGGCCCCCGAGAGGTAGTCCCATCGGCGGCCGATCGGTCGGTCCGGCTCCGCAGGCCCTACGTGTTCCAGGAAACCCTCGCGGAACAGCCTTGTCATCTCATCCTCTGAGAGCGCAGCCCAGCGGCCGGTCCAACCGTCCGCAGCGGCCGGCGCCGCTGCGGCGGGAGCTGGTGGCGCTGGTTCCGGTTTCTGCAACAGCGGCCCCACCTCCTGGGCGACGGCTGCCGTGGCGAGTAGTGTCAGCAGCATCCTTCCTCCTGCAGCGGTTTCATGCCCCCGACGGGTCGTCCGGAGAGGACCGGCAACCCCACCCCGCCGGAGTGACGCGGATCGCATGCGGCCGGGAAGCCCTCCTTGCGCGACGCCTTGCGTTGTAGGTTGGTTCACCGGCCACACCCGGATTGGGCCCGTCGCCGGTCGAGGCGCACGTGCGGCTTCCGCTGATTGCACAGCCGCATGTGCATAGGATCCACTCCCCCGGCCCACCCACCCCGCAAGCCCGGGCGGTGTCGGGTGCTGTGGGCTCATGCTTGGACGTGTGCGTGAGGTCTTCCCGGCTACCCAAGCCCACGCGGTCGGCCGACGGAGTGGCAGGAGACCCACCGCTGGGTACGCGCTGTGGCGCCGCTTGGGCGTCGTCCGTCCTCGACATGTTCGACCGGCTCACGGTGTCCGTGCCTCCGCCGCCAACGGTACACGCCACATGTGGCGTTGTCCAGCCCTCGCGGAAGGATGTGATCGTAGGCCCACCGGGATCGAGCTCGGGCCCGCTGGTGCCTCCCACACCTTCATTCGCAGACTCGGGCGCTATGCTGCGTCGGAATGTCTCGACACCCCCTTCCGAGAGAGCCTCTGATACCCTGGCTTCGGTCGCTGACGGGGGGTTGGGGTCTGGTCAGCGGCCCCGAATGCTGAGGCAAGGCGCGACGGTCGAAAGAGCGACAGGGCCCATTTCGCAGGAACGGTCCAGGTCCGGCGAATCCCGGTTGGATGCTAAAACCCTCGTAGGGTAGCTATTACCGTCCCAGAAAGCACCCTATCGTCGAGGGGATCAAAGCAACCCGATCCCCATCAACCCCCAGCATTGTCCGGGCGTGCCCGCGTGGCGGACCTTGATCGGCAGGGGTCTTCGGACGGCCCAGTCCCGCCAACCTCCGCCGGAGAGGGCGCAGGGTGACAACGTCAAGATAGGCGCCAACGTGCGGAGCCCTTGCTTCGCGTGGCCCTCGGCTCCTGTTCGAACTTCCTGCCTTCGAGGGTGGGCCGGTCTTGGAATCGCCGAAGGCGCTGCCCAAGCGCACGCCGGTTCACCCGCCCTACTGCGGTCAATGCACCCAGATCCGCGAGCAAGTCCCAGAGGTCGCAGCGACGCCAGCCGTCCACCACGATGTGGTGTCCGTCTGGGCCTGCCTCCGCCACCTGGGCGACCTCGCCGACGGTGAAAGACACATGACACCCACGCCACGCCTGAACGAACGACGCGAGGCGCTCGAGCAGGGACTCGTCCTCATCGTGCGACTGGATCCCTTGCCTCGCGGCGAGCGGATCACCACGACCCGAGAAGAGCAACGTGCCGCGGACCAGCGCACTCCAACCCTCGAAGCTCCCAAACGGCTTCGTCTTCTGGGGCGGCCGACCTGCCACGATGTAGGCCCGAAGCATCGTGATCGCGGCGGCGTACAGGTCGGGCTGACGCGCCGCAACGTGCCCGCGAAGGTCGGAGATCTCGAACGCACGCTCCTCGGGACGCGCCTTCATCGATCGCAGCCGAATGGTCAGAGCGCGGCGGGCTGTATCCGCCCGGAACCGGGCGTTGTTTGACGTCATGACGAAGACGGTGTCGATCTGGTCTACCCGTCGTTCCGTGTTGGAGCCCAGGGCACGGTCCGCGTAGCCACTACCCGTGAGGACCATGTCGAGCGTCGGTCCGCCGATCTCTACGGCCACATTGTCGAAGAACGCGACTGGATCCGCTGCGCCATGGAGGAGAATCGTGCTGAGGGCCTTGCGCTGTTCCTCCTCACTCGAGCTCCAGGCACGGGGGACTGGCACTTTTCCCGTCGAGATGCGGCCGGCGCAAGACGCGACGAGGGTCTTCCCGACGCCGCGCAGGTTCCCGTTCACGACGAACAGGGGGCACGGCCCGTTGTAGGCGCCTCGGCCGACGACGGACAAGATCAAGGCGAGGAATGCATCCCGGTCAGCGTCCGCCAGGAAGCACACCTGGTCGAACGGCTGAAGCAACGCTCGGGCGGCGATCGCGGCGTCCTGCGGCGTGGGGTCGGGCTTCACCGCCGCGAGTGTGGCTTCGGGCCGCACAAAGCGCTTCGACACGGGGTCGTAACCAGGCTCCAGCCACACGGTGCCATCTGGACGAAGGGGCGGAAGCATGGCGATGCCTCGCAGCTCGGGGACACCCTCCCATTCCCCTTGGTCGAGAACGGCTTGGAAGACGCCTCCAGAGGGCGACTCTTGCCTGGTGTTCCCGTTGTGGTCGCGCTTGATGAAGTCCGCGACCTCCCACACGGCGGCCTCGAGCGTCGGCCGGGTGATGGCGTGCGCGACCGGGGCGTTCTGGCGGACGCGGACGAGCTGCCCGCCCTGCGTGTAGACGCGCGGGATCTTGGGAAGGACCTCTGCACAGATGCGCGCCACGACACGATCCTTGCGCGCGGTGATTTCGACTTGGGGGCGTCCCGGGGTCACGGGCCGCTCCCGCCCTGAACGCTGCTGGGCGATGTCGTCGATCTGGCGCTTCGCCTCCGCCTTGGTGGACCGGCTCAGGGTGTTGACTGCCTCGGACGCGCCGCGCGGTCGAGTGATACGGAGAAACGCTGACTCACAGTCGTTTCGTCTGAGCCGCCATGCGACTGCCAGTTCCTGGATGTTTCCGGCGATCGCGGCTGCGATCGGGGCCGTGATCTCATCGGCACTCACTGGCTCGATGCCGGCAAGCGACTCGAGGATCGCGATACCTCTTTCCGCAAGCACGAGGTTGGTTCGCTCGTCCTCCAGAGGGGCCGTCCGCATCGATGCATCGATCAGCATCGATAGGTCGCCGCTTTCTGCGACGACGTCGCCGAGGTCCTTCATGTGGCCAGGTCGAAGCGGAATCGATGTGTGGGGTGGGGCGCGAGCGCGGCTGCGACCTTGGACGCGTACCCGTTGCCGGTCTCATCGAAGTCTGTGGCGACGACGACGCGCAGGTCCGGCGGAACGGTCACCAGGCGCAGTGCATCAGCGGATCCTGACGTCACGGAGAGAACTCCGACAACGTCGGGGGTGTTGGCCGACGCCGCCACGAAGTCCGTCAGGCCCTCAGCGATCACCAGCGTCTCCGGGGCCGGGCCGCGGCGAAGCAAGGACAGCGCACGTTCGTCGGCGAACAAGGCGCCGGCCGAGGAGAAGCCGCACGGCCACCGTGTCTTGATCGGGGCGTCAGAGACGGCGCGTGCCTGGACCGACACAAGCTCGCCTCGACCGGTGAAGGCCGGGACGAGAAGGCGCCACGTCTTCGACCAGCGCCGGGGCCACCACCGACAGCCGTAGCCGCGTGGGACCGCAAGGGCAGGTGCGAGCGCGGGCTCGACGTTTCGCCCCTCGAGGTAGGTCGCGACCTCGTCGTCGTGGTGCACGGGGACGCATTGGGCCAGCATCTGCTCCAGCTCGGCGCGTGGGATCCGTGCCGGGATCGGCGGCGTCCGAGGCGCAGCACAGGCCCCGCCGGATTCGCCCTCCAGGAATGCCCGGCGCTCTGGGTACGTCCAGTCGGGGTGGACATGGCCAACGAGGTCGCAGGCATCGCCGTGCGACTGGCACGCGTTGCAGAACCACGCTCGGTCGCCGCGCCACACTGCGACGCAGCCTCGACGCTCGCGGGAGCTGGTCTCCGCCCCGCACGCTGGGCAGGGGCCCCACCTGCGCCCGCGCCGCGCCATGCCCAGCATCTCCGCCGCTCGGACCACCGAGGGCTCTTGGCTTGCCCAACGGGAGCCGGTGATCTGCCGCGTCGGGCGATGGGCGTCACCCACGTCGGTGCCCGGCCGACCGACCGTCATGGAGTGGGCTCCACAGTCACTCGGTGGACACGGATCCAGGCTTCCAGCTCGTCGGCGTCGAAGCGCACGCAGCGCCTCGTGAAGCGCCGGTGGGGGATTTTCTTGATCGAAACCCAGTTATAGAGCGTCGAAACGTCGACTCCGAGCCGATGTGCGGCCTCCTTGTACCCGATCAGTGCCATCTCCTCTGCCTCCTCGTGGCGTTCTGCCTCCGGATCCTCCCAGACGAGGGCGAGCGTTCTGTCGCGTGCTTGGCGTCGAAAGCCGACGACATCGAGACCGCGCGGCTGGCGAACCCGGGCCCGGGAGACGGGCCACTCAGCTGTCGCGAAGTCCGTCGACCATCGCTCCTGGGCCTCCCGCAGCCGTGTTAGGCCGGAGGGACTGGGGAGTGTCGTGGAAGGTCGGAGCTGGACATTCGGCGAACGCATCCGCATCGGCCTGCTCGATCTCGAGCGCACCGACCAAGGCGACAAGCGCTTCAGCCTGGCCCACCTCGAGGTGGATGCCTGCTGGCTCATTGCTGCGGACGATGGGCGGTTGGCCTGCCCTGCGCTCCTCTATCGGCCCGCGGGACCATGGCGCTTCGACGAAAGCGTGGTCGCCGAGCGGTATCGGCGCTGGAGGGACTCCGGCGGAGAGGAAGCACCGGGCGTCCCCGAGATGCTGGTCAACCGGGCTGCTCGATCCCCGCGGCGACTGGCCTACGCGCTGTCAGGGAAGCCACTCATGGCGGAGCAGCGCTTGTCCCAGCTGGCCGCTGGCAAGGCGTCCGACACGGACCTGGCGGCCCTCTGGAAGTCGCGCCCGTGGCTCCTTCAGGCACAGCTCCAGGCGAGTGTGGCTGACGATCCTTCGGAAAGAGCAGCGCTTTCTGCGGTCGAGCGGTACTGGGCCGCCAGATCGTCCACCGACGAGTTTCGGCTGACCTGGCCCAGTCGGCAAAGTGTACAGCGAGGTGCCACGCCCGAGCACGGAGAGATGCTCCTGCGTGACCTGTCTGTGTGGTCGTCGACGAGCAACGAGCCCCTGGAGGAGCTCGCTGCCTTTGCGTCCGCGGTCTATAGGGGGGAGCGGACCCGGCGAGGCCTCCAACAACTCCATTCCAAGGGCGTCGCTCGGCGCCAAGAGGAGTTCGGCGAGCACGGGTTGCTCGTCCCGGACCTGGAGAAGATGCACTCCACGCCTGGGTTCGGCATCCCACCGATCGATCTGGAAGACGAGGACGACCGCCGCAGAGCTCGGGAGCTCGTGCGTGAGCTCGACGCTGCGCCGCACCCGGACGACATGGCCCTTGTTCGCTGGATTCGCTCCGAGCGCTTCCTTCAGATTCTCGACCTTGCATGCCGCTTCGACAGGAATGCGTGGTCCTTCGCCCCGGGCGTGGGGTGGGACGACTTCGTCGGCCGTCGCCACCGGCCATTCCACCGCGTCATCCGCTTCAGCGAGGACGGGACCCGCCTCCACGCCGAGACGGCGATCTTCGCGGATCTCGACGAGGCTCGAACCCTCCTCGCAGGTTCGATCCTGGATGTTCCCGACGCTCGATGGCGAACGATCCCGGCCGCGTGACCGCCACCGAGCTGCCACATGACACGGCCCCGTTGGGGGAGATTGGGGAGCGACAGGATGGTCGACGGCCGCTGTAGGAGCTTGATCGGGAAAGAGGAGGTTTCACCTTCGTCCTTCTAAGCCGTGGGTCGCAGGTTCGAGCCCTGCCGGGGGCACCTGTCGGTGTGGCGAAGGCTCTGCAGTGGTCGCGAGGGCGCGTTCATCCGCACGCTTCACAGGTGCTACCAAGACCCTGGAAGACGAGCGGCTCCGTCGCCACAGGATCCGCACCATGCCAAGAAACCAGACGATGATGCCCCGCGGACCCCCTTGGGCTTCTGGAACGTATGGAACCAGACGCTCTAGCAGCTCGGCGAGACGCGGCACTGCCTCCTCGTGGTCCTGCCGTTGCAAGCCTCCTCCACTACCTCGGCCAGCTCACGATCTTCGTCATCGGCGGTCGCCTCGGTGCGCCCCCGTCGGCTCGATGGTG
The DNA here is from genome assembly GCA_019634415.1 of Myxococcales bacterium. Classification (GTDB taxonomy): domain Bacteria; phylum Myxococcota_A; class UBA796; order UBA796; genus DRPG01. The sequence continues at coordinate 10,891 of JAHQVJ010000195.1, forward strand.
AGAGCGCGCACGTCGAGGAGCTTGCGGTCCGAGTCGGGGTTTCCCCGCCTGGACCG
>JAHQVJ010000196.1 GCA_019634415.1 Myxococcales bacterium
CTGGGCCGTGCGCTTGCCCGTGCGGGTCTGCAGCACGTACAGCGTGCCCGACTCCACGGTGAACTCGATGTCCTGCATGTCGCGGTAGTGCGCCTCGAGGCCTGCCTGCAGCTCGAGCAGCGCGGCGTACACCTCGGGCTGGGCGACCTGGAGCGTCTCCCCGGCGTCGGTGGAGGGACCGTTCAGGGGCTGCGGTGTGCGGGTGCCCGCCACCACGTCCTCGCCCTGCGCGTTGGGGAGCCACTCACCGAACAGCCCGCGGTCCCCGGACTTCGGGTTGCGGGTGAAGGCCACGCCGGTGCCCGAGTCCGCCCCCATGTTGCCGAAGACCATCTGCTGCACGTTCACGGCTGTGCCGGCGTCGTCGGAGATCCCGTGGGTCTTGCGATAGTAGCGCGCGCGGTGGCTGTTGTAGGAGCGGAACACCGCGTCGATGGCGCGCTGCAGCTGCTCTCGAGGCTCGGAGGGGAAGGCCTCTCCGGCCTCGGCGACCTCGGCCTCCAGCAGCGCGCACAGCGCCTGCAGGTCCTCGGCCGACGTGTCGTCGAGGCTACGCCCGTCGAGGTAGCGCTCCTGCACCCGATGGAAGCGGGTGTAGTGGATGCCGAGCACCACGTCGCCGAACATCTGCACGAAGCGCCGGTAGGTGTCCCAGGCAAACCAGGCGTTGCCGGTCTGCTGCGCGAGCGCCTGCGTGGTCTCGCGGTTGAGACCCAGGTTGAGCACCGTGTCCATCATGCCGGGCATCGACACCGCAGCCCCCGATCGCACGCTCACCAGCAGCGGGCCCGCAGGGTCACCGAAGGTTCGGCCCGAGGAGGCCTCGAGCCCCTTCACGGCGTCGTCCAGCTGCGCCTGGAGACCGTCGGGCCAGCGCTGCTCGCCCTGAAGGAAGCGCACACAGGCCTCGGTGGTGATGGTGAACCCTGCCGGAACGGGCAACCCGAGGCGTGTCATCTCAGCGAGACCCGCACCTTTTCCGCCCAGCAAGGCCTTGTCGGAGCCGTCCCCCTCCGAGAAGGGGTAGATCCAGCGAGCCATCTGACCTCCTGCCGCGCCCACAGGCTAGCGCGTGCTGATCCTGGAGAAGTCCGCCACCGCCAGGAAGCTGCGAGACACCCGCAGCAGTAACCCCATGCGCGTCGCCCGCTTCTGCGGGTTGTCCTTGTCGTCCACCAGCACCGCGTCGAACAGATCCGCCACGGGTCCGCGCAACGTCAGCGTGCGATCGAGTGCCGTGGGGAAGTCCAGCGCAGCAGCTGCTGCGGCGATGTCGTCCTCGACGGCCTCGGTGGCCTTCTGCAGCGCGCGCTCGGCGTCGTGGGTGAAGTCACTGGCCTTCGGCGCCGGGAAGTCCACGTCGCGGGTGATGTTGATCACGCGCTTGAAGGTCTCCATGATCGCGCCGAACTCGGAGTGCCCGGCCAGCGCCGCCAGCGCGCTGACCTTGGCGTCCAGCACCACGGGATCGGGCTGGGTCGCCGCCATCACGGCGTCCACCACGTCTGCCTTGCGCCCCTGGTCCACCGCGTTGGCGCGGAACCGGGCCAGGAAGAACTCCAGCAGCTCGGTCACCACGTCGTCGCCGCCCTTGGCCTTCCCACCCGTGCCGCGCGCCTTGCTCCACCTGTCGAAGCCCTCGGGGGCCTTGCGCACAGCACTGTGGAACGTCTTCAGCGCACGCCGCACGAGATCCGACAGGTCCAGGCGCAGACCGTGCTCCATCAGCGTGATCAGCACGCCGAGGGCCGCACGGCGCAGGCCGTGACGGTCGCCGCCCGAGGTGGGCGCCATGCCCACGCCGAAGCATCCCACCAGTGTGTCGAGCCGGTCGGCGAGGGCCAGGGCGATGCCCTCCGGCGTGGAGGCCACCTCGTCGCCCTTGAAGCGCGGGAGCCAGGCCTGCTCGATGGCCAGGGCCACGTCGGCGTGTTCCCCTGCGGCCTCGGCGTACAGGCGTCCCATGTGACCCTGCAGCTCGGGGAACTCCCCCACCATCTGCGTCACCAGATCGGCCTTGCAGATGGAGCCCGCGCGGTGCGCCTTCTTGGCATCCGCGCCCACGAGCGACGACAGGTCCTTCGCCAGCGTGGCCACCCGGGCCTGCTTGTCGGCCATGGTGCCGAGGCCACGGATCCACCGCATGCCGCCGAGGGCCCCGCTGTGCTCGTCGAGGGGCTTCCGCTCGTCTTCCGCGAGGAAGAACCGGGCATCGTCGAACCGAGCCCGAATCACGGCAGCGTTGCCCTCGGCGATGCGCTCGGCGTTGCCCCAGGGGTTGTTGGAGATCACCACGAAGTGGTTGTCCAGCGCACCGTCACGGAAGACCGGGAAGTAGCGCTGGTGCACCTTCATGGTCTCCACCAGCAGCCGCGCCGGCAGGGCGAGCAGCCCGGCGTCGAAGGTGCCGATCACCAAGGTGGGCGCCTCCACCAGGAACTGCACCTCGTCGAGCAGCTCCTCGTCGCGGATCGGATCGCAGCCGAGCTGCTCCTGCGCCTGATCGAGCAGCTCGAGGATGGCCTGGCGGCGCACAGCCACGTCTGGCTCCACGGCGCGGTCACGCAGACCCTTCAGCCACTCCTGGGAGGTGCGGAAGGAGAAGCGCCGGTCGTCCGCCAGCCGGTGAGCGTCGGTCTCGTTGCCCAGGGGCAGGCCCATCGCACGCCCCGTGAGCCGCACGCCGTCGTAGAGCGCGTTGACCGCGTGCACGGGGCGGGCGAAGCGCACGCCCCCCGTGCTCCACTCCATGGTCTTGCCGTCGGGGAAGCTCAGGTGACGGATCACACCGTCGAGGCCAGCCGCCACCACGTCGCGCGTGGCCTCGCCGCCCTCGGTGACCGACAGCGCCACCACCTTGCCCTTCGGGCCGTCCACCACCTGCAGCTCCGACGGATCCGCGCCCTTGCCCCGTGCGAAGCCCATGGCCGCCTTGGTGGGGTTGCCGTCCGCATCGAAGGCGCGATCCGCGGGCGGTCCCGTCACGAGCTTGGTGGTCTCTTCCTTGCCGGCGGCCACGCCCTGCACCACGACAGCCATGCGACGCGGGGTGGCGTAGGTCTGCACCTCACCGTGGGGGATGCCCTGGAGCAGCCCCTCGATGCCCTGCTGCAGCTGGGCGAGGGCTGGCAGCACGTAGGAGGCGGGAATCTCCTCGGTCTGCACCTCCACCAAGAGCTCCGTGCTGCCGTTCGGCGCGGCGTCGTCGGCCGGCAGATCGGGCACGGTGACGGGGGCCACCGGGTGGTCTTTGCTCGCCACCTGCTCGTGCCACACCTGCACGCAGCGCACCGCCAGATCCCGCACGCGGCGGATGTACTGGGCCCGCTCCGCCACCGAGATGGCCCCGCGGGCGTCGAGCAGGTTGAAGGTGTGGCTCGTCATGATGGCGCGGTCGTAGGCCGGCAGCGCGAGCCCCTCGTCGGCCAGCCGCTCACAGGCGGCGTAGTTTCGGTCGAACTCGGCGAGCAGGGCCTTGGGGTCGCTGTGCTCGAAGTTGTACTTCGACTGCTCCACCTCGTTGTGGTGGAACACGTCGCGGTAGGTCACCCCGTCGACCCAGGTGATGTCGTAGATGCTGTCGACGCCCTGCAGGGCCATCGTGAGTCGCTCGAGCCCGTAGGTCAGCTCGGCTGGCACGGGCATGCAGGCGATGCCCCCCACCTGCTGGAAGTAGGTGAACTGCGTGGCCTCGAGCCCGTTGAGCCACACCTCCCAGCCCAGTCCCCAGGCGCCCAGGGTGGGGCTCTCCCAGTCGTCTTCCACGAAGCGGATGTCGTTGTCCTTCAGCGAGATCCCGATGGCCTCGAGGCTACCGAGGTACAGCTCCTGGACGTCACGTGGGCTCGGCTTCAGGATCACCTGGTACTGGTAGTAGTGACCGAGGCGGTTGGGGTTGTCTCCGTAGCGGGCATCGCCCGGGCGTCGGCAGGGCTGCACGAAGGCCGTGTTCCACGCACCGGGCCCCAGCGTGCGCAGCGCCGTGGCCCAGTGGAAGGTCCCGGCACCCATCATCAGATCGTGCGGCTGCAACAACACACAGCCCTGCGCGCCCCAGTAGCGCTCGAGGGTCTGGATGACGTCCTGGAAGTTCACCCGTTCTCTCCTGGCGACCCTGGCCGCGTAAGCGATGGGGCAACCGCGAGCAATGCACGGGATCAGTGACGGTGACGGGGAGTCGAGGGCATCCTGTTGCACGGCGTCCCACGACAAGCGAGGGACGCTTCGGTTAGAGTCGCGCGTCCGGAGGACCCATGCGCCACGTCAGCTCATTCGCCCTGCTCGGCCTGCTCGCCGCCTGCAGCGGCAACACCACCAACCCCACGGACACGGTGGTCACCGAGCCCGAGCCGCTGGCTTTCGACTTCAAGACCACCATCCCGGCGACGGAGTTCACGGCTAGCGTGAGCCCCACCACCCTCGAGGCCCATCAGATCTCGAACATGCTGTTCGCCTCGATGGGCGTGCTGTCGTCCGACGAGAAGGTGCAGGACCTCTACAACGCCAACGGCGGTGGCAAGTACCGCAGCGTGCTGCAGTGCTGGCAGCGTCCGCAGTTCCCGCGCTGGAGCTTCGACATCCAGTTCGACACCTGCGACAGCTTCCAGATGGACGGCGCGGTCAACGTCAACAACCACCCCAGCGGCATCCTGCTGTTCAACTTCAGCAACTTCCGGATCTCGGGTCGCGAGATGGGTGGCACGCTGGCGTTCGACACCACCGGCGCCTTCCCCGACTCGCTGTACTGGAACACCTACAACACCACCCCCGAGAACCCCGGTCAGGCGGATGACAGCCGCGTGCCGATCGGTGTGACCATCGACGGCATCCGCAAGGGCATCACCTACGACGGTGGCGCCAACGTGAGCTTCCTGAACCAGGAGCTCTCGATGTGGGGAACGGCCACCATCGAGGGTGAGGACGACACCATCACCTTCGTGCACGGCTCCGCCGACGAGAACGAGGTGGCGCCCGACGATCCGCCGGGTGCGAGCGCCTTGCGCAAGAGCCTCAACTGGCTCGACTGCCGCTGCCCCACCTCCGGTGTGAGTGCTGTGGACATGCCGCTCGAGGTCACCGAGGTCCTGGTCGACATCGACGACATGGAGGTCGATCCCGACGAGGTGGACGACATCGCCATCGACATCCCCGTCACCCACACCATCGAAGGCCGGGCGGTGCTCGACCACACCGGCTGCGGCGAGTACGGCGTGACCTACACCTCCGATGCCACCTCCATGAGCATCGACCGCAACCTGCTGCTCGGTCGCCTCACCTTCCTGTGCGACACCAACACCATCGACGACGACGAGCGTTGCGCCGCGCTGTTCCGCGCTGCCACCCGCTTGCCGGAGCAGTTCGAGGTGGAGATCACGCAGATGGATCTCAACCAGACCGCCCGCAACGCCGTCGACAACGACTTCGACGTGGGCTGGTGCCGGATCCAGTAGCACACGGTCCTCGGTGAGGGCTCAGGTCTTCGCCTCGACATCGTGGAGCCGCATCACGCGGAGCGTCGGCGGCACCATCGTCGACCGCGGCGCGTGCCGAAAGGCGATGATGCCAGCGGCTTGTCCAGAAGAATCCAGGAACGGCTCGACCCCTGGGTTCTCGCGGGCGACGATCACACGCCATCGACGTCCCAGTGCGGTGTCGGAGAGATGCGTCGGGCCGAGCCGGCCGCGGACCCCTTGCAGGTAGTCGTCGTACAGCGTCAGGCCTGCATAGGTGGCCTCTGGGTGCACGCAGCCCTCGAGGACCAGGACCTCGTCGTCGTTCAGCACGTAGCTCGCGTACAGGTACGCCGAGCCGGGCGCCACGCCGATGGCGTTCTCCGCGAAGTCGTGCATCTGTGGGGGATTCGGCGTGGCATCCCACCGTCCCTGCCGACGAGCCCGCAGGACCGGGCGGTACGCCAGGGAGAACAGAGCGACGTGGCCGATGGCGGCCAGCGCGAACCCCGCACCCACCCACATGGCGACGAGCGCCATCACAGCTCCGCCCACGGGGCACGGCCCCGGCCGTTCCAGGTCGCGCAGCGCGGTAGGGACACGTCGTCGGGGTCGGCGGCCAGGTAGTTGCGCACGGTGAGCAGATACCGCCCACTCGGGACCAGGATGCTCAGATCTGCGTCCGTCGGGCCGGCTCCGCGCGGCCCCACGTGAACACGCAGGTGACCGCGCGAGGCCATGGTGTGCTTCAACTCGTCCCAGTGGGCCATGTGCACACAGGCCATGCCCGCGTCGTAGATCGCCACATGGGTGAAGCGGTTGCCGTTGTCGGGCACGATCGCCACCACATGGCGATCGGCACCGACCCGTATGCGCCCGAGTGCATAGCGGTTGTCCGGGTTGGGGGCGAACACCTGGAAATCCGGTCGCGCCGTGATCGTGAAGTGATTCCCCCGGCCCCAGAGGATCCAGAGGCCCCCCATCAGCGACACCGCCGCCATCGAGCCGAGGAAGGCGCCTGCCAACAGCGGCCCCACCATCGACGCGTCCCAGATCACGCCGGCGACGGCGAGGCCGGCAAGCCACACCGCGTCTTCGAGCAACGGCGCCGCCGCGGACCGGAGCCGGCGCCTCGCCATGAGCAACGTCAGGATCATCGCCACCGTCACCACCCCCCACCCCACGAGGCCTCCCACCAGCAGGAGACCTGCGAAGCGCGCCCCCCACATGGTGGCCGTGATCCCGAGCAAGACGGCATCGGTCACCACGGACTCGCCACGGAGCAGATGCACCGGCCAGGCTGGAGCACGCCACATGCCGGGGCGGAGCGCCGCAGCAGCCACCACCACCACCATCGCGCCGGTCATGGTCGCGGTCCGATGCGCTCGACGCCGAACTTGTGCCGCAGCTCGTCGACCCGTCTGTCGTACAGGTCTTCCCAGAACACGACAAACAGCGGCAGCGCTCGACGTCCAGCACGACACGCGCGCCAGCACCTGTGGGCCATGCCCGGGCTCAGGCACCGGCGCGGGTCCATGAAGGGACCGAAGGCCACAGTGCTCACCGCGAACCAGTTGAAGAACTGACCGTGCTGAAAGGCCTGGAGGAGGATCTCGTCGTGGATCGAGGTGTCGAGTCCCGTGAGCACGTGGCGCACGTCGTGCGTCTCGCGCCAGCGGATCTTCGCGTAGGCGGCCTCGTCGGACGCTGGGTACGGGCACACCGGGTGCCTCTCCCCGCCCAGCAGATCGTGGTCGACCAAGTGCCGGAGCAGCTCGCGTCCGAGGGTGCCGTCGGGAAGGTCGGCGAGGGCATCGAGATCCACGGTCTCCTTCTGGAATCGAGGCCGGCGGTCCAGCAGTACGTGCCACCGCGGGTCGTCGGCGTAGGCTGCCGCGAGGCGCTCGAACGTCTCCACGTCCACACCGTCTTGCAGCGACGCGAGGTTGCTGCCGAAGTCGTGGAAGCGAAAGGTGTGCAGCCCAGCGCGAAGGGCCCGGCGAGAACGATGGAGGGCGCTGAATGCCGACATGGATCCTACGGGGTCTGCGAGAGGGACGGGAGTGGAGCTGCGCGCTGGGTGGTGGCATCCCAGGCCTGAACCTGCAGACAGCCCCACATGTCGCGCCAGCGGAGCGTGATGCGCGTGCATGCTCGGAGCTCCGGCAACGCCGCCATCACCTCTGGGAGTCGGTAGAACGGGATTCGGGGGTTCAGATGGTGGACGTGGTGGTACCCGACATTCGCGGTCAGCCATCGGAGCGGCGACGGGAGGTCTAGGAAGGAGGTACCCTTCAGCGCGGCGTCGACGAAGTTCCACCTCGGACCCTCCTGGTACTGGACGCCTGGAAAGCTGTGCTGGATGTAGATGAGCCAGGTGCCGATGGCGGCCCCGATCACGGCGGGGGCCGCACCCACGAACCAGAACACGTCCCAGCCGAAGGCCGCTCCCAGACAGACGAGCCAGGTCAAGTGCCCTGCAAGGGTGAGGAGCGCATCGCCGTTTCGCTTGGGGTCACGCAGGAACTGTGTCGCGCATGCGCCGAGCACGAAGCTCGTGAGCCACCCCGACGCCATCGTGATCGGGTGGCGGACCAGACGGTACAGGGCACGACGTCCGCGGCTCCATCGCGGCCACGCGTCACGGTGAACCACACGGTTGATGAAGTCGCCGCCGCGAAGGTCCGTGGGGTCCTCCGGGAGAGCCATGGCCGTGGTGCGATGGTGCCGATTGTGGAAGCCACGCCAGACGCGGGGCGGCACGCACGTGAGCACCCCGATGACCTCGACCAGCCATCCACCGAGTCGAGAGTCCGCGAGGATGGTGCCATGCCCATAGTCGTGGAGAAATCCGAAGAGCCGCACGGTGCTGAGGGCCAACAGGAGCGACCCTACGAGCTGCAGGGGCCAGCCGGGGCCGAGGACGGCCAGGAACAGCCCAGCTGCGTAGGGAACAGTCGACGTGGCGAGCTCCCACCAGGTGCGAGCCCGTTGCTCGCTGGCGTACGGCAACGTGGCGCGAACGAGATCGCGTCCGCGGCGGGGAGAACCCCGGACGACGGGCCGCTGTGACAGGTGGCCCAGGGGCGTGATGGCCAGCTGGCGTCGAACCTCCGCCACCGGCAGATGGAGATGCTCCTCGTAGGGATAGTCGGCCGTCAGACGCGCTGCTCGCCCCGCGCGATAGGCCTCGGGAACCCGAGACCAGGTGACCAGTGGGCTCTGCTCGCGATGCCCGTACAGCGGACCGAACAACACGATCACCAGGCTGAACGGGTTGAAGTGCTGCCCGAGCTGAAAGGCGTGCAGGAGGGACTCGTCGGGTACGCCGACCCCCAAGCCCGTCAGCACGTGGCGCAGGTCGTGGGTCTCGCGCCAGCGCATCTTGGCGAAGCTGGCGTCCGCGTGCTCGGCGTAGGGGGAATCGGGCAAGGTGATATCCGACAACACACCCTGGCCCAGGAGATGTTGGTGCAGCGTGCGCCCGAGGGAGCCGACGGGCAGGCGCTCCAAGACGTCCTGGGTCAATGTGGCTCGCAGGGACGGTCGTTCCTCCAGGAGACGACGTCCGGACGCCGTGCAGGCCATTCGGACCCCCAGGCGATGAAACGCGTCCAGACCCAGCGCATCCTGAGCGGAGATCAGGCCGTGCACGAAGTCGGCACGCAGCGCGGCTCGCCCGAACGCAGCGAGCCCGACGAGCCAGCGAATGAGACGGTCCATGAAGCTCCCGTGTGCGATGTGTTGGCGTGCGGTTGCAGCCGCTGTGCCAAGCGAAAGCCAGGTTTCTTCGACGGGCGTGCCCTCGATCGGCGACGCCCTGTCACGGGTGGGCGACAGCCGAGCCGGGTCTTCGGCGTTCGCCCACGGGCACGGGACTTGCTTCGGCCCGGTCAGGAGGACCGCATGATCCGCGCCGCGTTCACGAACCCCACGGGAGCATCTCCCCTCGTCCGCACGCTGCTCGCAGCCCTGGAGCCCCTGTCCGCCTTCGTTCCCCTTCACGCGACGGAGCAGATGGACCGTGCCGTGCAGACCACCGGGCTGTCCGACTGGGGGGAGCCTTCGTTTCGCGCCGGCCTCGACGCGTTGCTGGCCGCTGCCGACGGCGACGCCCGCTTGAGTGCCGTGGGCCGAATCACGCTCCGCAACGCGGTGGATGCATCCCTCCGGAACCGGCTCCACTTCGTGCAAGCGCGCAAGCTGTGTGGCGCGGCCATGGAGCGTCCTGTGAGGCGTCCCCTGCTCATTGCGGCCATGCCGAGGACGGGCTCGTCGCTGCTGCAGCGGCTGTTGGCGTCGCACCCGGATGCCCTGTCCATTCCGCTATGGCTGGGTCTGCGCCCCACGCCGGCTCCGGATCGAGCGGAGTGGGTGGCCGGAGGCTCGCGAGGACGTCGTCGCGGTGCGTGGTGGACGGCGCTGGGCGTGCGCACGCTGCAGCCCGCCATGATGGCCAAGCATCCCGTGGGCGTCGACCACCCCGTGGAGTGCGCCTACTTCATGATGAGCACCTTCATGGCTCTGCAGTGGTGGGCGGTGTGGCCGGTGTACGACTACGCAGAGTGGTTCGCCCGACAGTCGGTGACCCCGGCGTATCGCACCTTTCGGGAGCACCTGCAGCTGGTGCAGCACCCGCTGCCGGGGACTCACTGGGTCCTGAAGTCGCCAGGTCACTTCCTGAGGATGGAGGAGGCGCTGTCGGTCCTACCCGAAGCACGGGTGGTGCGACTGCATCGAGATCCGGTCCAGGTGCTCGCGTCCAACCACAGCCTGTTCGCCACGGCTCAGGGACTGATGTCGAGCCATCTGGCCCATGACCGCATCGCCTCCATCAACGAGAGCGCGCTGGCGGCGGCTGCCCATCGTGCGGTGGCGTCCGCCCATCGCACTGATCGAGAGCGCGTCATGGACGTGCGCTACGAGGACCTGGTCGCAGACCCGGCGGGGGTCGTGCGCAGGATCCACCGATGGGCGGGGGTGCGCCACGACGAGGGTGTCGAACGGTGCCTACGCCGCGTCCTGCAGGACGATCCGCGACGACGCTACGGCCGACATCGCTACTCGGCCGAGCAGCTCGTGGACGCCCCTGCGGTGCGCGAGCGGTTTGGCGCCTACATGGAGCGCTTCCTCTGACCACTGACCGCTACCGGTTCTTCGCGTACAGCACACCGAGTCCGCTCAGCGTCAGGTGCATGTCCACCTCTTCGATGCACTCCGAGGCGGACGCCAGCAGCGTGGCATAGCCGCCCGTGGCCACCACGCGCGCCTCGGCGTGTAGCTCCTCGCGAATGCGGTGCACCACGGCGTCCACCAGCCCCACGTAGCCGTAGAACAAGCCCGACTGCATCGCATGGATGGTGTTGCGGCCGATCACGCTGGTGGGTTGCTGGAGCTCCACCCGTGGCAGCTGCGCCGTGCGGTCGAACAGCGCCTCCTCGCTGATCCGCAGGCCTGGTGCGATCACCCCGCCCACGTACTCGTGCTGTGCGTTCACGCAGTCGAAGGTGGTGGCCGTGCCCAAGTCCACCACGATCACCGGGCCGCCCCAGCGATCGATCGCCGCCACGGCATTGACGATGCGATCCGCACCCACCTCGCGCGGGTTGTCCATGCGGATGGGCATGCCCGTCTTCACCCCGCGACCCACGAACAGGCAGTCCACCTCCAGGTAGCGCGAGAGTGCCTTCTCGACGGTGTAGACCATGCTCGGCACCACCGAGCTGCAGATGGCTCCCGTGACGGAGTCGGCCTGCACCCCTCGATGGGCCAGCAGCTGCAGGACCAAGCCTCCCAGCTCGTCGGTGGTCCGCGGAGCGGTGGACACGCGCCAGGTCTGCGCAATGGTGTCGCCGTCGAGCAGTCCCATCAACGTGTTGGTGTTGCCGATGTCGATGGCAAGGAGCACGGCAGACCTCGACACGAACGGTGACACAACCGCGCACGCGGCAGCACGACCTTCACACTACCCTACGCGGTGGGGCACGCGGGCCGGCAACCCCGAGGACGGTCCGTGGTTACGGCTCCTACGTCCATGGCCCGTGGAAGACCATGATCATCGGTTCTCTGTTCCTCTTCGTCGACGCTGCCGCCAAGCCCAAGGCCCCCCCGCCGCGAGCCTTCCGAGGCCCCGAGCGAAGCGAGGTGGATCTGCTCCGCCCCGCAGAGGGGGCCTCGCGCATCTTCGTGCAGGGCACCCTGCCCGACGGCTCGGTCGGCGTGTTCCTCATCGACACTGGCGCCGACATCTCCGTGCTGTCGCAGTCCACCGCAGACCGTCTGGAGCTGCTGGACATGAAGGAGGGCGAGGTGTGGGGTCTGTCCGGCACGGCCCGCGTGGGCTTCGGACGGCTCCCGTCCCTCACCATCGGGCAGATGGAGGTCAACGACATCGACGTGGCCGTCGGCGTGCCCGGCTTCCAGGACCGACTGGGCTTCATGCCCGTGGACGGCCTGCTGGGCAACAACGTGTGGAGTCGCTTCATCCTGGAGCTGGACTACCCTGCCGATCTGATGGTGCTGCACGCGCCGGGCACCACGTCGGTGCCCCGCGGCGCCGCCGAGATGTTCTTCGACGGAGCGCACGTCTACACCCCCATCGAGGTCCGCACCTCGGGAGACGGGGGAAAGGTGGAGACGCTGGTGGCCCAGGTGGACACCGGCGCCAGCCAGCTCACGCTGTGTGCCGCCACCGGGCTGCCCTTCAAAGACGACTACACCCAGGGCCTGGAGACGGTGAAGGGCATCGGCGCATCGGAGACGCTGCCGCCCTTCCGGTTCCTCGAGATGACGCGCCGGATCCCGCTGCACTCCGTGAGACTCGGCGGTACCGAGGTCGACGTGAGCCTGCCCGCGCGGTGGATGTCCTACGAGAACACGCGCACACCGACCTGCGGCAGCGGAGGCATGCGTGCGCTCATCGGCCACGAGTACATGGCCGCTCACAGAGTGTGGTTCGACTACGGCCGCGGCAAGATGGCGCTGCGCAAGTCCCGCCGCCCCGCGCGGCTGATCAACGGGCACCGCGTGCTCTACGAGCAGGAGATCGCCACCCACGGCGAGGCCCCCGAACGCGGCCTCGAACGAGCCAAGCTGCTGCTCGGCCAGGGCGACGACGAGGCGTCCGTGCTGGAGCTGACCACCTTCCTCGACGACGAGGCCTACGGCACCACAGAGGACGCCGCCGAGGCACGCGTGCTGCTGGCCCGGCTGCTGCGGCACCTCGGCGAGCACGACGACGCCTGGGCGCTGCTCGAGGGCATGGATCCGGGCGATCTGGTGGACCAGGACCAGGTGGTGGCCACGGTGAACGGGCTGCTGTTCTCGAACCGGCCCACCGACGCCGTGCGACTGGCCAAGCAGGCCGTGGGTGCGCGACCCGACAACGGCTGGGCCCA
>JAHQVJ010000197.1 GCA_019634415.1 Myxococcales bacterium
AGGGCGGCACGCGCCCACACGTCCCCGCTGGCGGCCCGATGCAGGGCGGGGCGGCGCCGCATGAGACCCATCAGGTCGTGCAGTGCCTGCTCCACCACCTCGGGAACGGACCACATCGATCTCGAGGTGGTGAGCACCAGCGAGCCCTCGAAGCGAGCGAGCACCTCGGCGTTCACGCGCACGCGGCTGGTGACCACCAAGGCTCCTACGCCCTGGAGATCGGGGGCGTCGGGCGACTCGGGGGCGGCTCGCCACCCGAGCCCGAGGGCGGTGGCGGCCTGCTGCTCGCGCTGCAGGTCCAGATCTGTCTCGTAGGCGGACTGTCCCCATCTGAGCACGGTCGTCGCCACAAGAGCCTCCATGCGGAGACCGTACGTATCAGCGAGCGTGGATCGGCGGCGGCATCAGCAGGTTCCCGGCGCCGGCGGGAAGAGGATGCAGCCGATGTAGCTACCGCAGTTCGCATCGCAGCAGTCGGTGGCACCGTCGTTGTCGTTGTCGATCCCGTCGCTGCACTGGGTCTCGTAGCAGGCGACGTTCAGGCGGCAGTCGAGGTCGTCGCAGTCGGTGCTTCCGTCTCCGTCGTTGTCGGCGCCGTCGTCGCACACCTCGCAGCCGGTCCCCGGCACCAAGCAGCTGGGATCCACGCAGTCGGTCATCTGGTCGTTGTCGTCGTCGATGCCGTTGTTGCAGATCGTCTCGTTGCACACGTTGTCGTCGCTGCACGAGCCCGGATCCGAGCAGTCGGCGGCCCCATCGGCGTCTCCGTCTCGAAGGTCGTCGCAGTCCGACTCGTTCAGCTCGAGCTGTGTGATGTTGAGCTGCACCGCTCCCTCGTCGTCGGCGCTGTTCGCATCTGCCACGATGGCGACGACCTGGCCGGCGGTCATGGCCAGCGTCGTCTGCGAGCCATGGCCTCCGCCGACCTTCGAGCAGGTGTGCTCGGTCCCGCCGAGGTCGTCGAGGAGGCAGATCGCCGGCCGTCGCTGCAGGTGAGGGAGAGGCGGTGCGTCCTGGTCGACCAGATCGAAGAGGTACGTGCCGTCCGCGGGTGCGGTGAACTCTACAGCCAGGTCGTTGAAGCCGGCCGTGGTCACGCACGAGCAGGTGTAGTCGTCGGTCTGGCCGTGCAAATCGCTGACGTGTGCCGGCACGGCCGTCATCGTGAGGTGCGCCTCGAACGGATCGCAGGGCTGCTGGGTCGAGCACGAGTCCACGTCGTCGCAGTCGATCAGCGTGTCGCCGTCGTTGTCGATGCCGTCCGCGCAGTCTTCCCAGCACGCGGCGTCGGCCGAGCAGTCGGAGTCCCAGCAGTCGAAGTCGCCGTCCAGGTCGTTGTCGACGTCATCGTCGCAGATCTCGATGCACGCCGGATCGGTGGCGCAGTCGTCGTCGAGGCAGTCGGCATAGCCGTCGTCGTCGATGTCGCGGCCGTCAGTGCACTCGGTTTCGGTGTTGCCTGAGATGTCGATGTTGACGGTGAAGGTGTCGTTCACCACGTCGTCGACCACGAGCACCACCGTCTCGCCGGTCTGCAGGGTGCGCGTGATCTGGCGCCACGAGCCATCCACCGACGTCGATAGCTGCCCGCCGCACTCCAGCTCGGCTCCGGTGCACCCGTCGAGCAGGTACAGGTCTCCGACCGATCCGGGTGTCGTACCCACCGTGTCGAACACGTAGGTGGCCCACAGCGGTGCGGTGAACTCGATCGTCGTCTCGGAGTTGCCGTAGTCGAAGCTGCAGGAGCCCTGGTAGCTGTCGATCTCGCCCGCGGTGGTCCCGTTGATGGTGACCGACGCCGCGGACGCAGGCGCGTAGGCAGGGCACGACGACACGCAGCCTGGATCGGACCCGCAGATAGGGTCGACGCAGTCGATGCGGCCATCGCCGTTGTCGTCGTAGCCGTTGTCGCAGGTCTCGACGCACCACGCATCGAGCCAGCAATCCCCGTCGGCGCAGTCGATGAGTCCGTCGTCGTCGAGATCGCGGCCGTCGTTGCAGTTCCCTTCTGTCGTCTGGAGCTCGGCCACGTTCAGATCGAAGTCGCCCGCGGAGCGAAACGGGGCGTTGTAGGCGCCGCGTGGGTCTCCATCGACCACGAGGTAGACGACCTCGTCTTGCGCGAGGTTCAGCACGAGCTGGGCACCGACGATGCCACGGTCACGGCCCGCAGCGGCGATGTCCGTTTCGGTGCCCCCGGTCAATGCCGAGGTGACCCAAAGGCCCGCGTCGAAGTTCGAGCCGTGGGTGTCGAACACGTAGTCATCGGCCGCGGGCGCCGTGAACTCGACGACCGCGTCAGCAGCACCGTCGCCGTTGGTGATGTTGGCGAGTGTCGTGCTCTGGTACTGGTGCGGTCTGCCTTCGGTGTAGCCCTCGAGCGTTCCGACGTCGGCCATACTGTAGGGCGCTATGCTGGTGTCGCATTCCGGAGGCGTGTTGTCGGCGATGCAGTCTTGCGCGTCGTCGGAGGTGTCCCACAGCGGATTGTCCGCGGACGCATACGCGATCCCGCAGTTCTCGCCGGCAGCGACATCGAGCATGGGCCCTTGGTAGCCGGACGTGATCACGCACTCGCTGCCGGACGCCTCCACCAGGAAGCGGGCTTCGGAGTACACCTCGTTGTCGGTCTCGTCGGATTCGAGGACCTCGCAGTCCGGATCGATGACGGCGCACAGAATGTATTTGCCCGGAGGGACCCCGCACGTTGCGAAGTCGTCAGGGACGACGCCGAAGCGGCGTAGCTTGGTCCCCAATGTCAGCTCGGTCTCGCCCACATTGGTGAGGGCGTCCCGGTCAGGGTGCATGAGCGGGTAGCCCTGTCGGCACTCCTTCCCACCGCCAGTGAGGTACCAGCGGACCTTGACGTCGGTGTCACCTGGCACATCCGAGACCTTCGCAGCCACGATCGGTTCGAGGTTGCTCCCCTCGGCCGTCACGATCAGATTCGCGTCGGCAATCCAGCGCTGGTACGTCGTGGTGGCGACGGAGTTCCACGCCTCCTCGGGCTCGAGCGCGCCGGGAGGGGTGCCCATGGGCTTCCAGCGGTACAGCATGTAGTTGGTGAAGGCTGCACCAGCGTCGTCGGCGTACTCCTCTTGCAAGCACGAGAACAGGTGCGGGTCAAGCTTCGTGGACCCGCTGGACTTGTCCTCGGACCCGGTGCCACCGGGGTCGCCACCCGCCGGGTAGCCCCCGAACATCAGAGCCATCCGCTTGTACTCAGGGTCCTGGACATCGACGTCGGGGCAGGTATCCCGTGTGTCGTTCGCGAAGGCGGCAAGGGCGAGCAGCCCTTCGTACCGCGTCCGCGAGCCGACGATTGTGGCCCCTGAGGCAGGGTCCACGGTGTCGTCCGTCAGGTGCCGGATGCCGAGGATCGCATGGCCTAGTTCGTGGGCAACGGCGTGCTGCACCGAGGCGTGCGTGCCGGTGACCGTGTACTGGGGCAGCCCCTCGCCGCCAGTGGTCCAAAGCTCGTTGGCGTTGAGGACGATTCCAATGTTTCTCGCGAAGCACGTCTCCGCGACGGTGTCGATCTCCAGGGCTCCAGACGTCGTCGTGGCGATCCGGTTGGTCCAGTCGAGCTGCCGGATCACGTCCACCACAGCGGTCTCGCCCTGGCAGGCGAACTGGGTGCCGGGCGTGTACCAGAAGAAGAGGAGATCCGCGTAGTTCTCGAAGCCCCGTGCCTCATTGAGCTCGCACATGCCCATCACGGTGGGATCCCAGGGCTTCTCCACAAGCCGCATATCGACGCCCTCGTGGACGGCCGAGCCTAACTCGTTCGACCACTGCAGAGCGGCGACCCGCACGTCGGCAGCGGCATCGGACGGCATCTGGTCCGAGATGGCGTACCAGATCTCCCGGGGCTCGCCGGCAACAGCGGGATCACGCGACTCGATGGACACAGGCCACAGCTCGACGCCTCCCTGATTGCCGACGGCGGCGTTGTCGAAGCAGGCCCGCGGGGTCCCCGTCAGCTTCCAGTCGGCATACTCGAAGGGTGCCGCAAGAGTTGTGCTCACGAGAAGCCAGCTCATTGCTGCCCCGCCGCCGCGCGGACGCGCGTCAGGAAGGAGGACCAAGGCATCCCGTCGTCGGCGGCGGTATCCGCGTGGATTCGCAGCGAGGCCCAGTCCGTGATCGGGTCGAACGGTGCCGTGATCCACAAGTACGTGTCTGCGCTGCGATGCAGGATCGCCCTGCCTGCCGGCGGCCTGCCCGCGATTTTGCCGGTCGTTCCGCCGTAGTCGACAGCGGCCACCACGGAGTCCTCTGCGGACGATTCCAGCGCGTGCGGGTCCACGATTACACGGTGGGCGGACCAGACGTCGTGTGAGGCGCTCAGGGTGTCCGTGTAGGTCGCCTCCACGAGGAAGTAGACTGCTTCCTCGCCCACGGCGAGCCGTGCAGCCGTCCCGTGTCCTAGTGCGACTGTGTCTGGCACGGAGTCGTCGTAGAGGCTGAAGAACGGGAGAGCGTCGCCGGCGGACAGCGCCGTGCGGCTGTGGTTCTCGTGCAGGACCTCGAGAACCTCGAGCGTCTGCACCCACCGGCGTTTGCCCCCGAGCAGGGTCACGCCGACAGACGTGGCCACTTCGGCGTGGACCACCAGGTGGCAGGCTTCAAGCTTGTCGTGCAGCGCAGTACGGACGAAACCGACGGAGGTGTCAGCAGTCGTCGCGGTCGATGCCGTTTGACCTGTGGTTTGGGCAAGTGCTGTCGTGACCAGCCAGATCATGGAACGCTCCTCTTGGTCGAGCGTCACCAGGGGGTGTGGCGGACGCGGATGGAAGGGTCGGGCACGGCTGTGCCCTGGACCCAGAAAACGCGGTGGCGAATCCGCAATACTCGTGATTGAAATTTGCTCTCGATTCTCGAGGCATGGGCACGAACAAGAGGATGCATCCGTGACCACCCAACTCAGTGGTCTGGCCATTCGCCTCCGCGATGACCTGCGGTGCTATTCCTCGCAGTCGATCTGACCAGCCTCTCACGGCGCGACGGTGCACGCCGAGACATCCGCATCGGCTCGCTGCTGCGGGAGCCAGCCCGGGTTCCGCATCTGGTTCGGACCTGCAAGACTGCAGCACGCCCGCATCAATGTCGGCATGCAGGTGCAGAGGCACGTCGTCCGAGATTGCGTACCAGATCTCGCGCGGCTCTCCGGCGGTGGCGGGCGCCCGAGTGTCGACGACGCGGGCCACCCGCTGGCCGGCGTTGTTCACGCAGGACATGGGATGGCCCTCGGGGAACCGCGCGTACAGCGACGGCGCCGCCCACGCCGTTGCAGCAAGGATCGAGATCACAGCTGCCCCGCTGCCGTGCTGACTCGGCTGAGGAAGTCCGTCCACGACATCGCGCCTTCCGCCGCAGTCGGATCGATCCGGATCGTCTCGTGAGACGTGGAGTTCGGATCCATAGGGTCGTGGATCCACTCGAATGAGTCCACGGTGTTGCGTACCAGCGTCCATCCTGACGTGGCCTGGCCGGCGACCTTGCCTGTCGTGCCGCCGTAGTCCACGGAGGTGATCACAGACAGCAAGTAGGAAGCCGACGTGACGTTGAGGTACCCGCTCACCCACGGATGGCTGTGGAGACTCCAGGTCAGCTGCGTCGTGCCGGCGGTATCGACGTAGAACGCCTCGTCGAGGAAGTAGACCGCTTCGCCTCCCACGGGCAGCCGCGGGCCGCAGGTAGACGAGCACGTGTTCGGGATGCTGTCGTCGTAGCGGTCGAAGAACACGATGGTGTCGCCCACGTTGAGCGACGTTCGGCTATGGTTCTGACGGTAGATCTCCAGGACTTCGAGATCTTGGACCCACCGCCGGGCGCCGCCCTGAAGGGTCACGCCCGCGGACGTGTCGACCCGTGCTCGGACGACCAGGTGAGAACCTTCGATTCTGTCGTGAAGCTCGGTGCGCACGAAGCCAGCGGAGGTGTCGCCGGTAGCCGCTGTCTGTCCAGTGGGTTGCGCGAGGACAGCTGTGATGAACCAGATCATGTGAACCTCCGCCAGCCCGAGGCTAGCTCGGTGTGTTTCGGATCCGTGGGGGCAATGGCCCCCCACGGAAGTGCGATGGCCCACCGGTGTGGCGGGACCGTGTTGAGGGGCGGCACCTCGATCCGCTTGACGAACTCGCCAGGCAACAGCTCGGCCTGCAGCTCGTCACGGATCTGCATCTCACGGGCACCCGGTAGGCTGCCCTCGCCGCTTCGGTTCGGACCTGCAAGACAGCAGAACGGGCAGGACCATGAGCCCCCATTGGCGCCAGAGCGTTGTTCCCCCACCACTGATCCATCTCGCCGATTTTTGCTCTTCAGGAACTATCGATGTCGGAGGTCTTCCTCGTTTAGTAGAACGTATCAACGGTCTTATCAAGATTATTATGCGAATTTGTTGTCGATTTCCGATCTCTCGGTGGTCTAGATATTGTCTAATTCACCCAATTTCACTAGTGATGGTGCCCTCGTGTCGGAGACGTCGGGACGCCACGTGCCACCGAGGGCGGTCGCGTCGACCGTGGAGGACTCTCGTTGGCTGCTTCCCTCATTACGTGACAGCGTCTCCGGGGGATGGTGCCGATGGCCAAGGCGAAGCGGCAGTTCCGATGCAAGGAGTGCGAGGGGATCTCGGCCAAGTGGATGGGGAAGTGCCCCGACTGCGGCGCGTGGAACACCCTCGAGGAGCAGGTGGCGGAAGGCGCCACGGGGGCGCGCAAGGTCACGCCAGCCGCCGCCGTTCGGCTCGCGGACGTCCCCATGGGGAGCGGGGGCGAGGTTCGGGTTCGCACCGGCATCCAGGAGCTCGACAACGTGCTCGGTGGCGGGCTGGTGGCGGGTTCTCTGGTGCTGATCGGGGGCGATCCCGGCGTGGGCAAGTCCACGCTCCTGCTGGCCGCCCTCGATGGGTTCTCGCGCAAGGGCGTGCCGGTCATGTACGCCAGCGGTGAGGAGTCGCTGCAGCAGGTGCGTATGCGGGCGGAGCGCCTGGGGGTGCAGGGCGACTCGCTTTGGCTCGCCGCCGAGACCGACTTCGGCCGCATCGAGGCGGCGGTGCGCGCCGAGCAGCCCCGCGTGGCGGTGATCGACAGCGTGCAGACCGTCACGTCGTCGGAGATCGGCTCCGTGCCCGGGTCGGTGGCCCAGGTGCGGGAGGTGGCGCACCGCTGCATGCTGCTCGCGAAGGGCACGGGGGTGGCCATCCTGCTCGTGGGCCACGTCACCAAGACCGGCGAGCTGGCAGGCCCCAAGGTGCTCGAGCACCTCGTCGACACCGTGCTGCAGTTCGAGGGCGATCCCAGCAGTGGGCTGCGGGTGCTGCGGGCCACGAAGAACCGCTTCGGGGCCGTGGGCGAGCTGGGCATGTTCGAGATGACCGACGGGGGGCTGCGCGAGGTACCCGACGCGAGCGCCCGGCTGCTCGAGGAGCGGGCGCGGGGCGCCTCGGGGACCGCAGTGACCTGCGCGATGGAGGGCAGCCGAGCGTTGCTCGCCGAGGTGCAGGCCTTGGTGGGGCATCCCGGGCCCCAGATCCCGGCGCGTACCTGCGTGGGCGTGGATCGGTCGCGGGTGCTCATGCTGTGTGCGGTGCTCCAGAAGGCGGGGCTGTCCATGCACGATCGCGACGTGTTCGTGAACGCTGCGGGGGGCGTGCGCCTCGTGGAGCCCGCAGCCGACCTGGGCATGCTCGCGGCGATCGCCAGCTCGCGGATGGATCGCACGGTCCCGTCGGACATGGCGCTGTTCGGAGAGGTGGGTCTGGTGGGGGAGGTGCGGGCCACCACGCATGCGCTGCCGCGCCTCAAGGAGGCATCTCGTCACGGCTTCTCCCGCGTGGTGGCGCCGGCGCGGGTCGCGAAAGATGCTCCCGAGGGCATGAACGTGGTGGGGGTGCGCTCGGTGCGCGAGGTCTTGGAGCTGCTGGTCGACGGCAACTGAGCCTCAGATGGGCTTGGCAGCGGGCCTCGTCGTCGTGACCGCGAGACCCGTCGCCAAGGCGTCGAACACCACCCGCACCCGCCGGCTCTTGTGCAGCTCTCGGCGGCAGATCAGCCACATCGGCACCGGCACCAGCGGCGTGTGGGGCACGCGGAGCAACCTGGATGGTGGCGCCACGATCTCTTCCATCAGCATGGCGATGCCGAGCCCGGCCTGCACGAGCGCCCACTGGGCCATGTGGTTGGCGCAGACGACCGTGAACTGCTCCCTGCGGACGGGCATGCCCAGGGTGTGCAGGCCAGCGAGGTACTCGTCCATTGGCTCGAAGGCGATGAAGTCGGCGCGGGCCAGATCGTCGGGCCCTGACGCTGGACCCCATCGGTCCAGATACTCGGGGCTGGCGTAGAAGCCGGCCGTCGCGTCGCGCACCTTGCGGGCCAGCAGGTCGGGGGTGCGAGGCTGGAAGTTGCGTACCGCGATGTCGGCTTGTCGCCTGGATAGATCGCTGGCCTGGTTGGTGACCACGAGCCGCAGCTCGATGCCGGGATGGGCTGCACGTAGGGAGCGGAGGATCTCGGGGAGCAGGAACACCGCGATCCCCTCGCTCGCAGAGATGGAGACCGTGCCCGTCAGGGCTCGGGACGCCCCCGACGCCGTCAGCGACACCTGGTGGGCGGCCGCCTCCATGGCGCGGATGTGCCCCGCCAGCTCGAGGGCGACCGGCGTGGGATGGAGCTGGTTCCCCACCCGATCGAACAGCACGACCCCGAGCTCTTGCTCCAGCGCCGTGATCGCACGACCCACCGTGGGCTGGGAGGAGCCCAGGCGGTGCGCTGCCGCGGTCAGGGAGCACCCGTCGATGGTGGCGAGCAGCGCGCGAGCGCGGTTCCAGTCGAAATCGGTGCCCATGCGTTGCTCTCATTCAGATCTGAATGAGGATGCCACATCCCTGGGGAGAGCCGGCTGATTCGGGCACCCATACGAGCCTGCATCACTCGGAGGTGGACATGGGCTCTCTCTCTCGCCGCGCGGCTGCGCGTCTGGCGGCCTGGTGCACGGTGGGGCTCGTGGCGCTCGGGCCGGTGAGCTTGGTGGTCGTGCCGTCCATGACGACCGTCCCTGGCGACGTGGCCGCCACGGCCGCACTGCTCGCCGAGCACGCGACGCTGGCTCGGGTGGGCATGCTCGGGGAGCTGGGGATCGTGGCCATCGAGCTTGTGATGACCGTGGCGCTGCTCGCGCTGTTCCGCGACACGCACCGCGAGGGGGCCCTGTTGGTGGCTGGCTCGCGTCTTGCGATGACGGTGCTTCAGGCCGTCACCGCCGTGGCGGGGTTCGCTGCCGTGGCGTGGTTGTCCTCGCAGGAGCCGGGAGGTCACCTGGCAGGCGGGGCTGCGCTGCTCGATCTGCGCCAGAGCGGCACGGGGGCGTGGCAGATGGTGTTCGGAATGCACTGTGTGGTGCTGGGTGCGATGATCGGTCGCTCGGGGCTCGTGCCGCGCTGGCTCGGCGGCCTGATGGCGGCAGCGGGAGGCGCGTACCTGGTGATGGGTGGGGCGCCCCTGTTGCTCGGGCAGATGCCTGCAGGCCTCGACGCGGTACTCGGGCTGGTGGCCACGGTGGGGGAGGTGCCCTTCTACCTGTACCTGTTGTTCCGGCCGCTGCGAGCCCGGCCGTGACCGTTCGGAGCAGCTAGGCCCCGGGGAAGCATATTTCTGTGTGACCGGATAAACCTATATGGTCACACTGGAGATGCCGTGCCGACCCAGCTGCCCACTCGCTTCGCTCGCCGCGCCCTCGGGATCGGTCGGGCTGCGGCGTCCCTCGGTCGAGCCGGAGCCAAGCGGCTCGTCCGCAGCTCGCCCCTCGACGACGCGGCCCTCGGAGATGCGCTCCTCGCCGAGCTCGATCACCTCAAGGGCATGGCCATGAAGGTCGGGCAGATCCTCTCCTACATGGAGGTGGGCCTCCCGGAGGAGACGCAGCGCCGGCTCGCGCGGCTGCAGCGCGGGGTGCAGCCGCTGCCCTTCGAGGCGCTTCGACCCGTGGTGGAGGACGCGCTGGGCGCCTCCGTGGAGACGCTCTTCGACGAGCTGGATCCCGTCGCCCACTCCGCCGCCAGCATCGGCCAGGTGCACCGCGGCGTGCTCGACGGGCAGCCCGTGGCCGTGAAGGTGCAGTACCCGGGGATCCGCGACACCCTGCTCGCCGACACGCGTGCGCTACGCGCCGTGGCGTCGCTCGTGTCCATGGCGGCCGCGGTGGACGGCGCGGCCATCGTGGCCGAGCTCGAGGCGCGTCTGGTGGAGGAGTGCGACTATCGGCTGGAGGCCGAGCGCCAGCAGTGGTTCTGTGACCACATCTCGAGCGAGCGCATCGTGATCGGCGCGCCCATCGCCTCGCACTGTGCTGCCGAGGTGCTCACCACGCCGTGGCTCGAGGGTGAAGCCTTCGAGGCCGTTCGGTCCAGCTCCCCCGAGCGGCGCGCCGCCGTTGCCCAGACCCTCACGCAGCTGCTGTGGACCACGCTGCTTCGCCACCACCGGCTCCACGCCGATCCGCACCCCGGCAACTTCCTGTTCGGGGCCGACGGCCAGGTGGCGGTGATGGACTTCGGAGCGGTCAAGGAGTTCACCGCGGGCGAGGTCGCCTCCTTCCGCGAGCTGGTGCGCGTGGTGGTGCAGGGGCGTCGCGACGAGATCGTGCAGGTGGCGCAGGCCAACGGGCTGGTGCCGCGTCCCGATCGCATCGACGCCGACGAGCTGTGGCGGATGCTGTCGTTCCTGCTGGCGCCGTACTGCACCGACGCGTTCCACTTCGAGCGGACGTGGTGGACGCAAGGCATGGCCCAGTTCCAGCGCATGTCCGGCAACGCCCGGCACCTGTCGTTTCCGCCGTCGTGGCTGTGGCTGCAGCGAGCGCTGGCGGGACTGCACGCCGTGCTGGTGCGGCTGGACGCACGGGCCGAGGTGGCTGGGATCGTCACGGCGCAGCTGTAGCGTTAGCGTCGGCCGTGCCCCGAGCCTTCACCGACGACGAGCGGGTCCACATCCGCGATGCTCTGCTGCGCGCAGGCCAGGCCGCCGTGCAGACGGCGGGGCTGCGCCGCACGCCCGTGGCGCAGCTCTGTCGCGAGGCGGGGATCTCGAAGGGTGCGTTCTACCTGTTCTTCGAGAGCAAGGAGGCGCTCGCCATCGAGATGCTGCTGCAAGCCGAGGCGAGCCAGCGAGCGGCGCTGCGGCAGGCCGCCGATCGCAGCGAGGGGGCGCTGTCGGCCGTGCTCGGCGTGCTGTTCGACGACGCCTTCAACGATCCGGCGCTCGCGCTGCTGGCGGATCCGGACGAGGCGGCCTGGCTGATGCGCGGGCTGCCTCCCGGTGCCCTCGACGAGGCGCGCGCCGACGACGACGCCTTCTTCGCGGAGATCTTCGCCCTGCTGCAGGCGAAGGGCGAGATCGCGGCCGAGGCCGACGTGGCGGCGTTCGCGGGCCTGGCCGTGGTGGCCATGGCGGTGGCTCAGCAGGCCGAGTTGCTGGCGA
>JAHQVJ010000198.1 GCA_019634415.1 Myxococcales bacterium
CAGAGCATTCGTCACACCCAGCGCGGTAGCTGGTGAGCCGGCGTTGGACACCGTTCTTACCTACATGTGCGGCGCCCGAACCTGTTGGTCACCACCAATTGGTCAACGCTTTTGCATATCGTCAGTCGCCGATGCCATGGGCGAGGGCCCACGGCCTGCCGAGGCTGTCGACGTAGGGAGAGCGGTCGCCTCTTCGAGGCCAGCGGGTCGTATGGTGGCAGCATGCCGGACGGCACGCTCGTGGGCTTCGTGAACGTGGCCTGGGATGGCGCTGAGCACGCGTTCCTGCTCGATACGAAGACCCGGCCGTCGCATCAACGGCGTGGGATCGGCACAGCGGTGGTCCGTCGCGCGATGGAGGAGGCGCGGGCGGCGGGGAGCTTGGCCAACACACCAACGGCCTCAAGGTGGCGGCAGGATTCGATCCACTGCCGCCCGCAAGGCTTCGTCCGGCAGCGCTTCCCGACGAACGAAGGCGCCGTAGAACACCACACCCCCCAGCAACCGCACGGTGTCATCGATCGGGAGCGCAGGGAGGTCTCCCCGTGAGACCGCGTCGGCCAAGACGTCCGACAAGGCGTCGTGCCCCTCGGCAAGCAACGCATCCAGCAGATCCGCGGTGGCGCCGTCGTGCAGCGCATCGGCCAGCAACGCCGCCAACACCGCGCGAAGCGGACCGTGGACCATGGCGTCGCGAAGCGCCGCGAGCAGCGCCAACACGTCGTCACGCCACCGACCTGACCGCGGAGGAGGCGCAAACCGAGCATGACCCAAGCCATCCTGCAACAACGCCCTCCTGTCGGACCAATGCCGGTACATCGTGGCCCGCCCCACACCCGCCCGCTCCGCCACCCGAGCGTGGGTCACGGCCGTGAGCCCATGCTCCACCACCAGGCCCTGAACTGCGCGGCGCACCGCGTCTCGCGTACGTTGAAAGCGAGGATCTTCCTTCACGATCCCTCCCAGGACTAGGCAATCCCCATCTGTGGAACTACTTGTCTCACAAGTGGGAGACGAACTGTCTCACAAGGAGGTATCGCATGGTTCTCGTGACCGCGGCCAACGGCCGCGTGGGCTCCGCCGCTGTCGACGCCTTGGTCCGTCTCGAGGTCCCGGTGCGGGCTGGCGCTCGAAACCTAGTCGCAGGACGCGCTCGACACCCCGAAGCAGAGGTGGTGCCGCTCGATCTCACCGCTCCGGCGACCTGGGATCCCGCCCTCGACGGCGTCGGTCACCTCGTGCTGATCGTGCCGACCGACCACTTCGATCCGGCGCCGATCCTCGCGCTCGTCCAGCGGGCTGAGCGGGTTTCCCGCGTCGTGCTGCTGTCGGCCCACGGCATCGAGGAGCGGCCCCATCCCATGCAGGCGGTGGAAGCGGCGGTGCAAGCACGCGACCTGTGGCACATCGCCCGGCCGACCACCTTCGCTCAAGGGTTGTTCGATGCATCGGCCGCGGCGGACGCGCAGCAAGGCGAGGTCACCCTCCCCATGGGCGAGGGTCGCGCCGCGTTCGTAGATGCCACCGACGTGGGCGAGGCTCTGGCACGGCTGGCGACGCTCGACGCAGCCCCGCGGGCATGGCACCTCACCGGGCCCCACGCGCTGGATGGCGTGGCGTTGGCCATGGTGTGGTCCACCCTCCTCGACCACGATGTGCGCTATGCGCCGATGTCGCCCTCGGCGTTCGCTGACCGGCTCGCCCGGACAGGTCTTCCAAAGCCCGTGATCGAGATGCTGGTCGGGTTCCATCAGGATCTCGCCGACGGCGTCATGGCGCAGGTCAGCGCCGATCTTCCGACGTTGCTCGGCCGTGGTCCTCGGTCAGTGCTCGCGGTGGGCGCCCGCCAACACATTCCCCTCGCGCGACTCCCCACTCCCGACGCCGCCGCGTTCATGGGTCGACTGGCCGCTCACAACGACCGGGACTGGTTTCGTGCGAATCGGAAGGCCTTCGATGCAGCCGTGTCGACGCCTCTCGACCGGGCCCTCGCGAGCATGGGCGCGGCGTTGGGGGGACGAGCCCAGCGGTTCCGGCAGTTCCAGAGCGTGCGCTTCCACAAGAACCGCCCGCCACTGAAGACCACCTGCTACGGCGTGATCGTCGATCGCCCAGGTACCGCCAGCGGCCTGTACCTGCAGATCGACCCTGTTGGCCTGTACGCGGGCTGCGGCTACCACGACCTCGCCAAGGACCAGCTCCACACCTTCCGACAGGCCGTGGACAGCCCTGCGGGGGATCGCCTCGACGAGGCTGCGCGCTGCGTCGAAGCCGCCGGTCTGGTGGTCGAGGGCAAGCGACTCCGCACCGTGCCGCGCGGGTTCTCACGCCATCACCCGCACGCACGGTGGCTGGCGCATCAGGAGGTCCTGGTGGGCCGTCGCTGGTCCGTGGACACCTGGCCCGCGCCAGAGCACTGGCTGGCCGAGGTGGAGGCGGTGTGGGGCGCCGCCGAACCATTGGTGCGTTGGCTCGATGCCCATGTGGGACCGAGCCGGATCCCTCCCGAGCAAAGGTACGGGCGGTCTCGTGCGACCCGATGAGGTCTCCGTTCGCCAGCGCAACAGAGCTCGTCGAAGCTGCGGAGTTTCGGGAGTGGAGCCTGCCCGCTTCGGCCTCGGCGCGCAGAAGCTCCACGGCGCGGATCCCTGTCAGAGGGGCGCGACCAGATTGCCTTCCAACTTGTCGCCGGATTGCTTTCCGACTTCCCATATATGTGGTTTCGCGCAAGCCTCACTCACGCAGTGAAACGGTTCGAGGGTTAACCGTGGCCTGACATTGTCCTTCGTGCCGCGCGGCGAAATCACTCAAGACGACCTCGCAGAGTATGTGTCGGAACAAGCCGAGTCAGATACTGAATCGTAGCTTCTACCTCTTCTGAGAGTGGAGCCCCCGCCCTCGAGGCGGCCGGGAGCGATCGGCTGCAGCAAAGGCGTGGGTCACGCGGGCCATCCGCCGTCGCTGAGACGCGAGACACCAGAGCCACGTCTTCGATCATGGGCGGCGGGCACCAACGCACCGAAATCCCACCCAATTGGGTCTGAGCCGCGGCGCCAGCGGCGCTCGAAGCGTCGGTATACTCCTGATGTACTCTCCACTCACAGTGTCTCGAACCGAGCCACCCCGTACGACCCGGCCTTGGCAGTTCCCCTTCTGGAGTGTCTGATGCTCTCGGATCACGTTTGCCCACCTCCAAACACCGCGTTCATCGTGGCAGTCGAAGGTCCATTCCGAGACGTTTCCGAACGCGTCGAACAGGCCAAGTGGGTTGGCCGTCTTGCTGCCCACATGCTCTGGCATCGAGTTGGCACGCGACCACTCGCTCCGTGAGAAGACACCATGCTCGAAGAGGCACGTAGCGAAGTTGCCGCAGACATTGATGTAGGGACTACCGCCACGGGCAGCGATCTCCCACTGTACTTCAGACGGAAGCTGCGCACCAATCGATTTACACCACCTCTCCGCCTCCTGCCAGTTGTTGCGGATGACCGGCCACGTCGGCGGCCAGCTCACAGCGGAACATCCCCGGCCGCATCCGGCGTCACTCGCCTGGGGGCGGCCAGGGTCGCCGAATCGCATGAACTGTGCGTTCGTCACTTCGGTCGTCAGAATGCGGAACCCGTCCGACACCCTGACGGTATCGTCGGAGGAGAGCAGCGGATAGACATAGGGGGGCACGTCCGTCCATGGCAGCTCACACTGAGCGCTGCAGCCTCCTGGTTCGCCAGTGTTGTGTTCTCGACCGAAATCACACTCCTCCCCTGGATCGTCCTCACCATTCCCACACAGTTGGGAGGAGTACTGTGACCTGTCCATTCCCGCTGCCATCGTCCTGGTGTCGATCATCGGGGGTCCTTCTGGTTCCTCGCCCGATGCGAGGAATAGGACCAGGAACATCGTGAATGTGGAGAGTGAAGCGACACCAAGAATGGCCCAAACGGGGTTGAGTTCGCGGACATCAGATGGCTCATCAACGATGAGGGTGTCGATGGCCGCTCGCGCTGTTCGCAACAGATAGAGGGCCAGAGGGAGGACGCCCCCAAGCAGGACCGGCAAGACGATGGCTGTTCCTAGGCTCTGGCCTAGCGTAAACCCCGCGGCTTGGGTTTGATAGTAGAGAGTTACGCCTGAAACCCCCATCAGGGCCACTCCAGCAATCGTGACTCTCGAGGCCCAGATACGTCGCCAAGCCTGCCTTCGAATCTCTGGCCCAATCTCATCCCGCAACAGTGATGTGCAGTCTTCTGTCCACGTTGCCTCGGCAAGTTTGCATGCGTGCTTGCGCTCGAGGTCGAGAATCTCCTCGGGAAGGCCGCTCCTTTCCGGCATGATGGCCCCTTCGACGAGAACGGGAATCACGAGCTTCTCGTGGCGGAGAGCTGTCGAAACTTCGAACAGGACGTAATCTTCCTCCGTCTTGGCCCGTCGTCGTTCGAACTCTTGCAGCCAATCAGGGCCGATCACCACCAGGATGACATCGCATGTCCTGATCTTCTTGGTGATCACTTCACGGAAGTCCCCACCAGGCCGAATACCTTCCTGGTCCATGAAGACGCCTGCGCTCCACAGCTGCCCGACAAGCGTGCCATACAGCGCCGTCGCGCTCGACTGATCGGTAGAGCGCCGATAGCTGACGAAAACCCGATCCCCACCGCACATGGCGTCCTCCTAACTCTCACTATGCAGAGTAGCGACAAGAACAAGGAACTGGTGGACCTGCTCTGCTGCTCTGTCTCCCGCAGGTCAATCCCGCGACGAGGCTGAACTCGCCTACGTCAGCAGCAGGGACGTTCCCTGGGGACGCGGAGACGTTGTCGATCCTCAAGCAGAAGACATGGACATGCTCTCGATGGATCAGAGTTGCCTCACGGCAACTCTGCGCTGAGGGCCATCGTGGGAGCACATCGAGCAACGTAGACTTGGCAGGACGGCACATGCTGCGCGAACTACGGGGAGAAGATGCTCGATGGATCAGCTTGTGGGTTCATTGCGTCCCGCTCCACTTCCACGAGGTGTCCGGCATCTCCGCCGCTGCCAACGACTCGAACGACGCAAGGTCGGCAATGACGAGGCAGCACGCCTCCCAGCGACGAAATCACCAGACGAGCGCCTGGATCGAGCACACTCCCTGGTGCGCATCCATGGCCGCCTTCCGGCACGTCATCGAGGCGCATCTCCATGACCTCGTCGTGCGGCAGGGTCTGCGCGTATGCGAACTCGCCCGCCGCATCGGCCACCGCCAAGAACAGTCCCTCCTTCGGAACGATGTCGACGTGCACCGTCACCGTTCCGCCCGCGTCCTCCGTGGTGGCCGACGTGGAGGTGTCGGAGGAAACCTGGGGAGGATAGCCACAGCTCCCAAGTGACACTCTCACAATCCTGGGCACCGCCTACGAACCTGTCTCTTCCTGCGCATGAAGCACCGCCAGGGCATGCTGCGCCCACTCGGCCCGAGCCTCGGCCACGCGTCGCCCCAGATCCAGGGTGAGCAGCCAGTAGGGCAGCTGCGGATCGTCGGCTCCCTCCGCCTGCAGCATCGCCACCGTGGCGTCCGTGTGCCCCACCGCCTGGCGGGCCTGCTGCAGCGACGCCTGCAGGTGCCCCCGGATCACGTCGGGTGCGGTCATGCGCCCGAAGAACACCTTCAGCAACAGCTCGTTGCGCACAGAGGTGGACTCCGGCGGCTCCGCCAGCCACCCCCGCAGCCGCGCGCGACCCGCCTCGAGCAGGGTGTACACCCGCCGCCGCCGGCCGCCCTGCAGCTGGTCCTCGCCACGCACGCAGCCCTGTGCTTCGAGGGCCTTCAGCGCCGGGTAGATCTGGCCGTAGCTCTCGCGCCAGAACTGACCGACGGTCTGCTCGATACTCGCCTTGAGGTCGTAGCCCGACATGGGCTCGTGGCTGAGCAGCCCCAGCAGCACCATCGGCGTCCGTGAC
Source organism: Myxococcales bacterium (assembly GCA_019634415.1). GTDB lineage: Bacteria > Myxococcota_A > UBA796 > UBA796 > DRPG01. Next base: position 5,938 of record JAHQVJ010000198.1, read on the forward strand.
GCTCGACCCATCCAGCCACCTCCATAGGTCTGGCAGATATATCCCACCAGATCCTGGCCCCTGCGTACATTAGTGGACAGGCCATGAGTGAAACCCTGACCGTCGCCGCCGTCGTTCCCCGCACCGAGGCCGAAGGCCCCGGCCACCGCTACGCGCTGTGGGTGCAGGGCTGCCCCATGCGCTGCCCGGGGTGCTGCAACCCCGAGTTCCTCCGCTTCGTGGGGGGCGAGGAGCGCACCGCCGCCGACGTGATCGCCGAGGCGATGGCGGAAGACGTGGAGGGCGTGAGCTTCCTCGGAGGGGAGCCCTTCGCGCAGGCGCCCGCCCTGACCACCGTGGCGGCGGCCGTTCGGCAGGCCGGCCGCACGGTGATGATCTTCACGGGCTACACCCTGCAGGAGCTGCAGGCGCCCATGGCCCCCATCGGAGCCGCGGCGCTGCTCGCCCAGACCGATCTGCTCGTGGACGGCCGCTACGACGCCTCGCAGCGCACCACCGAGCGCCGCTGGGTGGGCAGCGACAACCAAGGCCTGCACTTCCTGACCGACCGCTACACCCCCGACGATCCGCGCTTCGCGGAGCCCAACACGCTGGAGATCCGCATCCGCGGCGACCAGATCCTGGTGAACGGCTTCCCGGTGCGCGGCGCCCGCACCAAGCTGTGACATGCCCACTCCGATCCCGCGCCTGACCTGGCAGGAAGGGGCGGCCCTTCGCGCCCTGGCCGTGCTGCTGGGCCAAGGCCGAAGCCCCGTCCCCGCCGACTACGACGCCTCCACCGTGGCCCCCGCCCCGGACTCCGCCTTCGTGCAGGTGGCGCGGCAGCGCATCGTGCGCCGCTGCCTACACACGCTGCTGCACGAGGGCGGGCACCAGCGCATCTCGGTGCTCCGCGACGGGCGCCGCACCGAGGGCAGCTTGCTGTCGCCTGCGCTCAACGCCGACTTCGCCCTGCTCTTCGGCCCCACGACGGACGCCTTCGTGCGCACCGTGCTGCCGAAGCTCCCGGAGTGGATGGGCAAGGCGGGCAACCTGAAGGCGGTGCGCGGACGAGGGCGTCGCTGGGCGAAGGGCGTGCTCAAGGGCCGCACCGACCGCCCCGGGGACTGGCTGTTCCTAGGCCTCGTGCAGGCCAACCTGCCCCGGCTCGCGCTCCCGGGCGAGACCGAGCAGGCCCTCGCCATCCGAGCCCGAGTGGCCTCCCCCCTGGGCTCCCTGTGGGCCCTGCGCAACCACCCCCAGGGCACGCACCTGCGCGCCCTGCTCGAGCCCCGCGCGGTGCGCCTGGTGGAGTGCCTGCAGCAACGGCTGCGGCGGGACTGGACCTCCCTCCTCCGCCTCGTGCTCGCGGGTCGCTACAGCCCCGAGCGCACCGTCACCCGGCTCACCGAGGTCAGCGTGGTGTGGAACCAGTGGGTGGACGCGCTGAACGCCGCAGGCCGGCTCGATCTGGCAGGCCCCGTGCTGGGAGCGGTGCTCGACGTGATCGGCGCCCACGACGGCCCACACGACATGCGGGCTCGCCTGCGCGCCGATCTGCCCAATGCCCGCACCGCCGACCAGGTGTGCCATGCCGCCGCCGACGTGCTCGGCATCGCCCTCGCCCTCCGCGAGCACCACCAGGTGCTGCGCGCCGCCGGCTTCGGGTCCGAGCGCTACGACGAGTCCCTACTCCTCACCGAGGTGATCGAGGAGATCGACGACCCAGCGGTCGACGTCTCCGCCACGATCGCGAGCCTGCGTGGACGGATCGGTTAAGCAA
>JAHQVJ010000199.1 GCA_019634415.1 Myxococcales bacterium
CGGTGTCACACTCACCCACGGGGCCGCCGTACTCCGCGGCGTTCGCAAGGAGTACCTGGTCGAGCCCGACGAGCAGGCAATGGCCGAGGCGGCCCATCGGCGCCTCGGGTGGGTGGCGCAGGCGCGGGCCATCGCCTGGCCCGAGTCCTCACCCCAGACCGTGGAGGACGTGCTGGAGCTGGCCGTCGCGGCCTCGATCCCAGAAGCGGTGGCGGTGGGCGAGGGAGTGGAGGCGGCACTGGCCTCCCTCGACGCGTTCACGCGTCCGGTGTGGCCAAGGGAGATCGCCTCTTGGGAGCGCCACCACGCCGGTGTGATGGTGGGTGTGGGCCTCGGCGTGCTCGATGCGCCGGATGGAACGGTGATCGTCGACGTGCCCTGGCTCGGCTCCCCTGCGTGGGAGGCGGACGTTCGCCAGCGCGATCAGGTGATGGCCGTCGACGACGTGAGCGTGGCCGATCTCGACCCACCACGCGCTGCGAGCGTCCAGCGCTTGCTGGCGGGCGAGCCCGGGAGCACCGTCGAGGTGACGCTGGCTCGACCGGGGGCCTCAGCAGCACACGCCGTCCACATCGAGCGTGGACCCTGGCCCGAGCAGACGGTCACGGGCTTTGCCCGCCACACCGACAACACCTGGAGCCCCTGGCTGGACGAGGACGCCGGCATCGCATTCGTGCGCATCTCCGCCTTCCGACCCAGCACCCACCACGACTTCGACGCTCTGCTGGCCGACCTCACGCCACGCGCACTGATCCTCGACCTCAGGGGGAACCCCGGAGGCGACGTCAACGCGGCCGCCCACGTCACCGACCGCTTCGTCGCAGACGGCATCGTGGCGGATCTGGTGGGCCGCGCCATCGAGCCGCCCGAGCTGGCCGACGGAGAGGTGTCGTGGAACACCGCCCTGCCCGGCAATCACCTGGAGGCCGTGGGCGAGCTGGTGGTCTTGATCGACGAGGACACCGCGTCGGCGGCGGAGCTCGTGGCCGGCGCCCTCCGCGAGCGTCGAGGCGCCATCCTCGTGGGAGCGGAGTCCGTGGGCAAGGGCCTGTCCCAGGGGCTCCGGACCGACGAGGGGGCGGGGGTGGCGTGGCAGGTGACGACGGGCACCTGGACGCTACCGAGCGGCACTCCCCTCGAGACGCCACAGGGCCCCAGCGGCCTCGTCCCCGACCGCACGGTGGCCTTGAGCGCAGCCGAAGGGTTTCAGGTGTCGGTGCTCCGCCGCCAGCGAGAGCAGCTGGTGACGCACCGCGACGGCACCCCCGTGGCGTACCTCGGCGAGGTGGGCCGGCCGGAGCTGCCCACCCTGCCCGCAGATCCGCAGATCGCCACGGCCGTCATGCTCCTCACGGAGCCGTGACGGCCCCCAGCTGATCCGGCGTGCGGGGCACCCGTCGCCGAGCCGCCTCCAGCTCCTCGGCATACGCCTCCACCAGCTCGGGAACCGAGGTCTCGCAGCGCGACTCGCTCGTGCCGTACAGGTTGTCGCTCTCCGTCGGATCCTTGAGCAGGTCGAAGAACTGGAACGGCGGCATCCCCGAGCGATTCTCGTGGTGCGCACGCACGTACTTGTAGCCCCGACGCCGCACGCTCCGCACCGGCGACCCGTCCACCACCACCTCGGAGATCGCCAGCCGATCATGCGGGTGCTCGTGCAGCTGGCACTGGGTGGGCTTGCGGCGCCGGAAGGGGGTCCGTCGCGACAGCTCGCGCGCCAGATCGGTGCCCTGGCTCCCCGCGGGCACCCCGATCCCTTGAGCCGTCAACGCCGTGGCACACGCATCGAGGGTGCGCACCTGCCAGGGGATCCTGCGATTCACAAACTTCTTCCCCGGCATCTTCACCACGAGGGGCACCCGGACCACCTCGTCGAACAGGGACGTCTTCGTCCACCACTGCCCGCGGTTCCCCAAGGACTCCCCGTAGTCCGCCGTGAGCACGATCAGCGTCTCGGGGTACTCCCCCCGCTTCCGCAGCCAGCTCATGAAGGAGCCCAGCTCGGCATCGGCATGGGCGATCTCGTTTCGATAGAGCGCCCTTAGCAGGCTGGCCCGAGCATCGTCGGGCAGGCCGTCTGCCGCCCCGTGGGCATCACCGTTGTAGCGGGCCGACCCACCCCCCTCCCGAAGGTAGGGATGCTCGAAGTACGGCTGATACCCCTCGGCGAGGTGGATCACCAAGGACCACGGCTGATCCTCGTGGGACTGGATGAACCCCTTGGCCTGCTCGAGCACGGTCTCGGCTGGCTGGTAGTGCGACGTGACCTGGCGCTTGGGACGCAGGAACGGGTCCACCACCGAGCGCATGATGGGGTACCACGACAGCCAGTGCGCCGTCTCGGAGGCGGCGAGGGGATAGCGCGGGGCCGCGTAGCGGAACGCATCGAAGCCTTGGTTGACCCCCATGCGGGTCGACATGGACGGGTGGTTCATCAGGGCCCCAGTGACCACTCCAGCGGCCCGCTGTGCCTCGAAGCACGTCTGGACCTCGGGCCGGAGCACGTCGGCGGCCCCCAGCACCTTGTGGTGGGAGGGCTCCAGTCCAGTGAGCAGCGAGACCATGGCGGGACCCGTGGCGGCGGACGCCGAGATCGCTTGCTGGAATGTCACGCCGTCCTTGGCCAGGGCATGGATGTAGGGCGTGGATTTCTCGCCCACCACGTCTGAACGCAGGGCCCCCATCACGATGAACAACGTGTTCGGAATCTGACCTTCTTCCTTGCCAGATATCGGAAGCGACACAGGTACTTGCATCACGTCACGGTAGCTGTCACGAATTCGCAGCAGGCCCGAGAGCGTCAACAGCACCAGGACGGCCAACATCGCTCCGCCCACGCGCTCGGAGTGCTCGGCGAACACGGCCGGCCCCAACGCGAGCAAGAGCCCATTCGCGCTGGCCAAGAACAGGAACTGCACCCCGGGAGCGGCCTCCAGCCGCATGGCCCCTTCGAGGATGGCACGCACCTCGTGCAGGCCGAGCATCCCCGCCGACAGCACCGTAAACGTCACCGCAGCCGCGATCCCCCAGCCGAGGCCGGCGGGCCGCCGATCATCGGGCACGGCGCTCAAGGCCATCCCCACCATGCCCCCGAGGACCAGCCCGATGAGGCCGTAGAGCACGCCACCGTAGAGAGGTGCGAGCAGATCGGGAGCGCCTCGTCGTACCAAGAGGAAGAGGCCCTCGGCCACACCGATGACGGTACCCACGAGCACGCCGCCCGCGACGCTATGAAGGGCTTCCTTCAGCGACGTCACTACCGTACTCCCCACCGTGACAACAAGCTTCACATGGGGACTCCGACATAGCAAGGCTGCAACTGTTCCCGAGAAAAGATCGAAAAGGCATTACCCATCGCAGCATCGCCGAGCATACGGACCCGCGCCCGCGAGGATCAGCCGATCTGGCTCAGGAGGAGACGGAACGCCACCTGGCGATGGTCGACGTCTGCCCGCACATCGGCAGGGATCTCCGACAACGGATGCGCATGCCCCCTCGGCACGAAGCACGGATTGAAGCCCGCCCGCCCCTGCCCCACCGCCTGGGGAACGGTGCCGTGCACCACCCCAGTCGCTGCCACCCAGCTCCCATCGGGCAAGGCCAGGGCCACGCCGCACCGGAAGGTGGCCGGGCTCCCCGCAGCCAGCTCCACGAGACGCCGACGGGCCGCCGCCCAGCCTCCCACCGCCATCGCCCAGCGCTTCGCACGGAGCCCAGGCGCTCCCTGCAGCGCCTCCACCTCGAACGCCACGTCGTCGCCCAGGGCCGGCAGGTGGTGCGAGCCCGAGGCAGACACCGCCTTGAGCACGGCGTTGTCCTGCACGGTCGTGCCCGTCTCCTCCACCTCCGCCAGGTCACGGACGACGGCTGCGATCCCGTGGGCACCGAGGATCTCCGTCCACTCCAGCACCTTTCCCTCGTTGCCGGTGGCGAGCAGCACCTCGGGAGGCAGGCTCACGCAGAGCCGATCATCGAGAGGAACTCCCGCCGCGTGCTCGCGTTGTCGCGGAACTCGCCGAGCAGGCAGCTCGTCATCATCGTCACGCCCGTCTTGCGGACCCCTCGACTGGTCATGCACTGGTGACTGGCCTGGATCACCACGCCCACCCCACGAGGCTGCAGCACCTCGGCGATCACGTCGGCCACCTGGCGCGTCAGCTTCTCCTGGATCTGCAGACGCTTGGCGAACACATCCAGCACCCGGGCCAGCTTGCTGATCCCCACCACCCGCCGGTTCGGCAGGTAGCCCACGTGGGCCACCCCGACGAAGGGGACCATGTGGTGCTCGCAGTGACTCTCCAGGGCGATGTCTCGCAGCACCACCATCTCGTCGTAGCCATCCACCTCCTCGAAGGTGCGCGACAGGAACTCCCGCGGATCCTGGTCGTACCCGGCGAAGAACTCACGATAGGCGCTGACCACCCGACGGGGGGTGTCCACCAGCCCCTCGCGGTCGGGATCGTCGCCCGCCCATCGAATCAAGGTCTTCACGGCCTGCTTGGCCTCGTCCTCCGTGGGTCGCCCCGACATCTGCATGCTCCTCCGAGGTGCGCTCGTAACAATGGCTGGGAGGGACACCGATGGGATCCACAGCGATGGAGGCGGCCAGCAGCCTGGGACTCCGGTTCAACGGGGGAGACCAGATGCTCGGCGAAGTCGGTGGCGTGGTGGTACGGCTGTGGCTGTCGGACCGTGGAGCACGCCGCATCGCCGCAGAGATCGCGGTGCAGCACTTCGACGAGACGCTGTCGAACGCGGACGTGCTGCGCGGAGGGGGCCCGTGGAGGTGAGCGAAGCAGCCGCCTGGCCGACGTGGTGCTCGATGGTCGCCTGGTGATCACGGGCGACGAGCAGGTGCACGAGCTGTTGACCCGCGACGCCGTGAGGGGACCGCTGCTCCAGGTCCTCCACGTGCACTCGGGCCAGGTGAACGACCGCAGCGTCCACGCCTTCGCGCCATCCGCCCTGGACACCTCCGCCGTGCGGAACGCTCTGATCGACGCATGCGACCTCGCGCACGCCCTGCGCGGCGCTCCGGGCTGAGTCCACTTGCGCGATGGCCAGTCGGGAATACCGGACCGACACCCGGAGGCCCACGATGTCGGAAGGACGTCCCACCATCCTCGTGGAGGATGACCGCACGGGCATGGATCCCACCACGCTACGCCGCGCCGTCGTGGATCACCTTCTCTACACCCGCGCCAAGGACCTCCGGTCCGCCACGCTGACCGACGTGTACCACGCGCTGTCGCACGCGGTCCGCGATCGGCTGGTACACCGCTGGATGACCACTCAGCGCCAGTACGCCAGCGCCGACGTCAAGCGCGTCTACTACCTCTCGGCGGAGTACCTCCTCGGACGGCAGCTGGAGGCGAACCTGCACGTCCTCGGGCTGCGCGACCTGGCGCAGCGCGGATTGGCTGCCTACGACATCGATCTCGACGCCGTGCTCGACGAGGAAGCGGATCCCGGCCTCGGCAACGGGGGCCTCGGCCGACTCGCCGCCTGCTTCATGGACTCGCTGGCCACGCTGAAGATGCCTGGCATGGGCTACGGCATCCGGTACGAGTTCGGGATCTTCCGCCAGGAGATCACCGACGGCTGGCAGCAGGAAGCGCCCGACGAGTGGCTGCGCAAGGGCAACCCCTGGGAGATCAAGCGACCCGAGTACACGGTGCCGGTGCCCTTCGGCGGCCACGTGGAGCACTCGGTGGACGACCGCGGCCGCCTCGAGGTGCGCTGGCGCGAAGCGAACCGGATCCTGGGCGTGCCCTTCGACACGCCGGTCGCCGGCTACGGCACCCCCACGGTGAACACGCTGCGCTTGTGGTCGTCGCGTGCGTCCGAGCAGTTCGATCTCGGCGTGTTCAACGACGGCGACTATCGCCGGGCGGTGGAGCGCAAGGCGCTCGACGAGTCCATCTCCAAGGTGCTCTACCCCAAGGACACCTCCGAGGAGGGCAGGGCCCTGCGGCTGAAGCAGCAGTACTTCTTCGTGTGCTGCAGCGTGCACGACATCCTGCGGCGGTACCTGCGCAGCCACGACACCTTCGACGCGCTGCCGAGCAAGGCCGCCATCCAGCTCAACGACACACACCCCGCCATCGTGATCGCGGAGCTCATGCGGGTGCTGGTGGACCGGGAGTCCCTCGAGTGGGAGCACGCCTGGGAGATCACCCGGGCCACGTGCGCCTACACCAACCACACCCTGCTCCCCGAGGCGCTGGAGCGCTGGCCGGTGTCGCTGTTCCGGGCGCTGCTACCGCGTCACCTCGAGATCATCCGCGAGATCGACAGGCGCTTCCTGCGCGTGACCCACGTGTGGTCGGGGGGAGACGACGCCCGCACGAAGCGCATGGCCATCGTGGACGACCAGACGGCCTCGGTGCGCATGGCCCACCTGTCGGTGGTGGGCTCCCACACGGTCAACGGCGTGGCGGAGCTGCACAGCGAGCTACTGCGCAAGCACGTGCTCGCCGACTTCGCCCAGCTGTGGCCGGAGCGGTTCACGAACCAGACCAACGGCGTCACGCCGCGTCGCTGGCTGCTGCAGTGCAACCCCGAACTGGCCGCCGAGATCACCTCGCGGATCGGAGATCGCTGGGTCACGGAGCTGGGCGATCTCGCCAAGCTCACCCCCCACGTGGACGATCCCGAGTTCCTGAGTCGACTGGCCCAGATCAAGCGCACGAACAAGGAGCGGCTGGCGGAGGTGCTGCGAGCGCGCTCGGGCGTGCGCGTGGACCCCGGCGCCCTGTTCGACGTGCAGGTGAAGCGGATCCACGAGTACAAGCGGCAGCTCATGTGCTGCTTGCACGTGATGTGGCTGTACCACCAGGCACGGTTCGCCTCGGCCTCCATCGGGCGCCGCGTGGTGCTCGTGGGAGGCAAGGCGGCTCCTGGGTACGCCGAGGCCAAGCGCCACATCAAGCTCATCAACGACGTGGCTGCCCACATCGACGCCGACCAGACCATCGGCGGCCAGCTGAAGATGCACTTCCTGCGCAACTACAACGTCTCCTACGCCGAGCGGGTGATCCCCGCCGCCGATCTGTCGGAGCAGATCTCGCTGGCGGGCAAGGAGGCAAGCGGCACGGGGAACATGAAGTTCCAGATGAACGGCGCGCTCACCCTCGGCACCCTGGACGGCGCCAACATCGAGATCCGCCAGGAGGTCGGCCCCGAGAACTTCTTCCTGTTCGGGATGGATGCGGAGCAGGTGCGCGAGGTGTCGGCGCGTGGGTACGACCCGAGTGCCGTGATCGCAGGATCCGAGCGTCTACAGACCGTGCTGCAGATGCTGGAGGACGGCCTGTTCAACCCGGTCGAGCGGGACCTGCACCGACGGATCGCCAGCTATCTGCGCCAGCACGATCCGTTCTTGGTGTGCGCCGACTTCGACGCGTACTGCGACGCTCAGCAGCACGCTGCACAGACCTACGCCGACCCTGCACAGTGGTGGCCCAAGGTGGCGCGCAACATCGCCGCAGCCGGCAAGTTCAGCAGCGACCGCACCATCCGCGGATACGCCAGCGAGATCTGGGGGGTCGAGCCCCTGGAGATCACGTTGCCCACTGGCGCATGAGACCTTCCTGGGCGGTGGAGGCCACCAGTCGGCCCTGCCGATCGTAGAAGCGCCCCAGCACCAACCCCCGCGCGCCCGTGGCATTGGGGGACTCGATCACGTGCAGTAGCCACTCGTCGAAGCGAAAGGGGCGGTGGAACCACATGGCGTGATCCAGCGAGGCCATCTGCAGCCCAGGCTGGAACAAGGTCTTGCCGTGGGGGTACAGCGCCGTGGTCAGGAAGTGGAAGTCGCTGGCGTAGGCCAGCAGGTAGCGATGCAGCCGCTCGTCGTCGACCAGCGGATCCACGGCGCGGTACCACACCTGCTTGCGCGGCGGCGCGGCTCGCGGCGCGAAGGGGTTCATGGGGTTCACCACCCGCGCCTCGATGGGCCGCTCGGCCAGGGCACGCTTGCGCATCCGCTCGGGGATCCGGTCGGCGACGGCCCTCGCCAGCTCTTGCTCCGAGGCCAGCTCCTCGGGAGCGGGCACGTCCAGATCGAGGTCCATCTGGTGGTCCATGCCCTCCTCGCTCACCTGGAACGACGCCGACATGTTGAAGATGGCCCGCCCCCCTTGGATCGCCACGACGCGCCGCGTGGTGAAGGAGCGACCGTTGCGGATCCGGTCCACTTCATAGACGACGGGTGCGGAGGCGTCTCCTTGGCGCAGGAAGTAGCCGTGTAGTGAATGCACGGATCGTTCCTCGGGAACCGTCTGAGCGGCCGCCGAGAGCGCCTGACCGAGGACCTGCCCTCCAAAGATGGCCCCCCATCCCAGATCCTGGCTTTGGCCGCGAAAGAGATCGGCCTCGATGCGCTCGAGGGTGAGAAGCTCCACCAGCTGGGCGAGAACGGGTCTCATGTGGCCCTCCAGGCATCGCTGCTAACGTTGCGGTAGGATTTCCGTGCGGGAGCCACTAGGTTGGGCGCGGAGCGCCGATGAGCAGATACGTGTCCTACGACGACGAGCGAACGCCGAGATCATCGGGCCAAGGCTGGCCCGAGGAGCGGACGCCTCAGGTGCGCCGGGACCATCGAGCCATGGCGTCCCGGAGCGGCGGACGGGCTCCTCGCTCTGCACGAGCTCCACAGGGTTACGACGAGCCTCCCTACCCTCCTCCGGTGCAGGTCAGCCACGTGGCTGCGCCACAGGATCGCCTGGAGCCCGTACCGCCGGTGTCTGCCTTCCGACATCAAGCAGCCCTCACCACGGTCCCGAAGCGGGATGCGAAGCGCCGACGCTCGGGTCCCTCGGGGCTGTGGGTGGCGGTGATGGCCGGCGGAGCCACCGTCGCGGTGCTCGGCGTGGGCACGCTGGTGGTGGTGGCGGTGCTCGCGCTGACGATGTGGGAGCCGACCCCTCGGGCGACCTCCTCCTCTTCCTCCACCTCGCCCGCCGTCGCCGTCGCCGTCGCCCCCGAACCCCGTGCGCCGCTGGTCTTCGACGACCCCATCGACCAGATGATCGCCGACCTCAAGGCGGAGCGTGCCGCCGCCGCCGCACGTCCGAAGGTCTCGGCTCCCGCATCGCCGAGCGCCGACGTGTACATCGAGGCCCTCACCATCTACGCCGCCGATCTGTGGGCCTGGGCGACCCAGGCCACGAGCGAGGGCACGGCGGACGACGGCCTCGTTCCGGCCTCGAGCCCCGGCACGCCCCGGGCCGTGGCGCCCATGCCGATGCCACCGCCCCCCGCTGCGGCCCCGGAGCCCGTGCCCGAGGCAGCCGTCGCTGCGGCGACCCTGGAGCACGATCCGCTGTTCAACCCTGCTCCCGCGCAGGAACGGAGCGTGCCCGCTCCAATGCCCGTGGCCATGACGCCACCACCGGTGGCCGCCCCCAAGCCCCAGCCGATTCCGGCGGGCCCCATCGAGCTGTCCGACGACGATGCCGTGGACGTGCAGCTCGAAGACGAGGCCGCCGAGGTAGCGGATCTCTTCATCGCGCCGGGCACCGACGAGGAAGCTCCCATCGGCGAGGGACTGGACGACCTCGAGGCGCTCCAGACCGTCCTGGTGGACATCCGGCTCGACAAAGCCAGCAACGTGCCGATCGAGGTCGACGGCAAGGCCATGGGCACGGCGCCGGGCATGTTCCAGCTGGCCCCGGGCTGGCACACCATCGCGCTGCACAACCGGGGCTCCACCTCCACCTTCCGCCTCGAAGCCAACGCCGATCCCGACGAGTGGTGCTTCGAGAGCCGAGGGCGTCAGTTCCGCGTGTCCCGCTGCCGCTGATCGCGTAGGTCCCCGGCAAGCTCGACCAGCCCATCCTCGAGTGCGGTGGACGGACGCCAGCCGACCTCGGTGGATGCACGACTCGGATCCCCCACGAACCGCGACACGTCGTAGGTGCGCGGGGGAGCCTCCCGCGTGTGGCCGCCACCGCCTGCCCCCATCGCCAGCCGAGCGAGCTCCGCCAGCGTGGTGCCGCGCCCGCTCGCCAGGTGCATGGGTCGGAGCCGCCGCCCCTCGTGCAGCGACTCCACCGACGCCACCAGCGCCCTGGCCACGTCACGAACGTGCGTGAAGTCGAAGAGGTGGCCCCTCCCCTCCACGCGAAGCTCGGCATCTGCGCACGCCGCGCGAACGAACGCAGGGATGACGCGGTCGGGGTGATCGAGCACGTCCCCGTACACGTTGCACAGACGCACCACCGCGCCGCGGCCGCCCAGCTCCCCCACCATCTGCTCCCCCGCGACCTTGGTGCGCGCATACACGTTGAGCGGCTCGAGCGGTGCGTCCTCGCTCACCGGGAGCGCATCTGGCTCGCCGTACACCTCTCGGCTCGACGCGAACAGCACGAAGGGCTGGGTCGCCGCCGAGCGCACCTCCTGCATCACCGTGTGGGTTCCGCCCTCGTTCACCGAGCGACAGCGATCGGGATCCGTCTGCCCCCACGCCACCCGCGACACCGCCGCCAGGTGCACCACGCCGTCACAACCCGACAGCGCCGCACGCACCGACGCGGAATCTCTCACGTCGGAGCCGTCGACCAGATCGAAGGGAACGGTCGTGTGGCCCGCGCGCTCCAGCGCAGGCAGCAGCGCTCGACCCACCAACCCCGAGCTGCCCGTCACCAGCACCTTCACGGCACCTCCTCCCCCGCTGCCGCCAGCAGGCGATCCGAGGCCCCCTGCATCCAGGCGAACAGCGCCGAGCGCACCCACAGGCCGTTGCGCACCTGGTGCCAGGGCAGGAAGCCGGGGTGGTCGTCCCAGGCCTCGGGTAGCTCGTTGACGCGCGGCAGCGGATGCAGGATGCGGCACTGCTCCGAGAGCTGGCTGCGGTAGCCCGGATGCAGCACGAAGTCCTGGCTCGAGCCTCGCTCGCTCGAAGGCGCCCCCGCAACGTCCCACTCCTGCTGCATGCGGGTGATGTACAAGGCGTCCAGGGATGCGCCGTGGGCAGCCACACAGTCGGACAGGCCCTCGTGCAGCTGCAGCTGCAGCCCTCGCTTCAGGAGGGGACGGAGGAACACCTCGCTCGGGTGAAAGGCCGGCGGGCACACCAGGTGGACCTCGACGCCCGAGAAGCGAGTCAGCAGCGTGAGCAACGAGCGCGCCGCCCGGTTGCGCGCCAGGTCCGCCACCACGGCGATGCGCTTGCCCGACAGCCCCTCGGCCGCAGTTCCTCCCCAGGTGTCGGCCAGCGTGAATACGTCCAGCAGCGCTTGGGTGGGGTGCTCCTCGGAGCCGCTGCCACCGCTCACCAGCGAGGGAGTGCGCGGGCCTCGCCACAACCCATAGGCGCACCGCGCCAGGAAGCTCGGATCCGCATGACGCACCACGATCAGATCGAACAGCGCTGCCCACACCTGCACTGCGTCCTCGACGGACTCCCCCTTCACGAAGGACGTGGCCTCCAGATCCTGGACCACCCGCGCATCTCCGCCCAGCTTGTGGGTCGCCGCCGCGAAGGACTCGCAGGTCCGCGTGCTCGGCTGAGCGAACAGGTGCAGCACCCGCCGGTGGTGAAGCACCTCTCGCAGGAGCGCGATGCCGTCGTCGGATTGGTCGAGTCGCCGGATCGCTCGGGCGGTGGCGAACAGTCGCTGAAGGTCCGGCAGCTCGAACATGTCGGCCCGGAGGACGAAACGGGGACGCTCCTCGTCGAACAGGACCTTACGCGCCCCTTCCCCGACGATCGCTGCCTGAAATTCTTTGAAGTTCATTGACACCATTCCGCAGGGAAATCCCTAGGCCTAGCCGTTTGCTCGTTGTTTTCGAGATCTCGACGTTTCGATCCGAGACCATCTCTTTCCGCAGTCGCGGGACCCTCGTCGGGGGGTCCCTTCCCACCAGGAGAAGCCAGGATGTCGGTCCTCATCGCACTGAGCCTGTCACCAGCCCTCGCCTTCGCCCCCCAAGAAGGCACCGAGGATATCAACCTGGAGCCCCAGCGCATCCAGGTGAGCCACCCCGAGGTGCAAGCCAAGTACCTGCGTAGCGAGCGTTGGCAACGCTTCGTCGAGAGCGACGGACGCGGCTGGCACGCCAAGTTCGACGAGCACACCGGCACACCGCGGGTGATGTGGGGGCGCGGCATTCCCATGCCCACCCACAGCGAGCAGGCGCTGGCCGCAGGGCTGCAGAGCTGGCTCGACCGCAACGCCGACGTCGTCGGCCACGAGCAGGGCAGCCTGCGCGTGAAGTCGGTGAACTACTCGGACTTCACCCGCATGTGGTACGTGGACTTCGACGAGGTTCGGGGAGGGCTCCCTACCTATAGGGGAGGCGTCAGCGCTCGCGTCAAGCAAGGTCGCCTAATCCTGCTGCATGTGGCCACCGCGCCGCGCGCGCCCGTCACCGGCGCCCTCACCTTGAACTCGAGCGACGCGATCGCCGCCGCCATCGCAGGGGGCCCAGCACCGTCGGCCGAGCACACCGAGGTCAGCGCCGAGCCGATCCTGCTGTCGCACAAGTCGCTGCAGGGGCTGCAGCTGCGCCACACCTGGATGGTTCGCTCTCGCACCGCCGAGCCCGTCGGGATCTGGGTCACCTTCGTGGACGGTGCCACGGGCGAGCTGCTCAACATCCACAACGAGGTCCGCTTCATCAACGGCACGGTCGAAGCCGAGCACCACGCGCGCACGCCCGATGGCAGCGCGCTGGTCACCTCCGGGGTGCCGAGCGCCGTGGTCACGGGCAACGGCGACACCGACGTCACCGATGCCTTCGGCGACTACGACGTCACCAAGAACAACCTCTACACCACCGACTTCGACGGTGACTACCTGCAGGTGTTCAACAGCGCCGGCGGCGAGGGAGCGCTGTCGAGCTCCAACCCGAACATGACGTGGACCACGGCAGACGCCACCCAGTCCGAGATCGACACCTACATCTTCACCCACCAGGTGCGCGACTGGGGTCTGGAGGTCGAGCCCAATGTGGGCATCGTCGTCAACGACCTGACCGCCTACGTCAACATCAACAGCAACTGCAACGCCTACTACGACGGCAACATCAACTTCTTCACGGCGGGCGGTGGCTGCAACAACACCGGCGAGATCGCCGATGTCGTCTACCACGAGTGGGGCCACGGCTTCCACGCCACGAGCCTCGAGGCGGGCTTCTTCGACAGCTCCCTGTCGGAGGGCGCGTCCGACACGGTGTCGGCCTTCATCACGGGCGACAACGTGATCGCGCCGTACTTCGGCACCGGCGGCGGCGCCATCCGCGACATCGGACCCGACCGCATCTACCCGGACGACTACGTCGCCAGCCAGAACAACGTGCACAGCAACGGGCTGATCTTCGGCGGCACCATGTGGGACCTCTGGGACATCCTGGTGGACCTCGAGGGCGAGTCGCTCGGCACCGACAACACCGAGGCCATCTTCGCCGGGACCCTCAAGGGTGGCACGGACATCCCGGGCACCTTCTTCGAGGCCCTGGCCGCCGACGACAACGACGGCGACCTCAACAACGGCACGCCCCACATCTGCGAGATCTACGAGGCCTTCGGCGCTCATGGTCTGGGTCCGGCGGCCGGCACCGACAGCTTGGTCCTGGCCAGCCACGAGCCCCTCACCCTCGAGCCCGCCGAGCTCGACCACGAGCTCGCCGTGGAGCTGATCGACGTGGCCGCGGGCTGCGAGGCGGGCGATGCCGAGTCCGCCACGGTGCACTACCGGGTCAACGGTGGCGCCTGGGAGAACACTGCCTTGACCGCCCTCGGCGACAGCGTGGAGGGAGCGATCCCCGGCCAGGCCGCCGACTCCATCGTGGAGTACTACATCGAGGGCGCCTCCTCCGACGGCAACGACTTCACGGTGCCCGCCGGCGGAGTGATCCGGCCCTACACCTTCTACGTGGGTGAGACCCTCGAGCTGCACTGCCGCGACTTCGAGGCCAACGACGGCGGCTACACCCACTCCCTGATCGCCGGTGAGCCCGGAGACGGCGCCGACGACTGGCAGTGGGGCACGCCCAACGGCCGGGCCGACGACCCCGCCGCCGCGTACAGCGGCGACAACGTCTGGGGCAACGACCTGGGCTACGACAACTTCAACGGCGAGTACCAGCCCAACAAGGTCAACGCGCTGGAGTCCCGCGAGGTCGAGACCGACCACTACACGGGCGTCTTCCTGCAGTACCGTCGCTGGCTCAACGTCGAGGACAACGAGTACGACCGCGCGGTCATCTTCGCCAACGACAACGAGGTCTGGACGAACTGGGACGGCGTCGAGGACGACGAGCACCACCGCGATGGTGAGTGGGTACACCACGTGGTGGACCTGCAGGGTCACGCCGACCAGGGCACCATCACCCTGAAGTGGCAGATCGAGAGCGATCCCGGCCTCGAGTTCGGTGGCTGGAACATCGACGACGTGTGCCTGCTGGCCCCCGCCACGCCCGACAACCGCCTCGGCATCACCGACTTCGTGGCCGAGGCCGCCGAAGACACGCTGATGTCCTTGTCCTGGACCAACCCGATTCACGAGCCGCTCGCGGCCATCAAGATCGTGCGTCGGTTCAACGACTTTCCCGCCGGGCACGACGACGGGGACGTGGTCTACGAGGTGGACGAGCCCATCGCAGGTGGCAGCGCAACCGCCACCGACCGCAACTACCGGGCCGGCACCAGCTACTACGCGGTGTACGGTTTCGACGGCACCGACTGGCTGTCCTGGACCGTGGAGGGCTGGAACGCAGCCTCCGCCGATCTCGTGGGCGGCATCGCGCCCGAGGGCTGGCCCACGGACACCGACGGCGACGGCCTGGTGGACGATCCCAACGGCGACGATCCCGGCGGCGACATCGGTGAGGGCAGCGGCCTGTTCTCCGGATGTGGCTGCTCGGGCACGCCCGGTGGTGGCACCGCAGCCTTCGGCGTCGTGGCAGCCCTGCTGCTGCTTCGCCGCCGCCAGGACAGCTAGCCCCCGGGAATGGCCGGAGGTGATAGGACATCACCTCCGGAGATTGCCCGCATGGTCCTGATGGCCCTCGTGTGGGGGTGCTCCACCACGTCACAGGAGGCGGGGTCGGACGGCGCCCCCACCTCACGCATGCCCGGCACCGTCGAGGTGCTGCTGCAGCCCCCCACCCTGTCGGGGAGTTTCCGCTGGGAAGCCGAGACGGTGGCGCGCATCCTGCGCACCCTCGAGGCCAGCCTCCATGCGGCTCCTCGCGTGGTGGTGCGCGTCACCGACGCTCCCCTTCCTCCCGCCACCGCCGCCGCCCCCGCCTCCATGACTGGAGCGTGGAACGTGTCGCTGGCCGCCGTGGGCACCCCCGACGCCCTCGAGATGCGCACCCTCACCTGCGCTCCGAAGGGGCGCTGTGTGGAGGAGGTCGCCTACACCAACACCGAGGAGCCCGAGGTGGCCACCGGTCAGGTGGCGCTCAAGATCCTCGAGACGCTGGGCCACACCGCCGATCCCGAGGCGCTCGCCTGCGTGGCCCGGCCACCGTCCACCGACCCCTACAAGTCGCTGGTGGCGGGTCGCGGAGCTGCGGTGCTGTACGGACTGATGGAGCCCGATCTGCCCGGCGATCGCAGCAAGGATCCGCTGGAGCGCGCCGTGTACCTGGGGCCCAAGATGGGCCTGGCCCAGTGGGTGGCGGGACGGGGTCGCGCGCAGCGAGGAGATCTCGATCAAGCCGCCTACGCCCTCGGGATCGCTGCAGAGCGCTGCCCCACCCACGACGGGTTCGCCGCCGATCTGGCTCGGATCGAGCTCGATCGTGGCAAGGGGCGCAAGGCCGAGGCGTTGGTGGACGGCCTCACCGGCACCGAGGACGATCCCCGGCTCGTGCCCCTGCGGCTGGACGCCTGGATCAAGCGAGGTCGACTCGAGCAAGCCGAGCAGCTCGGCCTGCGCGCCAACCGGACCTTCCCCGACGACGCTCGTGTGGCCCAGGTGCTGGCGGATCTCGCCCGGGCTCAGGGCAAGATCGACGAGCAGGAGACGTGGCTGCAGCGCTGGGCCGAGCGTGCGCCAGAGGACGCCGAGCCGCTGCGCCGGCTGATCGCCATCCAGGCCCGCGCCGGGCAGTGGAACGACGTGTGGGACTCGCTGGACGCTCTAGCCGCCCGCGGGGAGGCAGACGAGGTGCGCCAGTGGCGGGTCACCGCCGGCTTGGCCCTCAGCCGCTACGACGAAGCTGCCGCGGCCGCTCCCCCCGACGTCGCCGCTCGGATCCGTGCCCGCGCCGCCCTCGAGGGAGCCAGCGGCTTCACCCTCGACCTCGGTGGAGATCCGGCCCCCGAGGCCCGCCTCGCCCGAGGCACTGCGCTGATGTGGGGAGGTCGTGCGCAGGCCGCCCTGGACGAAGCAGACGCCGCGCTCCGTGCGCGGCCCTTCTGGCCCGAGGCCCTCGCCCTGCGGGCAGATGCACTGGAGGCGCTGGGCAAGGGCCCCGCCGCCGAGGCCGCCCGACGAGACTGGCGGCGCGCCGAACCACCCGTGGGGCAACCATGACCGAGCGGCCACAGATCGAGATCCCCTGGGACAAGATCCGCATCCCGATGTGGCTGCGGTGGGTCGGTGGCGTGCTGCTGCTGATCACGGTGCTCCTGGGCTACACCGCCAAGCGGGCCTTCGACGACTTGACCGAGGGCCTGCCCGAGGACCTGTCCGACCTGCGTGACTACCGGCCGCCCACCGCTTGTCAGATCACCGACAAGAACGGCGAGGTGCTCGACACCTTCTACGTGGAGCGCCGCTACCCGGTGGTGCTCGACCAGGTGCCCGATCACGTGTGGCAGGCCTTCGTGGCCGCCGAGGACCGGCGCTTCTTCGATCATCCCGGCGTCGATCTGCTCGGGATCCTGCGAGCGCTGATGGTCAACGTGAAGGCGGGGCGCACCGTGGAGGGCGGCAGCACCCTCACCCAGCAGCTCGTGAAGAACATCCTGCTGACGTCGGAGAAGTCGCTCGAGCGCAAGGCGCAGGAGGCCGTGCTCGCCTACCGGATGGAGCGCACCCTCGACAAGTGGCAGATCCTCAACCTGTACATGGATCTGGTGTACCTGGGATCGGGCAACTACGGGGTCGAGGCCGCCGCACGCGACTACTTCGGCAAGCCCGCCGCCGAGCTGAACCCCGCCGAGGTCGCCACCATCACGGCGCTGATCCCAGCACCGTCGCGCTACTCGCCGCGCACCAACCCCAAGGAGGCGCTGCGGCGTCGCCGGCTGGTGCTGCGGGCCATGGTGGAGGAGGGCTGGCTGCCTCCCGACCACCCCTGGAACGAGCACGAGCTGAAGCTCTCCCCCGGAGGGCGAGGTGCGGACCGTGGAGATCGCACCTCCTACATCACCGTGGTGCGCCGCGAGGTGCAGCGACTGTTCGGCGACGACGCCACCGTGGGCGGCCTCACGGTGGTCACCCCCTACGACGCCACCGTGCAAGAGGCTGCGGTCACGGGCACCCGCGAGGCAGCCGAGGCGCACACCAAGCGACAGGGCCCGCGGGTGATCAAGGCGCGCAGCGGCAAGCGGCCCGCCTTCCCCGAGCAGAGCTGCTTCAACGTGCAGGTGGGCCCGGGCGTGGACCTGCGCGATCTGCGTGCGGGCGCCCTGCGCTACTCCCTGCGCACCGACGACCACTACCGCACGGTGTTCGACGAGCGCGACGGCAAGCGACGACCGCTCCGCTCCCAGCTCAAGGGAGGCGAGATCCTCGCGGTGTGCCTCGACGAGGAGGCACCTGCCTCGACAGGGAGCGAGGTGCAGAGCATGGTGCGCCTCGACGACAGCCCCTGGGCGCAGTCCGCGGCGGTGGTGGTGGATCACCGCACCGGCGAGGTGGTGGCCGTCACGGCTGGCGTGGGGCCCGGAGAGCTGGAGGGCTTCGTGCGCGGCGTGCAGGCCACTCGTCAGCCCGGAAGCTCCTTCAAGCCCTACGTGTACGCTGGCGCCTTCAAGAAGGCGGGACTCGGCCAACTCTCGATCATCGTGGACAGGCCCATCTCCTACGGCTCGTGGACCCCCAAGAACTACAGCGGCGGCTACTCGGGTCGGATGACCATCCGCACGGCGCTCACTCGCAGCACCAACACCGTGGCCGTGCAGCTGATCGCCAAGGCCGGTCCCGAGTACGTGGCCGATCTGGCCTACAACCTGGGTGTGCGCACCCCGCTGCGGCCCGATCTGACCATGGCGCTGGGGAGCAGCGAGGTCACGCCGCTGGATCAGGCCATGGGCTACGCCGCCATCGCACGCGGCGGTGTGCCCACGGATCCCGTGTTCATCACCGAGGTACGCGACGCAGCGGGCAACGTGCTCGCGCGCCCCGGCGAGCTGCTACCCAACGGGCGGCGCCTCCCGGGAGGCGAGCAGGAGCGCGCCCTGGAGCCCGGCATCGCCCACGAGACCCTGGACATGATGCGCTCCGTGGTGCAGTTCGGTACCGGCCGACGCGCCTTCCGCAAGGAGCAGGATCGCGCCGGCAAGACGGGCACCACCAACAACTTCGTGGACGCCTGGTTCGTCGGCGTCACCCCCACCCACGCCATCGCCGTGTGGGTGGGCAGTGACGGCTCGGGCACCCTGGGCGACAAGGAGACGGGTGGCAAGGCATCGCTGCCGGCCTGGATCAAGATCGCAGACACCCTGCCCAAGGAGCCCGCACGGTTCGCGATCCCCGACGAGGCCGTCATGGTGAACTGGCGCGGGCAGCGCGTGGCCATCCGCCGGGGGGGCGTGCCGTCCGAGGTCCTCCCCCTACCCTCCCTCGACGGGCGTCCGCTGGCCGTGCTCGATCGGTAGGGCACCGGGCAGATCCTCGCTCAAGGCGACAGCACGGCCCCAGGCAGCACAGCGACCGGCTCGCAGCTGCAGGCGGGATCCAAGTCCACGCACACCGGCCCGTCCACCACCGCTACGCCCGCTTCCTGCTGCTGCGGACACAGGGTGCCCGCGAGCACCCAGATCGCCACGGGCACGTTGTCCTCCCCCACCGCGCGGGGGGTCGGCGAGGCCAGCCCCACCGCCGGCTTGAGGGGCGCCTCGCACTCGAGCTTCTCCTTGGCCAGCAGTGCATCGAACTCCAGCCACGATCGCGCCTGCACCCCCGCCCGCCGAGCCAGCGTGTCGATCTCGGCGCGGCGTGCGTCGTCCATGATCGGCAGCAGCGTGTGCGCACCGGCGATCAGCTGGGTGCGATCGGCCTGCACTCGGGCGCGCTGAGCCGCATCTCGCCACGCCTTGCCGAAGACCATGGCACGGGCCACGAAGGCCTGCTCGCAGCGGTCCTCCAGGTACACGGAGGCGTTCTGGAGGCGGGTGGTCGCTCGACCGATGGCTTCGGCCCGCAGCACCCGATCCGTCAGCTCGCGCTCCGCCTCCACCAGCTCTCTCGGGGCAGGAGCCAACAGCGCAGCGGGTTCCCCCGCCCGTGCCACCCCCTGCGAAACCACCAGGAACCACATCACCATGCGCTCAAACTACCTACGCTGTCACGCTCGTGCATCGCTAAGGGTTATCGGGGGCGCATGGACGGCGTCGAGCGCTGGATTGCCACCGGGAGCGCAGTAGTCACCTTCAGCGTGTTGCTGAGTGCGGTGGGCGTGTATGCCTATGGTCGCTCGCTCCCCGCCGACTCCGTGGTCACGGTGCAGGCCACCTTGCCCGAGCCGCCCCAGCACGTCTGGCAGCTCCTCGGTGATCCGTCTCGCCGCACCGAGTGGCGCCCCAAGGTGGAGCGCGTGGGGCGCATCGACGACCGCGAAGGGCTGCCCGTGTGGCGGGAGCTCGACGCCAGCGGCGACCGCTTCGACTTCGTGGTGCTCGAGTCGGTCCCCGATCGACGCCTCGTGATCGAGGTGGCCAGCCCCGAGCAGATCGGAATGACCGGGCGCTGGATCTGGACGCTGGCGCCGGACGCCGCGGGCACCACCCTCACCCTCGAGGAGTCCACCGCCATCGACAATCCGCTGTGGCGCGGCCTGGATCGCCTTGTCCGACATCCCACTCAACGGGCGCAGACGGAGGTCGATCTCCTCGCTGCGCACCTGCGCCTATGATGGGCCATGCCGCGACTGCTTGCCGTGCTGATCCTCGTTCTCGTCACCAGCCTCGCCTGTAGCGACTGGCTCGTTCCTCGCGCCGATCTGATCGGCGTGGAGCGCCGAGATGCCGTGTCGTCGGGCTACACGGTGCCGGTGCACGCCACCGACGTGCACGTCCGGGATCGTGCCACGATGGACGTGCGGAGCACCTGGTTCCGCTACGCCCTGCCCGACGAGCCCATCAACGAGCTGCGCAACGAGCTCACGGCAGACGCCAACGTGCAGACCCTCGAGAGCTGGGGCAAGCCCGACGACTGGCCCGACTTCGCCCCCCTCGGCTTCGAGACGCCGTCGTGGTTCGTGCCGGAGGGGGAGGTCTACCTGCGGGAGCTCGACGCACGCGACGACGTGGTCTCCGTGACCAGCGGCCGGATGTGGGCGCTGTCGGAGGAAGGCGTGGTCCACGTGTGGATGTGGTCGTGGGAGGGATGGCGGTTCGTGCCCGACGGCCCCGTGCTCGGCCAGCCCTGACGACCGATCCGATTGCTGGACACTGGCCCGATGGGTCAACTACCCTGCCACCATGCGGCTTCCACTCGTCCCCCTCGCCCTTCCCCTCCTCCTGTGTGGGATGGGTGCGGCCTGTGGCGAGCGGGGCAACGGCTCGCCCGAGCCACTTCAGCCCGAGGCGCGGGCGCTGCGCACCTCCATGGCGCTGCGCGGGATGAGGCCCGAGGTGGCCGCGGTCCAGCAGATCCGCGCCGATCCCGAGCGCCTCGAGGCCTGGGTGGACGCCTGGCTCGACACCCGAGAGTTCGGTGCCACCCTGCGCGACATGCACGCCGAGCAGCTGTTCCTGCGCACCGACGTCGACGAGCAGGTGCCCCCCGTGGGGCCCCTGGCTGGCTTCACCACCCGTGAGGTCCACGAGGGGCTCGTCGAGGCGCCCCTGAGACTCATCGAGCGCGTGGTGACCGAGGGGCGTCCCTACACCGAGATCGTGACCGCGGACTGGCTACTCGTCAGCCACCCCTACGCCATCGTGCACGGCTTGCCCTTCGACCCCGAGGGGGAGTCCTGGCAGGAGACCCGCTGGGGGGATGGCCGTCCCCGCGCCGGGATCTTGTCGGACTCCGAGCTGTGGCGACGCCATCGCTCGGCGGGCTCCAACTTCCATCGCGGACGCGCCAACGTGGTGTCCACCGTGCTCCTGTGCGAGGACTTCGCCACGCGCGACGTGCCCGTAGAGGGCGGCATCGACCTGTCCGACGAGCTGGCCGTAGCCGAGGCCGTGCGCACCCAGAGCACCTGCATCGGCTGCCACCAGGCCATGGATCCGCTCGCCGGCTTCTTCTGGGGCTTCCGGCACCAGCTCAAGGCGCGCGCCATCCGCACCGCCTACGACATGGACTGCCAGTGGCCCACCGATGATCCGGAGCCCCTTCCCGGCCCCCACGGATCGCAGGACGACTTCTGCTATCCGCTGCGCTTCTACCAACCGGAGCTCGAGAACGACTGGATCGACTGGGAGCTGCGCGCCCCGTCGTACTTCGGCACGCCCGCCACCGATCTCGCCGATGTGGGGCAGCTCATCGCCAGCGACCATCGCTTCGCCACCTGCACCACGCGGCGGTTCTGGTCGTGGTTCGCGCAACAACCCGTGGAAGACGTGGACACGGCACTGGTGGACGAGCTCACCGCCGAGCTCGTGGGCAGCGGGTTCGACGCGCGCGCCCTGGTGCGGGCGATCATGCTCCACCCGCAGTTCCTCGCCAAGGACGGCGCCCTCACCACCCGGCCCGAGCAGCTCGCGCGGACCATGGCCGACCTCACGGAGTTTCGCTGGGACGTCCAACCCGACGGGCCCAACTGCGGCACCGAGTGCTGGGGCAGCGTGGATCTGACCGTCTCCGATCGCTACGGCTTCCGCGCCATGGCGGGCGGCATCGACGGCATCACCGTGCTGACCCCGACCCACTCCCCCACGCCCGTGCGGCAGCTCGCACTGGAGCGCCTCGCCTCCGAGGCTGCCGCGAACGTCGTCTACAACGACGCGCTGCGCGATCCCCAGGAACGGCACCTGCTGGAGCTGGTGAGCTTCGCCACCTCCGACTCCGAGGCCCTCGTGCGCGATCAGATCGTGGCGCTGCACCTGCGGATCTCGGCTCAGGTGATCGAGCCCGACTCGCCGCAGGCCGATCAGGCCTACGCCCTGTGGCGCAAGGTCTTCGACGCCAGCAACGACCCGCGCCGATCCTGGACCGTGCTGGTGACAGCACTCCTGCAAGACGATCGGATGGAGTTCCACTGATGCGACGGCGCAGCTTCCTCGCAGGCGCAGCCGCGGTTCCCGCCCTGGGAACGCTGGCCCTCGCCGCATCCCAGTCCAGCAAGCGACTCGTGGTGGTGTTCGCCAACGGCGGCTGGGACACGTCCCTCGCCCTCGACCCGAAGCTGGGCAACCCAGCCATCGAAGGCCCCGAGGTGGACCAGGATCCCGACGATCCCGAGGACGTCGACGCGCTGGCCACCATCGCCGGCATCCCGCTGGTGATCAACGATCGCAAGCGCCCTGCCGTCACGCGGTTCTTCGAGCGCTGGGGACGACACACGGTGCTGGTCAACGGGATCTGGGTGGGCTCCATCGCCCACGATCCGTGCCGATGGCGCATGCTCTCCGGGCGCGTCGACGGGCGGGGCCCCGACGTCACCGCCATGGCCGGAGCGAGCCTCGGGGCAGATCTCCCGCTGGGCGCCGTCGACACGTCCGGCCTCGGGCTCGCTGGGCCGCTGGCCGCGTCGGTCGGACGGGTGGGAGCCCGCAGCCAGCTCGAGATGTTGCTCGAGCCAGCGCGATCGCCACGCGCAGCGTCGGGCGGACCCTCCCCTGCGTTCGTGGCGCGCAGCGAGGAGCGAGCGTGGATGCGCGAGTTCCTGGAGGCCCGAGACGAGCAGGGCCGGGAACGGTTCGGAGCGAAGGGTGCGGTGGCCTACGACGCGCTGTCCGAGGCACGGCTGCGCAGCGACCGCTTGGTGGCCCAGCGCGACTCCCTCGTGCAAGGCCTGTCCATGGGGCAGGAGCCCAAGCTGTCGGGCCTCGTGGACACCGTGGTGGACTTGCTCGCCGCGGATGCCTGCCGCGCGGTGCTGGTGGACAGCGGCCGCTCGTGGGACACCCACGAGGCCAACGTGAACCAGCATGGGCACTACGACATCCTGTTCGACGATCTGGACCAGCTCGTGACCGGCCTCGACATAGCAAGCTTGCTGTCCTCCACCGTGGTGGTGGTGCTCTCGGAGATGGCGCGCACCCCCAAGCGCAACGGAGCGCTCGGCAAGGACCACTGGCCCCATACCTCTGCCCTGCTCCTCGGCGGCGACGTGCGGGGAGGGCGCGTCTGTGGCGGCACCGACGCGCTCGCCGAGTCGTTGCCGATGGATCTGAGCACCGGAGCACTCGACGCCGCAGGCCAGCTGCTCAAGTACGACAACCTGGTGGCCGGCCTGCTGACGCTGCTCGACGTGGATCCCAGCCCCTGGCTACCCGGCACGGTCCCCTTCACCGGTGCCACGGCGTGATCGGGTGGTGGCTGGCGCTGTGGGTGGCCGGCTGCGGAGGCTCCGAGGATCCCTGTGACGACCCTGCCCTGACCTGGCACCAAGCCGGCGAGCCCTTCCTCGACACCTGGTGCACGCCCTGCCACAGCAGCGCCGTCACCGATCAGGCTCGGCTCGGCGCCCCCGTGGGCAACGACTACGACACCTGGTCGTCCGTGGTGCCCCACGCCTCCGCCATCCGCGACCAGCTCACCACCGATCCACCCCGCATGCCCCCCGCTGGCGGAGCCGATCCCGTCGAGATCGAGCGGTTCGTGGACTGGCTGGACTGTGGGCTACCCGGCGGCGAGGCCGAGCCCGTGGCCGCCTGCGACGTGGCGCGCCCCGTGCCAGGCGACGTGGTGGCCGACTCGGGTCTGTGCAGCGTGGGCACCGTGGCCGTGGCCGGCAACCTGGAGGTGTCGTCCGAGGTGGACGTGAGCTGCGTGTGCCGCGTGGGAGGGGCGCTCGAGGTGGTGGGTGCAGGCGAGATCGCGCTGTCGCAGCTCGCCTCCGTGCACGGCACGGTGACGGTGACGGGAGGCACCCAGATGCTGCGCATGCCTCGCCTCACCTCGATCGGCGGCCTGTCCAGCGACGCCGATCTGGAGCTGCTGGATCTCCAGGCGCTGAAGGCCGTGGGTGGCGATCTCCGCGTGCAGGGCAGCGCGCTGTCGCGCCTGTCCATCGACCACGTCGTCACCATCGGCGGCACGCTGCACGTATCCGCCGCCCCCAGCCTCGAGGTGATCCGAGTGGATCGCCTCGAGCGGGTGGCCGGAGATCTGATCCTGTCGCAGCTGCCAGCGCTGCAGCGCTGGCAGACCACCCACGGGCTCGTGGAGATCGGAGGCCGCCTGGAGATCGACGACGCCCCGGCGCTGTCGCACATCGATGGGCTGTCGGCGCTGTCCACGGCCGGGGGCGATCTGGTGCTCACGCGCACCGGTGCTCGCTCCATCCGCGGCATCGATCGGCTGCTGCACGTGCCCGGCGACGTGCGCATCGAGGATCACCCGGCGCTCACCGAGCTGTCCGCCATCGCCGATCTCGCCACCGTGGACGGCGATCTGGTGATCCGCGACCTGTCGCAGCTCGCCACCGTCGACACCTTCGTCTTCGTCACCCACGTGGGCGGCGACCTGGTGATCGAGGGCAACGACGCGCTGAAGGCGCTGCCGACCTTCACCACCCTGGAGCGCGTGGGCGGCGACCTCGTCATCCGCGACAACCCCCTGCTCCCGAGTGCCGCCGTGACCGAGCTCGCCACGAGCGTGACCGTGAAGGGGGCCGTCGTCACGGAGTGAGCTGCTCCTGTCGCCACACTCCGATGCGCTCCTCCATCGCCAGCTCCACGCGGTGCTTGATGCGCGTGGTCACATCCTCGGGCACGGGCCCGGGGTGCACCATCATGCCCACCATGGCGCGAGACCGATCGTTTTCCTTCTGCACGTAGGGGAACGACCAGACCCAGTGGTTGCCCCAGCCCTCGCGGGTCTCGAACCCCTGCTTCAGATCGTCGAGGGTGTCCTGCCACGCGCGGTCCGTCTCTCCCATCCCCTCGATCCAAGCCACACAGGGGTACTCGCTGCAGTCCGAGCCCGACAGCTCCAGCTCGGGATGCGCCTGAAGCAGCTCCAGGATCGAGGCGTCGAAGCCTTCGGGCCGCAGCTCCGCCGGGTAGTCCTCCGGGAACGGGTGGGGCTCCCCCTCGTGGCGCCTCAGCGCTCCCTTCAACAGAGCATTCTCGAAGGCCAGCCGATCCACGTTGCGCTGCAGCTGCTCCTGCTGCTCCGCCGCATCCTGGTCGGGCGCGATCGGCAAGGGCCTGGCGGCACGCACCGTCGACTCGGACCGCGGGGCGACGGCCACGGTCTCCCCAGGCCTCAGCTCGGCTGTGGCGCCGTCGCCCGTGGTGAGCCAGGCGGCCCCCGAGATCAGACCGACCGTGAGGCCGCCAGCGAGAAAGGAACGAACCATCGGATCCTCCACAGAGTGTTCGTCGACGTCCAGCGCCACGTGTCCACGCAGCGCGAGCTCGGCGTCCAGCAGCGTGACGGTCGAGACCGGCACCGACCACCGACCCAGCACGAAGGCTGCGCTCGCAGCCAGCGCCAGCGCCACGCCCCATCCCGCAGACCAACGCCGCGCGGGCCGCGGTCGCGCCACTCCCTCGGGGAGGGTCGGCAGCGCAGCCAACGCCTCGGGCAGCGACTGCATCGACGCCCACAGCGCCGCCAGAGCGGGCTCCCGTGCGATCCGTCGATGCAGCTCCTGGGCCTCGGCCGCCGACAGCTCGCCGTCCAGAAGCTGCGACAGACGCTCGGCGTCTTCCATCATCGGTCCTCCTGGAGCAGCACTGCCAGATGGGCCCGGCCGCGATGCAAGCGTGACTTCACGGTCCCCACCGCCACTCCCTCCACCTCGGCGATGCGCGCCAGCGGCACACCGTCGAGGTGGTGCAGCACCACCACGCGCCGCTGTGCCTCGTCGAGGACCTGCAGCGCCGCCTCCAGCCGGTCGCGGCGACGGCGAAGGGCCACGTGCTGTGCGGCATCCTGCTCGGGCGCCCGCTCCGTTCCCGACAGCGGCTGCACCGGACGACGACGACGGTGGCGATCCACCAGCACGCGATGGGCCACCGTCATCGCCCAGGCGCGCGGGGACCCCCTCGCCGGATCGAAGCGCGGCAGCGCGTGGAGCAGCCGCTCGCACACCGCCCCGTAGGCGTCGCCGGGATCTGGGTCGAGGCGTGCGCACAGACCGTAGAGGCGGTCCCCGTGGAGCGCCAGCAGCTCGTCCAAGTGGATGGGGGAGGAGATCATCGTCGACCCATACGAGACCAAGGCCTCTCGGGTTCCCAATTCGATCGATACGCCTCCCTCATGGAGCACGCAGACGCAGTCGTGATCGGGGCCGGCTTCGGTGGGTTGGGGGCCGCGCTGGCGCTGGCCGAGGCCGGCCGACGGGTCGTGGTGTGCGAGACCGTGACCTACCCGGGAGGCTGTGCGGGCACCTTCGAGCGCCAGGGAGCTCGCTTCGACGCAGGAGCCACCATGGCCTTCGGGCTGGGGCCGGGGGAGGCCTTCCGCCAGATCCTGGACCGCTACGGCCTATCCGTTCGCGTGCGCCCCCTCGATCCGGCCATCGAGGTACGCACCCCCACCCACCGCTGGCCCATCCGTCGGTCTGGGCTGCGGGCCACCTTGAGCGCGCTGCCCGACGTCGACCCCCGTGCCGTGGCCGGCTTCTGCGACGAGCTCGAGGCCACCGCCGCTGGTCTGCGCCCGCTGCTCACCGACCCCACGCTCCTCCCCCCCTGGAACGCCCACACCCTCGTGCGGCACCTGAAGCGCCTGCCGGCCTACCTGCCCCTGGCACGCCAGGTGGGACGGCCGCTGCGTACCGTGCTGCGCCGACACGGCCTCGCTCACCACCGCCACGTCCGAGCCATCCTGGAGCCTCTGTGCCGCATCACCGTGCAGGCCGGCGTGGACGAAGCCGAGGCGCCCTTCGCGCTCGCGGCGCTGGACGCCGTCAGTCGCGGAGGATTCCACGTGGTCGGGGGCATGGGCGCGCTGGCGGACGCGATGGTGCAGGCCGTGCGGTCCGCAGGTGGACAGGTACGGTTCGCGGAGCGGGTGCGACGTGTGGAGCGCCACGGAACCGGATGGCTCGTGCACACGCGACGGGGCACCCTCGCTGCACCTGGGGTCTTCGCCAACCTGCTCCCCCAGGGCCTCATGGCGCTGTCCGACGTCCGCACTCCTCGACTCGAGCGCCTGGCGAGCCGCGTTCGCACCGGCTGGGGTGCCGCGATGCTCTACCTGCAGGTGGACGCACCAGAGCTCCCCCCCGAGCCCTTCCACCTCGACCTCACCTCCGATCCCGCTGCCCCCTACCTGTCGGGCAACCACGTGTTCTGCTCCGTCGGCGAGGCCGCCGATGCGCCGAGGGCGAGGCGGCTGCGACCCGTCGTCGCCTCCACCCACCTGCCTCCAGGCCAGATGCACGATCCCGCCGCGGTGCAGGCCGCGCAGCAGCGCATGGCCGCCACCCTGCAGCACCTCGCTCCGAGGCTGTGGAAAGGCGTCGAGCGGCGCTGGACCGCGAGTCCGCGCACGTTCGCGCGCTTCACCGGCCGCCAGGGGGGCTGGGTGGGAGGCATCCCTCGCCGAGCCTCCCTCGCGCAGTACCTGGAGCTGTTTCCGAGTGCCATGGATCGAGGGCTGTACCTGGTGGGCGACAGCACGCTGCTGGGCCAGTCCTCCCTAGCCGCCACGCTCTCCGGGCAGCGGATCGCCACCCAGGCACTCATTGACAAATCCATAAACAAAGAAATAACTGAACAATCAAGCCTCGATCCCATCGTGCAACGCGACGTCGGCCACACGAGCTAACATCCGCCGGTGACATCAGCCCGACGCATCGTCGTGGAACGAGGAACGCCAAAGTCTGCCTCTGACCAGCAGATCGAGGCCCTGCTCCACCATGTCTACGTGCAGGGGGGGTACACCCCGCCCGCCGTGGCTCAGCACGCGTTTCGTGCGGAGGCCGTTCGTGCCCGTGGCGACCTCATCATCGCGCGCACCAGCCCCACCGAGCTCGCGGGCATGGTGCTGCTGATCCCACCCGGATCCTCCGCGCTGCAGATCGCGCAGGGCCGGGAAGCCGAGATGCACCTGCTGGCCGTCACCGCCACGCACCGCCGCCGTGGGATCGGGCGGGCCCTGGTGCAGGCGTTGCTCCACCGCGCGCGCCGCAAGGACTATCCCTGCATCCTCTCCACCACGCAGCCCGCGATGGTGGCCGCCCAGCGGCTCTACCTGTCGGCCGGGTTCCAGCGATCGCCCATGCGCGATCAGCAGCAGGACGCACGGCGCTTCCTGGCCTTCGAGAAGTGGCTGGAGGGGTGAACGTGTCGGTGCTCATCGCGAGTTGATTGTCGCGATCACTCCTTCGGACAGAAGATCGGAAATGCATCTGGCGTGAGCGTGCGGCTGACCCCCGGGAGCACCGCCACGTCCAGGCGACCACGCTGATCCGGAGTCGGCGCCACGTAGGTGCCCAGGTCGAAGAACACCAAGAAGCGGGCCCGCGCATCGAAGCGGAAGCTCCCGCCCCATGGGGTGAAGCGATGACCGAACCCCAGCGCGAGGGTCCCCACCGGGATGGTGTCGCCGCCGAGCCCGTTCCAGCCGACGTCGTCCACCACGACCGCCCCTCCGCTCACCCGGCCACCCACCGACAGCGACGGTCCCCTCCGGGTCAAGACGTCGACGGCCACGTACGGCCCCACGGCCCCCGACCACGCGAAGCCTCCGCGACCCATCTTCCGGTAGACCCCTCCCAAGATCTCGGCATCGAGCCCCAGCCCCACGCCGTCCCTCGACAATGCCAGGTGCACGCCCACCGTGGGCATCAGGTGCAGCCCCGTCGGGCCCCGACTGGGTGAATACACCTGTCCCCAGGCACCCGCGCAAAGCCACGTACCAACGAGCCACATGACGCCCCCCCGGGTGCCCTTCTCAGATGGTAGCCGCACGAACGTACGGTCGTCAGGGTCACCTGGAATGGACACGCGCCGAGGCGCAACGCACTACCTCCGCATGTCGCGCACCCACTCGAGGAAGCGCTCCTGCGGCCAGGTGTTCGCCACGCGCTCCTTGGGCACCCACCCGCGCTGAGCCTGCCGGGCGCCGAAGGGGGCCCGCCGGGCCATCTCGCTGACGTGGTGGCTGTCCGTGCTCACCACGAAGGTCACCCCTCGCTCCACGGCCCGACGAAGCACGGGCGCCGCCGCATCCAGCCGAGGCAGCGCTGCGTTGATCTCCAAGGCCACACCCGTATCTGCCAGCGCATCCAAGATGGTGTCCAGATCGAGCTCGATGCCTGGTCGACGGCCGATCATGCGGCCCGTCAGGTGCCCCACCACCTTCACGCTCGGATCTTCGATGGCCTTGAGCAGCCGCCGCGTCTGCACCGCCTGAGGCAGGTCGAAGTGCGAGTGCACCGCGGCGATGCACCAGTCCATGCCGTGCCGGAACTCCGGGTCGTAGTCCAGCCCTCCATCGGGACCGATGTTGAGCTCACACCCCCGCAGTAGCTGGACGTCCGGGTAGTGCTCCTGCAGTGCCGCCATCTCCTCGGCCTGGCGCTCCAGCTCGTCGCGAGACACCCCGTTGATGGGTAGATCCTCGGCATGGTCCGTGATGGCCAGGTAGGCGAACCCTCGTCGGCGGGCCTCGGCCACCATCTCCTGCAACGAGCTGCGCGCGTCGCCCGAGCGATCCGTGTGCACGTGCAGATCTCCGAGGAGATCGGTGGGCTGCAGCGCCTCGGGCAGCGATCCCTGAAGGGCCGCCTCCACCTCCCCCGTGTCTTCCCGCATGGGGGGAGGCACGAAGGTCATCCCGAGGGCCGCATAGATGGACGACTCCGTCTGCGCGGCCACCACCTCGCCCGACTCGGACGCTGCCAGCGCGTACTCGTTCAGGGTGAGCCCGCGGTCCATCGCCAGCTGCCTCAGCCGGATGTTGTGGCCCTTCGAGCCCGTGAAATACAGCGTGGCCGCACCCAGCTGCTCGGGCTCCACCACCCGCAGGTCCACCTGCAGTCCCCCCCGCGTCACGATGGAGGTCTTCGTGGCCCCCTGTGCCAGCACCTCGGCCGCCAACCGGTGGGTGGCGAACCACGCCATGACCGGCTCCGGGTGCACCGACGCCACCACGATGTCCAGATCGCCCACCGTCTCGGCCTGGCGACGCAGGCTGCCGCAGGGAACCGCCTGCAGCACCTCGGGCAGCTCCACGAGCTCCGCCACCAGCTCCTCGGCCAGGCGCATCGCGCGGTGGATC
Organism: Myxococcales bacterium; assembly: GCA_019634415.1. GTDB lineage: Bacteria > Myxococcota_A > UBA796 > UBA796 > DRPG01. Next base: position 30,480 of record JAHQVJ010000199.1, read on the forward strand.
GGCGTGCGGCGCTCTCCTTGCTTGAGCCCCAGTCGCTCGATGGCCTTGGCGATCTTGGCCTCCGACTTGGCCCCCAACCCCTCCAGCCCGCGCAGGCGCTCCTCGGCGATGGCCTGTCGCAGCCCGTCCAGATCCTCGATCTGAAGCGCCTCGCGCATGCGCGCCAGCGTCTTGGGCCCGATGCCGGGAATCCGCGACAGCTCCACCACCGCTGGCGGGAAGCGCTCCCGCAGTGCAGTGAGCTTGGCCACCGAGCCCGTGTCGAAGTACTCCCGGATCTTCTTGGCCGTGGCCTTTCCGATGCCGTCGAGCGCCACCAGTTGCGACTCGGTCATCACCTCCAACGGCTCGTGCACCGCCTGTAGCGCATGTCGCGCACGCTCGTAGGCCCGAGCGCGAAAGGACTGCGCGCTCTGGTCGCTCAACACCGAGAGCTCCGCGAGCTCCCGCAGCAGCGCATCCACCTCGTGGTTTCGATTGGCCATCGATGATCCGTTCAAGGGGTCGTCCACATGTATCGAGGGGCCCATGGGCTCCACAGGGCCGCATCTCGTCGCGCTCTGCTCCGGGGGGTGCCCGTGGGCGTCCGACGAGGTGCGGTCCTTGCTCCACCGTGTCAAGCTGCTGGGAGCGACCGTAGGAGCCCAGGTGATGCGTGGAGCCATCGCTGTGTTGGCGTTGTGGGTCCACGCACACCAGGCGTACGCGGGCGTGCCCATCGCACTACCCGACCAGGAAGAGGTCGGCCCGTGGCTCATTCCGCTACAGCTCGCCGGCCTCGAGCCCGCTGGCGGACCAGCACGACTGCAAGTCACCCGCACCGAGGACACCGAGCGCTGGCAGCTGCGCGCCGTGGACGCTCAGGGACAGGAGCGCGTCGTGGAGGTGCCCCGACCGCGCACCCCACGGGATCGCGAGGAGCTGGCCTTCCTGGCGCGGGGTCTCGTGCGTGATCTCGGCGACGCCCCCACCCCCGCTGCCAGGAGAGCGCCGCATCTGCCAGCTCCGCCGCCGCCGCCGCCCTCCCTCGTGGTGGCGCCTGCCCCCGAGGTGACCGCCCCTGAACCCTCCCCCCCTCGAGCCGAAGGCACCGACGAGGAGGCGCAGCCAGAGCCAGAGCCTCCCCCGCAAGCCCCGCAGCCGGTGCTCCCCCCGGAGTCCCAGGTGAAACCCACCGACACGGCGCCGAGGGTCTGGGAGTTTCCCGAGAACGGCCCAGAAGAACGGAAGTCCCCTAGGCGACGACGGCGCAAGCGCCCCCCCACACCCTTCGAGGTCCCCTCCTTGGCGCTGGGCTTCCACAGCAGCTTCCGCCCCTCCGTGCAGCCCGGGTTCTCCGTGACCCTCGGACTTCGCGCGCCCCAGCCAGGGCTCGCGTTCGCCGAGGTCCGCATGCGCGCCACGGCCAATCGCGCCCTGCTGCAGACCGACCTCGTTCGTCAGATCCTGTTCGTGGACATCGACGCCTTCGTAGGCACCACGATGCTGCGGAGCGGCTCGGTGGGGGTCGGGGCTGCGATGTCGTATCGGGTGTTTCGACAGCAGTTCACGCCCATCGACACCTCGCTCGCCCCCGTGGTCTTCACGAACGCCGAGATCCCGCTGCTGTCCAACCGGCGCCGACGACGAGCGCGACCAGGGCGTTGGGCGGTGAACCTGGATCTCCAGGCCCGACTCGACCTGCAGCGAACCGAGATGATTCTGGAGGACCAATCTAGGCTTCAACTCCTTCCCGTCGAGATCGGCACCGGGATCACCGTCCGATTTTTCGGGGCGGGTGATCTGTTCGTGCGCCCGCCCACATCTACCGAACGATGACTCACGGAATTCACGACCTGTGCAGGGAAGCCCCCCTGTGAGCAACCCGTCTCCCGAGCTCGTCGACGCCGCCCTGCGTGGCGACGATGGGGACCTGGACGATCTGGCTCGCGCGTGGCTGCCCCACGTCTATGCCTGGTGCCACCGCCTCGGAGGTCCCACGGTGGACGCCGAGGACGCTGCCCACGAGGTGTTGATCATCATGTGTCGCCGCATCCACAAGGTGAACAGCCCGGGCCAGTTCCCGTCGTGGCTGTTCGGGATCACGCGCCGGGTGATCGCCAACCATCGGCGCAAGGCCTGGGTGCGGCGCTGGGTTCCCGGCGCGAGTCGCGAGCGCGAAGACACGTCGTGGAGCCCCCTGAGGACCGCAGAGGCCCGACAGACGGCCGAGTCCGTGTGGCAGGCCCTGGACGCGCTGCCGGAGAGCCAGCGCGAGGTGTTGGTACTGATCGAGCTGGAGGAGCGGAACGGGACCGAGGTCGCCGAGCTGCTGGACCTCCCCCTGGGAACGGTGAAGAGTCGGCTACGAGCCGCACGTCGCCGCTTCCGCCAAGTCATCGAACGCGACTGTGCGGGACTGCTGCCAGCCCCCACGTCCTCCGTCGAGGTGGGCTGATGGACACAAAGGAACTTCTTCGATCGCTGCCCCCTCCCGACCCTGGTGGGATCGACCGCGTGTGGACACGCTACCGTCGGGATCGCCGCGGAGAGTCTCAGCGCATGCGCTGGATGATGCCGCTGGCTCTGGTGATGGCGGCGGCCGTGGCACTGGTGACCCTCATCCCGGAGAACGAGCGCTCCATGGTGCTCGACGCGCCGGACGATGCCGCCAACACACTGGCGTGGAGCGAGCAGGTCAACCTCACGTTCGCAGGCACGGGCTCGGTCACGGGGACCTCCAAGGACCTCGTGGTGAACTGGCAAGCGGGCACGCTTCGCGCCGAGGTGGCCCCCAACACGGGCACCGGCCTGTCCGTGCGCACCGACGAAGGGTCCATCGACGTGGTGGGGACGGTCTTCAGCGTGCGGCGCGACGCACTCGGAGTCACCACCTGGGTCGACAAGGGCCGGGTGGCGGTCTCCTGCGAGGATGGATGGCAGGGCGAGATCACGCCCCAGATGGGCTCCCACACCTGCCTTCCCGTGCGCCCCGCCATGCTCCTCGGTCGCGCCGACGCGCTGGTGGAGCAAGCGGCGCCCGCCTCGGACGTGCTCGACGCGCTGAATCGCGGCATGGCTGCTGCACAGCCCGGCGCCCCCGTGGTCGGTGAGCTGCTGGCCCTGCGGATGGAGGTCCTCTCCGATGCCGGCCGCCCCGACGAGGCCCTGCGCGATGCAGACGCCTACCTCGCCTCGGAGGGCCCCAGGTCCCTGGAGGTCCGCCGGTTCGCAGCCTGGCTCGCCCTCGCAGAGCGAGGGTGCGCGTCAGCCATGCCCTACTTGGAGCGCCTCGGACCCTCCGGCATGGGCGCCGACCAGGTGCTGCTCGCGGAATGTCTCATCACGAGCGAGCCATCGCGGGCTCGCGCCCTCCTTGGCACTGCTCTTGCATTACCCGATCTCGACGAAGAGTGGACCCAACGCGCGCTGCAGGCGCGGCGTATCCTCGATGGAGTCACGCCATGAACACCTCGATCCTCGTCCTGTGGATGGCCGGCTGCGTCAACACCGTGCGCTTTCCCCCCGACCTGTGGGGCGAGAGCTGGACCACCACCGACGGCTGGTGGTCCGGTGACACCGGACGCCCCGACACGGGTCTGCAGACCGACGGACGCCTCTCGGTGAGTCGCGTGCTCGGCGGCTGCAACGACGCCCAGACCACGATCGACTACACCGCCATCACCACGGGCTGGGCCAGCGACGCCACGCTGACCATCTACCGAGAGTCCGACGGTCGCATGGAGCACCACGACATGTCGATCATGGATCTCGATCCCGCCGGCACCTGGGACCGCTGGCAGATCGAACTGGAAGACGGCGTGGCCGAGGGGGCGCACGTTCCAGGGATCAACACCGTCATCGCCTGCGAAGAGCCGGGCAACGTCGCCTACGCCATCCGCCTCCAGGACGACACCCAGCGCACATCCGACTGCGTGCTGTGGGGCCAGTCACGCAATGCCCTCAACATCCAGCTCATCAGCATGGACGCCGACGTGTCCGCAGCCGGTGGCTGTGAGTTCATCGAGATCCCCTGACCGTTTCCTCTCCCGTCGTGCGGCCCTCGCGGGCCACGGAGGTTTCCATGCGAAGCATCGTCGGCCTTGGCGTCGTCGCCACGTTGGCCACCGCCTGCCAACCCGAGAACGAGCTGCGATTCACCTCCACCTTGGACCTACAGACCAACGGCGTCGTCCTGACCGATGACGGCCTCGACGCCCACGGCGGCATGGTCGGCACCACGTGCACCATCGACGTCAACTGGGGCTGCCCCACCGAGGACGCCGACCTGCCCACCGACGAAGAGCGCGTGCTCGATCACCACCGTGGCACCACGCTGGCCAGCTCCAGCGAGGGGCTGCACGTCATCCGGTCCCAGGCGTGGCAACAGGAGGAGGATCTCGCCATCGCGGGCGTGCGCACCGCGCACCTCGGCTCCGCCGGCACCATGGTGGTCTCGGGGCTCGACAGCGGCTGCGAGCTGTCCATCGATGGCGGCACTGCCGTGCCCTTGCCCGCCTCCGTGTGCGCAGACGACGTGCGCTTCGCCTTCGACAGCACCAACGGCACCGCGTTCGCCGCCACCGACGACGGTGTGATGCGACTGGAGATCAGCGGCTCCGACGTCATCGGGGAGTATGGCGATCTGATCGCCTTCGACGACAGCCTGGGCCTGATCTACGTGGCCCAGAGCGGCAGCGACGTCCTGTACGGAGTGCGGCCCAACGGCGTGCAGGAGTGGTCTGCGCAGATCGGCGGCGCCATCTCGTCGGTGGCTGCTCGCGGACGCCTGGGCGAGGCCCTGGTGATGGCCACCACCGACGACGGCTTCGGGCTCATGGAGCGCCGTGACGGTCGAAACGGAGAGCTGCTGGGTCGCTCGCGTCTGCCCGACGGCGACAGCGAGATCGTCGTGTCCGACAACGGACGCACGCTCGCCCACATCCGCCCCACCGAGGTGCACTTCTTCACGCTGGAGAACGGCTCGGACGAGGAAGTGGTCATCGACGAGACCCCGCCGAGCTGCATCGATCCGCTGGCTGGCATCGCTCGCGAATAAAATTCGCCGTCTTGGTTGACAGGTCACCCAGAACGGATCATCTTTCAACCACTGCACAATTCCGTGCACCCTCTTCCGCATGGAGAGTCATGCCACTCCTGAGCCACATGTTCGAAGGCTCACCGTCATCGCGATGGCGGGGGGCTGATCTTCTCGTGCCGACGTGGGTGCCAGCCAGCTAGAGCCTTTGCTCTCGCTCAGCGTAGCCCCCGGCGGTGTGAGACCTTCGGGGGCTTCGTCGTCCTTGCACGAACTCCCCACCAGAGCCGATGCATTTCGTATCGGTTGCATGGATAGTTGTTTGTTTTGCTGGACGAGTAGCTGAGTTGGTCCAAGCGCCTGACTAAAATTCAGGAGACGGCGGTTCGAATCCGCCCTCGGCCATTTCCACAGAACGGGCGTAGCGCAGCGGAAGCGCGGAGCATTCGGAATGCTCAGGTCGTTGGTTCGAATCCAGCCGCTCGTATCCGAGTCATCCCCTGCCCGATCCGTCCGCCATCCCGGCGATCAGGATCCGAAGTCCCTCCTCGAACTCCCGCCCCACCCACTCGTCGTCGGCCCCCCCCTGGGCCAGGTGGAAGGAGGCGTGACCCACCACGAAGTAGAACACCGTCTGAAACGCAGCCACGGCGGTCACCTCGTCGAAGCCATGGCGCAGCAACATCGACACCCCCGACTCCAGCACGGCCAGGGCGCGAGGCGTCTGGGCAGCCCGCGTCGCCACCAGCGGAACCACGGCCGGATGTGCAAACAGCACATCCCGAAAGGCAGTGGCCAAGCGTCGCACCTCGTCGGGCCAAGGACCCGACGCAGCGACGGGAACGCGTGCGATCACGGCATCGTGCACCGCATCGAGGAGATCGTCTTTGCTGCGGACGTGTCGATACAGCGACATCGCCTCCACGCCGAGGCGTCGCGCCACGCTGCGCATGGACAAGGCTGCGAGCCCGTCTTCGTCCGCCAGGGCGAGTGCCGCGTTCACGATGCGGTCTCGGGAGAGTGCCGCTGCCATGACGCCCTGTAATCGGGCTCGCTCGACGAGCTCGGCGGGTCGCTCTTTCTCGAGTCGAGCTAACACTGTAAGCTTACATCGTAAGCAGCCGGGCGAGGCCCGCATGTGGATCCGACAAGCCACTCCCACGCGCCGCGCAGCCGTGCGACGAGACGACGCCAAGTGGCTGCGCGAGAGGGTCGTCGACCTCGCCACGCCCAGGCACGCGCTAGCCGAGGCGAGCTGACGATGCGGGTCGGGCGCTGCCCCTGCATCACGCTGCCCGTCTCGTCCCACACGATAAGCCTGGACGCGATCGCGGCAGAGAGCTTCGGATTCTGCGTGCCGGCCATTTCGCACAGGTCAGAGCCGCTGCGCCGCACGCCCGTGTCCACGTTGCCGCGTAGCTCGGCGCGTACACCCCACCGGATCTGCACCTCCACCGTGGTGGAGCCCTGCGCGATCGACATGAGCCGGTGCTGCCCGTCCAGTAGCTGGGGTTTCCGTCGCTGTCGGACGTCAGAAGCAGCATGCCGACCTGGTACGGCCAGTCTCCAGAATCAACCTCCTGCTGCAGCATCTGAACCTGATATGGGCGCATCGATCGATCAGCGTGTTCCACTCAAGCAGCTCACGTGCAAGCCCTGGCGATACCTCCACCCGAGCAAGGCAAGGCTCGTAGTGGTCCACGAACGAGTCGTTGAACAGGTCGTGGACGGCGTGCACGTCAGGCGCAGCACCGTCCGGGCAGTGCGTCTTTGCACGCCGAATCATCGGAGCCTCCATGTTGACGCGCACGGCAGCAGATCTGAAACGCAACTGGTGTTGACTCAGCGTCACGGTCTGGTGCAGAGTGGGGGGTGGTTCGGACGCCTCCACGGTGGGGGACGTCCAGGCCACAACAACCCAGGAATGTCGCCCCCGGGAGTAGCTACCATGCACGTTGTGCCGCGGGGCTCGTACTTTGAACGGGAGATCGTATGCGTAGCTGGATCGTGCTTTTGGCTGTTGGATGTGCGGGTGCGGAACCGTCCGCGTTGGAAGCTCCGAATAGGGCGGGGCTGCTGCAGGGCGGGCAAGACGATGTGATAGTTCAGGGGGAGTGTCTCGAGGCCATGGCTCAGGGCCTGTTCGGGCAATCCATTGACGACATGATGGAAGACGAAGGCTGGGTTCAGCACGGCGTCAAGAAGAAGGCGCCCGCTGGAACATCGTTTACGTTCATGGGCGTCACGTGGTCCTGCCAGTGCGCACAGGGTTCATCCGAGCAATGCCAATGGCAGGCGCGGTGGGATCCCATCTTTGCCACGAGCGGATTGGAATGCACCGGCTCATGTGAGCCCGCTGCACCAGGTGCGATCCCCGCATCGTGCAAGGCCGTTCGGGTGTCGGGCGGCGTGTCGACCGAGCCTGCGCAGACCGAGACCTGTGGTGGCTGACATGAGGCGCGTTGCTGCCGCGATCCTCGCGGTCTCCGCCGTGCTGATCGCCATGCTGCTCTGGATGGCGCTGCCGCCTGACGAGCCCGAGCCCGAGCGCCGTCAGGCAGCCGTGACGCCGCGTGCAGTAGCGCCCCTACCCAGCGCTGTACCGACGCCCGCTGCTGCCCCCACGCCGCAACAGACGGCTGACTCCGCGTGGAGTGAGGCCGTGCTCGCCCTAGCCGAAGAATTGGACCACCAGATCACACACTGCAATTTGGAGTTCCACGGGCGACAGAGTCTAACGAAAGAGACGAGCGGCAGCGTTCTGTTCCTGGCGTCGCGGATGGAGCTGCGCAACGGGGTGCTGTCGCTGGTCACACCGAGGCGGCCGGGTGCCATTCGCGTGCTGGCCTCGTTTGTGCTCGACAGCGAGCACGCCTACCGACTCACGTGGACGCCGCAACCCGACACCCGCGTCATGGCGTGCGACGTCGAGCAGGTGCACGCCTCAGACCTCCAAGGCGACGCAGCCGATCTCGATATGCACGTGCTCGACGAGCATGGCAACGAAGTGTCGGAGCAAGCCACCATCTTCGCTGGCATGGGGGAGCAGCTCGACGACGAGCTAGCAGACCTCGAGGCCAGCACGTCTGCCTACGATCGCGCGCTGGCGCGTCCTGATCTGACACCTGACGCGCGCGCGCTGCTCGAAGAATGGGCAGCTCAGCGCGCGCAAGCCATCGCAAGCGCCGAACCCGGCGTGTTCATCCTGCAATGACCCTGGAGATCGAAATAAGACAAGCCCTGTTCGTCGCGGTCCTAATCGGCTGCGACTCAACTGGCATCGAGGCGCCCGCGACGCCGGCACTGCTGAATGGCTCGGGCGGGCACATCTGCGACGACGAGCCCGATCCTGGCTCCCGCCTGGGCTGCTACCAAGAGGCGTGGGACGACATATGGTCCCAGTCTCACGACGACGACTCAGACGAGTGCGCGCGGCTCGCACGCAACATCGACGACCAGTTTCGCGCCTGCGTGCTGCTGCTCGATCTCGCGGGCGACACTTGCGGCCAGTACGGCGGCACGTCGCGCGAGTGCCAGTCTGCGCTTGACGGCGTGGACGACTGCGTAGATGCTGGGCAGCAGATGCAAGACGAGTACGAACGGCTGTGCACCTGATGCAACCACGCACCATGGCCCAGGGGCTCGGCATGGTGGCCGCTATGGGCGGCGCCGTGCTGCTCGTGATGACCTTAGGCTGGCCGAGGGACGAGCCTGCAGCGCAGCTCGTGGCCGAAGCTCCGGTGACGCAGGCCGCACCCGTTGTGGAGCCCGAGCCCGTTCCTGTGGAGCCCGAGCCCGTTCCTGTGGAGCCCGAGCCCGTTCCTGTCGAGCCCGAGCCCGAGCGTCAGCCGGTGCTGGCCACCGCCGAGCCGGAGCCCGTGAAACGAAGCGTAGCCACACGTCAAGCGGATGTCAGCGCCGAAGGCCCGACGCTCGACGAGGCGATCGGAGAGCTGGCAGACCTGCTCGACGACATCGACGCCAACTGCCCCGAGGCTGACGACGACCCTGCGTTGTCGCGCGTCATGGGGACGGGCCGTGACCTGTTGGATCTGGCGTCACGGGACGGAGCCGGCGAGCACCTCGCGGCCTCAGTCGGCTCAGCGGCAGCCACGATCGAGAGCTTTGCCGACCGGGCCTGCGCACCGTAGCGGGTGGCCTACAGCGTCACGGTGGCGCTGTAGGCGAACCCCACGAGCGCGGGGCTGCCTCTGCGTTGATCACGATGCCACCGCCCGAGTACGGCCCCCCCCCACAGGTGTGGGGCCTAGTGGGTCGGATCACGAACTCCCAGGAGAAGTCTCTCCTGGTTCTCGCGACCATCCAGGGTTCGGTAGCAGTACCGCCCGACGTTCGCGAGGATCTCGTCTGCCGTCTTCTTCCAGACAAAGGGCTTGGGTCTTCGTTCCACGCTTCCAGGAACTCCAGGATCGCAGCCTCGAGGCGCCGTCGTGATTCCCACCCCGCGTCGGATCCTCATCGCCCGAGATCCGGTCGACATCCGCAAGGGCATTGCCGGCCTCGCTGCGGTCTGCGAGGTTCACCTCGGCGAGGAGCCGTTGGATGGCACGCTCTTCGTGTTCTCCAACAGGAGCCGCAAGGGCCTCAGGATGTTGATCTGGACCCACGGCGGCTTCCTGATGCTCTACAAGAAGCTGGAGAAGGGACGGTTCCGCTGGCCGCCGCTGGAAGCAGATCGAGGCACCGTGACGCCGGCGGAACTCGCTGCGCTGATGGAAGGGCTACCACCCAGGCGATGGGCTTCGAGCAGGTGGTTCTCCTGCTCCGTGAGTTCGATGAGCTACGGTCCGGGACCAGACGCCATGGGTACCTCCTGTACCCGGTCGTTCGTCCGCCACCACCGCACGAATCCCTTGAACCGGCAATCTTCTTCGTCGGCTTACTTGCGACCTGACCCACTAGCGCCCGGCGCTCCTACCACCGTGCCCCAACTGGTGCAGACGCTCGGCTGGTCGCGCCCGACCGCACGGCGAGTGCCGCGTTCACGATGCGGTCCCGGGAGAGTGCCGCTGCCATGACGCCCTGTAATCGGACTCGCCCGGCGGGCTCGAGGGACTCCTTGCTCGCGGCCCGCTTACACTGTAAGCTTACAGCGTAAGCAACCCGCCGAGGCCTCCATGTGGATCCGACAAGCCATTCCCACGCGCCGCGCAGCCGTGCGACGAGACGACGCCAAGTGGCTGCGCGAGAGGGTCGTCGACCTCGCCACGCCCAGGCACGCGCTGGCCGAGGCCGCAGCCAACCGACGCACGGCCGACATCCTCGGCCAGCTGCTCTCGGACTACGGCTACCGGGTTCGACTGCAGGGCCGACACCGCAACGTGGTGGCGCTGCCCGATGGACCTGGACCATACACGCTCGTCGCTGCGCACTACGACTCGGTGCCACGCACACCGGGGGCCGACGACAACGCCAGCGCCTTGGCCGTCTTGCTGGGCGCCGCCAAGCGGAACCTTCCTGGCGTGGCCTTCGTGTGCTTCAACCGTGAGGAAGACGGCATGCTCGGATCGGCCGACTTCGTCGACTGGCTCGCTACACCCGAGGCGCCGCCCATCGATGCGGTCCACGTGCTGGAGATGGTGGGCTACACCGACCCCAGGCCAGGCGCACAGCGCGTTCCCGCGGGCATCCCGCACTGGATGGTGCCCCGCGACAGAGGCGACTTCGTGGCGTTGGTGGGCCTGGGTGCTGGCCACCGCCTGGCTCGACAGGTGCGCCGCACAGCCGAGAACACCCTCGGCGCACCTCCCGTCTTGTCGCTGCAGGCGCCAGCGGCCCTGCTCGGCTGGGCCCCCGATCTGGGCCGCAGCGACCACCTTCCCTTCGTACAGCGAGGCAGGCCTGCTGTGATGTGGACCGACACCGCAGAGTTCCGCACCCCGCACTACCACCGCCTCACCGACGCGCCCGACACCCTCGACTACGAGTTCATGGCCTCGGTCCTCACGCTGCTCGACGCCACCCTGCGACAGCGCGAAGGAGTGTAGGACGCGCTGTTGACTGGACGGCCACATCGTGGTTTATTAATGAACACGTGTTCAGTACCAGGAGGTGTCGCATGGCCATTAGCATGGCGTGTGGTGACGGGCCTGCAGCCTTGTTCGACCAGCTGTGGGACGAGACCCTGCTCGCAGAGTTCCTCGGTGAGTTCTCCGACGGGGCTGGCCCCGGCGATGGTCACCCCGTGGACCACCAGGCGCAGTCCGCCTTGACCGACATCACCGAGCTGTCCAACGACCGTGGCTTCGGGGCCATCGTGAGGGCACTGCCGTCGGACCACCCCCTCTGGAGAGCTGTGCCCTCGAGCCCTCCGCACGACCTCGCCCTGGCGCTGTGGCTCGGGGATCGCACGCTGTTTCGACGAATCCACGCGACACACGGTCTCGGGCAGCCTCAGCCATTCCGAGAGTTCTACGGACGCCAGCCCCAGCCCCACGCAGCCGTGGACGACGCGCTCGACCAGGGTGTAGCTGCGGATCTGGGGGCAGGCTTCGCCCGCGCCGGGCACGGCGGTCGCTGCCGAGTCCGATCGCACACCACCTCCTCCGGGGGGTACCTGTTCGAGATCCGGAGGGGATCGCCCCGCCGTCGGCGCACCGCCGTGGTGGAGGGCGCCTCGCGAGCACGCCTGCTGACCTACAGACCCGAGCGCGTGGAGCGCGTGTTCTTCGAGCCGAGCTCGGGACTGCTCCGCATCGCAAGCCGACACGCCGACACGATCCGGTTGGTTCGAGCGGTGTTGGGCACACACCTGCACGATGACCCCGACTGGTTCTCCATTCGACAGGTCCTCTCCCTCGCCCCCCTCACGAACCAGGGAGCCACTGCCCTTAGGCCAGTCCCTGGCCTCGCCAGGGTGTCGCTCCGGGAGCTCGAGATCGAGCTGCCACACCAACCCCCGCACGCGACCCTCGTGCTTCGCGCCAGCGACGTGCTGGGCTTGATGGACCGCTACGGACGGGTCGACATCCGGGACGGCCGCCCGGTCTACGCGCGCTTCGCCCTGCATCCGACGGGCGGTGGGTGTCCGAGCACCGTGCACCTCCGCCTGCACAACCGAGTCAGCTACGACTGGCGACGCCACGAAGACACCACCAACAGATTCCTGACCGACCGCGGCTTCCGTCTGCCTGCCGCACAGGCGCGCGCCGCAGCGAGGGCAGCATGATGAAGCGACTCTGGAGAGCCATGGCCACCGAGTGGCCCATCGGAGGGCCGCGCCCCTTGGTGGTGGACCGACTCGGAGTACACACGGTTCGCTACGCCGACGACCTGGGATGGTGGGTGCGGCGTCCCTTGGTGGTGGGCGATCCGTACCCCAGCCAGGGGTGTGAGCACGGACGAGTGGTCACCGGGACCTCGCCTGCGGATGTCTGGGCCATCTGCACCGGAAGTCCGCCATGCTGCGACGCCACGCCCCTGTCCACCACGCAGGTGGTCGAGCTGGACGTGCATCAGCTCGTCGTCCGACTCCGACGGAGCCTCGGTGTCCGCGGAGCGCACAGCGTGCCCCGCTGGGATGCCATCGCCCTGCTCGGGATTCGCACCTTCGGAAGCCGCACCGTGTCGTTCGCCCTGATTCCCAGGCCGTCGGCCCTGCCGCAGGGGGCCATCGAGGACTGGATCGCGGCAAGACCTGGCATGGCCCACGTGTTCGTCACCCCGAGCCGCGACGAGCTGCCCAGCCGGCTCACCCCCCGGCCGGGCGTCGCGTGGCTGTGTCTCGAGGACACGTGGCGACCCATCTACACCGAAGGCCCATGTCCCCCCCCCGCAGCGGAGATGGATCTGTCGGACCTGGTCCTGTTCGGTCTGATCCCGATGGAGTCCGGCTTCGAGGCGCTCCTGTGGCCCCGATTCGCCCTGGTGCTGGCCGGGGAGCGCACCGTGTATGCCGGTCGCGCGCTTCCCCTGCGGCGCCGGCCGCGCATGAGCCGCCTGCTCGGTGCACTGGCGGCACGACCGAGCGAGTGGGTCTGCCGACGAGATCTGCTGCTGCACGTCTTCGACGACGAGATCACCAGCACCGGGCGATACCTCACGGAGCCCACGCGTCTGGAGCGACGGCTGCGGCAGCTCGTGAGCGGGCTGTCTGCGCTCCTTCGGTCCACGGAGCCAGGCACGGACAGCGATCTTCCGGATCGACCCATCCAGAACCTCCGCTCCCGGAGCGACCTCGAGGGTGGGTATCGGCTGGCGCTGCCTTCCCCACAGGTGCTCGTCGTCGACCCACCTAGCGCCGGGCTCGGTTCAAGGTATGCATGACGGCTCGATCGAGCAGCGTGTCGAAGCCCTCTTCGTGCAGACGGCTCTTCCACTCCACCCCCGACCGATCCAGCACCAAGGCTGCCGCCAGCCCCAGGGCGTGGGGGTAGTCGGCGCCCACGGACAGACCATCATCGAGCCAGTCCTGGGGCTGCAAGCGCCGCTCGGGCACACCGAGGGTCATCAGCAGCGAGCGAGCCTCGGGGTTGGTGACCACCTGTAGCTCCACGTAGGCAGCGATCCCCTCGTGCAGCTCCTGCTGCCGGATGGTGCGGGGCAAGGTGGGATGGGCCGCACGCAGGTTGTGAGAGTGCTTCCTGCGCGCGGTCACGAGCCGCTGAACGGACTGCGGCGTGGCTCCTCGCTCGATCACGTCCCGGGCGAGCACGACCATCTGCCTGGCCTCGGCCTCGGCGGAGGGCACGTTCCGCATGGCCCAGGCCGTGTCCGGCGCTGCCCCTCGCGGATGCATCTGCCGATAGTCCAGCTCGTGCTTGTACTGGTGGATGTGGAAGAGCTGATGGACCACGGCTGCCACCACCTCCTCCAGGTGCAGCCCCTCACGGCCCTCCACCACCTCGATGCGAAACGCGTCCCGCTCGCGAACCAGCGCTACCTTCGGGCGCTTGGGCGCGCGCCGGCGACCGACGACGCGCGCGGGTACCGGCAACCCTGCACAGGTCGCCTCCTCGGAGCGGCCCACGCGGAGCCGAACCCCCTCGGCGGTGTGGTAGTCCACCCCGACCAGCGTGGGTCGCCAGCCAGGCCAAGCGCCCTCCACCGACTGAGCCACGGATCGCGCCGTCCAGAGCACGCCCACGGCCCTCGACACGCTGTCGCACACCTCGGCCTTGCTGGGGCGTCCCCATGCCGCCGAGGCCATTACCACGAACCACCACCAAACCACGGCTACCTGGTAGCACTGCCAGGTTCCCTCCGGCCAGACGTGACAGCGATAGAGGTTGATCATGCTGTCCGTCGGCACGACCATCGCCAGCTACGTGGTGGAGCGGCCACTCGGACGCGGGGGCCAGGCGGAGGTGTGGGCGGCTCGCCATCGCCACCTCGACACGGTCCATGCGCTGAAGCTGCTGCACCACGGCCAGACGGAGCGACTGCTCCGGGAAGGCCAGACGCAGGCAACGCTGGATCACCCCAACGTGGTCCCCGTGCGGGATGCCATCCAGACCCCCTTCGGCCTCGTCCTGGTGATGCCCCTCGTCGAAGGGCCCTCGCTGCAGCGCCTGCTCACCCACGCGTCGCTGTCACCCGAGCAAGCGGCGGCGCTCGTCCTCGGCATCGCCTCGGGCCTCGCGAAGGCCCATGATCGAGGCGTCGTCCACCGGGATCTCAAGCCGGCGAACGTGCTGCTCGATCCGCGATCGGGCCGGCTCGTCCCACGCATCACGGACTTCGGCCTGGCCAAGCGCTCCGACGACGAAGGGCACACCCGCTCCGGCATCCTGCTGGGCACCCCTGCCTACGCCGCCCCCGAGCAGCTCCGCGATGCCGCCACCGTCGACGCCGCTGCCGATCGGTGGTCCTTGGGCGTGGTGGCCTACGAGCTGGCGACGGGTCGAAGGCCCTTCGACGAGGAGTCCGGCATCCCCGAGCTGCTCGCGGCGGCAGAGGGGTCCGTCCTGCAGGCGCCCACCGCCCTGATGCGACTGCCGGCCGTGTTCGACGAGGTGATCCTCGGTCTCCTCTGCCCCGATCCCAGCCAGCGACTGGCCCTGGAGGAGGTTCGGGCGCTGCTCGAGCCCCATGCGGGCGAGCTGCCGCCTGCGGCCATGGGGCACGGGATCGGCGCACACACGCTCCTTCCCGTCGGACTGCGCGCCTCCCCCAGCGTGGCGCGCACCACCCAGCCCACCACCTTCGACGACGTGATGCGACACAACGTGCCCCGGGAGCGGGATGCATTCGTGGGGCGGGCGCACGATCTTCGGGCACTGGCCACAGCATCGAGCGATGGGGGCGCGCTCGTCACGGTGGTCGGCCCCCCAGGCGTGGGCAAGTCTCGCCTGGTGACCCACCACCTCCGGCACGGCAGCCTGACCGCCGACACCGCGTGGTTCTGCGATCTCACCCATGCCGAGCAGGCCGCCGACGTGCTCACCCTGGTGGCGAAGGCCCTCGAGCTTCCGCTGTCGTCGTCGGATCCCATTGCCCAGCTGGGCCGTGCACTCGCCGCGCGCCCCCGCTCGGTGGTGGTGCTCGACAACGCGGAGCACGTACGCGATCACGTCGCGGGTCTGCTCACCCAGTGGCTCGACGTCGCGGCGCAGGTGCAGTTCGTCGTCACCAGCCGGGCCTTGCTCGGACTGGCGGGCGAGCGGGTGGTTCCGGTGGGCGGCCTGTCCGTGGACGATGCCGTGGAGCTGTTCCTGCTGCGCAGTCGCGACGCCAACCCACGATTCTCCGTGGACGACTCCGATCAGGAGACCCTCGAGGCGCTCGTGGCCTTGCTCGATCACCTGCCCCTGACCATCGAGCTGGCCGCCGCCCGTATCCGGATCATGTCTCCCGACAGCCTGCTGTCGCGGATGAACGACCGGTTCCGCCTGCTCGGAGGCAGTCGCCGAGGCGTGAAGGCCACGCTCCGCGCCACGCTGGACTGGAGCTGGGCGCTGCTGGCGGCCGAGGAGCAGCAGGTCCTGGCCCAGCTGTCGGTCTTCGAGGGAGGCTTCTCGCTGGAGGCCGCCGAGCAGGTCGTTCCGGCCACGGAGTCCTGGGTACCCGACGTCGTCCAGTCGCTGGTGGATCAGAGCATGGTCCGGCGGTCCGGATCCGACCGCTTCGAGCTGCTGCGCAGCGTGCAGGCCTACGTGGCCGAGAAGCTGGATGCCCTGGGGCAGCGGGTGGAGGTGGAGAAGCGCCACGGAGACCACTTCGCCCAGCTGGGGACGGACGAGTCGCTGGACGGGCTGCGGCGCAGCGGTGGTGTGGCCCTGTGGCGGACGCTCGCGCGGGAGGAGGGAAACCTCTCGGCCGCCGGCGCGCGCGCGGTGGCCCGCGGCGATGCCCCGGTGGCCGTGCCAGCGTGTCTGGCAGCAGCAGCCATCGCGCGCCGCACGGGGCCCGTGCCGCGGGTGGGCGAGCTGCTGTCGTCAGCGCTCGATCTGACGGACCTGTCCACACGCGACCGAGCCCGCCTCCACCTGGCCTTGGGCATCCACCACTCGGTGCAGGGGGAGCTCGGCGGTGCAATCCGACAGCTTCAGGCCGCAGTGGTGCGCTTCGAGGAAGCCACGGATGACGTCGGCAGCGGGCGAGCCCGGATGCGCCTGGCGCTCCCTCAGTCCCGCGCAGGTCGGACGGAGCAAGCCGAAGCGTTGCTGCAGGAGGCGCTCGCGGCCTTCCGTCAGCAGGGAGCCACCGTCGACGAGGCCGCAGCACTGGGGTCCCTCGGCAACCTGGATGCCTCGCGGGGAGCCCTCGACGACGCGATGGCACACTACGAGGCGTCCCTCGCCCTCAACGAGGCAGCCGGGAACCGGCGTGGCCAGGCCGTGAACCACGCCAACATCGGCCTGCTCCACACCCGCCGCCACGACCTGGAGCAGTCCCGACAACACCAGGAGCTGGCCTTGGCCCTTCACCGGGCCACTGGGGATCGCGTCGGAGAGGCCAGCGCCACGCGCAACCTCGGCGTGGTCTACACCGAGCTCGGTCGGTACAAGCAAGCCGCCTCCCTGCTCGACGCGGCCCTCCAGGCCCATCGACGCCTGGGGGATCGGGCAGCCGAGGCCGTGGCGCTGTTGCAGCAGGGCCACCTGGAGGGCCTGGCGGGACGCTTCGCGCGCGCCGTTCCACACTACCAAGACGCCCTGGCGCTGCAGCTCGCCCTCGGCAATCGGCTCTCTGCCCGCAACGTGCACATGTCACTGGGAGGGGTGAACACCATCCTCGGCCGACCCACGCAGGCGGAGCACCACCTCGACGCCGCGCGCGCCCTGCAAGACGACATCGGCGGCCGCTGGTCCGAAGCGCTGCTCGTGGGGTACCGCGGCATCCTCGAGGCATCGCGCGACCGCCTCGGGGAAGCCGAGCCGCTCCTGCGCTCGGCCATCGAGCTGCACGACGCCGTCGGAAACCAGATCCAGCGTGCGCTGTGCCTGGCGGCGCTGGGCGACGTCCATCAACGGAGCGGCGACCTGCCCGCGGCCCTTCGCCGCTACACCGCGTCCGTGGAGGCCGTTCGCGGCACGTCGGACGTGGTGGCGCACGGCTGGTTGCTTGCCCGCTCGGCCCGCGCACACGCCGAGGCCGGCGATCCCGAGCGCGCCCAGCAGCTGTTCGCCGAGGCGTCCGGTCTGCTCGACCATCCCCAGAATCCCTACTTTCTCGGACTACTTCACGCGTACCGCGCACGGGCAGAGTGGCTCGAGGAAGACCGCGACCAAGCCGCGACGTCCACCCGAGAGGCCAGGACCTACCTCGACGAGTCGGAGGCCCCACCCACCACGGAGCTGGCCCGGGAGGTGACGAGCCTGGAGACGCTGCTGCAGTGATCGGCACCCCAGCACCGACGCCTCCGCCGAATTCAGCTAAACTGCGGCGGCTGCGGAGCCACCATCGAAAGCGTGCACACGTTCACATGGTCCGACTGGCCAGCCCCTAGGCAACCCGCCAGGAGCGTGGCCGCGCTGATCGTCATCGTCGTCACCACAGGAGCCGTGGCGAACCTCGATCCGTGGCTGGCGGTGGCCGGTGCCGCGATGCTGGTGATGGCCACCGGCGAGGTGCTGCTCCCCACCCGGTACGAGCTGTCGACGGAGGGTGTCGCGGTGCTCGGCACGTTCTCCCGTCGTCGGCAGGACTGGTCCCGAGTGGCCGGATGGCGAGCCGTGCCGGAGGGCTTCGTGCTCGTCGGGCAGGGCAGTCGACCCGTGCTGCGGCGCCGACGGACCCTGACCCTGCGGTGTGCCGAGGACCGGGGGTCCGTGGCCCGTCACCTCGCACGTCACGTCGCAGAGCTGCCCTCCGAGGATCCGTCTTGAGGGCGCTGACCGACGAAGAAGACGAAGCGGTCCAGGCCGTGGCGCAGTTCGTGGTGCGGTTCGGTCTCACCGTTCCAGCGGTGCTCTGGCTCGAGTCCGTCAGACCCCTGTCCTTCGTGGGCAGCCAGGCGATGCACATGCTGTCGCCGTCCATCGCGGCGTTTCTGCCCGTCAATCAATGGGATGCCCTGGCCGCCTTGCTCGAGGAGCGGGACGGCCTCGAGGTCCTCGTCCGGCGCATCGAAGACATCGATGCCGGGCGCGAGGTCCCCGATTCTAGAGGAGCGGCATGAGCGACAATCGCCTCAAGAGCGTGCTGGCCACCGACTGTGGGAGCACCACCACCAAGGCCATCCTCATCGAGCTGGTGGACGGCGAGTATCGCCAGACCTGGCGAGGGGAGGCCCCCACCACCGTGGAGGCGCCCTTCGAGGACGTGACACGGGGGGTGCTCAACGCAGCCCAGGAGGTTCAGGAGCTGTCTGGCCGCACGCTGCTCGATCCGAGCGGCACGGGGATCCTCACGCCCGAGCAGGACTCGAAGACCGGTGTGGACGCCTACATCTCCACCAGCTCGGCGGGCGGTGGACTGCAGGTGGTGGTGGGCGGCGTGGTGCGGTCGATGTCGGCCGAGAGCGCCATGCGCGCGGCACTGGGCGCGGGCGCCATCGTGATGGACACCTTCGCCACCAACGACAAGCGACAGGCCCACGAGCAGATCGAGCGGATCCGACAGCTGCGACCCGACATGATCCTGCTGTCGGGAGGGGTCGACGGCGGCACCGTGAAGCACGTGGTGTCCATGGCCGAGCGGATCCGTGCAGCGCGCCCGCGCACGCGGCTCGGCGGCGGCTACGATCTGCCCATCATCTACGCGGGTAACGACCGGGTGCGCGCTCACATCGAGGAGCTGCTCGCCGATGTGAGCGCCCTCGAGATCGTCGACAACGTCCGGCCCGTGATGGAGTCGGAGAACCTCGATCCGGCGCGCGACAAGATCCATGACCTGTTCATGGAGCACGTGATGGCCCAGGCCCCCGGGTACCCGAAGCTCATGGAGTGGACGGACGCACCCATCATGCCCACCCCCGGCGCCGTGGGGCTGATCATGCAGACCATCGCGCGCCAGCGGGGGATCAACGTGCTGGGCGTCGACATCGGCGGCGCCACCACCGACGTCTTCAGCGTGTTCGACGGCCACTTCAACCGCACGGTGAGCGCCAACCTGGGCATGAGCTACTCCGTGAGCAACGTGCTGGCCGAGGCCGGGCTGCCCTCGATCCTGCGCTGGGTGCCCTTCGCGCTCGACGAGAAGGGCCTGCGCAACCGGATCGGCAACAAGATGATCCGCCCCACCACCATCCCCGAGACGCTGGAGGAGCTGAAGGTCGAGCAGGCCATCGCCCGCGAGGCCCTGCGCCTGGCCTTCCTGCAGCACCGCGAGTTCGCGGTCGGGCTCAAGGGGATCCAGAAGCAGCGCACCATCGCCGACGCCTTCCGCCAGGTGGGCGACGACAGCCTGGTGCAGATGATGAAGCTGGACCTGCTGGTGGGCTCGGGCGGCGTGCTGTCCCATGCGCCCAGGCGCGTGCAGTCCATGCGCATGATGATCGACGCCTTCGCACCCGAGGGCGTCACCGAGCTCGCCGTCGACAGCATCTTCATGATGCCCCACCTCGGCGTGCTCTCCACCGTGCAAGAAGACGCCGCCACCCAGGTGTTCGAGCGCGACTGCATGATCTACCTGGGGAGCTGCGTGGCAGCCGTGGGACCGGCCCAGCCGGGCCGTCCGGTGCTGCGGGTGCAGCTGAAGCTGCCCGACGGCACCAACGTCGACGAGACGCTGCCTGCCGGGGAGCTGCGGCTGTGGCCCTGCGGCCACGACGAGACGGTGCAGGCCACCCTCACGCCGCAGCAAGGGCAGCTCGACGTGGGGGCTGGGCCGGGCAAGGCTCTGAACGTGAGCCTACGCGGCGGCGAGGTGGGGATCGTGGTGGACACACGCGGCAGGCCCATCGTGGTGCCCGAAGAGCCCTCGGCGCGGGTGCCCAAGCTCGAGCAATGGGTGAGCAACCTCGGCGAGTACGCAGACGCCAACGGAGCAGGCTGATGGCGGCGATCTTCACACCAGGCCTCAAGGTCACCGAGCACACCGTCGTGGTGAAGGACCGCCGCCTCCCCATCGAGGGGGAGGTGCTCGTCTCGGCAGGCGACGAGGTGCACGCCGACCAGATCGTGGCGCGCACCGACCTGCCAGGCAAGATCTACCCCATCAACGTGGCCAACCAGCTGGGCACCGATCCGGGCCGGCTCGGCGAGGCGATGGTGAAGCAGGTGGGGGACGCCGTGCAGGAGGGGGAGGTGGTGGCGCGAAGCCACAGCCTCTTCGGGCTGTTCACATCGGAGGCCACGGCCCCCGTCAGCGGCACCATCGAGAGCATCTCCTCCATCACCGGCCAGGTCATCTACCAGGCCGACCCCATCCCCGTGGAGGTGGATGCCTACCTCAACGGGCGCGTGGTGGAGGTGGTCGAGGGCGAGGGCTGCGTCATCCAGTCCTCCGCCACCCTCGTCCAAGGAATCTTCGGGCTGGGCGGCGAGGTCAAGGCCGAGCTGGCCATGGCGGCGACGGATCCAACCCAGGTGCTCGAGGCGTCGCACATCGGGCCCGAGCTGGCGGGGAAGATCGCCGTGGGGGGCGCCTACGTCACCCTCGACGGCCTGCGCGAGGCCGTTCGGATGGGCGTGGCCGGGCTCGTCACCGGAGGCTTCGACTACGACGAGATCAAGGAGCTGCTGGGCTACGAGGTGGGCGTGGCCATCACGGGTGGCGAGGATCTGGGCCTCACCCTGATCGTCACCGAGGGCTTCGGCAAGATCCAGATGGCCCCCGCCACCTTCGCCCTCCTGAAGAGCAAGGTGGGCCAGCGCGCGTCCATCAATGGCGCCACCCAGATCCGCGCCGGCGTGATTCGTCCCGAGGTGGTGGTGACCTTCGACGACCGTGAGGTCCCCGCTGAGCGCGTCGAAGGGGACGAGCCGAAGGGCATCGCCGTCGGCGACGCCGTCCGCGGCATCCGCGCTCCCTGGTTCGGGCGCCTCGGCAAGGTCTCTGCACTCCCGGTGGAGCCGGTGGTGCTCGGAAGCGGCAGCCATGCCCGTGTGATGGAGGTGACGTTCGAGGACGGCACCACCGCGCAGATCCCGCGATCCAATGTGGAGGTGATCGAGCGATGATCCACGTCTTCCTCCACCTATTGTTCACTGCGGCCATGGCTGCCCCTCCCACGGGGCTGACCGTGACCGCACCCACCAACAACGGTGGCCTGAACCTCGTGCTCGAGTGGCGACCAGCCTCCGACGACGCCACGGCCGTCGCTGCCTACGCGGTGGCCCGCGCCGATGCGCCAGAGGGGCCCTTCCGCATCGTCACCGACGGTCTGCCACCCGGGACCGCCACCTTCCAGGACAAGGTCACCACCAACGCGCGAACCGATCCCCCCAAGGGCTCCTACTGGTACCGCGTGATCACGGTGCCGACGGATCATCCACCCTTCGAGGTGGACGACGAAGACCCCGAGTCGCGGGTGCGACAGGCCCAGGAGTGGCTCGCCGCGCTGCCGGCCACCGAGGCCGTTCGCGGCGACACCGTGGCCAGCTTGTTCAACCTGGGTCCCGGCCACATGGTGCTGCTGTTCCTGATCGTGGCCGTGGGCGGGTTGATGGCGCTGTTCACGCGCCAGGCCCGCGAGGGCAAGCCCATCTTCATCCGTCGCATCCCCGGCATCGACGCCATCGAGGAAGGCATCGGCCGAGCCACGGAGATGGGGCGGCCCGTGCTCTACGTGCCCGGCATCGACGAGCTGCAGGACATCCAGACCATCGCCTCGATGCTCATCCTGGGCCAGGTCAGCCGCACCGTGGCGGAGTACCAAGCCGACATCGTGGTCAGTTGCTGCATCCCCATCGTGCGGGAGGTCGCGGACGAGGTCGTGAAGGCCGGCTTCTTCCAAGCGGGCCACCCCGACGCCTTCAACCCCGCGAACATTCGCTTCATCAGCAGCGAGCAGTTCGCCTTCACGGCCGGCACGAACGGGATCATCCACCGTGAGAAGCCCGCCACGAACCTCTACCTGGGCCGCTTCTTCGCCGAGTCCCTGATCTTGGCCGAGACCGGCTACGTCAACAAGTCCATCCAGATCGCAGGCACGGCGGAGGCCACGCAGCTGCCCTTCTTCATCGCCGCGTGCGACTACACCCTCATCGGAGAGGAGCTGTTCGCCGTGAGCGCCTACCTGTCCAACGACCCGCGCCTGGTCAGCTCGCTCAAAGCCAGCGACTACGTCAAGGTGGCGGTCGTCATCGCCCTGATCCTGGGCACGCTGGAGGCCACGCTGCTCGGCAGCTCCTTCGTCGGGACCCTCTTCACCATCGCGGAGGGCGGATGAGACGCGCCCTACCCCTGGCCATCACGTTCTTCTTCGGCGTGTTCATGGTCGGGGAGTTCTTCATTCCCCACTGGATCTACCGGGAGTTCACCGCAGAGTTCCTGGAGTGGGGGCTGATCCTGGCAGCTGCGGCCTTCATCCTGGGTCTGGTGAACCTGATCCAGGTCAACCTGCCCAAGGTGCTCAACCGCGACAAGGACTGGCCCTACAAGCTCATCATGCTCGGGGCCTTGGTGGTCACGCTGGCTGCGGGGATCTGGGGCGGCGAGCACAACCGCCAGGATCCCGGGCAGCTCTACAAGTGGATCTACGACTTCCTGTTCGTGCCGCTGAACGCCACGATGTTCGCGCTGCTCGCCTTCTTCATCGCATCGGCGGCCTTCCGCGCCTTCCGCGCGCGCAACCTCGACGCCACCCTGCTGCTCGCGGCGGCCATCCTGGTCATGATCTCGCGCGTGCCCATGGGAGAGAGCATCCCCTTCATCGGCGACTACCTGCCCCGCTTCATGAACTGGATCATGGACGTGCCCAACATCGCGGCACGCCGCGCCATCTTCATCGGAGCGGCGCTGGGTGCCGTGGCCACCGCCTTGCGGGTGATCCTCGGGATCGAGCGTAGCCACCTGGGAGGCGAAGGATGAGCCTGTTCAAGCTGCTCGAGTGGTTTCAGCAGATGGACCGCCGGATCATCTTCCTCGGCATGGCCATCGCCATCGTGGCGCCGATGTTGGTGCCCATTCCCCTCAACTTCGAGGTGGACGAGCGCGTTCAAGCCCTCTACGACGAGGTCGACGCGCTGCCCGCCGGATCCACGGTGCTGGTGAGCGCCGACTTCGACCCCGCGTCTCGACCGGAGCTCGAGCCCTTCTTCCGGGCCAACCTCGAGCACCTGTTCCGCAAGGACGTCAAGGTGGTGATGGTCACGCTGTGGGAGTTCGCGCCACCGTTGGTGGTGCCCATCCTCGACGAGATCGCCGAGCGCTACGGCAAGGAGTACGGCACCGACTACGCCTACCTCGGCTACAAGCCCGGCAAGGAGCTGGCGATCAAGGCCATCGGGGAGAACATCTACAAGACCTTCCCGAAGGACACGAAGGGCAACCCCGTCGATCAGCTCTCGGTGATGCAGGGCTTCAAGCAAGCCAAGGACTTCCCGCTGCTGATCAGTGTGTCGGCTGGATTCCCGGGCACCAAGGAGTACGTGCTGCAGATCCAGGGGCAGTACAACCTCAACATGATCAGTGCGTGCACCGCGGTGTCGGCGCCCGACTACATCCCGTTCTACAAGGCGGGCCAGCTCACTGGTCTGTCGGGCGGGATGCCGGGCTCTGCGCAGTACGAGAAGCTCGTCTATCCGGACGGACCTCCCGACGGCGTGCGGCTGCTGGCCACCCAGTCCATCAACGTGCTGAACCTGGGCCACCTCTACATCATCGCGCTCATCATCCTGGGCAACGTGGCCTGGGTGCTCACGCGGCCTCGCAACGTGGCGGCAGGAGGGAAGGTCTGATGCCCACCGAGCAGCTCGTCGGCGCGTGGATCTCCATCTTCCTCACGCTGTGCATCTTCTCCTACCTCTACGACGACAACCCCATCTACAAGCTCGCGGAGCACCTGTTCCTCGGCGTGTCCATCGGGATCGCGGTCACCGAGCAGTACTGGGGAACCATCCACCCCAACCTCGTGGAGCGCCTGCTCGGCGGGAACTTCCTGTCGCTCTTCCCGCTGGTGCTGGTGATCCTGCTGTTCACCAAGCCCTTCGGACCCAAGATCTCCTGGCTGGCTCGCATCCCCATCGCCTTCATCGTGGCCGCCTATGCGGGGGTGAAGCTCACCGGTGAGGCCAACGCCAACCTCATGACGCAGGTGGCACAGAGCATGCCCAACCTGCAGCAGATCTACGCCGAGCACGGGATCTGGAGCTGGGAGGCGGATGGAGCCGGCGTCTTCAGCGCCGTGTTCCTGGTGGTGGGGCTGGCCGCCTGCCTGCTGCACTTCTACTTCTCCGCTCCCCACTCGCGGCCTATGCAGGTCGTCAGCCGCTTCGGCGTGCTCGTGCTGATGCTGTCGTTCGGCGCGAGCTTCGGCTACACCGTGATGGGTCGGATCTCGCTGGCCATCGGCCGCGTGCAGGAGCTGATCGGGCTGGACAAGCGCCCCGAGGACGTGGCGCAGATCCAGCCGCAGACCGTCACGCTGATCAGCCTCGCCATCATCATCGCCTTCCTCGCCGTCTGGCGTGTCCAGCAAGGCCGAGCAGAAGACACCGAGGCCGCGAGCTGACCGTGGGCCGGCGCCCTACTCGATGAGGAAGGGCGTCGACCCGTCGGTCACCACCACCTTGGCATTGGTCGACGCCGCCAGCGCCTCGAAGGCCTGGATGCTGTTCCACTGCAGCATCTCTTCGCTGATGGACTCGGCCACAACCATCTGCGCGTCGCGCACCCCCTGCGCCTCGATCAGCTTGCGCTCGGCCTCCAGCCGCTCTCGCTCCAACACGAAGCGCATGCGCTCGGCCTGCTGCTCGGCCTCGAGCTTCCCCTCCACCGCACGTGCCAAGCCGTCCGGTAGGCGAATGCTCTTGAGCAGTACGGCCTCCACGTGGAACCCACGGGTGCCGATCACCTCCATCATCCGCTCGCGGACGGCCTCCTCGATGGTGGCTCGCTCGGCCGTGTGCATGTCCTTGGCGAGGAATCGCGCCGCCACGTCGGCAGCCGCCGAGCGAAACGTGGAGAGGACCACGGTGCGCTCGTAGTCTTCGCCGATCTGCATCAGCACGTCGCGCGCCCGATCACTCTCGACCCGGTACAGGATCGACACCTCCGAGCTGATGTTCAGGCCCTCCTTGCTCGGCAGCGACAGGGCCACCTCGAGGTTGGTGGTTCGCACGGGCACGCGCACCACGCGCGACACCAGCGGGTTGATCACCACGGGGCCTGGACCGTGGACCTTCTCGGACAACGCCCCGAGCCGACGCTTGATCCCCACCTCACCGGGCTGCACCACCGCGCATCCGACCCCGAGCAACACACAGGACACAACCACTGTCAGACGCATGACTCTCCCTCCTGGACAGGGAGAAGC
>JAHQVJ010000200.1 GCA_019634415.1 Myxococcales bacterium
GAGCCATGCCGCCGTGAAGGAGCCCAACGGCATCGCCGCCTCCGTGTCCCCCCCTCTTGCTCTGCCAGGGCGACGGCAGCGGTCCCGTCAGGTCACGAATCGTCGTGCCGCACTTCGTGCCCTCGGACTGGGACGACGGAATCCCAACACCTTCCCCAGCGCACCCGAACAGTGTGACGACATCGACGCCAACTGCGATGGCATTCTCGAGATCACGATCCCAGTGCTTCCGGCCAGCTCGACTGGTAAAGTATCGGGACGCCGATGCGGATGGCTTCGGAGATGTCAAGATCACCGTCAGCGACTGCAAGGCCCCTCCCAGATACGTCCTCGACTCCACGACTGCGACCGACTGCGACGACGTTGCGAGCTCAACGCTCCCTGGGGTGGTGGAACTCCGCGACAAGGAGGACAACGGCTGCGACGGTTCAGGGATGAAGACTGGATCATCGTGGTCTTCACTCCCTCGACGCAGTTGAGCCCGGAGCCCTCCCTCATCGCCGAGGTGCTTGGTTCGACGGCAATGAACCTATCGTCACCATCGTCGCCACTACACCGTGAACGGGACCGACCTGCACCTGCGCATCGAAGCGCCGAGCCGTCGTCGCAACGGTGGCAAACAACACCCCCTGGGTTCCTTGACGGATGTGAAAGAATCGTCATCCGGAGTAGGCATGTAGATTCCAGCTGAATCATCAGATACGCGAGTAGAACTCAAGAGTTGGGGCCGGTGTGAGCTTGGCATCATTCCTTGTGCTCATGGCATCGACAAGCTTACTCGGGCGGGCCCACGTCGGACGAGAACATAGCCGCGTTCGTCGGCGACTCCACAGCGCCGAGTGCATTGGGTCGGGGGCGGTCCAGAGGAAGCACGACAAGACCAAGAAGGTGGTCCTGATCGTCGACGACTCTCACGCCGAATCCCGTCGGGTCGGCGACGTCCTCACGAAGCATGGCGAAATCCCCAAGACGATCGTCGTGCGCAACTTGCGCCAGGAGGCTCAGCTCGAACCTCCTGAAGTCCTGGGATGAGAAGTCACGTCGACAAAGGCCACGGACGTCACGGCCCCACTCTTCAGTTCAGCCACAGGACCATTCGATGATTTGGCTCGTTTCCGCGGCACTCGCCCAGAATACGGGCAGCACTGCATCCACCGGCGACACGTCCGCCGGCTTCGTTCGAACCGCACTGCATGACAAGATCGAGACGGTCGATCTGGTCGTTCACGCGGAAGTCACAGCTTCTGCGGGCGTCACATTGCTCGGTGGGAAGCGACGCTGGGTTCAGACGCTCGAGGTCTTGGAGGCCTTCCACCAGGATCACAGTCGCACGACGCTCGCGGCGGGAGATGCTATCTCGTTCTTCATCCGCCATGACGACTCGCGCCCCTCTGGCTCGGTCAACCTCACCCCCCCCGCGGTACGGTTGGATGTGGGTGAGGAAGCTGTCTACTTCCTCGAGGAGGATAGCTACACGGACCCTGCAAGCGTGACCCATGAGGTTTGGTGGGCACATTTTGTTGAGGTCAACCCAGGTAGCGATGTGCCGGTATACACCAGTGGTGGATCCATCATCACACCTATCGATTATGGTGGAACAACCGGAAAGATTGCTGGTGCCGCACCATACGGCTCCTCCATCCTTCGACACGAAGCTGGTGTGTATGACTGGATCAACCGTCCTCGAGACCGCTCCCTGCCGTACCTCGAGCAGCGGATCGAGGCGGCCACGGCAGCTTCCAATGGCATGCCGTGGACTACGTTCACCGGTCGCGTGCGGTCAGCCGCTGGGGAGCTGTAGTGGTGGTGATCTTCCTTCTACTTTCGCAGCAAGGACGTGCAGCTCCCAACCCGCCGAACGCACCTGTGGTGCTTACGACACCAGTATCTTGTGCAGACCTGCCCAACGCGGGTCAACCTGGAGGCATGGATCTGTGGCCGCGTGTCATCGAGACGCGGGATCCAGCAGTCGTCGGGGATCCTCGCGAGATCTGGTATGCCATCGCGGACGGTATGCCTGTGGATTTCGCAGAGGACATCCGAACCGCTGCCATACGAATGGTCCAATGAATTGGGATCAGCGATACACGAGGGCGTCGACGCACGCCTCGTGGAAAAGCCTTGGGATCCCACCGTAATGGGACTATGCGAGGTAGCTGAACCTGTTGGCTTCTAGAACTATGCAGATCTTATCTTCGTCCACTACACACCAGGGGCGACCTTTGCATGCCAGGGGCAATCCTCCGTAATGAAGAAGCTACCGGCGGATAGCTGGGTCAACTCAGAGGATCCGGCGAACCCTGTAGTAACGGCTGCGCGGACGTATTTGGGGGCATTCGATATCGACTATGCCGCTGGCACCTGCTACGCGCGGAATACCGCCGTCTTGCTCAATGCTGACCTCTCGCTGAACGCGGGGCGGGGGGAAAGAACCTCCCACAGCACCATCCTTTTAGGATGGCTTCACTGCAGCAACTTGTCCTTCATGAACTCGGACACGCGATTACCAGCTCACATCATGCGAAGAGCGACCACATCGCCGACTTCAAAGACGCCCTCGACGATGAAACATACTCCTCGGATGTCCGAGAATTATGCCCGAATTAGCAACGATGATCCGGCTCCTCACTACAAGCCTCGCACAAACTGCCATCACAGGCGAGACCGCCGCAACTGGGAAAAGTCCTGCCTCGAAAGCGTGCTCATGCCAAGGCGTCCGTTGGCGTCATGTCATCGGCCGATTCGGTGGCGTTGAATCAACACATCAATAGCGGAAGTCACGTTTTCACCTTGCGTGAGGCCAAGCCGGCACCCTGTGTTGCTGAGCCGAAGGCATAGCCATGCCCGTCCCTGCAATCAGCGTCCGCCACGCCCCCTGGCGACGCTCACCCAAGAGGAGCGTTCCATGATTTGGCTGGTCACGACAGTACTCGCCCAAACCACAGGCCAAACGGCCTCAACCGCGGCGACTGCAGATACGTCCGTTGGCTTCGTCCGCACCGCACTACATGACAAGCTCGAGGTGGTGCACCTAGTGGTCCACGCCGAGGTCAAGACCTCCGCAGGCGTGACGTTGCAGGGCGGGAAACGCGCCTGGGTGCAGACGCTCGAGGTCCTCGAGGCCTTTCACGAAGACCACAGCCGCACAGCCCTGTCCGTCGGCAGCACGATCTCGTTCTTCAGCTGGTACGACGACTCGCTTCCGTCGACGGCGCTGAGCCATACTGCGCCTGCGGCTCGATTGCCTGTCGGCGAGGATGGCGTTTACTTCCTCCTGCAGGACAACTACACGGACGCCAGCGGCGTCTCACATGAAGCCTGGTACGCCCACTTCGAACGGGTGCAGCCGCACGTTCTCCACTCCGTGCGGCTCACCAATGCGGGATCCGTAGTCGCACCAATCGACTACGGTGGCACGACAGGGAAAATCGCAGGCACCGCGCTACACGGTCGATCCATCCTGCGGAACGACGCAGGCATTTACGACTGGATCACTCGACCCGTGGACCTCTCCCTTCCGCATGTGGAGCAGCGGATCGAAACGGCCACCGCGGGCGCCTCAGGCATGCCGTGGGCCACGTTCCTAGTCCGAGTGCGAACGGCTGCGGGGGAGTTGTGACGCTGCTTCTGTTGTTGCCACCTCTCGACGCGTTTGCCCAGCCGGGCCCGCTCGATCTACTCGACCTGGTTCAGACGACGCCGATCTCTTGTGCGGACCTGCCCAACAAGGGCCAGGCCGGCGGCATGGACCTGTGGCCGCTCGTCTTCGAGACGCGGGATCCTGCTGTCGCGGGGGAGGCACGGGAGATCTGGTACGCCATCGCGGACGGCGTGCCCACTGACTTTGCGGAAGACATCCGAACGGCCGGTCCAACGAGTTGGGGTCGGCACTGCATGAGGGCGTGGATGTGCGACTCGTAGAGAAGCCGTGGGCTCCAACGGTGATGGAGCTTTGCGAGGTTAATGAATTCTACGGCTTCGAGAACTACGCGGACCTCATCTTTGCCTACTACACGCCGTACACTACAGTAGTGCGCGTGCCCGATAGTTCGTTGCCACCCGCGACCGGCTGAGTGATCAGGTTCCACCGAAGACGGAGGAACCGGTTGTTGATTGAGGTTGCCCGGCGAGCCGAGCTGGATGTGATGTGTCGACGAGGGCGTGCTGAGCACCGGATCGTGCAGCGGGCACGGGTTGTGTTGCGGCAGGTCTTCGACGGGATGTCGGTGTCGGAGAGGGCGCGACGGTGCGGTGTGAGCCGACCGACGGTGCGCAAGTGGGTGTCGCGCTACCGCGAACGTCCTGGCCTGGAAGCCCTTCGTGACGCCCGACGGTCTGGACGTCCGAGACGGCGAACCGCGCGCGACGAGGCCGTCGTCATCAGCCTCGGATGC
This sequence comes from Myxococcales bacterium, assembly GCA_019634415.1. GTDB lineage: Bacteria > Myxococcota_A > UBA796 > UBA796 > DRPG01. The sequence continues at coordinate 4,395 of JAHQVJ010000200.1, forward strand.
CAACGCCCGGAACAACATGCTCGGCGGGATGCCCAAATGACACAGGCGCTCATCGTCGAGCTTGCTGCGTTGCAGGGCACGGTGATGAGCCAGTCCACGGTGCAGCGCATCCTGGCAACCGCCGAGGTGCAGCCCCACCGGGAGCGGTACTACCTGTTCACGCCGAAGGATCGGCCCGACTACATCCCGCGTCGGGACGCCATCTGCGACCTGTACATGTCGAACCTGCCAGACGACGAGGTCATCGTCTGCTTCGACGAGAAGTCGAACATCCAGGCACTTGGCTCGCCCTACCCAGGACGACCGACCGCACCCGGCAGAGTACGGCGGGTCGAGCACAACTACATCCGTCACGGCACCCGCAACCTGGTGGCTTCCGTCCGCCCCGACACGGGCGAGGTCGTTGCCGCCGAGGTCTTCCCGAGCCGAGGCTTCGCGACGGCTGAAGCCGTCGCGATGCTCGAGACGGTGGCCCAGGCTCTCCCTGGCAGGCGCCGAATCCACCTGGTCTGGGACAATGGCTCGACCCACATCTCCCGTGAGATGAAGGACTTCCTGAGTAGCGAGGCTGGTGCACGGTTCTGGGTCTACTACACGCCAGCGCATGCCTCGTGGCTGAATCTCGCGGAAAACTTCTTCTCCCGCTTCACGACGCGCTACCTCGCAGGTCGCCGCCACGATGCGCTCGTCGATCTCGATGACCACCTGTACGCATCGCTCGACGACTACGGAGCCGCCACGCGAAGCCTATGTCGTGGGCCTACAATCCCCGCCTGGCCGCATAGGAGGCGCTTCATGGCAAACGAAGCTCGGTACTTCGGTGAGTCAGTCCTCCGGAAGCTCCACGAGGATTCGGAGCTCGCACGACGCTGGCTCCGCGCTCGCCCCCGTGGGAAGACCTGCACCCTGGGGCTCGAGGAGGAGGACGAGTGGACGCCGCTGCTGCGCCTTGCCAACGGCTCGGGCGCCTTCAACGTCATGGACCTACAGGTACGCAACAAGAAGACCTGGGCCTACACGGGTGTCCGCGGTATTCCCGACGTCGTTGCAAAGGAACTCCTCGAATCGCTTCGGTTCACGTGGGAGTTCCCGGCACAGGCCGCAGAGACCTGGCAACGAACTTCCGATCAGCCACACTAGGGGCGGACGGTGGCGGCCAGCCCCTCCGCCCAGCCCTTGGCCTCGTCGTCGTAGTAGGGGTACGCCGACGACGCGGGACCCGTGAAGGAGCCCGGCACCCGCGCCACCAGATCCAGCGCCACCTCGTGGGTCTCGCGCGGATGGATCCCGTCCCAGTACAGCGTGACCTCGCGCGGCCGCGTCTCGAAGAAGGCGATGACACCCTTGTCCTGCAGCTCCTCCAGCTGCCAAATCTCGGCCTCGAGGCCCGCGGGCAGCCCGATGCGCGCGATGGGATCGGGCACCACAGCCGACGTACGGTTGGTGACGGTGGCCCGCAGGCGGGTGGTCTGCCCCATCGCCACCGCCTGCTCCGACAGCTCGGTGGACACGTCCAGGCGCCGGTCAGCAGCCTCCGTCGGCTCCTCCGTCGTCCAGTCCAGCTGAACGGCGTAGGGCACCGTGGAGCCATCGATGGACAGCTCCACCTCCCGCGCCTCGGGCGTCAGCCCCTCCAAGGGGATCGTCAGCGGATCGCTGTCGTCCGCTGCGTAGCTGCCGCGCCCCACCACCTCGCCGTCCACCCGCACCACCACGTGGCCCGAGGCACCCTGGCCCGAGGCGATCTGCGCGATGGCCTTCAGCGCCAGCGCGTTGCCCTGGGTGGCTCCCCACTGCCCCGCTGCCGTCTGCTTGCCGTGAATCCACTCCACGGCGTGATTGGCCGCCGCCATGTTCCCGGCACGATGCAGCGCCATGGCACTCAAGGCCGTGGCCTCCACCAACAGGTTCTGGTTCTCGCTGCGGGTGATGGAGGTCTCGCTGCCCGGGAAGCTGCCGTCGTCGGCCTGGAGGGCGGCCAGGCGCTTCGCCGCTGCACGTCCCGCAGCTGGCTTGGTCGCCAGCAGCGTCATGGTGGCCATGGACAGCCGATACGGATCCTCGGAGCGCTGGGCCATCTCGGCCTGCGCCTCGATCTCGGTGTCGAGATCGCGGTGGCCCGTCTCCACCAAGGCGTAGGTGATGTAGGCGTCCAGCACCTCGGTGGGGGCCGTGCCGTAGCCGTGGGCACTCGCGCCGGTGACTCGGTACCCCCCCTTGCCGTCGCGCTGGTCGTACAGGTAGCGCACGTTGTTCGACACGATGGACGGATCGACGTCGAAGACCTTGGACATGTCGGAGAACTGCATCAGCCCGTAGGCCGACAGCGCCTCCTTGCCCGGGCCCGAGCCCCAGGTCTCGAAGCCGCCCGAGCCCACCTGGTAGCCCCGCAGGATCCCGTAGCCCGCGTCGAGGATCTGCTGCCGATCGACGGCGAGCGTGCCTCCGCCACCCGAGCGGTCCAGCAGCTCCAGGATCACGACGTTCGGGTAGTTGGTGGAGCTGGTCTGCTCGAAGCAGCCGCCTGGCGTGCGGAGCATGCCCTCCATGCCCTCCGTCAGCTCCGAGACCACGCTGGGGAACACGGTGACGTGGCCCGACACGGACTCCGGCAGTGCCCCCTGCAGCGCCACGGTGTGCACGGCCTTGCGATCGAGCACACCCGAGAACGTCTGCCGCTGGGGGAACCCAGGGGCCACCACAGGGATGCTGCGCTGCACGCCGTCGTTGTCGCTCCCCGCGGAAGCGATCACGCGAACGCCGACCTCTCCGCGCCCTCGCTGCGCGGTCAGCCGGGCGTGCACCGTGCGGCGCTCCCCCGGCTCGAGGGGCACGGTGTCGGGCATCGCGCCGAGCGCGAGGAGCTCGCCGGCCTCGAGCCCGAGCTGGGCCGTGAGCCTGCGCTCGCGGCGGTTCTCCACGGTGATGGGAAGCACCAGCTCGTCGCCGGCCGACAGGGCCTGGGGCACCCGCAGGGCCACGCTCAGGGGCAGCGTGCTGGCGATCTCCGTGCTGCCCGCTCCCAGCGCCCCGTTGCCCACGCCCTGCGCCGAGACGCGGAAGCCCGTGACGGCGTCGGACAGGTCGAAGCTGACCGTGGCGCGTCCCCTCCGGTCGGTGCGCACGACGGGCTCCCAGAGCACGGTGTCGCGGAAGTCGCTGCGCACATCGAGGGACTCGACCTGCGGTGACTTCGCGCGCTTGGACAGCGCTGAGGTCGTGGCCACCGTCTCCTTGGCGAACACGCGAGTGGGTGCCTCAGCCCTCTTCTTGTTGGAACGACGCTTCACCACCGGCCGTGGGCGCGCGCGCGCGGCCGATGCACGAGGTGGCGGAGCCGCAGCGGCCAGCTCCACCTCGGCGTAGCCAATGCCTTGTAGCTCGTCCATGGCGACCCCGCCCAGCACGCCCCCCACGACGCCGCCCTCCACACCACCGGCGACACCTCCCCAGCCGTAGCGCTCCGCCTCACGCTGCTCCCCGATCCTCCACACCGGCGTCCAGTCGAAGGTCCGCCAGCCACGGGTGCCGAGCGCCAGGTCCAGACCGAGGGGACCGTCCTCGGAGCCGGGCTCGAAGTAGTCGGCCACACCCTCGATGGGCTCGGGCAGATCGGCCTGCAGCAGCACCTGCGACGTCAGGGTGTGCGCGTCGTCGTCGGCGAAGGACAGCAGCGCGTCGTCCACCACGGCCACCGACAGCTCGGCAGCCACCGGCTCCCCACGAGGCCCGCGCGTGGACACACCCAGAGTCACGGTGTCTCCGGGCGCATAGCTGGCCCGCTCGGGGGTGAAGTCCACCGTCATGCGCTGGCTTAGGTTGCGGAAGACGAGGCGCTCCGCCATCGGCTGCAGCTCCTCGGTCATCAGCGTGACGCGCGCCACGCCTTGAGCGCGAGAGAGCCCCGCGCGTCCCGATCGAAGGTGCACGGTGGTGGGCCGCCCCCGGCGCACGCCGAACGCCGCGCGGTCGATGATCTGCTCCTGCTGGGTGGCCAGCACCACCACCTGCTGCGACTCGGTGCACCGAACGCTCAGGCGGACCGCTCGCTGCGTGCCCTGCAGATCGTCGTGGTGTCGCATCACGCACCCCTCGGCATCCGCCGTGGGCAGACCGAAGACCAGCGCGTCGCCCTGGCGTCGATCGATGCGGGCGCTGTAGGTCCGCCCGGCGCGCGGGACGAAGGAGACGTGCCCGCGCCCGTCCACCCAGCTCCGCAGCGTCGCCACGGGCTCCCCTTGGTCGTCCACCACGGTGCCCTGCACGTCCGCGGGCTCTCCGCGCACGTCGACGGCCTCGAAGTACACCCGCCCGGGCAGGCCCGCCACGAGGGTGCCGCCCTCGGGGAAGAACCTAAGCTCCACCCGATCGAGCACCACGGGCACCGCGCGGGTGATGGACTCGCGCACCCCGCCGTCGTCCACCAGCACGGTGAGGTTCACGTCCGGGCTGCCGAGGCGCACGGGCAGCTCGAAGCGAACGGTGGCCTCGCCCTTGGCGTCGGTGCGCACCTGCTGCGCGGGCTGGGCCGATCCGGCGATGCGCACCTGGGTGGTCACGTCCACGTCCGCCAGGATCTCGCCCGTGGCGCGCTGCAACGTGACCACGGCCTGCACGGTGTCGCCGGGCTGGTAGCCCGTGCGCAGGAAGGTCAGCTGCTTGTCGATGCGCGGGGCTTGGAAGTTGTTCACGGTGAAGGTGCGCTCGGCCGTCGCCGATCCCGACACCACCACCTTCCAGGTGCCCCCGGCCGCGCCTTCGGGCAGCTGCAGCGCACCATTCTTGGCCATCTCCTGCCGCTGCACCTGGCTGCCCCTGGGATCGAGGAGCTGCACGGTCAGCTGACGCTCCCCCACTCCGTGGTCGCGAGTGGCCAGATCCCACAGCCGGACCGAGACCTCGTCGCCGGGCCGGTACAGCGGTCGATCCAGCTGCACGTGCACGCGCCGCGAGGCCGTCTGCGCGTGGTAGGTGTCGAGATCCCGCATGAGCTGTCGCGCGTCTGCGGGGAACGGCAGGCGCAGGGTGTCTCGGGGCGCCTTGGCCAGGGCCGGCGGGCGGTCCATCTCGGTGGACTCGGTCACCCGATCGGCCGCCTGTGAGGCGACGCACGAGGCGATCAAGGGGGCGAGAAGGGAAAGGGCGAGCGAGCGCGCCACGGGGCCTCCAACCACGGTGGAGCGCCCAACGCAGCCACCCGCTGCGAGCTTTCACCCCGGCTGGCAACGAGCTCGATTCACCACGATACGGACCGCCGCGACGACTCCCGGAGGAGCCAGATGTCCCTGTACGACGAGACGATCCCCACGTTCACGCGCATGCTCACCAACCTCGAGGCCTGGCTTGTGGAGGCCAAGGAGATGGCCACCGCCCGCGAGTTCGATCCGGAGCAGCTGCTGACCTCTCGGCTGTTCGTGGATCAGTTCACGCTGCGGCGGAACATCCAGTCCACCTGCGACACCGCCAAGCTCGCGGGCGCCCGCCTGCTCGAGGTGGAGGCACCGGTCCACGAGGACGGCGAGTCCACGCTGCCCGAGCTCGAGGCCCGCATCGCCGACGTGAAGCGCTTCCTCTCCGGCCTCGATCGCGCCGCGGTGGACGCGGCTTCGGGACGCGTGATGACGCCGTCGTTCCTTCAGGGCATGTCCATCGTCACCGACGACTACGTGCGCGAGTTCGCAATCCCGAACTTCTTCTTCCACCTCACCACGTCCTACGCGATCCTGCGCAGCTGCGGCGTGAAGCTGGGCAAGCGCGCCTACCTGGGCACGCTTTCGCTGAAGAAGGCGGAGTGACGACAACCGCCCCGCCCCGGATCTGACATGCGCCGCTTTCGAAGCCCACGAGCCAACTTTGACGCCTGTCTGACGTGCGCCCCCTAGGACTACCCTCTCACGAGACGCCGAGCCCCACACGAAGCTTCCGAGTGCTTCGCGCGGAGGCTCGAGTGTCGCTGCGGCCACGAGAGAAGTCAGATGTCATGCAAGACCACGCTCCGTCTCGCCTCGTTCGTCTTCCTGCAACTCGGAGGATGCGCGGGAGAGGTCGCGGGAGACACTGCCCAGCCCTCGTGCGACGACACCGATCCGTGCACCGTGGAGGTCGAGGAGGACTCCACCGGATGCGTCACGACGGCCCTGCTCTGCGTCGATCTCCGGGGGGACGTCAACCGAGATGGCGTGGTCGATCTCGACGATCCCACTGACGACGACGGCGAGGCGTCGTGGACAGAGGACGCCGGCGCCATCTTCCTGGCCAACGTCGACGACGACGCCAGCTCGTGCCCACCAGAGGAGTCCCTCCAGCTCCTCTCCGCGTGCCACGACGCGGCGGACGACGTGGTCAACGGGGCGGCGGATCTGGCCGACCTAGCTCGGATTCGGGTGGGGGCGTGGCCGCTCGCCCCCGACGATGCCACCGGACGACTCGAGATTTCCGCCCCGGGAGCCTCGTTCGTACGTCTCTTCCTCCGACGAGACGACGGCGTCTTCGAGCATTGGCCCGCGCCGCACGAGCTGTCGACGCGACAGCTCCGGGATGGGGTCGAGATCGCAATCGAGGCAACCGATGTCGTACGCGACCTCGCCATCTGGGACGGTCTCGTCGACCTGACGCTGGTAGTGGACGGCGCGACGGGTCCGTTCGGACCCGTGCCTGCGGCAGAGGACCAACTCCAGATGCGGGTAGCCCCGATTGGGTTCGCCGACGTCCGAGCGCCCGTGACACGGGCCCACGTCGCCAGCCTGCCCGGCGAGTTCGGCGCAGATCTCGGAGATCTCCTGGTCGAGGCGGGGGTCCCGGGCACGCTGCAGGTGCTGGGAGGGCTGACGCGTCCCTTCGTCGGAGACCTCTTCCACCCGCTCACCAGCTCGATGCCCGGCGGCCAGGGTCCTCAGATCCTCCGCATGCATGCCGTCACGATGCAGTCACCACAGACGGCCGAGGTGCTGCAGGTGTTCGCGGCGCTGCAAGGTCCCGACCGCGGCGGGCTGCTCCTCTACGACCCTTCCAGCCCGGCGCTGGGGAATGCGGGCTCGAACCTTCTCGTCCTTCCGCCCCACACCCACGGCGAGGAACGCTGGCCGCGAGGACGCGCCATTCGAGTCAGCTCTGATCCGAGCGGCCTCGGTGATCTCGATCCGACCTTCGAGACGTTCCTCACCGCACAGGAGGTAGGGCCCTCACTACTCGTCGACGGCTCCTGGATGGCCCTGCCCGTGGTGAGCAAGCTGATGACCGTGGTTCCAGCCAAGACCTCACGCGGGTGGGCTCTCTTGGTGGCCGACCCAGCCGGCACCCTGGACATGCTCGAGACGCTCCGGCAGCAAGGTCATGGGGACGCGCTCCTCTTCGAAGGGCGACAACGCGTCGTCTCTCCCGCGGAGATCTCGATCGAGGATCTACTCGCCGACATCGACCTGTTGTACGCGAATGCGGAGGCTGCACAACGGATCGACGAGGCCAAGGCGAGCATCCGAGCGGCCACGGGGCTCACCGACGACGAGCTGATCTCGGTCCCGGCGCTCTTCCAGCGAGACGCATTCGGACTCGAGCACCTCATGCCTTCCCTCGTCTCGGGCATCGCACTGGACGAGACGACGATGCTGTTGCCGGTGCCCTTCGGTCCCGAGATCGACGCACGACCTTTCATCGAGGATGCGGTCGCGGACACGCTGGCACCCCTGGGCCTCGAGCCGGCCTTCATCGAAGATTGGGAGTTCCACCTCCTGGCCGGGGGCCTCACGAATGTAGTCGCAGTGGAGCGAGCGCTCGCTCCGGAACCATCCGAGTGATGCCTGCTGGCCTGGCCCTTTGGGTTGGGTGACGCTTCGGCGAGGGCCGCGATGGCCTACCAGTTGACCAGGGCGTCGAAGGGATCGGCGCCAGGCTCCAGCTCCTGCAGCGTGCGCGCCCCCGCGACGTCGCCCGGACCGAAGCGCACGCCCAGGGAGCGGTGTTTGGTGGAGATCAGCGCGCCGGTGGGCAGTGTGGTCCAGCCCTCCCAGCTCGCCTTCAGGCCCTTCAGCGGCAGGATCTGGGCCCAGATCCGCCAGTGGGTGGGCCGGCCCGTCTCGTCGAGCAGCCAGGCGTAGGCGTCGCCCGGAGTCACGCCACCCGAGCCGTACTCCACCAGCAGCGCCTCCTGGTCGTCCAGCGCCACGACGGACAGGGTGACGTCGTCGTCGCGCAGGTTGGCGAGGGGCTGCAGCCAGAAGCTGTCGTTGACGAAGAAGGCGTAGGCGCGCTCGACGAGCTTCGCGCGCTTCTCTCCGTGCACCTCCTCACCCCGCACCCAGGCCCGACCCACGCGCTGATCGGTGCGCTGCAGCACCTCGTTCTTGCCCCAGCGCACCCGCGACAGGCCGCGTTGCCGGTCCCACAGGTGCGCGTGGCCGCCCAAGAAGGTCCAGCGGATGGCCCCCGTCTGCTCCCAGGCGTCGAGGTTCACGGCGTCGCCGAGCTTGTCTGCGAGAGCCTCGGCCTTCGGCCCCGTGTGCCCGGTGTCGGGCCGGGACTTGCCCAGCGCCACCGCTGCCGTGGCGCCGAGGGCCACCAAGAGCAGCAGCGTCGCCCCCAGCCCTGCTGCGAGTCGGAGGATCGTGCGGGTTCGTGTCGCCATTGGCACCTGCCTCTGCGAGCTGACTACCATTTGTCGGACCCCGAGCGCCGGAGACGATCTCGTGACCCCGCCCACCCTGCGCCTCGCTCGATCCGAGGAAGCCGAGCGCATCCTGTTCATCGAAGACGACGCTGGCGAGCGCTTCGCCGAGGTCGGCCTCACCGACGAGTTCGACGGCCTGCCCCCGGACCTGATCGCGGGTGCGGTGGCCGATGGCCTGCTGTTCGTGCTCACCGACGACGCCGACGTGCCCGTGGCCTTCGCGCTGTGCCGGGTGTTCGACGACAGCCTGCACCTGCAGGAGCTGAACGTGCTGCGGAGCTGGCAGGGCCGCGGCCTGGGGCGGCGCTTGCTGGACCGCGTGCGCGAGGAGTCGGGATCACGGCAGCTGCGTCGGGTCACCCTCACCACCTTTCGGGACGTGCCGTTCAACGCACCGTTCTACCGCCGCTACGGCTTCGTCGATCTCGACGAGGGCCTTCCGGACTGGCTCCGTGCCATCCGCGCCAAGGAGATCGCCCTGGGGTTGGACGTCTCGCCGAGGGTCGCCATGGAACTCGTCACCCCGTGATCCTCAACGGCGGGTCGCGTCGTACCGAACGGCTCCTCTGAGGAGAGCCACTCGTGTTCATCGATCCCCACGCATCCCATGCGATCCAGGACGCGCTCGACTCCTGCCGAGAGGCCGTCTACGAGCGCCTCGTCGCCGAGGCCGAGGTCACCGAGACCGAGGCGACGGGCGCGCGCGAGCAGGTCGGCCACATGGTCGACGCCGCCCGCGCCCACGCCGAGGACATCCAACAGATGCTCGATGGGATCGAGGACGACGGGGGGCTGCCCCAGGTGGTGGCCGAGCAGTCCCGCGAGATGCGGGACTACCTCGAAGACGTGCAGGAGCGGCTGGACCACGTCGTTCGCCTCGCGGAGACGGCGGCCGAGGCCTGCCGCAGCATCCAGCGGATCGGCAACCGCGTGGAGCAGGTGTCGATGTCCGCCCGGATCCTGGGCATCAGCGCCAACGTGGAGGCCTCGCGGCTGACCCAACAGAGCGCCTTCGGCACCATCGCGAGCGAGATGACGAACCTGGCCGAGTCCATCGAGCAGGCCAACGACGAGACCGCGACGGTGGTCACCCGCCTGCTGCAGCTGTTGCCGGAGGTGCGCGGCGAAGCGGCCGATCTCCACGCGGAGACCCAGCGCGTGTGTGGGTCCATGGACGCGCGGGCGACGGAGCTGCAGCGGCAGCAGACGCTTCTGTCTCGTGCGTTGTCGGCCTGTCGAGCGGCAGGTCGACAGCGACTCCCGGCCGTGCTGGAGGCCTCGGAGCGTGCCCTGCAGCACCTCGGCGTGCACGACGAGGTGTCGCGACGCCTGTACCGCATCGACGTCCGCCTGTGGAACCTGCGGGTGTCGGTGCTGAAGCGCCTGGGCCTGGACACCCCGGATGCCGAGCCCGTGGCCGCGACGAACCCCTCCTAGACAGGACGACCCATGGACTCCCTCTGCCTCACCGCCACCGTCGGCACCTTCGAGATCGCCATCCCCGTCAGCGACGTCAAGGCCGTACGAAAGGGCGTGGACGTGGTCCGAGTGCCTCGATCCCCCTCCCACATCGTGGGAACCGTGGACATGTGCGGCCAGTGGATGGCGCTGGTGGACCTGCGGCGGGTGTTCGGCCTGCGAAGCTCCCACGAGGAGACGAGCGAGGTGGTGGAGCAGGTCGCAGCCCAAGCGGCTGCCCACCAGGCCTGGCTGGACGGGCTGCTCGCCGACGGCCCGGGCAGCGAGGTCTCCGCGGCACCCAGCGGGTGCACCCTCGCCCCCCTCCTCGAGGAGCTGGTCCGCCAGCGGCCGCGATCCCGCATGCTCGTGGAGCGGATCGTGCAGGATCACGATGCACTGCACCAGGCCGTGGCCAGCGCCCTCGCGCTCGACTCGGAGCGGGCGCGAAAGGCGCTGTCCAAGGCACATCGGCGACAGCTCACCCGACTCCGGGTGGTCCTGGACCGACTGCAGTTCGTGCTCGATCTGGACCAGCAGCAGGTGGCCGTGGCCGTTCGGACCGACAGCTCCCCCGTGGCCGTGCACGTCGACATGGTGCAGCGGGTGGAGCCCGCCGAGAAGACGGACGACCCGAAGGGCGACGTCGTTCGCCTGCAGTCTGGCGCCCACGCCGTGCTGCTGGACCTCTCACGCCAGCTGCCGGTGTGGGCGGCCGCGAGCCCCTGATCAGACGACCGACGCGAGCGCCCCACGCAGATCCGACACCAGGTCCGTCGTGGCCTCGATGCCCACCGACAGGCGCAGCAAGCCCTCACCGATCCCCGCGACCCTGCGCGCGTCCTCGGTCATCGCCGCATGGGTCATCGACGCGGGGTGGCACACCAACGTCTCCACGCCCCCCAGCGACTCCGCCAGCGAGGCGCACCGCAGCTGCTCCACCAGCTGCGCCGCCGCGGCGCGGCCGCCGTGCAGCTCGAAGGAGACCATGGCCCCGAAGCCGTTCTGCTGCTGCGTCGCCACGTGGTGTCCCTCGTGGTGGCTGCACCCGGGCCAGTACACCCGGCTCACCGCCGGATCCTCCAGCAGCACCCCCACCACGGCCGCTGCGTTGCGCTGGTGCTGCTCCATGCGAACCCCCAGCGTGCGCAGACCGCGCAGGGTGAGCCAGGCATCCTGCGGCGAGCCCGTGAGCCCCTGGGCGTTGGCCCACCAGCCCAGCGACTCCTGCAGCGCCGGATCGCGCGCGATCACTGCGCCCCCGACCACGTCGCTGTGGCCGTTGAGGTACTTGGTGGTGCTGTGCACGACCACGTCGGCGCCCAGCGACAGCGGCTGCTGCAGCAGGGGCGACAGGAAGGTGTTGTCCACCACGAGCTGGGTCTCGGGTGCCTCGGCGCGCACAGCGGCGATGTCGGTGAGCCGCAGCAGCGGGTTGCTCGGCGTCTCCACCCACACGAGATCGGGCCGCGTGGCCAGGGCCTCGGCCCGCGTGCCGGGCTGCGTGAGATCGGCGAAGGTGACGTGGAGCTGCTCGCGCCGCGCGTAGGCGTCGAGCAGCCGCCAGGTGCCCCCGTAGGCGTCGTGGGGGGCCACCACACGGCTGCCGGGGGCGAGCTGCGACAGCACCAGCGCCACGGCACTCATGCCCGACGAGGTGACGACCGCACCGCAGCCGCCCTCCAGATCCGCCAGTGCGCCCGACAGCAGATCGCGCGTGGGGTTGCCCGAGCGGCTGTAGTCGTAGGTGCGCTTCTTGCCGAGGGCCTCGAAGGTGAAGGTGGAGCTGTGCACCAGCGGAGGCACCACGGCACCGAAGGCCGTGTCGGTCTCGATCCCTGCGCGGACGGCCCGCGTGATCCGGTCGATGCTCACGCGACCTCCAGGCAGCGACGGAGGATGGATCCCACGGCAGCGACCTCGGTGAGGAAGCCGTCGTGGCCAGTGGCGCTGCGCACCCAGTCCACGGACTGGCAGTCACACAGGCCGTCGGCGAGCTCGGCGAGCAGCCACTCCGGGACGAGCGCGTCGTCGGTGAAGCCCACGAGGTGCACAGGCACGGTGATCTGCCGCGGATCCACCCAGTGCAGATCCACCGAGGAGAGCAGCGAGGCGAAGCGGCGTCGGTCGAAGCGCTCCGCGAAGCGTCTGCCCTGATGGGCGAGGTAGCTGTCGACGGGGGCGCGCACCCGGCCGTCGCTCACCCAGCTGGGGCCCGCGAAGCGGTGCTCCAGCTCCTCGGCGCGCCGGAAGGTGGTCACGGCGAGCTGGCGCGCCAGCGCCACGGCTCGCTCGGCGGGCACGCCCGGCAGCTGCAGGATCTGGCGCTGCACGCTGCGCACGGCGGTGGCCAGCGGATGGGGCCGATGGGCGGCGGCGAGCACCAGGAGCCGGTCCACCCGCTCGGGGTAGGCCGCTGCCAGCGCCAGCCCCACCATGCCGCCATACGAGGCGCCCACCACCGTCACGCGCTCGATGCCCAGGGCGTCGAGGCCCGCCACCACTGCGTCGGCTTGGTCGCGGGGGCTCACGGGCTGGTCCGTCGACAGGTAGTCGAGGGTGAGCAGCCGATGGTGATCGGGATCCAGGGCGCACCCCGGCCCCACGATGCCAGGCCACCAGTCGAGCTCACGGCCAGCGGAGATCCCGCCGAGGACGACCGCTGGGGTGCCCTCGCGTGCACCGCTGTCGAACAGTCGCTCCCCTCCGGATGGGTGCGACGACGTTGACTCCTCCGCGTCGCGCTGCGTGCGCCGGTGCAGCAGGCGCAGCACGTCGGTCCACAGGGCGGTGGCGGTACCCACGGGGCCGAGGCCGCTGCCCACGTGCACGCGGGTGCTGCCGTCTTCGAGGCCGAAGACGTAGGCGGCCTTGCGGATGGGAACGGCGAGCGGATCGTGGGCGGGAACGGCCTGCAGCTGCAGGCGGGGTGGCTGCTCGGGGGAGACGGTGGCCACGAGGCGAGTGCGCTGGCCGCTGGCGTGGACCTGGCGTGTGCGGCGCACGTCGAGATCGCGCAGATCGCAGCCAGCCACCTCCGACAGCGGCACCGGCGAGCCGCGCAGGGCGCCGAGCACGATGGCCAGCTTCACGGCGGCGTCGACGCCGCGCAGATCCTGCTCGGGATCCGGCTCCAGCAGCCCGGCGGCGTCGGCCTGGGCGATCCCCTGCTCGAGGGTGCCCCCCTGGGCGACGGCATCGAGGATGGCGCTGCTCGAGGCGCTGCCGGCGATGGCCACGCTGCACCAGCGCTTCCGCAGCTCCACCAGCTGCTGCTGCAGCCTCGCGCCCGTGCCACCGAGGGCGGCGTTGGCGCCGAAGCGGGGATGGGCGAGCAGATCCGGATCGGCGAGTGCAGCGTGCTTGCTGGCCACGACCACGGAGCGACCCTCGTCGAGCCAGGCGCGGATCTGCTCGGCGTGGGCGTGGGCGCGACCGAGATCGCTCGGGGAGGCGTCGACGATCAGCTGAGCGCCGGGGGCGGCGCGATCGTGGGCGGGGAGCACAGCGCCTTCGTCGAGCCAGTGCTCCAGTGGGCGGCCGCCGGCCTTGTGGGCGGCCAGGGCGACGGGATCGAGGCCCGCTGGAGCGCGCACGGTGGCGCTGGAGTCGGTGGCGGCCACGAGGCGGAGTCGAGGGTGGTGGGTGAGCTGGTCGAGCCACGCGCGTCCGACGTGGCCGACCCCGAACAGGTGCACGTCCACCGTGGGGGACGGGCCGGAGGTGCAGTAGGCGTCGAGGTGAACCGGGGAGGTCGCTGTCATCGGGGTCTCCTGTGGGATGGATGCCCATCACCAGGAGCCCGCGCGCTCGGATCAGAAGAGTGGTGCCCCTCCGGAACACTGCACGAAGCAGGCTCACGGGGCTCATCTTCCGACGACCGAAGTCGACGCAGGAGGTGGCACCTTTCCCTAGGGTCTCCCCTCGGGCGGTTGCCCCGGCGTCGTCGGGCCTGGTCCCTCGGCCGGTCTGGATGAGCAAGGCTGGTGTACCCCACCCGCCTCCACGCGTCCAACCCACGCTGCGAGCGATTCAGGTGCTGTGAACGCGACCCGTCCAGTCCGCATACACGCCCCACAGCGCGTTGTACTGCTCGCTTCGCACGTACCTGAGCTGATCGTCGCAGGTCTGGCCAGGCCACTCCTCGTAGGGATGCTCGATCCTGCCAAGCTCGTCATGAGCCACATCCCACTCGGCATCGATGGGGTTGCCAAGCGCGGACACCCACTGGAACGCAGACGAGAAGCCGTGCTCCGCGCGCAGGTAGGCCAACAGCGCCTCGTCGCTCACCGTCGCGGAGGTGGGCAGCTCGGTGCTGTGCGCGACGGAGCCGTCGGCGTCGAGGGTGTGCATGCCGAGCTCACCCCTCGAGACGGCGATGACGTCGGAGCCGTCCCGCAGGCGCCCCGGGAACACGCCGAACCCGAAGTCGGCCGCGACGGGTATGCGCTCGGGGAACGCCGACACCCAACGCGCCAGCGGCCTTCCGGCTGCCTCGTAGAAGGGCTGCACCCAGCGCTGACCCGCCGTGTCCTCGAGCTGCATCAAGGCCACATCGCGCAGGTTCGACCAGCTGCTCACCGCAGATGCGAAGGGCAGCAGCGTCTCCCAGTCCAGGTCTCCGCGGCGCCCGAGCCAGAGCACCAGCCGGCGCGCCGTGGCCAGGTGAGCCGAGCCGGCCAGGGCCTGTGCATCTTCGGGTGGGTACCAGCACGCCAGCATCACCTCGTCGAGGCCGGCCAGGGCCGCACAGGCCGACAGCTGTGCTCCCAGACCGGCCACGTGGGTCAGCGCGACTCGCCGAATCGTCGGGAGGCGCTGCCGGATCAGCGCGCCGTGCTGCAGGAGCGCCTGGCCCGGCAAGGTCACGGAGTCCACCAGCCCGCGGCGGTACTGCAAACGGATCCCCGTCGTCCAGTCCTCCAGCAGCGCCTCGATGCCCGACCAGGCACGCTGTGGCCGACACAGTCGATGCAGCTCGACCGAGCGCGGGTGCTCGGGCTGCCTCCAGATCGGCTCCAGCTCCAGCATGTGACGAATGAACGCCGCACGCTCGGCCTGCCCCTCCTCCTCGTAGAAGTCCGCCAGGACCTGCCTCGCGGCATCGTCGTCGGGGCGCTCGACGATCTTGGCAATCAACGCAACGTCGTTGGACATGAGGCCATCCTATGCGACAGCCCCCGTCAGCTGCTGTGCACCAGCCCACGCCAGTCGGCCCAGAGATCCCACACTGTGAACTCCAGATCCCTCCTGTGCCGGTACATCCCGGCACACAGATCGCCGGCCACGAACTCGGGGTGCTGGTCGTGCCCGATCTCGTCTGGGTCCACGTTCCACTCCGCGTCGATGGGCAGGGAACCCGGAGCCACCCACACGAAGTCAGGCTCGAAGCCGAAGCGCCTGCTCAGCTGTGCCAGCAGCTCCTCGTCGTCCTGGGGGCGCTCCAGCCGCAGCTGGAAGCCGGTCGCGGCCTCGCCACGATCATCGATCCTC
>JAHQVJ010000201.1 GCA_019634415.1 Myxococcales bacterium
CACCGACGTGACGTTCCAGGTGATGGACCCCGCCTAGAGCAGGACACAGAAACCTGTCCACAACACTGTCGGGCCTTCCAGGCCCGTTTCGACGGCGCCATGGCCAGGCCCCTGTGTCCTGCTCCCTCCCGGTGTCCGGTCGGCCTTTCGGCCGACCTCGATCGAGCTCAGCTCCGGAATGCTGTCGCATTCCCGAGCGGTGCTCTAGCGGGCATGCTCAGTCGAGCGCGGCCTGCGCGTGCAGCGACGACTCCACGATGGAGGGATCCACCTTGAGCTGGGCCGCCACCGTGCGGATCACGCCGATCTCGGCCTCGTCGATCTTGCCGTCGGCGCGGGCCACCACCGTCAGATCGCGCACCAGCTGGGCGCGTCGACCGCCGCGCACGTGGGTGTTGGCGGCCTCGATGCGTCGGGGCAGGTCTTCGGCCAGCGCCTGCGGTGCGATGGTCTCGGGCACGTTCTTGTCGCCGAGGATGCCCTTCAGCGCCTCGATCTCCGCCTCGCTCACATCGCCGGAGGCTGCCGCCACCTGCACGCCCGCGGCGAACATCACGCGGCGCATGTGCTCGGCTTCCTCGGTGTCCTCGTCCATGTAGCCGGGCTCCATCAGGCCCATCAGATCGGTGACGTGCATCTCGAGGTTCGCCATGCTGCGGCCCCCCTCGGTGAAGACCTCGCTGTCGACGAACGCCTCGGCGGCCTTGAGCCGCACGGGGCTGAAGGGATGTGTGGACAGCCAGTCGCGGTGGGCGATGGGTGTCTCCGTCTGCTCCACCTCGCGGTACAGCTCGTCGGCTTGCTGCAGGAAGGCGGCGATGCGCTGGGGCGTGGGGGCCGTGCGCAGACCGCTCGACAGCTTGAACAGCGCCCTGGCGGCAGGCTGCAGGCCGTTGCAGCACAGCAGTCCCGCTCTGTCGGCGCTGATCTCGGCGTAGCGCTGCCAGGTGAACATCTCCAGCGCGAGCGTCGGGGAGACGGGCACGCCGGGCCCCTCGAGCATGTACAGCGGCAGCGCGTGGTGGTCGTAGACGTGGTGACCGAGCTCGTGGCCGATGACGTAGGACAGCTCCTCGTCGTCCAGCGCCTCGTACAGCGAGGAGGAGACGAGCACGAAGGTGCGATCCCCCTCGCCGCGGGGCATGGCCGCGTTGTAGTCGGCGGAGGCGTACACGTACATCTCCACCTCCTCGTCCACCCCCAGCCGCTCCTTGCACCGGTCCACCACCGCGTACTTGGTGGGGGCCACCTCCTTGGTGAGGCGCAGCGCCTGGGCCAGCAGCGAGCGCCGGATCCCCAGGCTCGTGTCGCGCTCCTCTTCGTCGCGCGCCCGGATGGCTTGTCGGATCAGCGGATCCTCGGCAAGCTTCTTCGACAGCCGGACATCGGCTTCGCTTCGCACGTCGTGGGCGTTCATCTCGAGCCCTCCCGCCGCGAGCCTACCCTCCGAGATCCGACAGCAGGGCTGCGACCCGGGCCCAGGCGGCGGATGCCGGATCGCTCGCATCGAGGTTCGGGTGGGCCGACAACCATTCTCGCGCAGGCTGCAGGGCCTCTCGCAGGGCGCGCTCCCCGTCCGACAGCAGCGCCTCGAAGCGCGGGTTGAGGACGTGGGATGGGGCGGCGGCGTGAAACGACAGGCAGTCGAGGAAGATGTCGAACCGGCGAGCAGCGCTGGCCAGCGTCTTGCGGCGGCCGCGCTCGGTGGTGGCAGCCCCCGCGAGGTGGATCCACTGCAGATCGTCGCCCCACAGCTGCTCCACCACGGGGTTGGCCATCAGCGAGACCACCGAACCGAGCCCGTCGCGCTCCGCCCCCACGAGTGCGCGGCGCACGGCGTCCACGATGCGATGGAAGTTGTCGTCGTTGAGCGAGAAGCCCACGAACAGCATGTGCCGCGTGATCAGCATGGCCTGCACGATGCCGGCGAGGGCCGCGGAGCGCTCGGCGTAGCGCAGGTAGTCCTGGCGGGTGAGCACGATGTCGCCGGGCGCGGTCACGCAGCCGTGCATCTTGAGCAGCCAGCGCTCGGCGTTGGTGGCGGGGGCGTAGGGCAGGCGGGCGACGGGGCGTCGGATGGCGGCGCAGGCACGCTCGAAGCCGTCGTCGTAGTTGGTGGTGATGAACTCGTTGACGGGGAGTCCAGCGAGCAGCGCGTGGGAGATGGCCACGGTGTCGCCCAGGTCCACGTGAGCCTTCACGGCGTTGCCCAGGGCCTGCGGCTCGGGGCCGAGGCGGCGGGCGATGAGCTGGGCTTGGTCGAGGGGGCCCAGGCTCTGCATGCCCCGGCGCTCGCGCTCGGTGAAGCCGGCGCCCTCGGCGAGCCGGTCCAGCAGCTCCGTCCAGGTGGGCAGCCCCGCGTTGGCGCTCACGCCTGCACCCATGAACACCACGAGGCGGTTGCGGGCGGCGAGCAGCGCCAGCTCCTGGGCGCGGGCCCGGAGCTTGGGGCCCAGTGCGTCGGGCCAGAGCGAGCGGCCCGCGCTCGCGCACTCGCGGCGGGTGGCCTGGGCGGCGGCGAAGTCCTGCTCGGTCCAGGTGACCAGCGCCACGTCGACGTGCAGCTCCTGCAGGCAGTCGTAGATCTCGGGCAGGATGGCGCGCAGCACGTCGCCCGCCCAGCGGCGCTTGCCCCCGTAGCCGGTGCCCACCACGGGCAGGGCGAGCAGCGGTCGCTCGCGGCCCTCCAGGGTGGGGCCCGCGGCGGCAGCGGCGACGAGGAACTCCCGTACGCTGCGGGCCTGCCAGCTGGCAGCGGTGCGGGATCCGGAGGCGACGTTGGTGGGCCAGGGGCGGCGCGGTCCGGTCCAGGGCACCTCCAGCACCCGGCTGCCGTCGGGGATGTAGCGGGGCAGATCGGGCCAGATCTGCTTCCAGGTGGCGGTGCGATTCCAGGAACGACTGGCGGACAGGCCACTGTCGACGGGCAGCAGCCAGTGATCGCAGTGCAGCGTGCGCAGGTCACCGTGCACGACGAACAGGTGACCGGCCATCTCGCCTCCTCGTACGCCCTCATACGGCGGCGACGGACCACACGCTCGTCAGGCCGCGAGCGAGCCTGTCTGCACGGCCCACAGCCGTGCGTAGGTGCCACCGAGTGCCAACAAGTCGTCGTGGGGACCTTGCTCCACCACTCGACCCGCGTTCAGCACCACGATGTGGTCGGCGTTGCGCACCGTGGACAGGCGGTGGGCGATCACCAGCGACGTGCGGCCCACCGTGGCCTTGGCCAGCGATCGCTGGATCGCTGCCTCCGTCTCGTTGTCCACAGCACTGGTGGCCTCGTCGAGCACCAGGATCGGCGGATCGGGTAGCAGGGCCCGCGCCAGCGCCAGCCGCTGTCGCTGGCCCCCCGACAGCTTCTGGCCGCGCTCCCCGATGGGGGTGTCGTAGCCCTGGGGCAGGGCCTCGATGAAGTCGTGGGCCTCGGCGGCGCGGGCGGCAGCCTCCACCTCCTCGCGCGTGGCGCTGGGGGCGCCGTAGCGCAGGTTGTCGAGCACCGTGCCGTCGAACAGGAAGACGTGCTGGCTCACGAGCCCCATGGCGCCGCGCAGCGATCCCAGCTGCAGGTCCCGCAGATCCGTGCCCCCGAGGGTGACCCGGCCCTGCTGCGGGTCGTACAGGCGCAGCAGCAGCCGCACCAGGCTCGACTTGCCCGCCCCCGTGGGACCCACCACCGCCACGGTCTTGCCCGCGGGCACCTCGATGTCCACGTCGTGCAGGATGGGATCGCGCCCCGGGTAGGCGAACTGCAGGGCCTCGAAGCGGATCGTGGCGGCCTGTCGCGGTGCGACGACGGCGCCGTCGGCCTCGGTGATCGGCGTGTCGAGCAGGTCCAGGATGCGCGAGGTGGAGGCCATGGCGCGCTGATACAGGTCGAAGGTCTGGCCGATCTTGGTGAGGGGCCACAGCAGGCGCTGGGTCAGGAACACGAGCACGGAGTAGCTGCCCACCGCGATGGTTCCGGCCAGCGCGAGCCAGCCCCCCACCAGCAGCGTGGCGGTGAACCCCACCACGATCACCATGCGGATCAGCGGCGAGAAGGCACTCGACAGCCGGATCGCCAGGCGGTTGGCGGTGCGGTAGTCGTCGGACAGGCCCTCGATGCGGCCCACCTCGCGCTCCTCGGCCACGAAGGCCTTGATGGTCTCGATGCCCGACAGGTTGTTCGCGAGCTGCCCCGACACCTCGGCGGCACGCTGGCGCACCGCGGCATAGCGCGGAGCGATCAAGCTCTGGAAGCGAAAGCTCCCGATGAGGATCACGGGCACGGGGAGCACCGCGAGCATGGCGACGGTGGGGGAGACCCAGAAGAAGACGGCCCCCACGGTCAGGCAGGTGGTGGCCACCTGGATGAGATCGTTGGCTCCGCCGTCGAGGAAGCGCTCGAGCTGGTTGACGTCGTCGTTGAGGATCGCGAGGAGGCCGCCGGTGCTTCGTTCGGCGTACCAGCCCATGCCGAGCCGCTGGATGTGGCGGTAGGCGTCGAGTCTGAGCTCGTGCTGCAGTGTCTGGGCGAGGTTGCGCCAGCCGACCTGGAACAGGTACTCGAACAGGCTCTCGAGTCCCCAGACGATCACGGTGAGGATGGCGATCACCGTGAGCTGAGCGCTGGGATCGGTGACGCCGACGGATCCGAGGAAGCTCGTCTCCTGCTCGACGACGGTGTCCACCGCGAGCCCGATGAGCAGCGGAGGTGCGAGGTCGAAGAGCTTGTTGAGCACGCTGTAGGTGGCGGCCAGCGCGATGCGGGACCGGTGAGGCTGTGCGTAGCGCAGCAGGCGTCCGAGGGGGGTCACGTGGACTCCGGTTCAGAGGGGCTTCGCGCCGCCTGCGGTACCTTCGGCAAGGGGCTGAGTCAGCGCACGGAGTGCGCCAGTTCCTTGTCGGGGGTGCCGTGGGGGGCGATCGAGAAGCCCGTTCGACGGGAAGGGCTTCGCGACCTCCACGTACGCTCGGAGTGCGGTCGGAGCCAGCGGGTGGACGTCGAGGGTTGACACCGACCTGAGACGAGCGGAGAGAGGCAACCGAGGGTAGGGGATGACGCCCCGGCGTGCTCGCAGTGGCTGCGAGTCGAGCCGCGGGTGTCTACACTGGTGCACCAACTGGAGGAGGTTCCATGTCGCGGTATGCCGTGCTTTGGGTCGCCGGGCTGCTGGCCTGCACGGGCGACACGGACAAGGTCGATACGGACACGGCGGATGCCGACACCGATGCCGACGCCGATGCCGACACCGACACCGACGCGGACACGGACACGTCCTCGACGGGGACGACGGGGACGACGGGCACCACGGGGACGACCGGTGACACCGGCACGGTGGATCTCGAGACGTTCCAGCTCGCGTTCGAGGGCTTGAGCAAGAACTGTCAGGTCGTCTTCGACGTCGAGCCCACGCCGTCCAACCACTCGTGCAGCAGCTGCTCGTTCACCCTGGACTGGCAGTTCGACGTCACCTACACACACTCCAAGAAGTTGTCGTCGGTGAAGGGCTGCAACGCCAAGTTCCAGGCGGATGCCGACGTGCTCATCGTGTCGGACTACGTCGACATCACCTTGGACACCTTCGAGGATCAAGGATCCGTCTGGGCGTTCACCTCGGACTTCTCCAAGGCGGAGTCGCGGTGCCTGATCGCGAGCCCGAGTGGCAACGATCTGTCGTATGACGCGTGGTTCGGGTCGTGGGACTCGAAGAGCGGTGCCTTCTCCTGTCAGGAGACCAAGGTCAAGGGCGGTTTCACGGGAACTGGCTCCACACGATGACCGTGCTGCTGGGTGCCTTGCTCGGATGTGGGCGCGTCGAGCCCCCACCTCCGTCGCTGGTGTTGCTCACCCTCGACACCACGCGCGCCGACCGCCTCGGTGCCTATGGCTACATGGGTGCGCACACGCCCAACCTCGATGCCCTGGCCCTCGAGGGGGTGCGCTTCGAGTCCGCCTACACCGTGGTGCCGCTGACCACGCCGTCCCACGCGTCGATGCTCACCGGGCTGTACCCCTCGCGGCACGGCATCCGCACCAACGGCGACGCCACCCTGCCCGAGGAGGCGCGCACCCTGGCCGAGGTGCTGTCCATCCATGGCTACCAGACCGTGGCCAGCGTGGGCGCCTTCGTGACCACGCGCATGTGGAACCTCGACCAGGGGTTCGACGACTACTTCGACGCAGTGGGACAGCCCGGCCAGCGGCGGTGGTCCCTGGAGCGTCCCGCGGACGAGGTGGTGGACGACGCGCTGGGCTGGCTGCGCACCCGCCAGCCCGATCGCCCCTTCTTCCTCTGGGCCCACTTCTACGATCCGCACGAGCCCTATGTCGTGCCGCCACCTTGGCCCGACGGGGTGGAGGGGGCCTACGACGCCGAGATCGCCTTCATGGACGAGCAGATCGGCCGGCTGCGAGCGGCGGTGCAGGAGCTTCGGCTTCCCGGAGGCGTGTCGTGGATGGTGGTCGGCGACCATGGCGAGGCGCTGCTGGGGGAGCACGGCGAGGTGGGGCACGGCCTGCTGCTCTTCGAGCCCACGGTGCGCGTGCCGTTCCTGATGCGCGGGCCCGAGCCCGTGCACAGTCCGCTGGTGGAGGACGAGGCCGTGAGCGTGGTGGACGTGATGCCCACCGCCCTCGGCATCCTGGGGATCGAGGTGCCCGAGGGCATCGACGGCGCCGATCTGTCGACGGCCCTGCTGGACGAGCTCCCCGAGCGGGAGCCGGTGGTCATGGAGTCCCTCACCCCCCAGCGGCGGTTCGGGTGGCACCCCGAGATCGCGGTGGTGGACGAGGGCGTGAAGCTGATGGACACGCCCAGCCCCCGCCTGTTCGACCTCGTGGCGGATCCCGGCGAGCGCGACAACCGCGTGGACGCTGATCCACAGACCGTCGCGCGGCTGCGGGCGGTGGCGCAGGCGGTGCAGTCCGCCGCCCCCGTGGGATCGGGGGACGACGTGGACGGCGTGGCCGCCCAGCTGCAGGCCCTGGGCTACGTCGTGGGCGATGCCACGGGCACCGATGCCACGGTGGACGTCAAGGACCGGCTGTCGGTGGTGGCGGATCTGGCCAAGGCACGGGTGCGCTTGGAGTCGGATCCGGCGGACGGGGTGGCGGCGTTCCGAGCCATCTTGGAGGTGGCGCCGGGGCTCGGAGAGGCGCGCTCTGGCCTGGCGCATGCCCTGCAGGCAGCCGGCAAGCCCAAGGAGGCGCTGGCGGTCCTCGACGAGGCGGTGGAGCAGCAGCCCGATGCCATGATCACGCGGCTGTCCCGTGGGCAGCTGCTGCTGGCGCTGGGGCGGCGCGACGAGGCGGAGGCCGACGCCCGCCACGTGCTGGAGCACGTTCCCGAGGATCAGGGGGCGCGTCAGTTGTTGATCGAGGCGCTCACCATGGCGCATCCGCCCGTGGCGCTGGAGCAGCTGGGCACCTGGCGCGAGCAAGATCCAGACGACGCCTTCGTGATCGGCACCACGGGCCTGTTGCTGCTGGCCATGGGCCGCGACGACGAGGCGGAGCCGCTACTGCGGAAGGCTGCAGACGCGGACATCCCGCCGGCGGGGGTGCACCGAGCCATGGCCACGGTGGAGGAGCTGGCGGGTCGCTCGGAGCTGGTGGCGTGGCACCTGGCGCAGGAGGTGGCGCTGTATCCGTCGGATCTGGGGGCGCTGCGGGCGCTGGCGGATCACCGCATGTCGGGCTCGGACTGGTCGGGCGCAGCGCTGGCCTACGAGGCGCTGGTCACGCGTCAGCCAGCGGCCGTGGACGCGCGACGAGCCTGGGCACAGGCGGTGTTCAACGAGGGGAGCTGGGAGCGCGCAGCCGAGATCCTGGCACCGGCCATTTCGAGCGACGACCCGCACGTCCTCACGCTGCACGCCAACCTGCTGGCGAAGGCGGGGGAACAGGAGCAGGCAGAGGCGGTGTTCGCGCGGGCGCAACGGCTGGCCCGGAAGCGCCTGGAGGAAGCCCAGGCGCCGTAGGGTTGCGCTCCTCGGCTCGGGCGCCCCGCGGCGCTGGCGGGTGATGTTGATTGATGGATCGATCAATCAAAGTTACGGTGGCGAGGTGAGCCGCCCCAGCCTCGCCCCCCAACGCCGTGAGCAGATCCTCGACGCCTTCGAGGCCTGCGTGGGCGAGCTCGGCCTGGCTGGCAGCTCGCTCGCGCAGGTGGCGAGGCGCAGCGGGATGGCCACCAGCCACGTGTCGCACTACTTCGGCAGCCGCGCGGGCCTCGTGGATGCCCTCGTCACCCGGCTCGAGGAGCGCTACGCCGCGGCCTTCGACGCGGCGGTGGGGCGGGATCTCGGAAGCGTTCCGCTGGAGGAGCAGCTGGACTTCCTGCTCAGCGACGCGTTCAACGATCCGGCGTCTGGTGTGGTCTTTCGCGAGATCGTGGCCCACAGCGCTCGAGACGAGCATGCCAGGGAGGCGCTGGCGCGCGTGTACCGGCGCTTCGACGACACGCTGCGGCGATCCCTGGCGGTTCACCTCCCCCACCTCGACGCCGAGGCTGCCGCCACCTTCGCCCACGCGGCCATCTGCTTGGCCGAGCACACGGCGCTGCTCGTGCGCCTCGGCCGCCCCGAAGCCGCAGCGCGTGGACGCGCGGCAGCTCGACGTCTCCTGGCCTGCATTTCCTCGGAGGACGCTCCATGATCCAGCTTCTGATGGCGACCGCCCTGGCCGACCCGGGAGCAGGGTCGCAGCTGCGCGTGGGGATCACCGTTCCCTATGCCACCCAACCGGGACTTCGGGTGGAGCTGCAGCGGGCCGTGGCGAGCACACTGAAGCGCACCACCTTGACTGCCGGGGGCGAGGTGGCGGCGTACACCCAGCTCGGAGATCACAGCAGCCTGTTGGGAGGTGGCACCGTGGCGCTGCGGCGCATGGGCTCCCGCGGCTTCGGCTCCGCCGTGGTCCTCGGCTTCGCCTACACCGCAGACGTGCAGACCACCCACGTGGGCGTGGATCTGGCCACGGGCGAGACCGTGCGAAGGCGTCGTCTCCGTCATCGGCTGCTGCCCACACTCGGCGGGCAGCTGTCGTGGGCGAACCACCGTCGCGTCGGGCCCTATCTCGGCGCCCGGCTGGGGCCGCACCTGGCCTTCGACGGGTCGGGCGCCTTCTTCTTCGCGTTCGACGCGGGGGTTCACACTCGGCTGGGCCGGCCAGCGGCGGGAGGTGCGCCATGAAGCGGCGTGATCTACTGGCAGGTGGCCTCGCGCTGGGCGCAGCGGGGCCGGCGCTGTCCCTGCTGGGGAGCTGCGCTCGGGCGGGTCGGCTGCACTGGGACGTGGACGTCCGCTTCACGGGTCGCACCCTCGTCATCGGTGCAGGCGCCGCCGGCCTCGCAGCTGGCTACCTGCTCGATCGGTATGGAGCCGACTACGAGATTCTCGAGGCGGCGTCTCGGGTGGGGGGACGGGTGAAGCGGCTGGAGGGCTTCGCCGACTTCCCCATCGACCTGGGGGCGGAGTGGATCCATGCAGATCCTGCGCTCTTGAGCCGCATGGTGGACGATCCGGACGTGCAGGGGAGCATCGACCTCATTCGATACAGTCCCCAGACCACCCGGATCTGGAACGGATCCAGGCTCACCCGAGCGAACTGGATCCGTGCGTTCTACGGTGAGTACAAGTTCGAGCGAACGACGTGGTACGGATTTCTGGAGGACTACATCCTGCCGGCCTCGGAGGGGCGGATCCGCCTCGATACTGCCGTGACCACCATCGATACCACGGGGGATCGCATCGCGGTGGGCTTGTCCGACGGGACCGTAGAGGAGGCGGATCGGGTTGTGGTCACGGTGCCGCTGAAGATCCTGCAGGAGGGGGACATCGCGTTCACGCCCGAGCTGCCGGACTGGAAGCGGCAGGCCATCGACGCTGTGACGATTCCCGATGGGCTGAAGGTGTTCCTCGAGATGGCGGAGCCGTTCTACCCCGATCTCACTGTGTTGAATGCGTTGTCTGCAGAGGGAGCGACGGACCACTTGGCTTACGACGCGGCGTTTCGCAAGGAGGCCTCTCGGCACGTGCTGGCGCTGTTCTGCGTGGGGCGCCAGGCCACGGACTACGTGTCGCTGGACGATGCTGGCATCGTGGACCGGTTGGTAGCCCGCTTGGACGAGGCCTTCGAGGGCGCGGCGTCGCGCTCGCTGCTGCAGGCCCACGTGCAGAACTGGTCGGCGGAGCCCACCATCCGAGGCGCCTACAGCTACGACTGGGAGGGCTCCTACACGGCGATCATCGACGACCTGCGACGGACTGTCGACCAGCGCGTGTACTGGGCGGGCGAGGCGATGTCGGCCGAGGCCGTGTCCACGGTACACGGCGCCATGCAGACCGCCTACGATGCCGTGACCGAGCTACTCGAGACTCCGAGCTAGGCGCGCCGTCGCACGAGGCCCAGCGCTGCGATCAGCAGCCACGCCGGTGCGGATCCAGGGCTCTGGCAGCCGCAGTCGCCGTCGCCGTCGTCGTCGTCCATGGAGGGCTCGGCGTCTCCGTCGTCGCAGTCGTTGTCGATCCCGTCGCCGGCGAGCTCGGTGGCACCGGGGTTCACCGCTGCGTCGTCGTCGTCGCAGTCCTCGTCGATGCCGTATCCATCGCCGTCCACGTCGGTGAGGTCGCCCCCGTCGCAGTCGTTGTCGAGGCCATCGTAGGCCACCTCGACGCCATCGGGGTGCACGTCGCCGTTGGTGTCGTCGCAGTCGCTTGCGTCGGCCACGTAGCCGTCGGCGGCTGCGCACATCACGACGGCGGCGGCGGCGTCTCCATAGCCGTCGCCGTCGGTGTCGGCGTAGGAGGTGGTGCCGTCCACCGGATCGGGGCCGTCCACGGTGCCGTCGCAGTCGGTGTCGAAGCCGTCGCACTGCTCGTCTTCGAAGCTGCTGATCCCCGCGTCGTCATCGGCGCAGTCGTCGCCGCCGCACACACCCGTGCGGTCGTCGCCGTCGCCGTCGACGTCACACTGGGTGGTCCACAGGACGGCGTTGACGATCAGCTGCTGGACGTTGGGGTCGGTGAAGGTGTCGTAGTAGAGGTAGTTCCCCGTGTGGTGGAATCCCACGATGCGGGCGTCTCCCAGCTCGCGCACCACGACGGCGTCGCCTCGGTCGGACGTCGCGACCACGGTGACCGGATCCTTCGCGAAGACGGCCGCACTTCCGATGTTGAAGCCGCTCTGCATCGCGAAGCTGGGGGGAAGCTCGTCCCACAGAGGGTGCTTGGCCTGCTCCTTGGCGACCGTGACGGTGGCCTTGCCCTCGTCGCCGCTCGTCCGACGCAGCAGGATGAGATCCGCCATGAGGCCGTGATCGCCGAACTCGTAGGCCATCCACTCCTCGTGGATGTAGCCGCCGCCGGCGGCAACGAAGTCGACGAGAGCCTGCTGGCCCTCGATGGGCATGGGTTGATCCCAGGCCGCGCCCTTGTAGTTGTAGTAGTACTTCTTCTGGCCCTTCTTCGCGTCGGGCTCTGCACCGTCGAGGTGAAGCACGGTGCCGAAGCCGTCAGGAGACGGATTGGTGCCGTCCCACTCCCACTCCGGCACGTCGGCCCAGGTCACGTCGAGCCCTGCGGCTTCCAGCGCCTTCACGAGGGTCGGAGTGTCTTGCTGTTGGGTGTCCCAGAGCAGCAGCACATCGTTGGCGTAGGCGGATGGTGAGAGCGCCCATAGCGCGGTGAACCACATGTTGACCTCCAGGTCAGCCCATCGACCTGGCGCGCCTGGTCTGGAGGCTGGCTGCACGAGTCCTGCACATTATCGACGAGGGTCATCAGGCCCGTCCCCGTCCCGCTCGTCGTTAGGCTGTCGGGGGTGGAGGCGTCGTGCTCGCTTGGCTGTCGGTGCTCGTGGGGTGTTCGCAGATCTGGCCGCGGGCGGCTCCGCTGCCCCCTCCCGAGCCTGGTCCGCCCTACGCCGATCGCGTGGCCCACATCGAGGCGGTGCGACACACGCTGGCCACCTCCGGCGACGTCGAGCTGGCGGAGCCTGCGCTGCGCGGGGCTATCGTCGATCTGATCGAGGCCTGGTACGGAACGCCCTGGGACTTCTACGGGACGGCGGCCGTGCCTGGCGACGACCCCATCGCCTGTGGCCACTTCGTGGCGGGGGTGCTCTCCGACGCGGGGCTCGAGGTGGAGCGCCGTCGCTTGGGGCAGCAGGCGGCGGAGCACATCATCCAGACCGTCACGTCCGAGGCCTCCATCCGCCGCTACCGCTCCGAGCCCGTGCGCACCATCGTGGCGGACGTGCAGCAGAGCGGACCTGGCATCTACATCGTGGGGCTCGACCACCACGTGGGGTTCCTGGTGCACCACGACGACGGGGTGGTGGGCTTCTGCCACAGTACCTACCTGGAGGGTCTCGGGGTGGTCTGCGAAGA
>JAHQVJ010000202.1 GCA_019634415.1 Myxococcales bacterium
AGACAAGAAGACGGAAATGGGGAGCAGAGGCTGGGCCATCACCGCCACGCTACCTCAGCCGACCAATAAGTGTAATCCTAGCGAAGTTCCAGTCACCCCTAACGACAACCCTCGACCTACTCCCGACACCAGATACGGCTCACCTCTCCTTTCCGTCCACCACCACCGCGAACCCTTCCGCTTGCAGCCTCTTTGCGTGCTCGCCCTCCACGACCCACACCTCCACCAGCCACCCCGCCTCCTGCCACCTCCGCAGGTGCCGCAGATCGATGTCACTGCGCGGGGCCAGCACCGAGGCCCCCAGCCACCTCGCAGGGGCGCTGACGGGAATTCCCGCCACTGGCCACCCCAAGGGCAGCTCCGGAGCGATCCGGCGGATCTGCCAGGCCGCCACCGGCTGAAAGGCGCTCAGCCACACCCGCCCCTCGCCCTCCGCCCGCACCAGCGCCGCCACCTCGCGCACCAGCCGTCCGCTTCCCAGCACGCCCGTCTTCACGTCCAGCTCCACCCACAGACCCAGCTCTCGAGTCAGCCTCAGAGCGTCTTGCAGCCTCGGGGCCCCCGCCACCTGGTCCGCGTCGTGGGCGCACACCGGCCCGTCCGGTCCCGCGCGCACGTCCAGCTCCACGGCCTCGAACCCCGCAGCGGCAGCAGTGCGCATCGCCTGCAGCGAGTTCTCGGGTGCATCCGCAAGCCCCGCCCGATGCGCGATCCGCATGCCGGCAATCGCGGGCGGCGGCGCTGGCGGAGCCGAGGGCCGTAGGGCCACCAGTGACCCTGCTGCCCCGATCACGAGCAGCCCGAGGGCACACGCGAAGACGCCGACGTACCGCAGCCGCCGGAGAGAACGGCCGGGAGCGGGCCGGTTCCCTACCCTTTGGCGGGCTTCGCTGTTGCGCCCTACGACACGCACGAACGCGCACCGGGTCGGACCTTCGGGGCTTCGCCCCGGCAGGTCTGCGTCCCGAGAGCTCTAGGACCCAAGCACACGCCGCACCAGCACCCGACGATCCTGCCGCTCCACCTCGGCGAAGCCCTCCGACAGATACAGCGCCGCCGGCCCCGTGAACTGCTCCATCGCCGGCGCCTCCCGATCCGCCGCCGCCCGCGCCACCACCGAGGCGAACCCCCGCTCCGTCAAGTGCGTCACCGCCTGGCGCAGCAGCGCCCGCGCCTCCCCCTGCCGGCGGAATCCCGCGCGACTCCGTCGCGCTACGATTCCCTTGGGCCCTCGCCTTCGGCTGCGGGCCTTCCGGTGCGTCGGCGCCACCACGAAGCACACGATGAAGGCCTCGCCCTCGTTCTGCGGCTGCACCTCGCAAAGCGGCGTGTGGAAGCGCTGGGCCGGACCCAGGTGCACCCAGCCCACGGCCTGCTCCCCCTCGAAGGCCAGCAGCCCGTCCACCTCCCCCGCTCGCAGCTTGGGCTCCATCGCCGCCCGGTTCTCGCCCGAGGCACACGCAGCGTCGAACGCATCGAAGCCGCCGCCCCCGAACAGGAAGCAGCGGCAGTAGCACCCGGACCAACCCGGGTTGTCGGCGAAGGCCGGCCCGTCGAAGAAGGCCAGCCAGGCATCGGTCCACTCAGGGGTCAGCGCACGGATCGTCAGGGCCATGCCCCACTCTACCTCGCCGCTCAGTTCCAGCAGGTGGCGTCGGGCTGATCGTCGATGTCGACCCAGAAGCGCGGCTCGGACCCCACGTTGCCGTAGGCCAGGAAGTTCCAGCCCCAGCCGTCGTGGAACTCCGCCGTGCGCCAGTCCGGACCGAACTCCGACGCACACAGCGCGTCCGCGTCCGCCAGCGTGCTCAGGCCGTCCGTGAACGGCGCCACCGGAGGGGTCGTCGCCACCACCCCACCCGACCAGGTGAAGTAGCTGCTCGTCGTCGGCACGCTCGCTGGCTGCGGCATGCCCAGATCCGAGAAGCACAGCAGCGGCAGGGCCGTGTTGCACGACGTGTCGCCGTCGATGGGATCGCACTGGGTACCGTTGTCGCAGCCCACCGTCACCACACCCGTCACCGCGTCCACGTCCTTGCGCAGCCAGGTCATGCCCTTGCCGATCTCCACGGGCTCCAGCACGTCATCGGCGGGCAGCTCCACGAGCGGGTAGTAGCCGCACATCCTGCAGGAGAAGTCCAGACCGTCGAGCAGCGAGTACGTGGCAGGCAGGCTCAGGGGTCCCAGATCGGACTGCGACTCCCCGTAGCTGCCCGAACCCGGCGTGGTGGAGGTGACGCTCGCCCCCGCGGCCGTCAGGGCCGCCAGGCTGTAGACGTCGTCGCAGTAGTAATCGGCGGTGCCGTGGGCGATGCCGTCGTCGGCCACGGCCCAGGTGTCGGTGCCGTACAGCGCGCTCATGGCCGCGAGCTCGCCCGCGTCCCAGCTGATGGGGACGGACGTGTGCTCGGTGCCCTCGTGGCACCACGGCGCACGCTCCGAACCCGTCGGGCCCGTCGCCGTGGGCTCGGGTCGGCTCTCGGTGAGGTGGTCACAGGTGCCCTGCGCGGCGGGCACGGAGCCCTCGAGCTCGGGGCAACCAGCGAGGGCGAGCAGGAACAGAGCGGAGCGGGACATCAGGCCTCCAAGGCACACCCAAGGCATGGCCCGCTGTGGCGCAGAGGGGATCTCCCCGATCTCACCCCCAGCCCCGATAATCGACTCCATGCCTTCTGATCCCCTCGCCGACTGGGCACGCACCCACGGCATCCACGACGACGCCCTGCGCGACCTACAGCGCCTGCTCGACGCCCAGGCCGCAGACGTCCCGGCCTTCAGCGGCGTGTGGTCCACCCTGCAGCTCGCCCCGGACCCGACCGCCGCACCCGTGGACCTCCCGACGGGCTCGGATGCACACCTCACCCCCCTCGAGCCCCTCGGCGCGGGCGGCATGGGGGAGGTGCTGCGCGCCCACGACGCCCGGCTCGGCCGCGACGTGGCCCTGAAGGTGCTGCAGCCCCGCCACATGGGCTCACAGGCCCTGCGCGCCCGCTTCCTCGCGGAAGCCCAGGCCCAAGCGCAGCTCGCCCACCCCGGCATCGTGCCCGTGCACGAGATCGGCACGCTGGCGGACGGTCGCCCCTTCTTCACCATGCGCATCAACCGTGGCCGCGATCTGCACCACGTGATCCAAGAGCTGCACGACACCGAGCACCCCGATCCCGAGGCCGCCCTGCGCCGCGTGGTCGAGGTGGTGCGTCGTGCCACCGAGGTGGTCGCCTACGCCCACAGCAAGGGAGTGCTGCACCGCGACCTCAAGCCCGCCAACGTGATGGTGGGCGCCTTCGGTGAGGTGCAGGTCATCGACTGGGGGCTCGTGCTCGCCGACGGCACCCAGGCCGACGTCGTGGCGGGCACCCCCGGCTACATGCCCCCGGAGCAAGCCGCTGGCGAGACCGTGGGGCCCGCCAGCGACGTGTTCGCCCTCGGCCGGATCCTCACGGACCTCCTGCGAGACCACGCTCCGCAGGGGCTCGCCGAGGTGGTCGCACGCGCCACGATGCCCGATCCCGCAGCGCGCTACCCCCACGCTGGCGCCCTCGCCCAGGCCCTGTCCGACTGGCTCGACGGCGCCGCCCGCCGTGCCAAGGCCCGCCAGTTCCTCACCGAGGCCGCCGAGCTGCAGCCCGAGGCCGAGCGCTGGACCCGTCAGGCCGAGGTCCACGAGGCCGCCGCCGCTGCCCTGAAGGTCCAGATCCACCCCTCGGCTCCCCTCGACGAGAAGGCCGACTGGTGGCGGGAGCAAGACGAAGCCGCCCGCTGCCGCACGCTCGCCCGGACCGCTCAGCGCACCCGGGTGGAGCGCCTGCTCCAGGCCCTGTCCCACGACCCCGACTCCCCCGAGGCCACCCGGCAGCTCGCCGCTTGGCACCGCGATCAGGTCGTTCGGGCCGAGGCCCGCGCCGATCACGCCGCCGCCCAGACCGCCGAGGCCCGGCTGCGGCTGTACGATCGCGGAGAGCACACCGCCTTCCTGCAGGGCACCGGCACCGTCACGCTGGTGACCGAGCCCGCGGGTGCCTCCGTGGGCCTGTTCCGCCTCGTCGAGGAGCAGCGACGGCTCACCCCCGTCTTCGAGCGCGACCTCGGCCGCACCCCCCTCACCGAGGTGCCCCTGGAGCGGGGCAGCTGGCTGCTGCGCATCGAGGCACAGCGACACCAGGTCGTCGACTACCCCGTCTACATCGGGCGCCTCGAGCACTGGACCGGAACGGCCCCCGACGCCGACACCCCGCACCCCGTGGTGCTGCCCACCCTCGGCTCGCTGGATCCGGACGACTGCTACGTGCCCGCAGGCTGGTTTCGCTTCGGCGACGACCGCAGCAGGCTGCAGGCCTGGCCCGCCGAGCGTCGCTGGCTTCCCGCCTTCGTCATGCGACGCTTTCCCGTCACCAACCGCGACTTCATCGCGTTCCTCGACGACCTCGTGGCGCGGGGAGAGACCGCCCTCGCCGAGCGCTACGTGCCTCGCGCCCAGCGCGCGCAGGGCGACGACCGCATCGAGCCCGTCTACGCCCGCAACGACGACGGCACCCACCGCCTCGTGCCCGACGGAGACGGCGATCTGTGGGATGTGGACTGGCCCGTGGTGCAGGTCGACTGGGTCGCTGCCCGCGCCTACGCCGCCTGGGTCGCCGAGCGCACCGGACAGCCGTGGCGTCTGCCGCGCGAGGACGAGTGGGAGAAGGCCGCCCGCGGCGTGGACGGACGCATCTATCCCTGGGGCGACCGCTTCGACAGCACCTTCGCGCTGGTGCGCACCTCGTTCCGAGGCCGCCCCACCCTCGCCCCCGTGCAGGACTTCCCGCTCGACTGCAGCGTGTACGGCGTGCGCGGCATGGCCGGCGGCGTGCGCGACTGGTGCCAGGAGCGCTTCGCTCGACCCGGCGTGCCTCCCCCTCCGGAGCACACGCCGGGGGAGCGCCTGCTGCGAGGCGGGTGCTGGCACTTCAAGGCCGCGACCGCCGGCACCACCGTGCGAGCACGGCTGTACCAGGAACGCGTCAGCGACCTCGTGGGGTTTCGCTTGGTGCGACCGCTCGTTCGCTGAGCTAGGCTCGATCGATGAGATCCAACATCCTGTTCGTCGCCGTGTGTGCCACCGCCTGTGGTGAGCCCCCCCTGGCCACCTTCACCGTGGCCTGTGCCGATCAGGACTGCACCGCCGCGCGGCTCACCGCCGACGATCCCGGAGCCACCACCGTGTTCGCCTGGGTCGTGGACGGCCAGGTGACCGACTCCGGCGCCACCTTCGAGCTCACGGGCGATCTGACGGCCGCGCAGCACGTGCAGCTCGAGGCCACCAGCCCAGGCGGCGCCACCTCGTCCGCGATGTGGCTCGTGGCCAGCGAGGCACTGCAGCAACAAGCCGACGGCACGTGGCTGCCCGAGGGCCAGGGCTTCGAGATCGTGTCCAGCGGCGACCGCACCGTCGACGTGGAGTGCGACCTGAACATCATCACCACCATCGGGGGCTGCTTCACCGCCACCACACCCCTCGCCTTGCACCTGTCCAGCCCCTCTGCTGCCGCGGCTCCGCCCTCTCCCATGGGCTCCCCCAACTACGCGGCCCCTGCCACCTTCGTCCCTGCCGGGCCACCCACCATCGCCAGTGGCGGCTGGGGCGGTGCGCGCGCTTGGTCCGGCACCGGCAGCGTGGAAGACAGCTGGGACCCCCTGTTGCCCTCTGCGTCTGGGGTGACCCCGCGGTTCGAGGCCCACTTCACCCCCGCCAGCGCCACCGACAGCCACTGGGTGGTGCTGCAGCTGCCCGGCGCCACCGCGAGCTACCACGCCAACGCCGTGCACCTCGACTGCTCGGGCGCCAACCTCTCCGTCGGCTCGGTGCCCATCGACACGCGCACCCTCGACGCCTGGGCTGCGAGCAGCCGCTGATGCGCGCCCGGGTGTGCGTGATCCCGCCCGACGGCACCGAGGTGTGGCTCCACCCCGGCGACCTGGTCGGACGCTCCCACGCGGCCGCACTGCAGCTGCAGGACATGCGGGTCAGCGAGGCCCACGCCATGGTGAGCCTGCGCGGCGGGCAGCTGAAGCTGCTGGCCCTGCGGGGGCGCCTGGCCACCGACGGCAGCCCCGTGAGCGAGGTCGCGCTGCAGGCCGGTCAGACCGTTCGCCTGGCCTCGGGGGTGTCGCTGGGCATCAACCACGTGGAGCTGCCCGACCACGTGCTCGCCGTGCAGGGCGACGACCTGCCACACACCCCGCTGATGCAGCACTCCGCCTCGCTGCTCACCCACCCCGCCCCGGCCCTACGCAAGGGCTACGTCGACGACGCGCCCGCCTACCTGTGGAGCGACGGCGAGGGCTTCTGGCTGCGTGTGGGAGAAGACAGCCCCGTGAAGCTCGAGGCGGGAACCCAGTGGCAGCTCGGGCCCCGCAGCTTCGAGGCCGTGGCAGTGCCCCTGCAGCGCCTCGCCGCTCCCTCCACCCGCGGTCCGGGGCGGCTGCACGCGCCGCTGCGCATCGTGGCGCACTTCGACACCGCCGCCATCCACCGGCCCGGGGAGCCTGCCTTGGGCCTCGGTGGCACGTCCGCACGCATCCTCTCCGAGCTGGTCGCCCTCGACGGACCCGCCTCCTGGTCCACCATCGCCCGCCAGCTGTGGCGCGACGTGCCCGAGGAGCTGCATCTGCGCCGTCGCTGGGACAAGAACCTCGCCCGCCTGCGGCAGAAGCTCCGGCAAGCCGGGATCCGCCCCGATCTCATCCGGTCCGACGGCTCGGGTCAGTGCGAGCTGCTGCTGTACGAAGGCGACGAGACCGTGGACCACACGTGAGGTGTCAGCGGTCAGCCCGTGAGCGGTCAGCCTGTGAGCGGTCAGCCTGTGAGCGGTCAGCCCGTGAGCGGTCAGCTGTGAGCGGTCAGCCTGTGAACGGTCAGCCTTGGCCATGCTGACTCCTGACTCCTGACACCCAAAACCCCACGCCGACATCAGAATTCCACGGTATCGTTGGTCCTAGCATCCAGATCGCCAGCAACACCAACGTGGGAACCAAGCATGTGGTGGTTCACAGCCAGCCTGATGGGCTGCGGCCCAGCGGCACCCGAGACCGACTCTGCCTCCGCCACGTCGACGGAGCCGAGCTGGGTCCCCATCTCCGAGCAGGAGGTGGTGATCTCGCTGGTGGGAGGCCATCGGCTGTGGCCCCTCGCATCGGGCACACAGCTCGCCGACGTCGACCGCGACGGTCACACCGACCTGCTCCTCGGTGTGGAAGGTCCCACCGGCTTGCGGCAGGCCATCGTGCGCGGACCGCTCACCCCCACCGTCGTACCTGCAGATGCCTGGACCGCCCACAACGCCGAGGTCACCGAGCTGTTCGTGCACGATCTCGATGGCGACGGCCGCACGGACCTGCTGGCGCGACACGATCCAGGCGGATCCTCTTGGAACACCCCGCCAGCGACCCACTACGCCATCACCGAGGCCTACGACGGCGCAGCCGAGCCCGACGACTCCTGGACGCCCGTCTCCCCGAGCTTCCCGGAGCTGCTGACGGACACCGACGGAGACGGGATCGCCGACCTCGTCATGGTGGTCGTCGAAGAGGACTCCGGCGTCGAGGAGATCCGCGTGACGCGGGGCCCCCTGTCTCGCTTCGACGGCCCCCACGATCTCGCGATCGGCCCCCTCTGCTCCGATCGCCCGTACGGCTTTCCACCGATGCCGAGGGATTGGGGCATCGTGCCCGACCTGGACGGCGACGGAGCTGCAGAGCTGTGGATGACCTCCTACGGGTGGTCGCTGGGCAACTCGATGTGCGGAGCCTTCGCCGTCTCCTTGGACGGCACAACGACCATCGACCCCTTCGAAGGCCCCCCATGGTCCGTCGAGGCCGTGCAGCAGGCCACCCCGATCGGGGACTGGACCCAGGATGGCCGCCCCGAGGTAGCTCACGGACTGTGGCTGTGGGTCTCCCCCGCCGAGCCCGACGCGGCAGGCTGGACGGGAGCCACCCGACTGCCCTTCCCGCCAGGCGTGCTGTCCCTGCAGCCCCTGCCCGTCGACGTCTCCGGAGACGGCCGGACCGACGCTCTGGGATGGCGCAGCGACTCCGTCGAGGTGGTGCCGTCCGACTTCGAGGGCTTCGCCAATCTCGAGCCGGCGGTGCGCTTCGAGGTGGACGACTCAGAGCAGATCCTGCCCTACGTCGAGCAGGGCAAGCTCGTAGCCCTGGTGGTCAGCCCACTCACCGCCACCGTGCGTCGCATCGAGCTGGGCCGACCCTGATCTACGCAGGGCCCACGGGGATCAGGTTGTTCCCCGTGCGTCCGAAATAGCCCCGCTTGCAGTGCTCCAGGTTCGAGGCCTCCGCCACCCCCGGCACCTCGAGCATGCGCTGCAGCCAACGCGACAGACCCGGATACGACGACACCCGCCGGGCATCCAGGCGGAAGCGCACGAAGTAGACGGGATCGAAGCGATAGATCGTGGGAAACAGCCGCACGTCCGCCTCGGTGAGGGTCTCGCCCACCAGCCACTCGCGCTCCGTCAGCCGTCGATCCAGCCAGTCCAAGGCGGCGAACACGTGGTCGAACCATGTGTCGTACACCTCTTGCGACGAGGTGAAGCCTGCCTTGTAGGCCCCGTTGTTGACGTAGGTGTAGATGTAGGCGTTGAGGTGGTCGATCTCGGCCCGATGGGCCTCGGGGTACAAGTCCGGGGCCCCCGCCGTCCATGGCTCGAAGGCACCGTTGAGCATGCGCAGGATCTCGGCGGACTCGTTGTTCACGATGCGGCCCGTGGCGCGGTCCCAGAGCACGGGCACGGACTTCTCGGCAGAGCCCACAGACTCGTAGATCTCGCGCACGAAGCGCGCCCCGTTCACCGTGTCGGGGGTGCAGCCCGGCTCCTCGGGGCGGAACTGCCAGCCCCGCTCCGGATCGCGTCGATAGAACAGCACGTCCATCGACACCACGTCCTGCAGGCCCTTCAGCGACCGGACCAGGGCACACCGATGCGACCAGGGACAGTTGTTGGCCACGTACAGATGGTAGCGGCCCGCCTCCGCCGCGAACCCCGTGGACCCGTCGGCCGAGATCCAGTCGCGGTGCCCGCTGGGCGGACGCACCCACTCCCCCGCTGCACGCGGACGACTCGGATCCTCCTGCACCCCACGCTCGGCCCGCACCGCAGCATCGAAGCGCCATCGGTCGTGGGGCGCGCGCAGATCCGGACCCCGCCCGCGCGGCACGAGCTGCTTGGGGTTGGTGCCCTCGGACTCGGTGGCGTAGTGAGCGCGGATCTGACGCAGATCCACACCGTCGGCCACCGCAGCACTCGACTGGAACAGATCCCGCAGCCACGGCCCCAGCTGCGAGAAGTCGTCGAGGCGCTGCCGGTTGAGCTTGTAGAAGCCATGGAACGCAGCGTCGAAGCGCACGAGCACCGCGAACAGCCACCAGTCCTCGGCATCGGGACGGTCACCGCCGAGGTAGCGCTGATGCCGCAGCCGCTCCTCGTAGGCGTCGAGGGCAGAGAACACCTCGTGATAGGCGGCCTCGTAGTCCGCCTGCTCCACGGCGGCGCCGGCACGGCGGATGGCCGCCCACAGCGCCGCCACGGCAGGGGGCGGCGACGTGCCCGGAGCGATCAGCGCGGCATGGGCCTCGGGGCTCTCCGGGAACTCAGCCACCGTCGGAGCCCAGCAGCTCGCCCAGGGGCTCCGACGCGAAGGGATCGGCGAGCTTGCGAGTGGCTCGCTCACACGCCTCCGCGTCGCGGATCTGCAGGGAACCCTCGGCGTCGTGGGGTCGCAGCCAGGGAATCGACACCTCCACCGCCCCCTTGCGGTCGCGCGCGACGTCGAGCTGGGTGTTCGCTGCCACCGTCCCGATCCGGTGCTCCACGCCCTCTGCCACGACCCACAG
This sequence comes from Myxococcales bacterium, assembly GCA_019634415.1. Lineage (GTDB taxonomy): Bacteria > Myxococcota_A > UBA796 > UBA796 > DRPG01. The sequence goes on from JAHQVJ010000202.1 coordinate 9,893, forward strand.
ATCTCGCACGTCGCCGCAGCGAACCGTGGGCCGCTCGACCCCGAGCATGCCCAGCAGCCCGGAGCCGTGCCCGCTCGCCTCCGCCGGCGCCTCCTTGAGCTGGCCCGCTTGGACCCACCCGTGCCACACGGCACCCGAGTCGTGTGCAAGGGCGACGTGGCTGTGGTTTCCCCGCTCCTCGAGCACGCGCAGGGTCATCAGCCGCCCCTTGGCCAGGCGGGTGATGCGACGTCCTTGCGGTGCGTCGTGCAGCCAGAGCCGGTCCTTCGTGCGCACCCGTAGGGCTGGCCCCGTCCGCTGCAGCGCCAAGCCCACCACGTCGCCGTGAAGCGTGGCAGGCGAGTCCGTGACCGCCAGCCGACGACAGGGCAATATGGCGGTGCCATACCCCTCCTCCACCAGCTCCCGTGCAGGGGCAGACGCCGTGGCCACGACCCCCTTGCCACCTTCACTCAGGATCGACAGGGAGGCTCCCAGCGCCAGCGCCGAGGTGGGCCCCGTTCGGACCGGCGAGGTCCCCGACAACCGCAGGGGAGACTGTTCCTCGGCGTCCACCACGCCGTGCACCGTCACGCCGGCCTGACTCCAGCTGCCCGACAGCCACATGCCTCCGTCGCTGCCCTGCCCGAGCGAAGCCGACAGCCGCACGCCCAGTCCCCCCCAGCCGTCCACCCAGACCGCAGGCGGACGCCACTCGTCGGGGGCCACGGCCGCAGTGCGCTGCCAAGGTGCATCGGTCCAGTTGCAGGTGTCGGTGACCAGGGCGTAGGGAGACGCGGAGGCCACACCGACCGCGAGCAAGAACACGGCTCCTCCCAGGGGGTAGGCCATCCTCGCATGCCGAGCGCCCCAGTCGCGAGCATCCTTGTCGAAGGTGACATCGCCAGAGATACCATGGCCGCGGGGGACCCATGAATCGATGCGCAGTGCTGGCGTGCAAGGACGCGCCATGACGCCCCGCACGCAAGCCATCTCGTCGTGGATCGCTGTGGTGCTGGTGCTCCTCGGCGTGTCGTGGGCCAACGTCGAGACCCCCGAGTGGAACTTCGACGTGGTGCCCTACGTGTCCATCGTGCACGGAATGGAGCAAGACGACGCCCGTGCAGTGCACGAAGCCACCTACGCAAGCGTGGGCGAGGCCGTGTCGAAGGACCGGCTGAAGCGCCTGCAGAACACGTCACCCTACCGGCGCTCGCTTCGCGACCATCCGGAGAACCTGGTCGCGCAATCCCGCCTCTTCGGCAACAAGGTGGGCTACGTCGGCGCGGTGGCGGCGGTGCACGCGCTGGGGGTGAACGCCGCCTGGGCCACGGTGTGGGTGTCGGTGGGGTGCGTGGGGCTGCTGGGCCTGGGACTACGCGCCTGGCTCGGCACCGTGGTGCCCTCCTGGTTCGCCACGGTCGTGGCCAGCTGCCTCGTGCTGTGCCCACCGGTGCGACTCGCGGGCAAGGCCTCTTCGCCCGATGCACTGTCGGCCCTGCTGCTCGTGCCAGCCCTGTGGCTGTGCACCCGCCCACGGTGGATGCCGGCGGGGCTGCTGCTGGTGGCGGCGGCCATCAGCGTGCGGCCCGACGTGGTGATCCTGCTGCCCCTGCTGGTGGCCTGGATGCTGTGGCGGCGCCCCGCGGGACTCCACCTGTGGTGGGCGCTTGCGGCGGCTGGCGTGGGGGTGGCCGTCTACGGCGCGATCTCCCTGGCCACCGAGGGGTTCTCGTACCTGGTGTTCCTGCGCCACGCGCTGGTGAAGACCATCTACGAGGTGGGCCAGCCCACGCCCCCCATCACGATGGCCGAGTACTTCACGGCGTGGCAGCGCGTGTTCACCACCGGCTACAGCCGCTATCCCACCGTCTTGCCCCTGTTCGCCTTGATCTCGGCGGTGGCCGCCTGGCTGGGCCGCGACACGCCGTCGTTCCGCCCCTGGCGGGATCTGATGGGGGTCTGCTGGGCGTACGTGGTGCTGCACATCCTGTTGTTCCCGGTGATCGCCGACCGGTACTTCCTGCCCCAGATGGTGTTCTGCGCCATGGCCCTGGTGGTGGCCCTGCCAGCGCGTGGACCTGGCCCCGATCCACACCGTCCCTGGCTCAGGGGCTGACTCCGAGGAGGGCCTTGGCCGCGGAGTCGGCTCGCAGCTGGGCCATGGGGAGCGGCAGCGGTGGGGTCTGCCCCAGCTCGCCCAGCTGCAGGTGCCACCAGCCCACGTCGTGCCACACCCCCCGCTTGAAGCCGACGTTGGGATACACCCCCACCGCCCGAAAGCCCAGGGCCTCGTGCAGGCCCACGCTCGCGGGGTTGGGCAGCGTGATGCCGGCGTAGGCCATGGCGAAGCCCTGCAGGCGCAGCAGCTCGAACAGCGTGGTGTACAGACGCCGGCCAATCCCACGGCGATGGGCATCGGCCGCCACGTAGGCCGAGACCTCCACCGACCAGCGGTAGGCGGGTCGCATCCGGTGCTTGCTGGCGTAGGCGTAGCCCAGCACCCGCTCCCCCTCGCAGGCCAGCAGCCAGGGGTACTCGGCCTGCACCAGTGCCATCCGCCGTCGGAACTGGACCGCTCCCGGTGCGACGGCCTCGAAGCTGATGGGCGTGTCGACGTAGGGTGCGTAGATGGCAGCGATGGCGTCGGCATCGGCCTCGGAGGCCTCGCGTACGGCGTTCATGGGCTCACCCGTGCTTGATCACGATGGTCTTGATGGAGGAGAAGTCGTCGAGGGCGGCGGCTCCCTTCTCGCGACCGTAGCCGCTGCGCTTCACTCCCCCGAAGGGTAGCTCCACCCCACCCCCAGCGCCGAAGGTGTTCACGTAGACCTGCCCGCAGTGCAGCCCCTTGGCCAGCCGCAGCGCGCGGGAGCCGTCCGCCGTCCACACGCTGGCGATGAGGCCGTAGGGCGTTCCGTTGGCCAGGCGCAGGGCGTGGACTTCGTCGTCGAAGGGCATCACCGCCAGCACGGGCCCGAACACCTCCTCCTGGGCCAGCGCGTCCTGCGGATCCACGGGCCCGAACAGCACCGGAGCCACGTAGAAGCCAGTCGACACAGCGTCATGGGCGATGCGCCCCTGTGCGAGCACGGGCACCCCACGCTCCTTGGCCGCAGCCACGTAGCGCCGAACCCGCTGCTGCTGAGCGGCGTTGATGAGGGGCCCCAGATCGCGGTCGGCGCTGGGCGGTCCCGCCACCAGCTGCTCGAAGCGCTCGGCGAGGGCCTGCGCCACCTCCTCGTAGCGCTCCCGGGCCACCAGCACCCGCGAGCCCGCCGAGCACGTCTGCCCGCCGTTGATGAGGAGACCGTCGACCAGGAACGGGAGCGCGGCGTCGAGATCCGCGTCGGCGAACACGAGCTGAGGCGACTTGCCGCCCAGCTCCATGGTGCACCCCACGTTGTTGCTCCCCGCTGCGGCCTGCACCAGGCTGCCCACCTCGGGCGAGCCCGTGAACGCCACGTGGTTCACGCCGGGGTGTCCCGCCAGCGCTGCCCCGGCCTCCTCCCCGAGCCCCGGGACCACCTGGAGCACACCCGCCGGCAGCCCCGCCTCACCCGCCAGCTCCGCCAGCCGCAGCGCCGAGGCACAGGCGTCCTCCGAGGGCTTGAGCACCACGGCGTTGCCCGCCGCCAGCGAGGCCCCCACGTCGCGAGCCGTCATCTGAAGCGGGAAGTTCCAGGGCAGGATGTGGCCGGTGACCCCGAGCGGCTCGCGCACCGTGAAGGCCTGGTAGCCGCGCTCGAAGGACAGCGTCTGGCCTGCGATGGACTCGCAGATGTGGCTGTAGTACTCGAGGTACCGCGCGGCGACGGTGGCGTCGGCGCGCCCCTGTCGAATGGGCTTGCCCGTGTCGGCCGACTCCATCTGGGCGAGCTCGTCGTGGTGGGCGGCCACCCGGTCTCCGAAGGCGGCGAGCGCCCGGCTCCGCTCGGCGGCGGAGGTGGCTCCCCAGGCACCCTCGGCAGCGGCCCGTGCCCCTGCCACCGCACGGTCGATGTCGGCGGCTGCCCCGCGGGCCAGCTGACCCACCGGCTGGCCGGTGCTGGGATCCAGGGACGGCAGGCGCTCCCCCGAGGCGGCGGGTCGCCACTGACCATCCACCCACAGCTCTCCCTTCGACCCTCTGAATCCCACAGCTGTCTCCCCACCGGGCTCGGGGGGTATCGTAGCCCCACGCTCCCAGGAGGACATGTGGGCAAGCTCGGGCCCGTTCGCGAGGCGCACCGATTCGACGAGGCCGCACTGCACGCCTGGCTCGTGGAGCACGTGCGCGGAGGCGACGACACGCCCTTCACCGTCGGGCAGTTCGACGCAGGCCAGTCCAACCCCACCTTCCTGCTCACGTGGCCCGATGCCCGCGCGGTGCTGCGCAAGAAGCCCCCCGGCGAGCTGCTGCCCAAGGCCCATGCCGTGGAGCGAGAGGCCCGCGTGATGATGGCCCTTCAAGACACGGCCGTGCCCGTGCCCCGGGTCCTCGGCCAGTGCGAGGATCCGTCCGTCATCGGCACGCCCTTCTTCGTGATGGAGTTCCTACAGGGGCGCATCCTCTTCGACGCCCGCTTGCCCGAGCTGTCGCCCGATCAGCGCACGGCGCACTTCGCCTCCCTCGTGGGCGTGCTGGCGGCACTGCACACCGTCGACGTCGATGCCGTGGGCCTGTCCGACTACGGCCGGCGCGGAAACTACTTCGAGCGCCAGATCGGCACCTGGACCAAGCAGTACCGCCGCGCCGAGACCGAGCGGATCGAGGAGATGGAGCAGGTGATGGCGTGGCTGGCCGACCACGTGCCCGACGACGACTCCACCACCTTGGTCCACGGCGACTTCCGGATCGACAACGTGGTGTTCCACCCCGACGATGCCCGCGTGCTCGGCGTGCTGGACTGGGAGCTGTCCACGCTGGGCCATCCCATGGCGGACCTTGCCTACAGCTGCCTGCCCTTCCTGATGGACACGCCGTACCACCCCGCCATCGGATCCCTGTCGGGCCCCGAGTCGGGCATCCCCACGATGGAGGAGCACGTCGCGGCATACTGCGCGCTCACCGGCCGTGACGGAATCCCAGATCTACCCTTCTACCTGTCCTTCAGCATGTTCCGCATCGCGGCCATCCTCCAAGGGGTGTACGCGCGCGGCATCGCCGGCAACGCCAGCTCCACCCGAGCCTTGCTGATGGGAGCCATGGCGCGCAAGGCCGCCGAAGGTGCGTGGCGCATCGCGCAAGGCAGGTGACGACTCACTTGTTCGGAATCCGGTCAGCCAACGAGCATCGGGCGCACACGATCGAGAGGCCGTCACAGACGACGTCAGCGTCGACCTCCAGCCAACGACGAGGTGACCGGAACCCGAACACACCGACCGAGGAAAGCACCGAATAACGCTGGCACGAAGCCTGCTTTTGGTCTCCATGCAGACAATGGAGACCCTTCATGCACAGCATTCGTATCGCCGCTCTCCTCCTCCTTCCCCTGGTCGTGGGAACCACCGCGCACGCCACCCTCATGACGGGCAACCCCGGCGACGCCACGCTGAAGGTGGACGTTGGCTCCAACACCCTGACCTGGGGCTCGGTGGACCTCGACAAGGTGCGCCTGCACTGGTGCGGGGGTGGATTCACCGACCACAACGTCGGCCAGAACATCGACCCGGTGGCCGGACATACCATCTCCGGCATCAACGGAGACGTGTGCGGGATGACCGTCTTCTGGGACAGCGACGCAGAGCTGGATGGAGACGACGGTGGAACCACCTACTCCCTCGAGGTCACCGCCACCACCACCTACGTGGACGTGGACCCCAGCCCCTCGCCCAGCGCCTATGGTCCGTACACCGTGACCAGCGGCTCGTTCTCGGGTCAAGGCCCGCGCCTCGAGATCGAGCTGTCCGACCAGTAGCCACCACAGCGCTACCAGTCTTCGCCGTCCTCCGAGCCTCGGAGGGCGGCGCTCGTGCTCTCGGACAAGGGAAAGAACTGGAAGCTGAGCTGGTAGACGTCGGTCGGCACCTGGTCGTTGGCTTCCTCGAGCAGACCGTGGAGTTCCTTGAAGAACTCCTTGACCCGCGCGCGCACCTCGTCGCGCGTCTCCTCGGACAGCGCCAAGCAGTTGCTGGTCATGAAGCGCTCCTCCGCATTGAACTCGTCGTAGGCCTCCTTGGCCCGATCCAGCGACTGCCGATGGTAGTCGATGAAGTGGTTGGTGACGTCTCCCTTGTCCATCTGCACGCCGGTGGTCATCAAGCTGTCGCTGGGCGTGCGCTTGTTGCGATCGATCACCTTGATGGACTCCAGGAAGTCCATGGCCTCGAGCGCCTGCTCCTCGGTGATGTTCGGGCGAAGGGCTCGCGAGACCCACACCGGGTTGGGATCGAAGTCCTCGCACTTCGACAGCCCGAACACCGCCGGGACGTACCACAGGGACCACGTCGGTTCCTTGCCGACCTCGCTCGTGCGCTCCTCCACCACCCGGTTCGCCAGCACCACGCGCCAGGCCCGTCCACGCACCCATTCGGACTCGCTGTCGAGCGCCACGAGGGCCTGGAAGAACTCCATCTCGCCACCGTCGAGCTCGAGGAACGTGCCCAGGGACTGGATGTGGTTCGAGGGCAGCGCCAGCTGCCTCGAGAGCATGCGGGAGACCCACGGCTCCGACATCTTGAGGTGCCCGGCCAGCTCGCGCCGCAGCCGCCCCAGATCGCGGACGCGGTCCACCACGAAGTGGCGATAATCCGTGTATCTAAAGACGCTCACCATGGGCGTCTCATACTGGGCCAAGTCACGAGAGTCCAGGCGATCCTCCTCGTCTTCCCGGGTCGCGGACGAATGTGAAAGGTCTGTTCGACTTCAGTCGGGCATCAGCTGATAGAGATCTTCGAAAGGCGTGGTACGCCCGTTGTGCTTATCGCCCTTCCAGGTGACCTCCCAGGCGACCTGCCCGTCGGGCATGGCCTCAGCGAGGTGGCCACCCGCGCCGTAGACGTGAAGGGTGTTGCCGTTGGGCAGTCGATGGGCTTCCCCCATGAACGGGCCGAACACGCCCCTGCCGAGACCGAAGTTCCACACCTCGCGCAGGGTCTCCCCCTTCTCGTCGAGCTCGTACTCGCGGATCACCGTCTCGAGACCGCCCTGCTGATCCTTGCTCGACACCATCAGCGTGCCCTGCGGCGTGAAGGTGGGGCCGTGCTGCCACCAGAACTGCGACTCGGGTGGGTCGAACGTCCAAGCACCCGACATGTTGCCCCACCAGCGCAGGTGGGTGCCGCTGGCGTGGTCCACCTCCACCACGGTGTCGGTGGACCAGAACGAGAAGAGGAAGTGATCGGTGTCGGCGTCCCACCACAGGCCGTTGGACCCACAGCCCCCCACGGCCCCCGTGGTGTCGTGCAGATCATCACAGTTCCACACGCGCGTCTGAACCCCGTCCAGATCTACCTTCTCGATGGTCTCGCGGTTGCCAGAGCCCTTGGCTGCCCAGGCGATCACGTCGTCGGGCAGCATGGTGAAGGGGTGGTGCAGGCCCGGCACCGCATAGGTGTGCTCGATGGTGCCGTCGAGGGTGGTGCGAACGATGGTGGACGCCGCCCCCCCGTCCCACTTCACCCAGTAGGTGTCTCGGTCGATGAGCAGGGCCCGGCCGTCCAAGGACACGCTCACGTGGCGCGAGACCCAGTCCCGCGTGGTCTCTTGAGCCCACACGATCTCGCCCTGCCGATCCATGATGAACACCCACCAGCGGCCATAGCGGCTGTCGCCGTCTCGGTTCATGCTGGTGATGAGGTAGGGCGCCGAAGGATCCCACGACGACGGATCGTCGTGGAGCACGATGGGAACAGGCAACGAGCGTGGCCGCTGTCCCGTGGTGATGGTCTCGGACTCGGTGACCTCGAGCCCGTCGGCCAGGTCCGAGACCACGCGGTACTCCACGTCGGCGTCGTAGGGAACCCCCAAGACGACCTCGGTCGCCATGGACACGGGCACCATCTTGGTGGGGCTCTGCTTCCACTCCCCGTCGGGGAGCACGCGGAACTCCAGGTGGGCTTCCGCCTCCTGGGGTTGCTCCCAGGTGACGCGAACCACGGTCTCGAGGCCCTCGACCAGCTCGGCGCCGACGATGCGGAGCGCGGTGCCTACGATGGGTTCGGAGGGTTCCGTAGTGTGGGAGGGTGAGGTGGAGTCGGTGTCCGTTCCACCCGAACAGGCCAGCAGCAGGACGATGAGGGTCATCGTGGGATCTCCAGCTCGACAGCGCGCAGAGTGTGGCAGAGTGTGGCAGGGGTTGCGGCGTTACGCCACAGGAGAACCGTCGGGCCGACGCGTGGCGATGCGGTCCCGCACGGCGTACCATCGCTCGAAGATGGCCACCTCGGTGTCGGTGGGCTCGTCGTCCGAGAAACCACTGGTGGGCAGCTTGGCCTTCAGCGCCTCCACCGACTCCGTGCGAGGGTGATCCAGCCCGTAGCCGAGGAACGCCATCTCCTCCTCGCAGATGGCCTCCACGTACCGCACCTCGTCGTCCGACAGCCTTCCTCGGTACACGCCGGTGTTGGTGGGATCCAAGGGCTTCTGCAGATCCGTCCACGACGACAGGTTGCTGGAGTTGGTCTTGAGCAGCGGCTTGCGGTGGAAGTCGAGCATGCCTGGCTCGTAGGCCACCCCCAGCGCCTCGCACACCCGCGTCAGCTCCCGCTCGGGGGTGCGGATCAGGTCCTCGAAGCGCGCGAGCAGCACACGGCCTGCGGGTGCCAGGTGACCCATCATCTCCAGTGCCGCCGCCTGGTCCCGCTTCCAGCACTCGGCAGCCAGTCCCACACCGCCTGGCTCCATGGCGTTGGCCTTCCAGGTGTAGGCCATGTCGCGCGGGTCACGCACCAGCACCACCCAGTTGGGCTCGTCGAAGGTGGCCTCCACGAAGCCGAAGGAGGTGTAGGCGTGGTTGTCCTTCACGAACAGTCGCTGCTTGCCCCAGGCCACCGCCTCGCGCTCGTACACGAAGCGGAAGATGGCGCCGAAGGACCGCTGCTGCACGGACTCGCGCAGCTCCGCGGCGGTCACGGTGGTACGCCACTCGCTGTGCATCGCGGCGAGGTACTCGGCCACGTCGGCGAGCAGCTGCTGCCAGTTGTCGTCCTGCGACAGGTCGCCGTAGCGGTAGACGTGCCGCCCCACCCGCAGCATCAAGTGCGAGGGGAAGGTCCCACAAATCGCCGAGTGGCTGTCGAGCATCTGCGTGATCAGGTTGCTGCCGGATCGCTCCGAGCAGAGGAGGAAGTCGAACCGCATGGACCTGGCTCCACGAGCGAGAGCTGGTGGTGTATCGCAAGGCCTCTGCGAGCTGCTACCGAGAGTCGGTGAAGTCGTTGGTGTCCACCTCGGTGTAGTCGTCGAGCCGAGCCCACGCCTCGGACCTGTCCTGGCACATCAGCGTCTCCTCGAGCGCGCTCACCGTGGTGTGCCCCACGATGGCGCCCCCCACCGCCGCGTCCAGGAAGGTGGGATCACAGTCGAACAGCACCCCCGCGAAGCTCGTGCCGCAGACTCCCACGTCCTGGGCGATCTTCAGGATGTTGTCGCCAGCCTCGTTGCGGATCTCGCAGATGTCGCTGAAGAGCAGGTGGCCCGCGTTGGACACCCCCACGACCCGACGAGGGCCCTCGGACGCTTCGTAGGCCTTCACGGTGGCGTCGAAGGACACCAGGTCGTCGGACAGCGCCCCCATGAACACCACCGACTCGAGGTCCGGCCCAGGCTGCACCGGAGTCGCCGAGGCCAGGGGCATGGCGAGCCGCACGGAAGCTCGGTCGGCGTAGGCGGCCGTGGCGGATCCGCCGGCGGAGTGACCGGTGACCGCGAGCCTCTCGAGATCGAGGTACCCGTCGAGGAAGTCGACGTCGGGCAGTGCCGCTCGCACCGTGTCCACGTCGCCCCCGATGTCGCGCTCCCCCGTCGGGGAGTCCGGGCACAGCAGGGCGAGCTGGTCGGCCAGCCACAGCCCGGGGTGATCGGCCGAGACCACCACGAACCCACGCGACGCCCACAGCGCCGTCAGCGACAGCGACTGGCTGCGCCAGCTCGCCGTGCCATGGATGAAGACGACCACGGGATAGGGCCCGTGCTCGGTGTCCAGCGGCAGATCCCGGACGCAGTCGCAGGTGTGGATGGGCGACAGCTCGGGCCCGATCAGGTCCTGCTGGCTCTCGGGCAGCGCATACTCGACGGGGTACACCTCGGGCGGCAGCCCTTCGTCGGATCCGAGCTGCGCGGGGTACCAGATCTCCACCGTCAGCGTTCCGCCGTCGGAGCGAGGAACGGTGACGGTCCTAGCACCCACGGGCCACGGGCCGGGCTGGGCCGGGTCCTCGTCCGAGGCGTAGAAGGTCGCCCCCTCACACCCCTCGAACTCCACCAGCGGCGGGGTGGTGGGTCCGGTGTCGGTCCCGTCGACGCTGCCGTCCGTTCCACCCGAACACGCCATCCACATCGCGAACATCCACATGGCCCCTCCGTCGTTGCGCCGTGTATCGTACGATCATGCTCCCCCACTGGATCGCGCTGATGGCCTGCAAGCCGGCCGCACCCCCCGATGGCCCGGGCCTGGATGCTCCACCCCCACAGTCCGACACGTCCGAGCCGTGTGAGCCCGGCGTGGACCTGGGTGTGGCGGTGCCCGAGACGCTGATGCACGACGGGCAGGAGCGCACCACGTTGCTGTACGTCCCCGAGGACTACGACTGCACGCCCCGCCCCTTGGTGATCGGGCTGCACGGCTACTACGGGTCGGGCCGGGGCTTCGCCACCCAGACCGCGAACCTCGGCCGAGAGCTCGCCGAGCTCGGTTGGATCGGGCTGTTCCCCGATGGGCTGCCCGCAGGGACCGCGGGGTACCCCGCTGGCGTCACCTCCTTCAACGACCTCACCTCCCGCAACGACGACGGTCCGGATGGTCCGACCTGCACCGATGACGCCTTCGACTACGTCGCCTACGACAACTGCGGCCCCGAGGAAGCGGATCGCGCCTGCCGCTGGGGCACCAGCTGCGCCGACGACGCAGGGTTCCTACGCGCTCTGCTCGAAGACGCCTCCACCCGGTTCACCGTGGACCAGACCCAGGTGGTGCTGACGGGATTCTCGCAGGGGGGGCAAGCCGCTCAGGGGCTGGCCTGCGATCTGGCGGACGTCGTCACGATGGTGGCCCCCATTCACGGCTTCGCGGCCAACGGACACACCTGCGCTCCAGACACGCCGCTGACCTTGTTCCAGGTGGCCGGCCGCGCCGACAGGGTCGTGAACGCCTTCGACACCGCTTCGGCGGACGGCATGATCTACGACGGTGCCGCGGAGGCCGCAGCCCTCTGGGCTATGGCCCAAGGGTGCGAGCTCGAGCCCGTGCCGAAGCCCTCGGTGTCCGATGGCGTTCGGGGCTGGGGATGCGAAGAGCACCCGAGCTGCGCGACGGGTGCGCAGGTCGTCACCTGCACCTGGGACGGAGGCCACGTCTGGGGCACCGACCCCGCTGCGGGCAACTTCACCTGGAGCGCCCTCACCGAGGTCGCTGCCCTACTGCAGTGATCCCTCGATGTGCTCCTGCAAGGCCGAGGCAGGCACGAGCACGCCGATGTGCATGGGCCCCGCCATGCCTCCACCCAGCGCCATGCCCACGACCTGGCCATCTGCGTTCACCGCTGGCGCGCCCGACAGCGCATTGAGCGATACCGCGGAGTCGAACCGGATCTCCACCAGGCCATCGGCGCCCACCTGACGCACCGACGCCGGGTGCAGGTAGCGCTCGGGGGCGTCGGCCACGATGCGCGGCCCCACGACCCAGAGCTTGTCGTCCTCCTCGGCACCCGTCTCGGCGAGCGGCAGACGGTCGGCCTGAACACCCCCCGACGGCGCGAGGGCGAACAGCGCCACGTCGCTCGCCGACATCTGGCCCGTCACCTCCGCACCCTCCACCTCGAGGGCCCGGTCCACCTCCCATGCCGTGAGCAGGGCTGCATGGGGGAAGGTCACCGCCTGTAGCGCGCTCCCCAGCTCGCTCGACGGCAGCTGGTTCGGCAGGCCCATGCGAGGACCGAACAGGTGCAGCGCCGTGATGGCGACGTCGGTGCCGCCGTGCTGTACCGCAAAAGCGTGGCCGCCTGCGAAGGTGCCGTCCTTGGTGGTGAAGTCCACGAAGTGAACGGCCGTGGCAGGCAGCGACTCGGGCGCTCCCTCTGGCCGCTCCATGGCCATCAACGTCTCGAGCGACTCGGCCGACGCGACCCGCTGTGTGCACGCCTCGGCGTCCTGGCCCTGTAGTGATCCGCAGGTGTCGGCCAGCACGAGCTTCGCGTCCTCGAGTCGACGCTGCACCAGCAGCGCATCCGCCACGATCAGCTTGGCGGGAGGACGCCCGGCGCCCTCTCGCACCAACGCCAGACTGTCGTCCAGGCGGCCGACGAGGGCCAGCGTCTGGACCTGGATGTCCGCCACCTCGAGATCCAGGGGCGCCTCCACCCCCTCGAGCCCCTCCACGAGCGACAGCGCATCGGCGTGCCGTCCCTCGTTCATGTACAGGTAGGCGTGCTTGACCGTGGGGCCGGCCTGTGCCTCGTCGGTGCGTAGGGCGTCGGCCCGGGCCAGATCGGGCTCCGACAGGGCGCAGTAGTAGCCGAGCTCCATGAGCCGAGCCTTCTGCTCGTCGTTGATCTTGGCGGCGCCGAGCCCCAGATCCACCTTGGTGTGGCACTTGCGCCACTGCTCCTTGTCGACGATCTGCTCGACCTCGCCGATCAGCTTCTTCACGTTGGTCTTCTTGCCGGCATGGGCTTGGCTCGCCACGCCACACATCGCCAAGATGGACAGCCCCACGACCATACGCATCGTTCCCTCCAGGCGCCGACCATACCCCACCGTTGGACCCACCTGGCCAGATGCTGTAGCCTTCCTCGGCGTCACCTGGCTGTGGAGGCCCGCATGCGCAACTCCTTCGTCCCCATCCTCCTCCTCTCGGTCGCCTGCACCGCAGGCACGCCTCCCGAGGAGGCCGAGCCCAGCTTGAAGACGGACAAGGGGGTCGACGCGGCCGCCCAGGTCATCCGCGTGGGCATGCTCAACGACGAGAGCGGCCCAGCTGCCGTCATCGGCACACCTTACGCCAATGGCAAACGCCTGCTGGCGGCCCGGATCAACGCGGGCGGCTCGGGGCTGCTCCCCGAGGGCTGGAAGCTTCAGCTCGTGGAGCGCGACCACGGCTACAACCCGCAGCAATCCGTGCAGCTGTACGAGGAGATCCGCGACCAGGTCCTCTACGTCGGCACCAGCTTCGGCACGCCCAACACGCTCCCCCTGCGCCCCAAGCTCGAAGAAGACAAGATGGTGGCCTTCCCGGCCTCGCTGTCGTCGCAGATGGCCAGCAACGACTTCACGCCGCCGCTCGGCACCTCGTACATGCTGGAGGCCGAGCGGGCGATGGACTTCGTGGTGGAGCAGGCCGAGGGCGCCGAGAACGTCAAGGCCGGCATCGTCTATCAGCAGGACGACTACGGCAAGGATGGACTGGCGGGCTGGAAGAAGGCCGCCGAGCGCCACGGCGTGTCCATCATCAGCGAGCAGACCGTCGACCCCGGCCAGAAGGACATGGCCGCCGTCATCACCGGCCTGAAGGACGCGGGCGCCACCCACGTGCTGCTCACGCTGCTGCCCTCCTCGAGCGGCCCCATCGTGGGCACGGCAGCCCAGCTGCAGTACGCGCCCATGTGGATCGGGACCACCGGAGCCTGGATCGACAGCTTCATGAACCCCGAGGTCATCCCGTCGGCTGTGTTCGGCAACTACTACCAGATGACCTCGTTCCCCTACTGGGGGGAGGACGTGCCGGGGATGGACGACTTCCAGTCCACCTTCGAAGCGCACGGCACCGACATGTCGCAGGACTGGTACGTGCTGCTGTCGTACCTTCAGGGGCTGTCGCAGGTCGAAGCTGCCAAGCGTGCCATCGAGGGCGGCGACGTCACCCGCGAGGGCTACCTGGCCGCGCTGAAGAGCATGAAGGCCTTCGACGCAGGCGGGCTGATCCGACCCATCGACCTGTCGAAGTCCCCCTACGAGGTCTCGCGCGAGGTCCGCGTGCTCAAGCCCGACTTCGAGGGCAAGACCTGGACGGTGGCCATGGACTACGGCGAGCCCGGCGTCACCCCCAAGGAGCGCCCTGGGCAGGACGCCATGGAGGACGAGGCCAACGCGATGCACCCCCCCGGTGAGGGCGGTGACTGACCCACCCCGCATCCTCGAGGTGGCCAACGTGGAGACCGTGTACCACGATGTGGTGCGCGTGCTCCGTGGGGTGAGTCTCAGCGTCCCGCAGGGCGCCATCGTGGCGCTGCTCGGTCCCAACGGGGCGGGCAAGACCACGACCTTGCGCGCCATCAGCGGCCTGCTGTCGGTGCACGAGGGCAAGATCACCAAGGGCCGCGTGGTCTTCTCGGGCCAAGATCTCGGCTCCAGCAGCCCCGAGAGCCGCGTGGCCTCTGGGCTGGCCCAGGTCATGGAGGGACGCCGGATCTTCGCCGAGCTGTCGGTGGAGGAGAACCTGCTCGCCGGCACGTGGCACCGGCAGCGCTCGGAGGTGCGCGAGGATCTGCAGCGCTACTACGACCGCTTCGGGCTACTGCGAGAGCGCCGGCAGCAGGCGGCGGGCTACCTGTCGGGGGGAGAGCAGCAGATGCTGGCCATCTCGCGCTCCCTGATGACGCGTCCGCGGCTGTTGCTGCTCGACGAGCCGTCGCTGGGCCTCGCGCCCAAGATCGTGGCGGACGTGGCGGACCTGATCCGCGAGGTCCACGCCTCCGGCGTGTCGATCCTGCTGGTGGAGCAGAACGCCGCCCTCGCCTTGCAGCTGTCGGAGCATGCCTACATCCTCGAGAACGGCCGCGTGGTGCTCGACGGCACCAGCGAGGCCCTGCTCCAGGACGACGACGTGCGCGAGTTCTACCTGGGCATGGGGGGCGAGGAGCGCCGCAGCTACCGCGAGGTCAAGCACTACCGCCGCAGGAAGCGCTGGCTCAGCTAGCCGATCGGGCTGACTCAAGCGGGCGAGCCCGGCGCCGATCGGCGGCGGGGAGGACTCCATGATCCCCTGCACCTGGATCGCCACGTACCCCAAGTCCGGCACCACCTGGGTCCGCTTCATCGTGCACAACCTGCTCGTCGGTCCCCCCGAGACCTCCGCGGATCTGTCGAGGTCCGTCCCCTCGATCCACGAGACCAACGACCAGTGGCGACGGGTGCTCGACAGCGGCGGTGTGCTCAACACCCACAAGCACTTCGCCCATCACGTGGAGCGCTACCCCCGGATCCGCGGGTTCGTGCACGTGGTGCGCCACCCCGCCGACGTGTTCCTCTCCGAGGCACGCTTCTTCTGCCTGACCCAAGCCGACGGCGTGGCACGTATCGAGGGCGGGGTGGATCAGGCCCGCCTCAACAAGCTGTTCCAGGACTACCTGACGGTGATGGTCCACCACGGCGAGAGCCACAAGCACCGACAGCTGGGTCTGGGCACCTGGGGAAGCCACGCCCAGTCCTGGCTCGCCCAGCGCGAGCGCTTCCCGAGCCTGTTGCTCCGCTACGAAGACCTCGTGGCCGACACCGCCGCGGGCGTGCGGCAGCTGGCCGCCTTCTTCGACAAGGAGGTCGACGAGTCGGAGGTCGAGCGCATCGTTCAGCGCTGCTCGGCGCAGTCGCTGCGGGCCATGCAGGAGCGCGAGATCGTCGCTCGCACCACCGGTCGCTTCTACGAGCCCCAGTTCGACAGCGCCTACCGGCTCGGGCTCCGCTTCGTGGGCAAGGCACAGGTGGGGGGCGGCATGCAGCTGGGAGACGACGCCCTGCGCAAGATCGAGGCGATGTTCGGCGACGTGATGGGCACGCTGGGCTACACGCGCGACGGCGTGATCACCAGGGAGACATCGGAAGATCCCACGCCCGGCGCCGCTCCTCGAACCACCGCCGTGGGCTGATGAGTCGCAGTCGGCGGTCGTTGCTGTGCAGCTCCACGGCTGCCCCCACCTGGTGGACCCGCAGGTGCAGCAGCCCGTCGGCACCATCGGGCCCCAGGTGCAGGAAGCCCTGCACCCGCGCAACCGGGTCCTGCTGAGGTCCGTGGGCCCGAGCGGCCCGGATGTCGATGTGGTCGAAGCGAACCCCCGACGCCGTGACGTTCATGCGCGCTCGACCGATCACGCGACCCAGCTCCACCAGCTCGTTGAACCAGCGCACCAGCCCGTGGCGCTTGCCGATGACGTAGACCAGCGGCCGCAAGTCGCGCATCTCCACGAACAGATCGGCGTTGACCTCGAGGGGCTCCTGCAGCAGCACCTCGGCGTTGTTGAGGGTGATCTCCCCCCACCAGCCAGGCTCGTAGGCAGCGCGGGGATCGGCGAGCCACTGGGTGTCGTCGAGCACGATCCGGGTGCCCGAGACGTTGTAGCGCAGGCTCTTGGGATCGCCGCTGCGCATCTTCACCAGCGTGCGCAGACCGGTCTGCACCGACTCCCCGCCGATGGCCACCTCGATGTCGCGCCCCACGAGCCCCAGGCGCCCTTGCCCCTGGTGCTCGTCCATCTCCACCCACCCCGACAGCTCGCCGGTGCCCGAGGAGAAGGCGAACCCGCTCTTGACCGGCAGCAGGTTGTTGAGGTCCTCGAACGCGATGGGGGGCAGGTCCTCGAGCTTGCCCCGCACGCTGATGGCGGTGGGCGTGTCCTGATCCGAGGCAGGGGGCAGCCGCAGATCGGACTCGACGTGCACGCCACCCGCGTTCACCTCGAGCTTGCGCACCTCGATGCCCTCGTCGCCCAGCGTGAACGCCACGGTGCCTTGCACGTCACGGGTGGCCAGGCCGTCGTCGTCGCGCCCCTCGAAGAAGGTGGCGAACCAGTCGGCGGCCTCGCCGTGCTCCCCTGCGAGCAGGGCCAGCAGCGGGCGCACGTCCGAGAGGAACAGATCGGCGGTGCCGTCCACGGTCAGCGGCTTGTCGAGCTGGACGTCGGCACGGGTGAGGCGGATCTCCGACGACCACGGCTCCGTCTGCAGACCGTCGTCGAGCGCCCCTCGGATCCCCGACAGCACGAGCTGCGACCCGGTGACGTCGAAGGCGCCGGCCTCGATGTCGTCGGTCTGGGCGAGCACGTCCAGGGCCAGCTCCCCGCCGAAGTCGAACCCTCCGACGGACAAGGCAAGCTCTCGCCCGTCGAGCCCGACCACCACCTGACCGGCACCGCTGGACAGCACGGCCTGCCCACCGATGGTCGCGCCACCCGATCGGATGGCGAGCACGTCGGGCGGCAGCCACTGGTTCACCAGCGCGAGATCGAGCAGCTCCCCCGGCTGCACCTCGAGGGTCAGATCCATGCCCTTCATGCCGGGATCCGTCACCAGATCGGTGCCCACCACGTGCACGCTCATGGCGGGAGCGGCGACCTGCTGCACCCCGTCCCGGCCGAGCGCCACCTGGGCGAAGGACAGTGAGATCTCCTCCCGATCGGCAGGCCGCATGGCACCGCGGAAGCGCGCCTGGCCAGCGATGTCCCAGCCCTCCAGGTTCGACGACAGCCTGCGGGCGTCGAGGTACACCTCGGAGCCAGGCTGCAGCTGCCCCTGCCGCACCAGCAGCGTGGAGTTCACCGCCACGCCACCGTGCAGGCGCAGCCAGCTGGGGAAGACCGCCAGCTCGTTCAGCGGTGCCAGATCGGAGACCCGGCCCACCACCACGAAGCGACCATCACCAGGACGGAACCGCTCCAGGAAGGACTGGGTGGGGGTGCTGGGCACCTCGAACCCCACACGCCCCTCGCGCACGTCGAGCCGCACGTCCATGCCTCGGTCGCTGGTCTCGAAGCGCACCGCGGTGCCGGCCACGGACAGCCCTGCGTCCTGGCTGGCGTCGTAGACCACGTCCACGTCCAGGTTGCCGGTGACGTCGCGCTCGCCCAAGAGCAGGCCGACGGCCTCGGTGTCCAGCGACAGCGTGCCCCCCAGGCGCGAGCCGTGGCCGTCCAGCGCGCCCGCCACCACCGCCACACCCGACTCGATCTGCAGCCCCAGGTTGGCCGGCACCAGGCCGTTGAGCCGCGTGAGATCGGGGATGTCGAGGGCCAACATCACGTCGGGCTCCACGAAGCCGTCCTCGAGGGTGGGCTTGCGGGTGAGCACGCGCACCTCGAGGCGCTGCCCCAGCAGGTTCACGTCTTTGCTGCCCATGCCCAGCACCCGGGCGTCGTGCAGGGTGACCGTGAGGCTGGCGTCGTCTGCAGCCCCCTGAGGGCCCTCGGTGATGCGTGCGGCCACCGTGCCCGCGCTGGCCAGCCGGAGGTCCGGCTCTCCCTCCCCCTCCGACGTCTGGAGGATGGCCTCGAGGTGCTCCGCCGACAGCGTGACGACGCTCCCCGGCGCGAAGGCCGACTCCCGCAGGGTGACGTCGGCGTACAGATCGCCGCCTCCGCGCAGCGCCAGGCGATCCGCGTTGGCGAACATGGGCTGAAGGAAGCCGATGCCCGCCACCGTGCCCTTCACGCGCACCCGGCTGCCGAGGTTGGCCAGCACCTGGGACTGCTTGGCTCCGAAGGTGGTGTGGCGAAGACGGGTGTCGAGCTGGCCGCTGATCGGCTCGGCGACGGACTCCCCGTCCACCATCAGACGCCCGTCGGACCACGACAGCGACAGGCCCTGCGTGCCGATCCGATCCTTGGCGCGCAGCCACAGCGCGCCGCCCAGATCCCCCTGTCCGTCGAGGCGCACCCCATCGACCCACACCTCGGCCACGTCGCTGACGGCGATGTCGGTCAGGTGCACCACCCATCCCGGAACGCGATCGTCGGGGATGGGCTCGGCGGGCTGTGGCAGCACCCCCTCGATCTCCGGCACGCCTGCGGGGAGCTGCTGCCCGCGGACCGGCCGGGAGCGCATGCGAAAGCGAAGCCCCCGCCCCCGCACGTCCGACGCGCGGAACACCTCCTGGCGCAGCGCCTGGGTGTCGATGGAGAAGGAGACGCGTGGCAGCTCCACCATCCAGTCGCTACGCCGGTCGTGGGCCACCAACCGCAGGTCCTCGGCGGTGATCCGCCCCGTCGGCCCCATCCACACCGAGGAGTACTCGATGCGCAGCCGATCCGGACGCTCGTTGAGCAGGTCGTGGAACGCCTCGGACGACAGCCACACGTTCACCGCGATCCAGGAGCCCACCACGCTGGCGGCGAGTAGCCCCAGCATGGTGATCGAGATGATCCTGGCCCAGTGACGAATGCGGTGCACCCGCTCTCCTACCACTATGCAATCGGTCCGGAGTCCTCGAAACGTAGCTGGCGCACCGGGGAACACGCCAAGGGCCACGGCCCGAAGCGTCAGCAGTACCCTGCGCACCGCCGCCTGGCCTGGTAGGTAGACCGGCGCGAATCGTTCGACCGGGAGCCACGTGGGCACGACCTTGGAGCAGGCGCTCGACCTCGTCTCGGCCGGAGCGAATCCACGGCACTGGAAGACGCTGCTGGAGCTCTGCGGTGACCTCTCCACGGAGTCGGTGTCCGTGCTCGCGGACGCACTGTCCGCCTGGCCGGACGCATCGCGCACGGTGAAGCTGCACGGACTTCCGCGGGACGGCCGCGTGCGGCTCGCGCGCTCCCTGTTCCTGCACGACGGCACCCTCGACGACCTGATCTGGCTGAGCGAGTCGGGACACCTCACCCACCTGCACTCGCTGTTCATCAGCGGGAGGCTGACCGAGGAGCATGCCCGCGTGCTGGCTCGGGCACCATCGCTTCGCACGCTGAGCCGACTCACGCTGACCTGCCTCGCCAGCGGCATCGGTGCCGACGGTCTTCGCTGGCTCGTGGATGCGTCGCAGCTGACCTCGATGACGCACCTGTCCGTGTCGGGTGCGGGACTCGGGCCCGACATGGCCCGTGCGCTGACTCCCCTGGAGCTGCCCGCGCTCCGTTCGCTGCACATCGACCACGACACCTTGGGCGAGAGCGGCGTCGCAGCACTGGCGACCACCGCATCCCTGTCGCAGCTGTCGTCCCTCGGCATTCGAAACGCCGAGGGCGGCTCCGACGCAACCGCGCGCCTCGTGACATCGCCGCATCTGTCGAGCCTGCGGGAGCTGAGCCTGGCGGGCAACGAGATCGGCGACGTCGTGGTGGAACAGCTCGCGACGGCGGGGGCATCCAGTGTGCTGACGAGCCTGGACCTGAGTCACAACGACGAGATCACGGACCGTAGCCTGCTGGCGCTCTCGAGCCCGCAGTGCCGGTGCGCCCTGACCGAGATCAGAGCCGTCGCCTGCACCGGCATCGGAGACGCGGGACTGCACAGCGTGGCCAGCTCGACGCTGGCGACGCGGCTCGAGACCCTCGACCTGTCCATGACGAGCGTCGGCACGGGCGGCATGGCGGCGCTGGCCAGCGCGAGGACGCTCCCGAGATTGGCTCGGCTCGATCTGTCGTACGCGATGATGGTGGAACAGGAGGGAGTCCGCGCCCTGGCGGACCTCGCGCTGCCTGTGCTTCGTGAGCTGAGCCTCGGGGGTACCGGAGCCGGTGATGTGGGCACCACCGCTCTGGCCAGCGCCGACTGGCCGCTACGAGTGCTGCGCCTCGACAGCTGCGGGATCACGTGCGGGGGCGCTGGGAGCCTGGCGCAGGCACCCTTCACCACCACACTGGAGCACCTCACCCTGCGCGGCAACCAGATCGGCGACGTCGGCGCGAGCGCGCTGGGAGCAGCCCCCTTCGATCACCTCGTGCAGCTGGACGTTCGCGACAACACCATGCAGGACGATGGATTCCTGGCCCTCATGGAGCTGCCCCGGCTGCAGGAGCTGGAGCTGTCGGAGCCCTCCGAGGAGGTCGAGCAGGCGCTGGCCGCGTGGAAGGAGCGGAGCTGACCGGGCAGCTACGCGCTCCGTCTCCTGCGCACACCCACGATGCCGCCGAGCAAGAGGAGGGCCGCCGAGGCGGGCATGCCGGTGGAGGCACAGCCACAGCCCTTCTTCTCCACGTCCTCGGGCTCCTCCGCGATGCTCACCGAGCCCTGCGCCGGAGTCGGATCCTCGTTGTGCCACAGATCGCGAGCCATGACCTCGATCAGGTGATCCCCTGGACCCACCTCGATGTCCACCGCTCGTACCGGCGACCAGCGAGACCAGCTGCCTTCGTCGATGCGCCAGCTGTAGAACAGCTCCCCTTCCCGGTCGTCCAGCCCCGTGAAGGTGGCGCGCACCGTGCTGTCGTCGTTCACCTCGAGTGTGAGGCTGGTGTCGGGGGCGTCGCGGTCCACCGCCGGGTCGTCGGCATCGAACAGGGTGCACCAGGCTGCCAAGCCCCCCACCTGGAACTCCGACTGGTCGATCCGCAGCACGTACCCCAGAGCCTCGAAGTGCGACTGGTAGATCTCCAGCTCGCCGAGCGCGACCGTGGCCGCCTCGATCACCCAGCCCTCGAGGAACTGCCGGAGGTTCTCCGGATCCCGGTCCACGAGCCGTCCTGCGTCGATCTCCGTGACGGTGAGGAACAGCTCGTGGGCGGTCAGGGTGATGGCCCCGCCCTGGAGGCGCACCTCGAGCCAACCCTCCACGTCGCCGACGAGCTCGAGCAGCGACTCTCCCTCGCTCTCCGCCACCAGCGTGGTGCCGCCGAGCTGCATCAGGATGCCGTCGGGCACCATCTGCACCTCGGGTGACTCCGCCAAGGTGAGGCTCACGTCGACGTCGTCTTCGAGCCCCAGGCTCGCCAGCAGGGACACCACCAGGTCGCGCAGCTCCTCGGAGTCCGACGACAGGATCCCCTCGGCCCACGCCGTCCCCATCACGTCCTCCGCCAGGACGTCCGTGAGCCCGATGGCCAGGTGCGAGGCCGCGCGGGGCTCCAGATCGAGGGTGGTGGCCACACCGCCGAGGCCCCCCACGTCGACGTTGGTGGCCACGTACAGCCCCTCGGGGCTGGTGAGGACCTCCTCCGCCGTCACCTCCACCTCGAAGTCTCCGAAGGCGCTGAACAGGAAGCCCTCCGACGTCAGCTCCCCCACGAACTTCGGGAGCTCCTCCTCGGCCACGCCGGCCAGCGCCTCGAGCACCTGCTCACTGGCCAGACTCCACACCAGATCGTCGGGCACCCAGGCGATCTCCGACGAGATGTCGCCGGTCACCGTCATGGCCTGCGGGAAGTACAGGTCCACGGCTCCTGCCTGCACGTCCGCGGCGAGCTCTCCCTGGATGCGCCCGTTGGACAGCTCGATGAACTTCACGTCGAGGTCCACGTCCGGACACAGGTCGAAGAAGTCGGTGTCCCCGACGAGGTTCATGTCCTCGCCACGCGCGGAGGTGACCTCCACGTTCATGTCCATGCCCTGCCAGTCCGCCAGCAGGGTGACCTGACCGAGACCCACCGACAGGTTGAACCCGTTGATCTGCACCTCGTGGTAGCAACCATCCTTGGGTTCGAACAGTAGATCCGTGGGCCCGAAGTCCCACTGGGTCCCGGTGACCTGATCGGCGACGAACTGGTACCCATGGGGATGGATCTGAGCCTGCAACCCTCGTTCGACGGGGTTCGACCAGGCAACGGACAGCAAAACAGACAGAATCATCGGTTCACCTTGGAGGGAACGAACAGCTGCACAGTGGCACCAAACCGCCACAGATCGAGATCGTAGGTTCCGTCGGGAGAGGGTAGCACCACATCGGGGGCGGGCAGGCCCGACACGCTTCGCTCGGGGGAGATGAAGCTCTCCACCACGCCAGCGACGCGAACCACCGGGTGCGGCTGCACGGCGGCAGCCAGGCGCAGAGTGATGGTCTCGAAGTCCACGTTGCCGGGATTGACCACCTCGTCGGGCACGGCGGTGGGTCCGTACCAGACGCCCCCGCGCAGATCGAGCAGCTCCGTCGTGTCCCAGTGCACCTGCATGCCCGGCACGAGGATGTCGTGCCAGCCGATGAGTCGGGGGTCGTCCCCCTCCGCGCTGGCCAGGAAGTCCGCCTCGGCGAGCCCCGACAGCTGCAGGACCCCGTCGAAGAGAGGATCCGAGGACGTCAGCGACAGGTCGGAGATCGTCAGGCCGATCTCGGAGGCCCCACTCCAGCCCACGTACTCCACCTCGGGCAGGAGCGTGACGCGCCCCACGGGCACGCTTCCCGCCAGCATGAAGCTCGCGGGGAACGGCATCCGCACCGTGGCCTCGCCAGCGACGAAGGTGTTCAGATCGTTGGCGGGCTCGAGCTCCACCGGCCCCGTCACCGGGATCACCCACTTGGGGCGGAAGGCGGCGCTCACCTTGACGTCAGCGGGCAGGTTCACCACCGCACCCACCAGCCACGACGCCGACATGCCCGACATCGGGCCCACGCGCTGCTGCCCCTCGAGCAACGGATCGCCCACGGGCAGCGGGGGGTTGGGGGCCAGCGTGTCGTTGAGCAACGCACCGGCATCCAGCGCGCTGTCGCTGCGGAACTGGAACAGTCCCAGTCGCAGCCCTGCCCCCAGGATCAGTCGGTCGTGCACCCGAACGGCTGCGGACACGTCGGTCTCGACGAGCTGCAGCGTGGAGCCGATGGAGTAGAAGCGGTAGGGCCCGTTGGGATCTTCGTCCCCCCCGCGCGAGTACGGGCTGTGCAGGGCGACCCCCAGCCCCACCGGGCCGAGGGGCACCGCGATGCTGCCGGACGGATGGGGGATCAGATCGAGGGTCCGCTGGGGCACACCGATGCCCAGCACGGTCACGTCGAGATCCTGCGCAAAGAAGCCCACGTCCACGAGGAGCTCGGGCGAGTCACCCGTGAGCGCAGCCGCGGGGTTGTGGAACAGCCCGCGTGCGCCCGGATCCGCAGGACCGGCAAAGCCGCCTCCCGCCGAGGGCACACCACTGCCGCCCACCCCCGCAGCGTGGGTCGCCACGGGACTCAGCAGCGCCAGGGCGGCCACCATCGCGCCGCGCACCCACGTTCCCCCCACACCGACTCCCTGTGACGCGCAACACTACACCATCTGAAGGTGAGTTATGCCTCGTAGGGAGAAGCGGGTGGCCGAGGGAACCGATGGCTCGCGGGGCGGCGACCCACGAGGTCCAGGGCTGTGGACGGCAGGCGCCATCCTCGGAGTGTCTGGGGTGGTGGTGAGCTCGGGAGGCTGCATCGCGGGGCTACTGACCACACCGGGCAACGGGATGGGGGAAGGCTACTTCCACTGGATGCTATGCACGGCCATCGGCCTGCTCGTAGCCACGCCGATGCTCCTCTTCTCCGCGATCTTCCTCCTCATGGCCACCGCGGCCACGAGCAAGCGATGATCAGGAACCGTCCCCAGTCTCGCGTCGGGGAGCGGGCATAGCGGTACCCTCGCTGGGGTGGCTTCATGACACAGACCATAGTCCAAGCTGATCGTGACTTTCGACCGTTGGCCCTCGTGGGGCTCGCCGGGACGGGAGTCTTGTCCAGTGCCCTGCTCGGCGCCCTCACCAATGCCATCAACGGCTGGGTGAGCCCGGCGTACTTCCGTCGCGTGTTGCGCTGGGACTTCGACGGGATCTGGGCCGCGGCCGTCGCCCAGGGGATCTTCGAAGGGCTGCTCTACGGCGTTGTCTTCGCCCTGGTCCTCACCGTCCTCGCGGGCGTGTTCACCAAGGGATCTGCGCGCTTCTCCCTGCTGATGAAGTACCTTGTCGGGATCTGGCTCGGGGCGCTGGTGGCCTGGGTGTTCGGCGGCGTGGCGGGGATCACGTTGGCCGCCTTGAGCGCCGACCGCTTCCGTGCCATGGTCTACACCGCGCCGGAGGATCCCGCGTTGCTCCTACCCTTCGCCTGGGTGGGGGGCAGCATCCAGGGCGTCGTGCTGGGAGGGGTGTTGGCCGTGGGCGTAGGGGTCGTGCTTCTTCGCGCGGAGTTCGCGAAACAGGCAACATCCCAGCCCGCAGAAGGTTGAGAGGACGAGCACCCAGTGCCCTGCAAATGCCCAGGGTGCATTTCGCGCAGCGCTGAGGCAGAATCCCGCGTGCTCAGCCTGAACGACGTGACCCTACGCTTCGCTGGCGTGACCGCCTTGGACAGGGTCTCCCTCGACGTGCCCGAGGGGGAGCTGGTGGCCGTCATCGGCCCCAACGGAGCCGGCAAGACCTCGCTGTTCAACTGCATCTGCGGGCTGTACCACCCTCAAGAAGGCCAGATCCGCTTCCAGGACGCCGACCTCACGCGGCTCGCTGCCTGGCGGCGCGCCACCCTCGGCATCGGGCGCATGTTCCAGAACATCGCGCTGTACGACCACCTCACCGTGCTCGAGAACCTGATGGTGGGCCGCCACCACCGCTACCGCACCTCGATCCTGCACGACCTGCTGCGCACGCGTCGCTTCCGGCAGGAGGAGATCCGGCATCGGCAGCACGTGGAGGACATCATCGACTTCCTCGATCTGGCGCTGTACCGCGACACGCCGGCGATGGTGCTGCCCTATGGGCTGCTCAAGCGCGTGGAGCTCGGACGTGCCCTGGCCACGGAGCCTCGGCTGCTGTTGCTCGACGAGCCCGCCGCTGGCCTGAACCAGGAGGAGACGGAGGACATGGCTCGGTATCTCCTCGACATCCGCGAGGAGCTGGGCGTCACGCAGATCCTCATCGAGCACGATCTGTCGTTGGTGCTCGACCTCGCGGATCGGATCGCGGTCTTGGACTTCGGACGTAAGATCGCTGAAGGCTCGCCCGAAGACATCCGCTCCAACGCCGACGTCTCCGCGGCCTACACAGGAGGGCTGACGTGATCCGACCTCTTCCCGCGCTGCTGCTGGAGCACGCCACCGAGCGCCCCCAGGACGTCGCGCTGCGACACAAGCAGCTCGGCATCTGGAGGCAGATCAGCTGGGCCGAGTACCGCGATCGGGTGGCGAGCACCGCCCATGCGCTGCGCGCCTTGGGGGTGGGGCCCGGGGATGCCGTGGCGATCCTGTCGGACAACCGCCCGGAGTGGCTGTACGCCGATCTGGCGGCCCAGGCCCTCGGTGCCCTGTCCGTCGGCATCTACCAGACGAACCCGGCCCCCGACGTGGCCTACATCCTCTCCCACGCCAAGGTGAAGGTGCTGGTGTGCGAGGACCAGGAGCAGGTGGACAAGGCCATCGCGGTGGCGGAGGACACCCCGAGCGTGACCGCCGTGCTCTGTGTGGAGACGCGAGGCACGCGCGACTACGACGATCCACGGCTGCACTCGTGGGAGGAGGTGATCGCAGAGGGGGCTGCGGCCCACGAGCGAGATCCGGCCTGGTTCGACGAGCTGGTGTCGCAGCAGGATCCGGACGCTCCGTCGATGGTGGTCTACACGTCGGGTACCACCGGTCCCCCCAAGGGCGCGATGCTCACGGCTCGCAACGCCCTCGCCGTGATGGACGGCCTCACGGATCGCCTCGGCGCGACTCCCCAGGACCTGATCCTGTCGTACCTGCCGCTGTGCCACGTGGCCGAGAAGATCTACACGGTCTACATCCCGCTGTCGGTGGGCTGCGTGGTGCACTTCGGGGAGTCCATCGAGACGGTGGAGCACGATCTCGCCGAGGTCTCCCCCACCATCTTCCTGGGGGTGCCCCGCATCTGGGAGAAGATGCACGCCAAGGTCACGCTGCGCATGCAGGACAGCTCGTGGCTGAAGCGCCGCCTCTACGACTGGTTCCTGAGTCGCACCCTGACGCACTGGCACCCCGACCGGGACGGCCGGAGCAACTCCGGATGGCACCGACTCGTCCGCTTCGCCGGGGACCTGTTCGTCTTCCGCTCCCTGCAGGAGCACCTGGGGCTGCGGCGCTGCCGGCTCCCCTCCAGCGGCGCCGCCCCCATCGCCCCGGACCTGCTGTGCTGGTTCCATGCCGTGGGGATCCCGGTGCGGGAGGGCTACGGCATGACCGAGTGCGCCGGCGGCACCCACTTCAACCTGCCGGGCAGCAACCGCCTGGGCACGGTGGGATCCACCCTCGAGCCACTCGTCACCCGCATCGCCGACGACGGCGAGGTGTTGATCCACGGCCCCGCGGTGTTCGCTGGGTACCTCCACAACGAGGCCGCCACGAAGGAAGCCATCGACGAGGACGGCTGGTACCACACCGGCGACATCGGCACGGTCGACGAAGACGGGTTCCTCTCGATCACGGGCCGCAAGAAGGAGATCATCATCACGGCTGGCGGCAAGAACCTGTCGCCCGAGAAGATCGAGAACGCCCTGAAGCTGTCGCCCTACGTCAAGGAAGCGGTGGCCATCGGCGATGCGCGCAAGTTCATCTCGGCCCTCGTGCAGATCGACGCCGATGCCGTGGGAGACTGGGCCACGCGCCGCAGCGTGACCTACACCGACTTCGAGGATCTCACCCGTCGGCCGGAGGTGGTCTCGCTGGTGGAGCAGGAGATCCGCAAGGCGAACGATCAGCTCGCGCGCGTCGAGCACGTGCGGGCGTTTCGGCTCTTCCCGAAGGAGCTGCACCAGGACGACGGTGAGCTCACGCCCACCCAGAAGGTGCGGCGCCGCAACATCGGCGAGATCTGGGGCCACCTCGTCGAGGAGATCTACGGGTGACGAGCTTCGTGCAGCTTCTGTCCTCGGGCCTCGCCCTGGGCGCGGTCTACGCGCTGGTGGCCCTGGGCTTCGTGATCATCTACCGCGCGAGCCAGGTCTTCAACTTCGCTCAGGGGGAGCTGCTCACGGTGGGCGCGCTGTCGATGGTGTCGCTGCGCAGCGCGGGGCTGCCCTGGGCGGTGGCCGCCGCGCTGTCGATCCTGTTCACCGGCTTGCTCGCGGCCACCGTGGAGCGGGTGGTGCTGCGACCATTGGTGGGGCGTCCCGTGTTCACCACCGTGATCGTGACCATCTTCGTGGGGTTCCTGATTCGCTCGGGCGCCCTGCTGGCGTGGGGCAGCGGGACCTACGGGATGCCCACCCCCTGGCCCACCGACGCCACCGTGCAGCTGGGGGAGGCCCGGCTACTCGTCAACGCCCTGGTCACCGTGGGCGGCTGCCTGGTGGTGCTCGGCGGCTTCTACCTGCTGGTCCGCTTCTCTCGGGTGGGCGTCGCCATGCGCGCCACCGCGAGCGACCAGGAGACCGCGCTCGCGCTGGGCATCCCCGTGGGCCGGATCTTCGGGGTGGTGTGGTTCCTGGCGGGAGCCACCGCCGCCATCGGCGGGATCTGTCTGTCGTTCTTCCCGCGCAGCGCGGACATCTCGCTGGGATTCGTCGCCCTGCGGGCCTTCCCTGCGGTGATCGTGGGGGGGCTCGACTCGGTGTGGGGCACCGTGCTCGCCGCGGCCGCCCTGGGCGTGCTGGAGGTGCTCACCCAGGCCTACGTCAACCCCAACCTGGGCGCCTTCGGCCACAACTTCCACACCGTGCTGCCCTACTTCGTGATGGTCGCCGTGCTGGTGGTTCGTCCCTACGGCCTGTTCGGAACCCCCGACGTGGAGCGGGTCTGATGCCCAGTCGTTCACTGGTCACCAGCTACGACCAGGATCTGAACCGGTTCGAGGACCGGTGGCAGCTCATCGGCCTCGGAGTGCTGCTGGTGATCCTCGTCGCCTGGCCGGCAGTGGTCCCGCCTCGCTGGGTCACCATCGCCGTGCAGGCCTGCACCGCCATCGTGGGCGCCCTGTCCCTGATGATCCTGACGGGGTTCGCGGGCCAGATCAGCCTGGGCCACGCTGGATTCCTGGCGGTGGGCGCCTACACGGCGGCCATGCTGGGGGTGCACGGCCACGTGCCCTTCTGGCTGTGCATGCCCGTCTCCGGGCTGGTGGCCGCCGGCTTGGGACTGCTGGTGGGCCCCTTCGCGCTGCGGCTCCGCGGGCTGTACCTCGCCATCGTGACCCTGGGCCTGCTGTTCGTGGTGGATCACGTGCTGCTGTCGCTGCCCGAGTGGTCGGGCGGCGTGTCGGGCACCACGGTGCCGATGCACCTGTGGTTCACCGATCCGGCGTCGGGATCGGGCCAGTACGGCCGCTTCGACATCGGGGTGGACCTCACCTTCAGCCAGCGGCTGTACGTGCTCTACGTGCCTCTGGCCGTCGCCGCCACGCTGTTCAGCCAGAACGTGCGACGCTCGCGGCTGGGGCGCTCGATGATCGCCGTGCGCGACTCCGATCTGGCAGCCACGGCCTTGGGGATCCGGCCCGCCCGAGCCAAGGTGACGGCCTTCGTGATCAGCTCGTTCATGGCCGGCGTGGCGGGCTCCATGTTCGCCTTCCAGCAGCAGTACCTCACGGTGCACCCGCCCTTCGATCTGAACATGAGCGTGCAGTACATCGCCATGATCGTGCTGGGCGGCGTGGGCACCGTCTTCGGAGGGGTCGCAGGGGCCGTGGCCTTCGTGCTGCTCTCTCCGCTGGCCGAGATGCTAGGGAGAAACCTTCCGTTGCTCTCGGGACTGTCGAGTGCACAGCAGTCCACGATCATGTTCAGCACCTTGGTGATCGTGGTGCTGGTGGTGGAGCCCCTCGGCCTGTATGGCGTGTGGCTCCGGGTGAAACGCTACTTTGTCGCGTGGCCCTTCCGGTATTGAGCAGAAGGGAGAGGCCACGAGGGAGATGTCATGGCCGTCCTGGAGATCCGAATACCCACCGAGGCGCCCAAGCGCGTCTCTCTACCCCTGGGCCGCACCGTGCTGGGCCGCCACCCCAGCTGCGACATCTCGCTCGTGGTGCCCCAGTTGTCTGGCAAGCACATTCGCTTCGTGCACCGGTCGTCGGGACTGTGGGCCGAGGATCTACGAAGCAAGAACGGCAGCACCCGGGCGGGGTCGCAGCTGGCCGGAGAGACGCGCCTGCAGGTCGGCGACGCCCTGACCCTGGGGGGCACCGTCGAGGTGGAGGTGGTGGAGCTGAGCCCAGGCGAGGGAATGCGCCGCACGCTGCGCGAGGCCCGACAGCTCGTGGCCGTGGAGCACCCCGAGCTCGCACAGCGACTCGCGTCGTTGGCAGACGAGCTGGCCGCCGAGGCGATCGTCCAGAACTGGGTACAGCCCTACGTCGCCGAGGTGTCCGCGGCTGGCTCGCCCCGGGAGCAGCTCCAGGTGTTGGTGGAGGCAGCCTCGGAGCAGGCGCGCGCCGAGGCGTGGGCCCTGTCGTGGCTCGACGGGACGGGCCTGTCCCGCCGCTACACCACCTTGGTGCACGCTGGTGGGGCCGTGGAGGTGGAGCAACCCGGCGCGCTGCCACCTGGCCTCGCGGACCAGGTGATGCTGTCCACCACCGTGATGGAGCGCGTGGTGGGCTCGGGGCACCCGTTCTGGTCCGCCGCGGCGAACCGCGACGAGGAGGTGGCTCACGCCCACAGCGTGGTGAAGCACAACCTGGTGTCGGTGGGCTGCGTGCCGCTCGGCAGGCACGCGGCGCTGTACGTGACCCACGACGAGCCGGGCCACTTCGACGCCATCACCATCGACCGCATCGAGGCGCTGTGCCGTGCCTCGGCGCACCTGTTCCGGCCGCCTCCGGCCGATCCCCCCACCTCGTCGTCGCCCCTCATCGAGGGCATGGTCGGGGAGTCACGGCTGGTGCACGAGCTGTGCGCCGAAGCGCGGGGGTGGGCGCCGATGCCGCTGAACTTGCTGATCCTGGGTGAGCGAGGGACGGGCAAGACGCACCTGGCCAAGGCGCTGCACGCGCTGTCGGGCCGCACGGGTCCCTTCGTGCACTGCGACTGCCCCACGCACCTCACCGGGGAGCTGTCTCGGTCGGCGCTGTTCGGTCACGTCAAGGGCGCCTTCACGGGCGCGATGGAGGATCGGACAGGCTTCGCCGAGGAGTCCGCGGGAGGCACCCTCTTCCTCGACGAGATCGGAGAGCTGCCGGACGAGGCCCAGTCACGCCTGCTGCTCTTGCTGCAGGAGCGCACGTTCCGACCCGTGGGCAGCACTCGAGACGTGCCCTTCACGGGGCGCATCATCGCGGCCACCAACCGCCCCCTCGACACGCTCCGAGACTCCGGCGTCATGCGTCCCGACCTGCTGGACCGGCTGGCGGAGGTGCAGCTCCGGGTGCCCTCCCTGCGGGAGCGGCCGGGCGACATCCCTGCCCTGGCGCGCCACTTCCTGGAGCGCGAGTCCACGATGTTCTTCGAGCAGAACCTCATCCCGCCGAGGGAGATCTCCCACGGGGCCATGCAGCTGCTGTGCAGTCGACCGCCTGAGGGCAACGTGCGGGCGCTGCGTTCGCAGATCGTGCGTGCCATGGGGAAGGCCATCCGACAGAACGCACGCACCCTGGAGCCACACCACCTCGAGGCCGACCTCGTGCAGGCGCCCGTGACGGTGGGCAACTTCAAGGATCTCGTGGAGGCCTACGAGCGCCAGCTCCTCGCCCACGCGCTGGACCAGACGCGCGGAAACCAGCGGGCCGCAGCCGAGCTGCTGGGCCTGTCCAACTCGGCGTGGCACCGCGTGCGCAAGCGCACGGGCTTCGACGTGTAGGCGGCATCACAGTGAGCGCCTCTGAGCATCGGTGTCCTGGCTAAGGATCGCGATGCACAGGAGGCTGCAGATGCCCGGTTCCGGAACCCCTGACGACCCCTGGGAGCTGACCACGCCCGCTGGAGGCGCGTCCTTCCAGATCTGGCACGATCCCGACAAGGACGTGCTGCACTGTCAGGTGGGCGCCACGTGGCTGCACTACCAGCCGAGCGCGCTCGACGACGTGCTGACCATGCTTCGAGAGCACGGCGACTGGATGGAGCTGGGCAACAAGGACGAGAAGCAACCCACCAAGGAAGGCACCGTGGAGCACTGGGCCCGCTCCGACGACAACCCGGTGGGTGGGTGGTACGGCTTGCGCAGGGGCTACCGCGGACGCTTCGCGAACTATGTGATGCCGATCCTGAGGGAGCAAGGAAAAGTCGAGTTCGAGAAGAAGGGAAGAAGCTGGTGGGTGCGCGCCTTGCCCGAGTAGGGCCGAGGTCGACGGACCGCCGGATGATACGGTCGCCAACCGCTGCCGCGACGCATCCAGCGCCTGCCGCAGGCTCGTAGCTTGGGCGAGGGGTTCGTCGACACGATGACATTGGATCACTATCTCCGGCCATTGATGGCGGATCCCCGCGACATCCCCCTCGCCCAGCGTGCCATCTGGTTCGCTGCGGTGGTGGTTCCCGTGGCGCTGACGCTGTACGCGCTGCCGACCCCCCTCACCCTCGCACTGGCCATCCCCTACTGGGCAGCCTTGTTCGTGGTGTGGGGAGCTCGGATCACGCTGCTGCTCCACGTCGTGGTCCATCGGCCGATCTTTCGCCGCGACCTGACGCAGCTCAACCGGTTCATCCCCTGGGTCGTCGCGCCGTTCCTGGGCCACACGCCCACGGGGTTCTACATCCACCACATCGGCATGCACCACGCCGAGAACAACGAGTTCGGCGATCTGTCCTGCACCCTGCCCTTCCGACGCGACCACATCGGTGACTGGATGCTGTACGCCGGCCGCTTCCTGCTGTTCGGCATGCCCACCCTCGCTCGCTACCTGATCCGCCGAGGCCGTACCAAGATGCTGCGCTGGCTGATCGCAGGTGAGCTCGGCTGGCTGGCCGTGGTGTGTGCGCTGGCGATGGTGGACTGGGCCGCCACGTTGGTGGTCTTCGTGGTGCCCCTGTTCATCGTTCGCGTGGCGACGATGATGGGCAACTTCGCCCAGCACGCCTTCGTGGACGTCGACCGCCCGAGCGATCCGTTTCGCAACTCGACCTGCCTGCTCGATACTCCCTACAACGACCTCTGCTACAACGACGGCTACCACATCGTGCACCACCTGTACCCGTCGATGCACTGGTCGGAGATGGCCGACTACTACACCGAGCACGAGGCGGACTTCGCGCGTCACGACGCCGTGGTGTTCAGCGGCCTGAAGAGCAACCAGCGCGTGTGGTGGCTGCTCATGCGACAGGACTACGAGACGCTGGCGGCCCACTTGGTGGACTTCCACGACCGCAAGCCGTCGGAGCGCGTGGCCTGGCTCACCGAGCGCGTGCAGCGAACCCGCACGGCCTGATCAGGCCGCGAACGCAGTTCGCGGCCGATCAGTACAGGGGCGGCGGAGCCGGCACGAGTCTGATCACCGAGCGCGAACAGACGAGGGCACGTCGCGCACCCAGGGCAGGAACACCGACGCCGGCTGATGGCGCACGGGCACCCGGAAGCCGAGCTGGTAGTCGAAGGTGGCCCCGGCGAGCTGCGCCGTTGGCACGAGGCACGCTCCGTTGCTCACGTTCGTCTGCCGATACTGCTCCACCGGCGCCTCGGCGTCGCTGCGAAAGCGACAGAGGAGCTGCAGGCCGGCGTAGCGCTCGTCCACCACCTCGAGCACCAAGCCCCGCTCGGTGTACCGCTGTCGCGCGTGCACCCGAGGCAGGATCGGGAGCTCCTCGGCCCGCTCCTCCAGATCCGCCTCCCACCGCGCGATGACGGTGTCGAGATCGAAGTCACAGGCATTCGCCATGCCATACCACAGCGCCAAGCCCGCCACGGTGCGACGCCCGATGCGACGCTGCTCCCGAAGCACACAGGCCACTGCCTCGGCCCCCGCCTCGGCCACCAGCGTGGACACGAAGGCATGGCCCAGGGGGTAGGCCTGCACGATGTCCTGCTGCTCGATCAGCAGATCGTCCTCCACCAACAGCTCGAAGCGCGCCTGGCCGGTGGCGTGGATGGCGGCGGCCTCCAAGGGAATGGACGGCTCCCCCGACACCTCGGCCGCGACCCAGGAGGCGAGCCCCTCGCTGAAGAACCGGGTGTGATCCCCTTGGTGCCACGCGGCCGGCCCGGTGAGCTGGAACGCCATCGCGTGGGCCAGCTCGTGCGCCAGCACCGCTCGATCGGGCTTCCCGAGCCGGATCTTCCCACCGGTGAACACCCCGGCGTGGTTCGGCGCGGCCCCCAGGAACTCGATGTCCAGCGGCGGAAGCTCCCCGTCCCACCCCACGGCGGCGGCCACCTGGCGAGCCAGCGCTCGCAGATCCTCGGTGACCGTGCGCACCTCGGCCTCGTCGACCCCCCGGTAGAGCACCCGGAAGGGCTCGTGGGAGGTGTCCACCCGGATGCCCGTCAGCGTGCTCTGCAGCCCCACGCTGACCAACGCGATGCCGGCGAGTCCCGACAGCAGCAGCCCGCCGCAGCCGAGCCCGCCGACGCGCACCACGGCCACCACGCCGGATCCACGCCTGAGCAGGGCCTCCCCCGGCCCCACGAACAGCGCTCCGCTGACGGCCATCGCGGCCACGCCCACGCCCGCCCACAGCAACGGAGGACCCAGCGGATGCCAGGGCACGCCCCGCTCCCAGACGAGCTTGCCGTAGGCGGAGGACGGGACGGGGAAGACGTCGCCCACACTGGGCACGAGCACCGTCAGCGTGAGCACGCTCACGAGGCCCACCACGATCACCCCGAAGGCGAGGCCTCGCAGCCACGACAGGAGCATTCCGAGCCCCACAGCAAACACCAGCGTGGCCATCTGCACCCCGTGCAGCACCCAGACGGCCCTGGCCCCGGAGCGCTGATGGGGCACGGGTGCGAGCTGCTGCAGGGCGAGATCCATCACCGCGCTGCCGACGATGAGGAACACGCACGGCGCGAGCACCGCCAGCGCCTTGGCGAGGTAGACGCGCACCCGCGTGGTGGGCAGCGCGTCGAGGAACTCCATGTGCCCGTTCACCACCTCCCGCGCCACGGCGCCGTGGCCGAGCAGGATCCCGAGCAACATGAGCTGAAACACCGACTCGTCGCCATGGTCGTAGCGGGTGGCCAGCGGCAGGAGCACGAGGTCCGAGTCCAGCAGCAGGGCCAGTGTGGCTGCGACCAGCAGCCCCACCACCGCCAGCCAGTACGGGACCAGCTCCCTCGTCTCCTTCGCGAGCAGCGCTACCATCGCGAGCTCCAGCCCGTCGTGCGCAGCCCGCGGATGCTCGGATCGAACACCACCAGCTCGGCCGCCACCCGCCGGCTCGGATCCACGGGGATCACCAGCGACCAGGAGTCCTCGTCGAGGCTCTCCACGTCGTTGGGATCGCCGGGTGCGGGGTGCGCCGACAGCGGATCGAGCTGACGCCAGCGCAGCTGCGTGCCCTGTGGAGGCTTGCTGGACCATCGAGCGCGCACCGCACCGTCGTCCCCGTCCAGCACGAGCGGAGGGAGGGTCACCGTGGCCTCGGACACGCCGCGGACGTGGGCCTGCAGCGCATCGGTCCACAGCGACGTGATCGCAGGGGTGTCGATGCGGTGCATCGCCAGGTCCGTGAAGTAGGTCACGCGATCGACGCGGGGCGCCAGCACAGCACTGAGCAAGGTGGTCACGGTCTCGTCGTCCAGGGCCTGCACGCCCGCCCAGGCCACGCCCTCGGCCACGTCTTCCCCCACGGCCAGCTCCATCTGCAGCCAGTCCCCCATGTGGGGGAGTGCGGCTGCGCCAGCGGCAGCCCGTCGGGCGAGCACGGGATCGGGTCGCAGCCAGCCTGGCGTGCCCCGCAGCAACCAGTCCACGTCGGCGTCCCACCCTCCGCTGCCGGTGCGCTGCAGTAGCGCGCGGTACACCACCTCGCGCACGAGATCGGCGTGATGCGCCTGCAGATCCACCACGAGCACCAGGCTGCGATCGAGGTAGGCGGCGGGTGCATGGTGCACGGGGCGAAGGCGCTCCTGGCGCCCCCGCACCAACACGATGGGACCGAACTCCTCCACCCCGGTGCGCTGGCCGAGCAGCGCCAGATCGGCGGCAGCGTCTCGACCGATGCGCCACAGGTCGCTGCCGGGGGAGCCCGCCACCCGGATCTCGACAGCGTCGTCCCCCACCACCGACAGCGAGGCCCAGCCATCGCGGGGCCGCTCGTCGATGAGCAGCTCCAGCACCATGGGCACGCCGATGGCGAGCATGATCTGGTAGCCGAACTCCCGCGAGTTGCCCGGACGGAACAGTCGCTCCACCCACACCCCGGCCCGCCACCGCACCAGACCCCAGCCCAGCCCCACCCCGAAGACGGTCCAGGCCAGCGCGAGCGGCAGCGAGGACCAGGGAGGCACGGCACGGGCCTGATCCACAGGATCCAGCAGGACTCCGTGCCACCCGATCACGCGAAAGGGATCGTCGGACAGCACGGGCTCACCCATCAGGAAGGCGGTGAGCAGCAACCACCAGGTGAGCCAGCGGAAGCGGCCGAGGTGCGCGATACCGAAGGCCAGGGCGAACCAAGCGGTGACGTAGGTCCAGGTCTGCGCGAGGAGCTGGCCCACGAACAGCAGCGGCACACCCTCGCGCTGCGTGGCCGCGACGGCGGTGAGGAGCACCACGGCCGTCACGGTGACGACCGTGGCCGCCCATCCCACCGCGAGCTGGACGACGTAGCGCAGCGTGACGGACAGCGGGAGCGCCGCGAGGAACTCGTGCGTACCCGCCGAGCGGTCCAAGACCACCAGGCGCTCCGCCGCGAACACCGCGTACATGGGCATCACGTAGAAGGCCACCCCCGAAGCGGCCGCCAGCAGCGTCGGCTGACCCTGGGCCACCACCGTCATCCACTGGATGATCACGGTGCACAGCACCATCGCTCCCGCCGCCGACAACGGCAGCACGTGCTGCTGGACCTCCTTGGCCAGCAGACCCACGAGGCTTCGGATCCTCACGAGGCATCCCGTGCGATGGCCACGAAGGCGGCCTCGAGGGACACCCGGCTCGCCCCCACCACGGCACTCCACACCGACGGAGGCGCCCAGCACGTGGCCGCGCGCTCCCCTTGATGGAGCACGCGGGCCCCTTCGGGCACGGGACCGTGCACCTCGCGCACGTGCTCGGTGAGCTTGGCCACGGGGCCCTGCCAGAAGATCCGCCCCTCGTGGAGGATCCCCACCTCGTCGCCGATGTCTTCGATCTCGGAGACGTGGTGCGTGCTGAACAGCACGGTCCGGCCTTGGCGATCCACCAGGCGGCGCAGGTGGTCCAGGATCTCCCGACGGGTCACCGGATCCACGCCCGCCGTGGGCTCGTCCAGGATCAGCAGCGGCGGCTCGTGGGCCAAGGCCAGCGCGAGGGCGAGCTTCATGCGCGTGCCCCCCGACAGCTCCCCCACCCGCTGAGCGGGCTCGATGGCGAGCTCACCCAGCAGCTCCTCGAACAGCTCGTCGCGCCAGGTCGGGTAGAAGGAGCCCACGAAGCGACCCAGGCGCCGCACCCGCATCCACGGGTAGAAGTGCTGCTGCTGGCTGACGTAGCCGATGCGCTGCCGCGTCTTCGGGGTGCCGCGGCGCAGGGAGGCGCCGTCGAAGACCAGCTCCCCTTCGTCGGGACGCAGGATGCCGAGGAGCATGCGCAGCGTGGTGGTCTTGCCAGCGCCGTTGCGCCCCAGCAGCCCGTAGACGACGCCGGTGGGCACCCGCAGCTGAAGATCCGTGATCACCCTTCGACGCCCGAATGCGATCTGCAGACCTCGCGTTTCCACCGCCCAGTGCGACATGCGCCTCCTGTCCGACATCGTTGGGTATCCGCTGCGTCAAGCGGACGTCACGAAATGCTGTCCAGAAAATGCGAGGGGCCCTCGCGTCGTCAGGTGGCGGACCGACGACGGAGACCCGGATGCCCCGATGGACCCTGTGGCTGCTCACCGCGAGCGCCGCCTGCGTGCACCCCGCCCCACCAGCTGGCCCCATGCAGCAAGACCCCCACTGTGTGGCGCTGGCCACCGACAACGAGAGCCTCAGGCGCACGCTCGCGGACCGCGACGCGGAGCTCGCCGATCTGCGCGACCAGCTGTCCTACGGCAACGACGATCAAGCGCTGCAGGAGGCGCGCCGTCGCATCGAGACGCTGCGCGCCCGGGCCCGCGACGCCGAGGCCGCTCGCCGCGACGCCGAGGCGCAGGCAGGCCAGCTGCAGCAGGAGGTCCAGCGTCTGCGTCACGCCCAGCGCAACAGCGTTCCTCCCGAGGCACTGGCCCGCGCTCAGGCCCGCATCGAGGAGCTGGAGCGCATGCTGGCAGGCACGCCGGGACCCGAGGAGCTGTCACGCGCACGGCAGCGCATCGTGGAGCTGCGCAGCGAGCTGCATGGCACCCGGGACCGGCTGGCGAGCCTCGAGCAGGCGCTCGCGAACGCCCCGAGCCGCGAGGAGCTGGACAAGGCGCGGCGACGACTCCGCGAGCTGCGCGCCGAGCTCGACGCTGCCAACACCCAGCTGGCGCAGCAGGACGACCTGACGGCGGATCTGCGACGAGCCCGCCACCGGATCCGGGCACTCGAAGACGAGATCGCCCGCGGCCCCTCGCCCGCGAAGCTCACGGAGCTGCGCGACCGCCTGGCGGCAGCCGAGCAGGATCGGGATCGCTCACGCACCCGGATCGCCGAGCTCAAGGCCGAGCTGAAGCGCGCACGCGACCAGCTCGCGCAGGCCTCGGATCGCGGCGAGGTGGAGCGCCTGGAGCGTCAGGTGGCGTCGCTGCGGGGGGACCTCGATCAGGCCCTGCAGCGGTTGGCGCAGGCACCGAGCCACGAGGAGCTGCAGCGAAAGCAGCAGCGCATCGCCCAGCTGAAGGCGGATCTGGAAC
Source organism: Myxococcales bacterium (assembly GCA_019634415.1). Taxonomy (GTDB): domain Bacteria; phylum Myxococcota_A; class UBA796; order UBA796; genus DRPG01. The sequence continues at coordinate 48,427 of JAHQVJ010000202.1, forward strand.
GCGCCCGTTCGCAGGCTGCGGATCCGGCGGAGCTGGACCGGCTGCGGAGTCGGATCCGGACCCTCGAGCAGGAGCTGCAGACCGCCAACACGCGCCTGGCCAACACCCCCGGCCGCGAGGAGCTGCAGCGCAAGCAGCAGCGGATCGATCAGCTGAAGGCCGAGCTACGCACGGCCCAGAGCCAGCTGGCCAACGCCCCGAGTCAGGCGGATCTCGATCGCGCCAAGCAACGCATCCGCCAGCTGGAGCGGGACCTGGAGCGTGCTCGGTCGCAGGTATCGGATCCGGCCGAGACGGATCGACTGCGGGCACGCATCTCCCAGCTGGAGACGGATCTGCGCACGGCGAAGGATCGGCTGGCGAGCGCCCCGAGCCAGGCGGACATCGACCGCGCCAAGCAGCGCATCCGCCAGCTGGAGCAAGATCTGGAGCGCGCCCGCGCCCAGGCGTCGGACCGCAGCGAGGTGAGCCGGCTGCAGCGCGATCTGCAGGCCGCCCAGGCGCGGGTGTCGGCGCTGGAGTCGAAGCTGGCCAGCTCGGTGTCGGCGGAGGAGCTGCAGCAGGCGCGGCAGCGGGTGGAGAGCCTGCGCAGCGACCTCAAGCGCGCCCGTGACCGCGTGCAGCGGCTGCAGGCCAAGGTGGAGACGCTGACGGCGCAGCTCGAGGGCGGCTCGTAGGGCCTGGCGCCTCGGGAGGGCGGACCCGGTGGGACGACTTCGGCTATCGGTACTGATGACGAGACCCGCAAACCCTTGGGTGTCCACGAGCGAGCGATTGCCCGTTCGCGAACCTCCGCCCCTGGACCGATGGGGGGAGGAAAGCCCGCTCACTGCGGGTCCGTCAGCGCACCCCTTGCGCTCCCCCGCTCGGAGGCTAGCATCCGCCCATGTCAAGACCACCTCTGATCTCCCTACTCCTCGGACCCTGCCTCCGGGTCCTCCTCCTCCTGGTGTCGTGCGCCGTGCTCGCGCCCGCCGCCTTCGCCCAAGGCGGTGACGCCCAGGATCTGGCGCTGCAGGCACTGCGGCTCGAGTTCGAGCGCGACAACGTGGCGGCCACGGCCGAGGAGCTGAACCGGCGCTTCCGGGAGGCGTGCGAGGGAGGCTACAACCCCGCCTGCCGCCGCTCCACGTGGCAGGCGGACGGGGAGGTGGACGCCAACCGTGTGCGCGAGATCTTCCTGCCCTCCTGTGAGGCCGGGGATCCAGTGGCGTGCCTGGTCACCAGCTACGCACTCGACGCCATGGCCCGCACGGAGCGCCTCGACGACGACAAGGGCAAGCTGTGGCGCAAGTCCGCGTCGATCCTCAAGACCTCGTGCGACCGCCGCTTCGCGCCGGCCTGTCACGAGTTCGCCTGGCACATCTTCGAGGGCAAGGGCTTGGCGCTGTCCGATCCCGTGAAGCCGGCGCTGAAGGAGTGGAACAAGGCCTGCGACGCCCGCGAGTGGGCGGCCTGCACCCAACTCGCCCGCGTGTATCGCGATGGCGGTCCGGTGAAGTCCAACGCCAAGGCCGCCCGGAAGTACGCCCAGATGGCGTGCCGCGCCAACTACCCCGACGCCTGCTACGTGCTCGGTCGGATGGACGACAGCGGCTGGACCGGCGCGCAGATGGACACCTTCTACGGTGGGCTGTGCGAGCGAGGCCACAAGCTGGGCTGCTGGCGCCTGGCCCGTGCCTACTACGACGGGATCCACCCCGAGCCCGCCCAGGGCCGGATCCAGGGCTTGTTCGAGCGCGGCTGCGCCCTGGACCATGCCCAGGCGTGCTTCGAGGCCGGCCGGTGGGAGCAGGATCTGCCCAACGGCGACGACGCTCGCGCCGCCCCGCTCTTCGGGCGCGCCTGCGAGCTCGAGTACGCCGCAGGCTGCTCGGCACAGGTGGACATGATCCTCGCCGGTCGGGTGGAGGGCTCGGTCCGCAGCGCGTTCAACGCCTTCGATCTCGCGTGTGAGCAGCGGCAGTCGGTGGAGGCGTGCACGGAGCTCGGCTACCACCTGCTCGACAACGAGTCCGCAGAGCGGGATCCCGCCCGCGGGCGCGAGCTGCTGGGTCGCGTCTGCACCAGCGACGCCTCCGATCCCGAAGCCTGCTTCGTGCTCGGCCGTACCCACGAGGAAGGGATCGGCGGAGATCGCGATCGCACCGACGCGAGCACCTTCTACCGCTGGGCCTGCAAGTCGGGCTACATCGAGGCCTGCATCCGGCGTGGCGAGCTGCTGATCAGCGACGTGGGCGTGCGCCGCGACGACCAGGAGGCCCTGGTGATGTTCGGGCAGGCCTGCGACGGCCAGCTGGCTCGCGGCTGCGCCCAGGCTGGCCAGATCCTCGAGGAAGGCACCTACGTGCGGAAGAACAACGCGGCCGCGGCCGAGTGGTACGGCAAGGGCTGCGAGCAAGACCACCCCGATTCCTGTCGCGGCCTGGGGCGGGTGCACGAGGAAGGCGTGGACGGGCAGCGTGACCTGCACGCGGCGCGGGCCGCACAGCAGAAGGCGGTGGACCTGGGCTCGCTGGACGCCAAGCGAGACCTGAGCCGCCTGCTGTGGAACGGCATGGGCGGTCCTCGCAAGCGAGGTGCTGCGAAGAAGCTGGCCCGCGAGGCCTGCCAGGCGGGTGACGCGGTGGCCTGCCGCGGACCCAACTTCCTCAAGTAGGCAGGGCCGCGCGGTAGCCGCACCCCGCACGCCACTCGCTGCAGCCCAGCGCGGTGCGCCCGCGGATGATGCGGCCCGTGCCGCAGGTGGGGCAGATCGCCCCCTCCCGGGGTCCAGCCGGCGTGCTGGGCGCTGACGAGCGCTGCTCCGAAGGCTGCTGCCCGCCTCGATCGCGCGGCTTTTCGTCCTCGAAGAAAAAGCCCACGCGGCCGCGCTCCTCATCCCAGAGCAACCCAGCGGAGAAGTCCTTTCCGGCCTTGCTCTTGAAGCCCTTCACCACCGGCGAGCGGCCATCCGCCAGCAGCTGCTTGACCATGCGCGCGCTGATGGCCCGCTTCGACATGCGGCTGAACACCACGAACGCGCAGGAGCGCCCCGCGTCGCACGCCCAGACCTTGCCGCGCTTGCGCACCGGCCGGCCACACGCCGGACACTCCCCCAGGGAGGGGCCGGCTTCCTCGGGATCCACCTCGGGAGGAGGCGCCACCTTCATGGCGTCTACGATCTCGGACACGTAGGTGCGGACCTCCCCCATGAACGCAGGGCGCGCCTTGCCCTTGCCGTCGGCCATCTGCGCGAGCTGCCCCTCCCACTCCCCCGTCAGCTCCGCCGACAACAGCGCAGGCACCGGCACGGCCGCCACCAGCGCCCGGCCGCGATCGGTGGCACGCAGATCGCGGCCCTTCCGCACCACGTAGCGGCGATCGATGAGCGTCTGGAGGATGGAGGCGCGGGTGGCGGGGGTGCCCAGGCCCTTGCCACGGAGCGCGCGAATGAGGGCGCTGTCGTCGAGGGTGCGGCCCGCCGTCTCCATGGCTCGCAGCAGCGTGGCGTCGGTGTGGGGCCGCGGCGGACGCGTCTGCCCCTTGGGCGTGCGCACCTCGCGCACCGCCGCATCGTCGCCGACGTTCACGGCAGGCAGCTCGGTCTCCTTGGATCGACCCGGTGGGTCGATGGCGCGCCAGCCCTCCTGGCGGCACACCCGACCCCGCGCGCGGAAGCGCACGGGGGCTGTGAGCCCCTCGGGCAGCTCGCCATCCGTGGGGACCGCCACCACCAGCCGCGTGACGTCGAAGATGGCCTCGAGCGACAGCGCCGCCATGAAGCGGCGCGCCACCAGGTCGAAGATGCGCTTGGCATCTGCCGACAGGCTCGCGGACGGCGTGCGACCCGTGGGGATGATGGCGTGGTGGTCCCCCACCTCGGCCGCGTCGATCACCCGGGAGCCCGGCTGCGGCGGGCCGTTGGCGAGCAGGCCGGCCACCATGGGTGCATACACCGAGATCGGCGACAGCCCCTTCAGGATCGCGGGAATGCCGGGCACCTGATCGGGCGTGAGGTAGCGCGCATCGGTCCGCGGGTACGTGATCAGCTTGTGCTGCTCGTACAGCTCCTGGGCAAGCGCCAGGGTGCGCTGGGCGGACAGGCCGTAGCGCTGGTTCGCCCGTCGCTGCAGGCTCGTGAGATCGTAGAGCAGCGGCGGCGGCTCCCGGACTTCCTTGCGCTCCGCCGTCTCCACCTCGCCCACCCGCTCCGCCACGGCCGCGGCGATGGCCTGGGCAGCTTCCTCGGTGTCGAGGCGCTCGGCCTTGGGCACTTCCTTGCGCTTGCCGAGCTGCCGGTCCGCCTTGGGGCCGTCGGTTTCCTTGGCCGTCGGATCGAAGAAGATGGCTTCCCAGGTGCGCAGCTCCACCTCGGGGGGCAGCTGCACGCCCTCGAAGGTGGCCTTGACCTGCCAGAAGTCCTGCGGCACGAAGGCCTCGATGTCGAGGTCGCGCCCCACGATCATCGCCAGCGTGGGGGTCTGCACCCGCCCCACCGACAGCAGGCCCGAGCCGCCGGCGTCGCGCGCCAGGCAGGTGAGCGCACGGGTGGCGTTCAGGCCCACGAGCCAGTCGGACTCGGCGCGGCTGCGGGCTGCGTCGGCCAGGCGATCGAAGTCGGAGCCAGGCCGCAGCGCCGCCCACCCTTGCTGGATGGCCTGATCCGTGAGCGAGCTGATCCACAGCCGCTGCACGGGGGCCTGGCAGCGCGCCAGCTCGTAGACGTAGCGGAAGATGAGCTCCCCCTCCCGCCCGGCGTCGCACGCGTTCACCACGTCCTCGAGCTCGGGGTGGCGGAGCAGCGACTCGAGCACCCCGAATTGATCGCCGGCCTCGCCGCGCAGCCGGAGCGCCATGCGCTCGGGGAGCATGGGCAGCCCCTGAAGCGACCAGGACTTCCACGCCGCGTCGTAGAACGCAGGCTCCTGCAGCTCGGCCATGTGCCCGTGGCACCACGTCACGGCGAGCCCCGCTCCGTGGATCACGCCCTGGCCCCGGGTGCTCGCACCCAACACCCGGGCGACATCCCGAGCCACCGACGGCTTCTCTGCGACCACGACGCGCATCCGGGCCGCCTAACGCCACGGTGGGCCAGATTGTGGTCCCTGCAGGTTAGGAGGGCCTGTCCCTGCTGCGGGTGGCCCCCTCGTCTGTCTCGAGGATCGGCCTGAGATCAAACCGCGGAACCTGATCCGAACGTGCTGGGTCCGACCCAGCCGGCCCCATCGGGGCCTAGCGGCGTAGGAAAGCAGGGATCATGGAGACGAGCATGGGTGACGCTGAACGCTACTCGGAGTTCAACGGCGGACTGTCGCGCAAGGTGGAGGTGGGAGACCTCTGCGTTCCCTTCCGTGAGGTGCCCCTGTCCACGGGCGACACCTTCCGCGTCTACGACACCAGCGGTCCACAGGGCCTCGATCCCCACCAGGGACTGCCGAAGCGACGCGTGGACTGGGTCGCTGTCCGCGAGGCTCGCGGTGACGCCAACTTCAGCCAGATGCACTACGCCCGGCAGGGTCAGATCACCGAGGAGATGCGCTTCGTCGCCATCCGCGAGGGGGTCGAGCCCGAGCTCGTGCGCTCGGAGCTGGCCCTGGGTCGCGCCATCATCCCGGCCAACAAGCGGCACCTCGAGCTCGAGCCCATGATCATCGGGCGCAACTTCAAGGTGAAGGTCAACGCCAACATCGGCAACTCCAAGGTGCGGGCGAGCATCGAGGAGGAGGTGGAGAAGCTGCGCTGGGCGGTGCAGTGGGGCGCCGACACCGTGATGGATCTGTCCACGGGCCCCGACATCCCGCAGACGCGCGAGGCCATCCTGCGCAACAGCCCCGTGCCCATCGGCACCGTGCCCATCTACGAGTGCCTGCAGCGCGTGGACGGCATGGTGGAGAAGCTCGACATCGAGCTGTTCCTCGACGTGCTGGCCGAGCAGGCCGAGCAGGGCGTGGACTACTTCACCATCCATGCCGGCGTGCTGCTGCAGCACGTGCCGCTCACCGCCAAGCGCATCACCGGCATCGTGAGCCGCGGCGGCTCGATCCTGGCGAAGTGGTGCCTGCACCACCACAAGCAGAACTTCCTCTACGAGCACTTCGACCGCATCGTCGAGCTGATGAAGCGCTACGACGTGAGCTTCTCGCTGGGCGACGGGCTGCGGCCGGGCTGCGTGGCGGACGCCAACGACGAGGCGCAGTTCGGCGAGCTGGCGGCGCTGGGCGAGCTGACGAAGGTGGCCTGGGAGCAGGACGTCCAGGTGATGATCGAGGGGCCGGGCCACGTGCCGCTGCACCAGATCCAGGAGAACATGGACCGGCAGCTGGCGGAGTGCCACGAGGCGCCCTTCTACACCCTCGGACCGCTGCCCATCGACGTGAGCCCTGGCTACGACCACATGGCGAGCGCCATCGGTGCGGCGATGATCGGCTGGTTCGGCTGCGCGATGCTCTGCTACGTCACGCCCAAGGAGCACCTGGGGCTGCCCGACAAGGACGACGTGAAGCAGGGGCTGATCGCCTACCGCATCGCCGCCCACGCCGCCGACGTGGCGAAGGGCCACAAGGGCGCGCAGGATCGCGACGACGCCCTTTCGAAGGCGCGCTTCGAGTTCCGCTGGGAGGATCAGTTCAACCTGTCGCTGGATCCCGGCGTGGCCCGCGCCTACCACGACGAGACGCTGCCGGCGGACGGCGCGAAGACGGCGCACTTCTGCTCGATGTGCGGCCCGCGCTTCTGCTCGATGCAGATCACCCAAGAGGTGCGCGACTACGCCGAGGCCCACGGCTACACGGCGGACGAGGCGGTGTCGGCGGGGATGCAGGAGAAGTCGAAGGAGTTCAAGGAGAGCGGCGGCGACGTCTACGTGTCGAAGTAGAGCCCTTCCTCACTCCGTCGGGACCACAATCTCGCACTTCCCGAACTCCGCGGGGTCGGGGCGCTCGCAGGTGACGTCATAGGGCGGGGGGCAGGAGTCCCCCCCACACGAGCCGCGACAGTCCCCGTTGCACGCCTCGCAGTTGTACGCCGCTGCGATCACGGACAGATCTCCCTGGTCCAGGCACGTATTGGCGGGAACCCAACATGCCCCCGAGACGAGGGTGGAGCACATTCCGTCGAGGACCTGACAATCGTCGTCGGTCAGACAGTCCGACGCCGCCTCCCACGTCTTCTCGAAGGCGTCCTGGACGGGTTCGCATCCCGACAGCTCGAAGGTCGGGATGCCGGCGTCGCAGATGTCGCCCAGCTCGGCTGTCTGGCTGCCGTCCGTGACGGACGGGCCATCCGTCTCGCTCCCCCCGCACGCCACCACGACGGTGAACAACGACACACCCAACCAACGAACCATGGTCCCTCCGCGCGGAAGGCCACTATACCGGCTGATCCTCGCCCTCGTCGTCGTCGTCGTCGTCAAAGGGCTGTAGACCGCCCTTGGTGCGCATGAACACCTGGCTCACGGACTCACCGCCCACCCGCACGGCATCGCCCACCGTGACCTTCTTGCCCCGACGCCGCAGCAGCACGATGCCCACGACGAGGGCCACGGCGAAGAGGAAGCCCCCGCCGCCGCAGAGCACCAAGGTCAGCAGGCTGACCACCAACACCACAATGGTCACGACATCCACGAGCGCTACACCCCTTCCGGCGAGCGGACCACCACCACCGTGGTGCCTGCCACGATGCGGTCGCCCACGTTGAGATCGATCACCCGATCGGCCAGCTCCAGCTCACGCTCGCCCTGCCGCTGCAGGTAGGTCGCGCAGCGCGGATGCAGCGGCCGCAGCTGCACCACTCCGTCGCCCACCTGCACCGCTGCCTGGCGACGACCCGCCAGCGCGCGATCGAGGGTGAAGCCGTTGGCGCGCGCTCGCGCGGCCCGCTGCCCGGGGCACCAGCGCACGTTGTCCTGCCCGCGCCGATCGGGGTAGGCCAGGCCGGGATGACGCGGCTCTCGACCGAGCTCGGCGGTGGTGCCCGCGGCCACGCCGAGGCGCATCTCGGTGTCGGCCACCATCAAGCCCGCGTAGCCGTGGTTGGTGGTCTCGAAGGTCAGCTCCCCGCTGGGCGTCTGGACGCCGTCGCCGTCGGCCAGGGTGACGGCGTCCCCGGAGGGGATGCCCCGACCGTTGACGGTGATGCCGGGCGACAGCGCGTGTAGCTGGGTGCCCTGGGGGGTGACCTCGAGCCGGAGCAGCGATCGATCCGACTGGTTCACCCAGCGACCGTCGGGGAGCAGGTCGTAGGAGTAGCTGGAGACCACCTCGTGCAGCGGCACGGCGGGCAACGCCAGGCCACACATCACCAGCTCCACGTCGGCCTGCAGCCCGGAGTCCAGCACGATGGTGTCGGAGCCCGACGTGCGCATCTCCTGCCGCTTGGCCTGCTCGATGGCCTCCTCGAGGGCCTCGGGCGTGCCCACGAGCAGACCCCGCCCGCTGTCGAGCCAGGCGTTGCGGTCCTCGGAGGCGAGGTTGTAGGCCTGCAGCCACAGGGCAGCAGGGTTGATCACGGGAAGGCTGTCCACCGCCTCCATGAGCGCTGGCGACCCTGGCGCGAACCCCTCGAGAAGCACCACCGGATCGGGAGGCAGCAGCGGCGGACGCACGCCGCGCCGCAGCCGCACCAGGTTGCCCTGCCGGGCCGCGCGCGCCACGGGCTCGGGCAGCCAGCACTGGTGCACGGGCACCGCGCGGAAGATCTCCTTCTCTCCGGGAATGCCGCGCAAGCGGAAGCGCCCCACCGTCTCCCAGGGGATCTCGGCGGCGTTCATGCACACCCGGGTGCCGGGGCCGAACCAGACCTCGCCCGACGGGGTCTTCGCGAGGATGCGCGCGGCGAGGTTCACCGACTCACCGAAGGCATCTCCCTCGATCTCCTCGACGTCGCCGGTGGTCATGGCCAGGCGAATCGACGTGTCGCCGCTGCCCACCATGCCCTGGATCTCGAGGGCCGCACGCAGCGCGTCGGTGGCGGCGTCGAAGAGCACCATGAAGGAGTCGCCCAGGTTCTTCACGATGCGCCCCCCGTGTCGCTCCACGATGGGGGTGACCAGGCCTTCGTGATCCTTCAGGATCTGGCGCAGACCTTCGCGATCCGCCCGAGCGACACGGGCGGTGTAGTTGGCGAGGTCGGTGAAGGCGACGGTGCGGGTAACGGTACCCAACGAGAACTCTCCGTGCCGCGCGGAAGACCGCTATGGCGGCGGTAGGCTACCCCGTTGTGGGGGGGTGCGTCGACCATGCCTGCTGCCTTGTCCGTCAACCTGAACAAAGTGGCCTTGCTTCGTAACAGCCGAGGTCGGAACGTGCCCGATCTGCTCGAAGCCGCCGACGCGGTCATCGCCGCGGGGGCCCACGGCATCACGCTGCATCCGCGGCTGGACCAACGACACGTGCGCTTCGACGACGTGCCGCAGATGGCGGAGCACCTGGCGAACAGCCACCCCGGGATCGAGCTGAACATCGAGTGCGAGCCCGATCCCAGCCTGCTGGCGATGGTGGTGGAGGTTCGCCCGCACCAGTGCACCCTGGTGCCCGTCACCCCCGGCGAGGTGACCTCGGATCACGGCTGGCGTCTGCCCGACGACGCAGCCCCCCTGGGGGCCGCGGTGGGGCAGCTGAAGGCGGCGGGGATCCGCACCAGCGCCTTCGCCGACTGCGAGCCGGAACACGTCGCACGCTTCGCGGACGTGGGCGTGGATCGGGTGGAGCTGTACACGGGCCCCTACGCCTGGGCCTGGGGCACACCGCAACAAGCCACCGAGCAGCAGCGCGTGCTCGCCACGGCCGCTGCGGCCACCGCCGCCGGCCTCGGCCTCAACGCGGGCCACGATCTGGACCACCACAACCTGGTGGGCCTTCGCGATCTGGCTGAGCTGGCCGAGGTGAGCATCGGCCACGCGCTGACCTGCCGAGCGCTGGAGGTGGGGCGCGACCAGGCGGTCACGGAGCTGCTCATCGCGCTGGGCTGGCCACCCGCAGCACCCGCACCTTGAGGTAGCGGCCCTCGGGGAACACCGTGGACGCAGGGAAGTCGGGCCCCTGCCCCGCCGCCCACAGCAGCTGCCCCGCCACCCCCGCCTTGCGCAGCCCGTCGGAGATGGCGCCGTCGAACACCTTGGGCGACAGCTCGCCCTGGTTCGACGCCACCACCAGCAGCCCTCCGTCGTCGAGCACCCGCGCGGTGGCGGCCACCAGCCGCGGCCAGTCCTTCTTCGCCGAGAACGTGGCCTTGCCGCGCGAGAAGGAGGGCGGATCCACGATGGCGCGATCGAAGCGCACCCCGCGCCGACGCAGCCGGTCCAGCGCCTTGAAGGTGTCCTCGGCCTCGAAGAGGTGCTCGTCGGTGGGCAGCTCGTTGAGCGCGAAGTTCGCCCTCGCGCGCTCGAGCACGGGTGCTGCGAGGTCCACGCTGTGGGTGTGAGCCGCCCCGTGAGCAGCGGCCGCCACCGAGAACGCAGCGGTGTAGGCGAACAGGTTGAGCACCCGCGCCCCCGCCCAGTACGGCTCCAACAAGGCGCGCACCTGCCGCATGTCGGCGTACAGCCCCACGTCGGGACCGTCGAGCACGTCCACCGCGAAGCGCAGCCCACGCTCCCGCACCACCACGGGTGCCTCGGGCGGTTCGCCGTGCAGCAGTCGGCCCGGCGGCACGGTGCGCTCGTCTCGCGGATCCGGCCGGTAGCACAGGGCGACCCCGCTCACCCCCTCCTCGTCCACCAGCCACTGGGCGAGATCGTCGAGCAGCGGCACCATCGCGTCGCTGTCGAGGGTGACCACCGCCCAGTCCGCCCACCGGTCCACGCGGATCCCGGGCAGGCCGTCGTTCTCGGCGTTCACGAGCCGGAAGCCGTCGGTGGCCTCGTCCACCACGAGCCGCCGCAGCGCGCGAGCGCGCTCGAGGGTGGCTGCGAGCCAGAGGGCGTCCAGCGGTGCGTCGGCGTGGCGGAACACGCGCGCTGCGAGGAAGCCGCGATCGGCGAGCCCGCGGCCGAGCACCCGCCCCCGCCGATCCACGATGCTCACCTGTTCGCCGGGTCGGCCGCCTCCGCGCACCACCTCCTTCGGGTACACCCAAGGGAAGCCGCGACCGACCCACTGCTCGGCGTAGCCGTTCACGACGAGCTCTGGAAGCCTGCCCATCCGCGCTACCGTCCGCACAGCCCGAGGGTGCCCGGCACGCCGCGGGCGTCGATCCAGGCGTTCTCGCTCCACGACACCACGAGCCCGTCGGCGTCCGCGCGCACCACCTCGCGCACGGTGCCGTCCACGCCGCGCACCTCGCCCAGCGCCTCACCTGAGCGGAAGGTGGCTCCCGGATCGCGGCTGGGCACGAACACGCCCGCGGTGCGCACCCGGGGGGCAGCCGCCCGTCGCCAGGGCCCACCCTGCAGCCGCGGAAGCGCCCCCGCTGGGGGCTGGGCCACGTTGCCCATGTGGTGCAGGATCCGCAGCACGGCCGTGACCGTGGTGCGCACCGACTCCCCGCTCACCGCTCGGCGTGGACCGACCTCGAGGGTGACTGCGGGCACCTTCCCGTGGTTCACCATCGCCCCCGCCAGCGACTGATCGAGGCGGAAGCGCAGGTACAGATCGTCGGGGTACTCCCGCAGCACCGTGAGCCCGCTGGCCTCGGCGATCCCCACCAAGCGCGTGTCCATCGCCTCGCGCTCCGGCCGCGACAGGCGGATCGAGCGGTCCACGATGGCGTAGGGGATCGCCACCGCCGAGTCGGCGTGCAGATCCACCAGCACGTCCAGGCTCCGCTGCATCAACCCACGCCATACCGTGCCCGCGATACGCGCGGCCCCCTGACCGTCCGGATCACCAGGGAAGGCCCGGTTCAGATCGAGGCCGTCGTCGGGCTGCACCCGGCGCTGCATCATCAGCCCGCGGGGGTTCAGCGACGGCACCAGCACCACGCATCCGCAGGTCAGCTCCGCCGTCAGGATCCGGTCCAGGGCGTGCACCGCCGCGAGACCCGTCACCTCGTCGCCGTGCACGTTGGCCGTGACCGCCACGCACGGACCCGGACGGTCCGCCGTCAAGACGAGGAGCGGCAGGGCCTCGTGGCCCGTGCCCAGGGAGAGCAGATCCACCCGTCGGGCCACCCTTCCCTTCGCCACAGGGCGACCGGTCATGAGCCACCCACCGTCTGGATGGGGCGACCGAGCAGGTGCTGCACCGCAACCCCTGCCATGGTGAGGCCGAAGATCGCGGGCATCCACGACACCGTGCCCTGCACCTGCATGCGCTGCTCGCAGGAGTGCTGGCTCTTCAGATCCTTGTCCGGGCAGATGCACCGGAAGGCGGCCTCTGCGGCCTCGTCGATGTCGAGGGGGTGCTCGTCGGACCACACGCAGGTGATCCCGGTCTGCACCCCGCGCTTGCGCAGCTCCTTGCGCACGATCTTGGCGAAGGGATCGATGCGCGTGAGCGACAGGTCGCTCACCTGCACCCGCGTGGGATCCATGCGCCCTCCGGCGCCCATCGCGCTCACCACGTACTGATCTCGCTGAACGCAGGTCTGCAGCAGGTGGAGCTTGGCGGTCATGTTGTCGATACAGTCGAAGACGATGTCGTAGCCGTCGCCGAGGATGTCGTCGGCCGTGTCGGGCCCGTAGAACACGTTCTTGGCGACGATCTCCGCCCGTGGGTTGATCGCCTGAGCGCGCTGTGCCATCAGCTCCGACTTGAACTTGCGCACAGTCTTGCGGGTGGCGTGCAGCTGCCGGTTCACGTTGGTGATGCACACCACGTCGAAGTCCACCAGCACCACCCGGCCGATCCCCGTGCGCACGAGCGCCTCGGCGGCGTAGCTCCCCACGCCCCCGAGCCCGATGACGCAGGCACTCGACGCCGTCATCCGATCGAACCCCTCCCCACCGAGCAGCAGCTCGGAACGATGGAACGGATGCATGGGGCGAACGTCCATGGGGGGCTCCGAGGAAGCTCCATAGCACCAGCGACAAAGCGTGGCTCGGCGGTACCGCAGCGGGTGCGGTCAGCGGCGGTGCACGGTCCACGCGCTCACCACGCCGATCAGCGCTCGCGCCACGAGCTCGGGGTCGAGCTGCGAGGGCACATCGGGCAGCCCCTCCGCGATCACCCAGTCCGACGGCCGCTCCACCAGCAGCGGCCCCAGATCCACCACCTCCACCGTGGTGGCGGTGGCTCCGCGCTCGTGGGGCTCCACGAAGCGCTGGCACTCGAGCGGCAGGCCGCTCACACCGGGGGGCCACGCAACGGGATCCAGCCACTGCACCGAGAAGTAGGGCGTGAGTCGCACCACGTCGGTGTCGAAGTCGTGCTGACCGAAATGAGCCTCCATCCAGTCGCGGCAAGTGGCCCGGCCCAGCACGCCCTCTTCGTCGGCGCGGCCCATCACGGCCCCTCCCACGCTCACCACGGCCAGCAGCTGATCGCGGACCTCCGCCTGCGCCAGCAGCGCGCGCAGCAGACGCACGGTGCCCGCCTCCTCCGCCACCGCCACCAGGCGCTGCCCCGCGCTGGCTCGCTCGTGCAGTGCGGCCCCCAGAGAGGCCACGTCCCCGTCGTCGTAGGGGATCCGCACCGCAGCATCCCCCAGCACCTCCTGCAGCGACGGCAGCACCGAGGGGCCCACCTGCCGGTCGGCGCGGCCCTCCACCAGCACCCAGGTGGCGTCGGCGGCCCGAAGCGCAGCCCGCGCGAAGGCATCGTCGGTGGCAGCCCCCCACGCCGCCAGGCTGTCCCAGGACGCACCCGGCCCCAGGGTGGTGGCCGGATCGTAGGCCTCTCCGAGATCGGCGGGATCCGCGAGACGAGCCACCGCCCCCACCTCGTCATCGAGGTACATCCAGCGAAACCGCGCGAGACCATCATCGAACCGCGCGAGCTGCTCCAGGAGCGCGACCTCCCCGTCCATCGCGAGATCGGGCATCGCCGCAGCCACCGGGTTCGACGCCTTGCGCTCGGGGAGTCGCCCCGCCGGGTGGTACGGCACCCAGCGCAGCACGGCTTCCTCCCATGCATCGGGGCTTCCGCCGTCCGCTTCCACGCGCCCGCGCAGCAGCGTGGCGATCATCACCTTGAACCAACGCTCCCCGTCCAGCTCCGGCGGCCGGGGCCACTGCACCCAGCCCACCGCAGCAGCCAGGGCCGACGCAGTGACCACCAGCCCCACGGACACCGGATCCGTCAGGACCGGCGCCTCCGACGACGAGAGCCCTGCGGCTTCGCCGGAACGGGAACGGGAACCGCCTCGGGCTCGGCACGACGGAGCAGACGGTCCACCTGACGGAGGAGGCCCGCCAGCCTTCGATGCGCGTCGTTCAGCCACCCCATTTGCCGGCTCCTTGCCACGGGCCATCGTACGGGAGACGACACCCGGTCGCCACCCACCCGATCTCTATCGGCTCCGATCCGCCATTCACGCACACCGTGACGATCCGTGGCCGCACCCGATCAGGCGAGGATGCGGTCCAACAGCCCGCGATCGGCCTGCACCGCCGTTCGCTGCAGGTAGAAGGACAGCCCGCGCTGGCCACCGAGCTCCTCTCCTCCGCCCGCCTTGCCAGGTCCGCCATGGACCAGGTTCGGCAACACCGTGCCTGGTCCGGGACTCTGATCGTGCACCTTGCGCGAGCCCCAGTGGATCCGGCCGTGCCACGGCGCGAGGCCGAGCACCACGGGGCCCGCCCACTCCGGATCGTCGGAGTACACGCTCACCACGAGCCCACCCCCACCAGCGGCGGCCAGTTGCACGGCCTCCTCGGCGGATCCCCCGTAGGGCATCACGGCTGCGGCCGGCCCGAACACCTCGTGCTCGTGCACGAAGGGGGCCTCGAGCCCCCCCTCCACCCGGAACAGCCCCGGGCGCACGAAGCAGCCCCCCTCGGGCGCCTCGCCCCGCCACAGCTCCGATCCCACGCGGCCGAGCTCCTCGAGCCCCTCCTGCACCGATCGATGCTGGCTCGGAGAGGCGACGGGTCCGATGTCCACGCCCTTCTCACCAGGCTTCCCCACCGTCACGCCGCTCAAGCGCTCCACCAGTGCAGCACTTGCGGCCTCCACCAGATCGTTCGGCACGAAGATCCGACGCACGGCGGTGCACTTCTGACCCGCCTTCTGCGACATGTCGGTGACCACCTGGTTCACGAACATCTGGAACGTGTCGGAGCCAGGCTCCACGTCGGGCCCCAGGATCGACGCGTTGAGCGAGTCCGCCTCGATGTTCACGCGGACGTTGTTGGCGACGACGGCGGCGTGGCCTCGGATCTTGGCCGCCGTGGAGGAGCCTCCGGTGAAGGCCAGGCAGTCCTGTGGCCCCACGTGATCGAGGAGGTCACTGGCAGAGCCCACCAGCAGCGAGATCGCCCCCGCCGGCAGCAGCCCGCTGTCGACCCACAGCTCCATGATGCGGTGGGTGAGCGCGCAGGTGGCGGTGCCCGGCTTGCTGAACACGGGCATGCCCGCGAGCAGGGCCGCAGCGGCCTTCTCCGCCAACCCCCACGCCGGGAAGTTGAAGGCGTTGATGTGAATCGCCACGCCGTGACGCGGCACCAGCAGGTGCTGTCCCACGAAGCGCTTGGAGCGGAGGATGCCCTCGGACTCCCCGTCGAGTAGCACCCGCTTGTCCCCGAGCTTCTTGCCCAGGTAGGCGTAGTACTGCATCGTGCCCGAGGCCCCGTCCACGTCGAACTTGGCGTCACCACGGGTGGTGCCGCCCGAGGTACGCGACAGCTCGAGCAGGGCGTCGCGCTCGCTGTGGATCACCTTGGCCAGCCCCTCGAGCAGCTCACCCCGCTGCCCGAAGGTCATCGCGCGCAGTGCCGGGCCACCCACCGTGCGGCTGTGGTGGAGCGCCGAGCCCAGGTCGAGCCCCCGGGTGGAGACCTGTCCCACCACCTCCCCGGTCGTGGGATCCACGAGATCGGTGTGGGGCGCTTCTCCAGCCACCCATTGATCCTGCAGATAGCTCTGAAGCAACGGCATCGATCCTCCGCCAACACGGTGAGCCACGCGCTTAACGTGGTCATCTGGAGCAACTGGCATACGCTCCCCCAGATGATCGTCGTGTCCAATCTCGTGAAGCGCTTCCGCACCGCCTCCCGCGGGGAGATCGTCGCGGTGGACCACCTGTCCTTCTCCGTGGCGCCCGGAGAGATCTACGGGTTGCTGGGCCCCAACGGCGCAGGCAAGACCACCACCCTGCGCATGCTGGCCACCTTGGTGGAGCCCGACGAGGGAACCATCGAGATGGGCGGGGTCGACCGGATCCGGCAACCCCTGAACGCCCGAGAGATCATGGCCTATGTGCCAGCCGAAGCGGGGCTCCCGGAGCGACTCACGCCGAAGGAGGTGGTGCGGCTGTTCGCGCGCATCCAAGGGGTGGACGACGTGGAGGGTCGAGGCCTCGACCTGCTGGACCGCATGGGCGCCACCCCCTATGCCGACACCCCCTGCGGCGATCTGTCGACGGGCATGAAGCGACGGGTGGTGCTGGCACGCGCCCTGATCCACGAGCCGAAGGTCCTGCTGCTCGACGAGCCCACGGACGGCCTCGACGTTCCGGGCAGGCGCGACGTGCTGGCGCTGGTCCGAGAGCAGGCGCAGTCGGGCCGAGCCGTGATCCTGTCGTCGCACATCATGGGAGAGGTGGAGCGCGTGGTGGACCGCGTGGGCGTGGTGGCCCAGGGTCAGCTCGTGGCCGAGGGCACCCTCGAGACGGTGATGTCCGATACCGGCGCCGCCACCCTCGACGACGCCTTCCTCGCACTCGTGGAGCCAGGGTGAGCCTGGCGCGTCGCATCGTCCGCGCCCTGTGGTACCTGACGGGCGCCACCGTGCAGCGGCTGCTGCGCGAGGGCATGGTGCTGAGGTCCATGGTGTGGCCCGGAGGCGTGGTGATCGTCACCTTCGCCTTCACCATCGCGCTGCTCGCCTTCTTTCGACCCTCCCGCGACGTGGCGATCACACCCGATCTCGAGCCAGCCCTGGTGACGGCCCTCGAGGACGGCGGCTTCACGGTACACCCCACCGACGACCCTCACGGCGCCGTGAAGGCCCTGACCCAGCCGGTGGGCACCGACGGCGACACCGTGTGGACCGTGGGCACCTCCCCCACCGCCCTGGAGCTGGAGGCCATCGTCCGCACCTACGCACGCGACTCCTGGCGGCCGCAGCCCCCCAATCGCCTACCCGACGTCAGCTCCACCTCCCAGTCCGGGCTGATCATCTGCCGCATCCTCGCGATGCTGTTCGTGACGTACGGTGCCGTGTTCGGGCTGGGGAGCGTGGCCCGCGATCGCGACGACGGCTCGCTCGAGGCGGAGCTGGCCCTGCCCGTGCCGCGCTGGGTGGGCGGCTTCGCTCGATGGATCGCCAGCGTGCTGGTGCTGGCGGTGTTCTACGGGGTGAGCGTGCTCATGCTGGCCGCCATCATCGGCGTGCACCAGTCCAGTGCGGTGATCCGCCACGGGATCGCGGGATGCGGCGCCGGGGTGGCCCTGGGCTTGATGGTGGTGGGCACCTCGGGGCTGAAGAACGGGTTCTCCGGCCCCTTCGCCGCGGCGCTCACGGGGGTGACCGCGCTGGCCGCCCTGGGCACACTTCAGCTGACGTGGTTGCCCGTGGCGAGCCTGTTCAGCCGAGGCCAAGGCTACAGCGCGCTGGCGGTGAGCATCGCCTTCGGCCTCTTCTCCAGCGTGGTGTACGCCCGACGCACAGGAACGTCCTGAACATGCGCATCTCTCGAGTGTTGGCCGTCGCGCGACGCGACCTGTCGCTGGAGCTGCGAGGCCGCAATGGCTGGGTGCTGCCCATGGTGATGGCAGCGCTGCTCATCCCGAGCTCCAGCATGCCCTCGCCCTCGGACCTGGTGATGACGGCGCGCCGAAACCGTCCGGTGGCCGTGGCCGGAGACGTGCCCGAGGCGGTGGCCGAGCTGCCCTCGGTCACGGTGAGCCGCCGCGCGAACCTGGTGTTCCGACAGACCGACGACATGCTGGTGGTGGCCGCCCCCGAGGTGCCCACGGCGATTCGGGAGGTGCTGGACGGACCGAACCCGAAGGTGACGCTGGAAGTGGAGCGCACGGGGTTCAAGTTCCCAGGACGTTCCCTGCTCTTCGCGTTGATCTCGGCCTCCACCCTCACCGGGGCCGTGGCCACGAGCATCGGTGGGGAGCGCTCTGCGCACACGCTGGTGGTGCTGCTGTCGGCGGCGGTGAGCCGCTGGGAGCTGGTGGCGGGCAAGTGGCTGGCCTGGGGTGGCGTGGGCGCGGCCACGGCGCTGGGCGCGGCCCTGCTGGCGGTGGCCTTGGGCAACATCGAGCCCGGCAGCTGGCTGCTCCCGCTGCCCTTGGTGCCCCTGGCCACCGTGGCCTTCGGCCTGTGGCTCGTGCGCCGTGCGGGCGACGTGATCGCAGGTACCACCACGTCGCTGCGGGTGCTGCCTGCGCTGCTGGCACCGAGCGGCATCGTGGCATGGTTCCTGGGCACCTACGATCCGCACCTGGGCGCGCTGGTGCCCGTGGGCGGAGCCATGATGGCGGCGGGAGACTGCTGGGAGCCCGCGTCGGCGGTGGTGCTGGCCAGCGTGGTGACGCTGCTGTTCTGCGCCTTCTGCGTGGTGGGCACCGCCCACGATCTCGAGGAGGTGCCCAACCGGGAGATGCCCGAGCAGCGCACCACCATCGCCGTGGCCTTGGGCTCCCTAGCCGCGGGGGTGTGGTGGCTGCCGCTGCTCGTGCCCCTGCTCTGGGCCGAAGCAGGCAATCCCGGCCTCACGGAGGAGCTGCCCTTGTCCTCGGGGCTGTGGGCGGGCGGGCTGGGGCTACTGGCCTTCAGCGTCGTGCGGGGCGGCCGCACCGAAGACGCCGTCACGGCTCTCGGGATCGGTCGGCCACGCGTGGCGCCGATGCTGCTGTGGGGGCTGCTGGGCGGACTCACCCTCACCACCGTCGGGCTGGTGCTGGGTCAGGTGGTGCCGCCCGAGGGCACCTTCGGGGGCAGCGTCGCCGCGCGGCTCGGCAGCGCCATCCAGCCCATGGGAGCTCCCGGTGCACTGCTGTGCATCATCGTCGCCGACGAGGTGCTCTTTCGCGGCTGGCTGCCCTCGCTCGTGGGCCACACGCGCGCGGCGGTGGTCTACGGCGTGGTGAAGGCGCCGCTGGATCCTGTGGGTGCCGTGCTCATGGCAGGGACCCTGGGGGTGGTGGGCCATCGCGGGGGCGTCTACGCAGCGCTGATGGCCCGCCTGCTGTGGGCGGCAGCGCTCGCAGCGCTGCCGCTCACGCTCTGACTACGGGTTCGCGAAGAACCCGATGACCACGGCGGAGCCGGGGTTGGCACCCACCAGCACGTCGTTGAAGGTCAGCTTCTTGTTGGTGTCGGTGGCGGAGTAGGCGCCGAGCGACGGACCGGCGGCCATCCAGGCCCCGCCCGCAGCCGCGGCCGTGGCCGTGTTGGCCTTCCCACCCTCGGAGAACAGGCCATCGGCAGGGTTGGCGTCCACGTAGAAGTACCCGAGCGGGGCCGGGGTGCAGGTGGAGCAGTCCACGGTGATGCCGCTGACGGGCGTGCCAGCGTTGTCGAGGGCGAAGCCCCACACGAAGCCAGCAGCACCGATGTCCTTGACCTGCCCGACCAGGCTGCCCTGGATGCCCGCCAGGAACTTCTGGGTGATGGCGAAGGACCGCAGCTTGAGCGTGTCTCCGTCGCCCAAGGCGGCGTAGTCACCCGGCAGCACGCCGGTGTTGGTCGGGTAGTGCAGGTCCGACTTCTTGTTGTCGCAGTCGTCCACGGCCACCAGCAGCCCGATCTTCGAGTCGGTGACGACGTCGTCGATCACGAAGTTGCCGTTCTTGTCGGAGACGGCGTTGGCGAGCACGTCGGCAGGGTTGCCCACGATCACCGGCGAGGGATCGAGGAGCTGGATGCAGGCCCCGGCAGGTCCCGCGCCCTGGCTGGCCAGATCGATGATCGACCCGACGACCTGGAAGCCGCCCACGGTGGTGGGTGCGGTGTCGGTGGTGGTGTCCGTTGTCGTCGTGTCCGTGGTCGTCGTGTCCGTGGCGGTCACGATGGCCGTGTCGGTGGTGGTGGTGGTGTCGGTGGTGAGCTTGTCGCCCTCACAGGCAACGAGGAGCAGCACAGGCATGAGCGCTCGCATGGGTTCCTCCCTCAATCGGCGCACGATACCCCAGCTCGCGTTGTCTGGCCGCACTGGTTCGCACCCTCGACCAGGGAGCAAGGTGCAAGCACACTGTCCGGCGATTGGGGTGACCGACGATGTCACACTTCCCGCGGCGCGGATGCGGGATCTGTTTCAAGACGACGACGTGAGCTGCACGCGTCTGGCACGCAGCCCCAGCCCCGCTCCTGTGGCAGTGACGGCCTCCCACACCACGAGGACGTCTTGGCCCGACCCATCGGCGGACGGACGCACCGACACGCTGGGTCGCTCGTCGTGGTCGCCTCCGGCCTCGGACAGCCAGGTCGGCGGCACCACGATCTGGGCCGTGTCACCATCGACGGCCGCCAGCACCACGCCTGGCACCCCCTGTGCGTCGGTCTGCTGCCACAGGACCACCGCCACCGATCCCGCCCAGTCCACCACCACCCGATCCCCATCGCCACCCGGATCGAGGGCCACCGAGGGGCCGATGGGCTGGGCATTGGGATCGAAGAGCCGAACGTAGGCGCCGTTGCCCAGCCCCGGTCCGTCGGCCTCCACCTTGTCGCGCCAGCTGATGGCGAAGGCGCCAGAGCCATCGGGTCGCACGGCCACGGCCGGGCGACTGGGGAAGGCCGTGTCCAGATCGTCCGCACGAAACGGATCGGTCTTGGATCCATCGGCGTCGTGTCGACAGCCCCACACCTCGTAGATCACCTCGGCGGGCCGGTCGGGGTGCGGCTTGTCCAGCGCCCACACGCCCACCCATCCCCCGTCGTCGAGGGCCGAGGCATCCGATGCCTTGCGCGACTGGGCGTCCGCCACCACGGCGTCTCCGACGGCCGCCAGCTCCGCGTCGAAGGCACGCCACACGATGCGTCCGTCCTCGGGCCCCATCCCAGGCCCCCCGAACTCGGTCCACACCGCGATCCCCGCGCCCGAAGGGCGAACGGCCAGGTCGACGGCGTCGGCTCGGATGTCGGTCTGGTGCAGCGGACGCCCGATGGTGGAGATGGCCCCGCGTGACGACAGACCCGCGAGGTTGACCCGCCCCTGCAGATCCGTCCAGGCCGTGACCACGCGCTGCCCGTCCCACCCCACGTCGGGCTTGTCTCCAGTGGCGGTGGGCGCGTTGAGGCGGGTGGCGTCGGCCGCGGGTCGACCGTCTTCGTCGTAGCCCTGCGCGAGCGCCTGGGCCGCAGGCTCTGCACCCGCTGCGTAGGCGACCACGTAGTGATCCTCCGTCGTCCACGTCACGGTGGCGTGGCTGTGCAGCAGCCCACCCCCTGGGCGCGTCAGCACGGCGATGTCGCCCATGCTCACCGACCAGGACAGCTCCGAGTCCCCTGAACACCCCACCGCGAATGCCAACGCCAGAACACGCATGGAGCCAGGGTAGTCTACAGACGCGACCGATCGCCACGCGCCAGATGCTCCACACGGGCGAGGGCGAGGCGCGCCTCCCCCGGCAGCGAGGCCACCCGCTGCAGGGCATCGGACAGACGCTCCTCCAGCTCGGACTCCAGTCGCTCGGCGTCCTGCGGCGCTCCACGCTGCCGTGCGGCGCGGGCGGCATCGAGCTGCAGCGCCCCGCGGAGCTGCTCGAGGGCCTCCCCCACCTGAGGATCCGAGGACTCCGCGTGGCAGCGCTCGGCGGTGGCGAAGCGCTCGGCGGCGGCGTCGGTGTGCCCCAGCTCCGCCTCGATGGCCGCCGACCACCCGCCGAACATGGCCTGAAGTCGCCGGCTCCCCGCAGCGTCGAGCAGGGTCAGCGCCTTGTCGTAGAACTCCCTCGCCGAGTCGAGCTGGTCGGACAGGTGATGCAGGATCCCGAGCAGGCCGGTGACGTGGCCCTCGGCCGCCGAGTCCCGCAGGGTCCGGTACACGGCCAGGGCCGACAGCAGGCGCTGGCGCGCGACCTGGGGTTGACCACGAGACAGCGCCACCAGGCCGCCGTGGCTGGTGGCGTGTGCCTCGGCACGCCGGTCTCCGATGCGGCGCGCCACGGCTGCCGCCTCCTCCAGGCCGCGATCGGCGTCGTCGAGACGGCCCAGGTGGTAGTCGAGGATGGCCAGATCGGAGCGAGCCACGCTCTCCGCTCGCGTGCCCCCTTCCTCGACGAGCAGGTGGATCACCTCGCGATACAGCGACCGAGCCTGCTCCGAGCGACCGGACCTCCGGTACAGCAGCGCCAGCCAACCCACCGCCCTCGCCTCGTCGCCGGTGGCTCCCGCGTCGCGTAGCACCGCCACTGCCTCGTGCAGGTGAGCCTCGGCGTCGTCGTAGCGCCCACCCTGCATCTGTGCGAGGGCCAATCGAGCCAAGGATCGCGCGCGCTTCAGAGGCTCGGCGCTCCGCTCGAAGACCTCGGTGGCCTGCCGGAACGCGTTGCTGGCCCGCTCGGGCTCCGCCGCGAGCACGCGGCCCTGCAGGTGTTGCACCTCGCCCAGCCAGCGCTGGTCGGGCAGCTCGCGGGCGAGTCGCGTGGCCCGCTGTAGATCGTCGCCCGCGAGCGTGGTCCTGCCCGCCCTGAGGAGGAGGTGGGCTCGCAGCAGCAACACGTCGAGCACGAGGTCCGCCGGGACGTCGCCCTGCTCGTCGCACCGCGCAATCAGGCGACTCGTCAGACGGATGCCCTCGAACAGAGGCCCCCGGAGCAGTAGCACCGGCCGCAGCAAGGCCATGGCCCGCAGCGCCTCGCACAGTCCGGGCGTGCCTCGGGCCGGATCCTTGCCATCGAGCACCACCTGGACGAGGTTGGGCCACTCCACGGCCAGCCGAGCCACCACCTCGGGCTCCTCGCGCCGTACCGACGACTGCAGCCAGCCGAGCCCCTCCTCGAGCAGGCTCGCATCTCGATGGGCCCGGATCTCCGCCAGCCCGGAGTCGGGGTAGTTCCTGCGGATGAACCCCCGCAGCTCCGGAGCGACCATGTAGCGGCGCAGATCCGGGGCCGACGGATCGGGAGCCACGCGGAGCCAGCCTCGTCGGTCGAGATCGGCGAGCAGCTGGTGCACGTCGTCGTCGGTGAATCCGGGGGGTGGCGCGATGGCCTCGAAGCCCCCCTGGTGCATGGCGCAGGTGGCGAGCACTGCTCGCTCGGAGTCCGTCAGCGCCTCCCATGCGAGGGTGGAGACCGCGGCCAGGTCGGCCTCGGAGGGAAGCGTCGCGAGCAGCGCCGCCACCTCCACCCGATCCGCCACCCCGGCGAGCAAGCGAATAGCGCGGGGTCGAGCCCCCACGGCCGCGATGAGCCGTGCCACCTCGTCGCCCGAGCCCACGCCGAAGGTGGCGGACACGCCGCGAGCCCGTCGCGTGAACATACGGACGGCGTCGGTGTAGCGAACCCCCTCCGTCTCCACCAGGCTCAGGGGCCCCACCTCGTAGGCCACCTCCCCACGCACGGCGAGCCGGCGGGCCGCCGAGACCACGAGCGTGGCCTCGGGGGCCAGCGTGGTCCATGCCTCCACGGCGGCAGCCACTGCGGGATCGTGGGTGCGCAGACCGTCCAGCGCGAGCAACGTGGGTCCCCGATCGGCCAGCGCATGCCCCACCTGGGTGACGGCGTCGTCGGCCTGGGGAGCATCCGCCAGATCCACGCCGAGGGCCTCCGCCACCCGTCGCACCACACTGGCCACCGAGGTGCTGGCGGGCGTGGCCAGCCACACCCCACCCGTGAGGGTGGCGTCGGAGCGGCGCACGTGGGCGAGCTGCCGCACGAGGCGTGACTTCCCGACTCCCTCGGCTCCCACCACGGTGATGAGCCGAACCCCCATCGTCATGAGCTCCACCAGCGACGCGATGTCCTGCTGCCGGCCGATGAACTCGCCCTCTGGGGGCAGGTTGGAGCGACGGACGTCCTGGCTGCGCGGACGCGGGAAGCTGCGGGCGTCCAGCCCCAGCGGCAGCAGCTGGAACAGTCGCCGCACGCCGGGCATCCCCGTCACCCGGTGCGCCCCGAGGTCGCGCAGCACCACGGTGCCGGGGAGCACTCCCTTGAGGTGCCTCCACGCCGCAGTGGACAGCAGCACCTGGCCGCCGTGGGCCGCTCCGGTGATGCGAGTCACCTGGTGCACGGCCGGACCGCGGACTCGGTCCCCTTGGACGAACAGGCGCCCCACGTGCAGTCCCACGCGCGCTCGCAGTCCACGGAACAGCACCGTGCCGTCGGCCGCTCGCACCTCCCTGGCCTCGGGCCGCACGAGCAACGTGCTGGGCCAGGGCTGCTTGAGCAGCGCCTCCTGCAGGGACAGAGCGAACTTCGCAGCCGCACTCGCCTCGGAGAACACCACCAGGGCGCCTCGGGCCGCGGAGGTGACCTCCTCCCCACCCGCCGAGGCCGCGGCCTCGCGGATGGCCGCTCGCACCAAGGACTCGCTGCGCGTCACCGCGGCAGGGACTCGCGCAGCAAGCACAGCCACGTCGACGAGCTGCACCAGTGCCAGGCAGCACAGGTGGGTCTCGGGGAGGTCCGGACCATCGGTGGCGTTCATCGACCTGCATCATAATGGCGGCCATGGACGACTCCGCAATTCGAGCCCTGCAGCGGCTGCGGGAACCCGACAGCCCGGCACTGGCCGATCTGGCTGCCCTGGTGGTCGCTCAGACCACCGCGACCCCGTTGGCGGAGCTGGCCCGCCCCGAGTGGATCGCGAACCAGGTGGCCGCGGGGCTCGAGGCCGCCACCCGCGGCGACCACCTCCGCGCCTGGGTGGACGCCCGCATCGCCGAGCAACGGGACCGCTGGGCCGCGGAGGAACGGCCGCTGAAGGGCTTCGTGCCCGACGAGGCCCTCGAGCCGCTGCAGTCCCTCCTGGGACGCCCCTACGTACCGGACGAGGAGCTGGTCTACCGGCTGATCGATCAGCCTGCCATCCGGGAGCTGGTGCACACCGTGCTCTCGCAGACGGTCCAGGGCTTCCGCAAGCGTCTGGGCGACGTGGACGGCATGCTCGCGGGGCTGTCCCGCAGGGCCGCGAAGCACGGCAAGGGCTTGCTGGGCAACGTGGGGCGCAACCTGGGGGGCATGGCGGAGAACATCGTGGGTGCGGTGCGCGACGAGGTGGATCACGCGCTGGAAGGTCGCATCGCCGACTTCATGGACAACGCCACCACCCAGGCGCTGCGAACCATCGCGGATCACGCTGCGGATCCGGCCCAGGCCCAGGCCCTGGCGCAGCTACGGCTCGCGGTCCTCGACGTGGTGCTGGACTCTCCCATCCAGGAGCTTGCAGCCGAGGCGGACAAGCTGAAGCCCGAGGAGATCATCGACGTGGTGGTGGGCGCAGTGCGCTCCTCGCTGGCGGACCCCGAGTTCGTTCCCCGACTACGGTCCCGCATCGCCGACACCCTGCAAGAGGCGGGGGACGGCACCTTCGGTGACTGGCTCGACGAAGTCGAGCTGACCAGCGTCTGGACTCGAACCACCACCGAGTTCGTTGCAGATCGCCTCGCCTCGGTGGTCCAATCCGACGCCTTCGAGACCTGGTGGCAGGACCTCCATCGATGAACGACGCACAGCCCCGACGGATCGGCCGATACACCGTGCTGCGCCCCCTGGGCGAGGGCGGGATGGGCGAGGTGTTCGAGGCCACCCTGAACGGGCCCTCGGGCTTCCGCAAGCGGGTGGCGATCAAGCGCATCCGGCGCGACCGTCCCGATCTCGACCACACCCTGCTGCACGAGGCGCGACTGGGCGCCTTGCTGTCGCACCCCAACGTCGTGTCCACCCTCGACCTTCAGCAGACCGACGAGGGGTGGGTCATCGCCATGGAGCTGGTGCAGGGCCCGAGCCTGTGGGCCTTCCGGCACCAGGGCCCCATCTCGGCGGTGGCGGTGGTGGACGTGGGAGTCCAGGTGGCGGTGGCGCTGTCCCACGTCCACGAGCTCACGGTGAGCGGGCAGCCGGTGGGCCTGGTGCATCGCGACGTGAAGCCCTCCAACCTGCTCCTCGACGGCAACGGCCTGGTGAAGCTCGCAGATCTGGGGCTCGCGGCGCTGGGCGACGCGACGGACGGCCAGATGGTGGGCACCCCTGGGTTCGCGGCCCCCGAGCAGATCGACGGACGCTCCGATCCGAGAAGCGATCTGTTCGCCCTGGGTGCGGTGCTGCTGTGGCTTGCCACGGGCCAGCTGCCCTTCGGAGAGGGGCTGCCTGCCAACGACAAGGTGCGCGACTGCGACGGCCACCTGGAGCGGTCCGGCTTGCTCGGCCCGGTGCGCGCTCAGGTCCCCGAGCTGGCCGACGTGATCGCTCGGTGCCTGCGGGCCGATCCGGAGGAGCGCTACCCATCGGCGCGACACCTCGTGGCCGCGCTGCAGCTGCTGAGGCCCCACTGCCCCGACGGCCACAGCCTTGCCGAGACGCTGGCAGAGCGCACGGGCGTGGAGCACATCGGGCTTCAGGTGACCCCCGCGGGCTCGCCGGCCCCTCCCTTGCCCACGAACCTCCCCGACGCCGACGGCTCGCTCGTGGGTCGCGACGCCGACTGCGAGCAGCTGGTGCGCAACCTGCTCCAGACGCGTGCGGTGGGGCTCTTCGGACCGCCGGGGGTGGGCAAGTCGGCCGTGGCCAAGCAGGTGGGGCGCCTGTGCCTGCCACAATTCCCCGGCGGCGTCTGGCACGTGGACCTCTCCGACACGGAAGACGAGGCCACCATCTGCAGCGCCATCGGCTTGGTGCTGGGGGTTCCGCTGGCCTCCGCCGACGCCGCCGCGCAGCTCGGCTCCGCCCTGGCGGCGCGCGGCGCCACCCTGCTCGTGCTGGACCACACCGAGCGGGTGCTGACGCCCCTGGACCGCGTGGTGCAGCAGATCGCCACCCGCGCCCCGAAGCTCCGGCTGCTGGTGTGCGGCCGGCGTCGCGTGGAGGTGGTGGGCCACCAGGCATTGCTGGGCCCCCTGTCGTCGGCGGACTCCCTCACCTTGTTCCGCCAACGCCGGGGGCGCACCGCGGATCCCGAGGAAGAGGACGTCGAGCGGTCACTGGTGGCCACCCTCGACGGACTGCCGCTGTCCATCGAGCTGGCGGCGGCCCGGGCCAGCTTCCTGCCCCTCGACCAGGTGCTCGCACGCCTGACGGACCGCTTCCGACTGCTCGGGTCGGAGACGGAGGGTCGCCACTCCACGCTGCGCACCGCCCTCGATCTGAGCTGGAACCAGCTGTCGCGTCCGCTGCGCAAGGCGCTGTCGCAGCTGGGTGTGTTCCGCGGTGGCTTCACCCTCGACGCAGCCACGGCCGTGCTCGACGTGGGCCATGCATCCCCCTGGTCGCTCCAGCTGCTACACCAGCTGTCGGAGCACAGCCTGCTGCAGGTCGATCCAGTCAACGGACGGTTCCACCTGCTGGGCGTGGTCCGCGACTACGTGTTGGAGCAGCTCTCCGACGGCGAACGCCGGCTCGCCGAGCGCCGACACGGTGCCCACTATGCCCACCTCGACCACCAGTTCGGCTTCCGACGGGACGGCCCGCGACCGATAGGCGAGCTGATCGAGTTCGACCAGGAGCGGTCGAACCTCACGGTGGCGGCCCTGCGGGCCGTTCAGCGAGGAGACGCCGCCATCGCCACCGCCAACGCGGTGTGTGCCGCCCAGGCCTACCGCACGTCGGGCCCCGTGAGCCGAGCACGCCCCCTGCTGGACGCCGTCCTGGGGCTCGACACCCTGTCGACGGCTCAGGAGGCGGTGATCCGCACCCACCTGGCCTCCGTCTGTGTGGATCTCGGAGATCACGCTGCGGCAAGGGCCCACGCCGAGCAAGCCGTGAGCTTGGCGCGGGCTGCCGAGGACGCGATCCTGCTGGC
This sequence comes from Myxococcales bacterium, assembly GCA_019634415.1. Lineage (GTDB taxonomy): Bacteria > Myxococcota_A > UBA796 > UBA796 > DRPG01. The sequence goes on from JAHQVJ010000202.1 coordinate 76,362, forward strand.
GTCCACGCTGAAGTGTCTGGGCACCACGCTGCGCTACTCGGGCGACCCCCACGCAGGCCTGATCCATCTCGAGGAGAGCCGCGGCCTCGCCGCCCGATCCGGACATCGGGTGCTGCACGCGCGCGCCTTGTCCGATCTGGGCATGACCAACGCGGCGGTGGGGCGCCTCGACGATGCGCACGCCTGCCTCGTGGCGGCCCTCGGCCTGATGCGGGCCGCCGCGAGCCCCCGCGACGAGCAGATAGCACTGAACTCCCTCGGCATCGTGTTGGCCAAGCGCGGCGAGCCCGCCATGGAGACCTTCCGCCGGGCGGTGGCCCTGTCGGAGAAGCTCGGCGACGAGGCCACCGAGGGGCGCACCCGCCAGAACCTGGCGTCCCAGCTCCTGGGACTGGGGCACATCGAGCGCGCGATCCGCCACCAGCGCCGTGCCGTGGAGATCGTCGGGCGCCACGGCACCGTGCCCATCTGGATCACTGCCTGCGGCAACCTCGGGGCCATGTTCGTGGAGGCGGGACAGCCCGATCAGGCCCGCACGGTCCTGCAGCAGGCGCTGTCGGTGGCCCAGTCCAGCGGACTGCAGGCCAACGCCTCCACGGTCCACGCCAACCTCGGGCGGCTGGCCATCCTGGAGGAGGACACCGCGCGCGCCATCGCCCACTTCAAGGAGGCCATTCGCATCGAGCACGCCGCTGGCGAGGTGTCGCTGGTGCAGCGCTGTACCCTGCTGCTCGGCATGGCCCACCGCTACGACGGCGATCTCGACCCCGCCCTGCGCTACGCCACCGCGGTCTACAACTGGGCGGTGCGCAACGAGCCTCTGCTCGCTGCCAACGCGCTGGTGGAGCTGGCGCGGATCCGCGTGGCTCAGCGCCAGGGACCCGAGGCGCTACGGCTGGCGAACAATGCTCTTCAGACCCTCGACACCGACCCGCTGACGCCACCGGGGCTGCTGGCCCTCGGCGTGAAGGCAGCGGCGATGCTGACCTGCGGTCAGCGCGACGAGGGCGAGGCGGAGCTGGTTCGAGCCGAGCTGCGTGCCCGAGAGCTGCAGCTGTCGCAACACAGCGCCATCGGGCGCCAATTGAGCCGGATCCGCAACGCCTTCACGTGATGCCGATGAGCTGCTTCCAGCGTGGCCACAGGCGCTCCCACGAGCGGGACGCACGCACGTGAGCGTGGCAGCGCCGGCCCAAGGCCTCTAGATCCGTCGACACCAGCGCCTCGATGAGCGCGTTGCGCACGTCGTCCACGCTGCTGGGCGCAACCCGCAGGCCGCAGCCCCCCATGGCCGTCCGCAGCAGCGGATGGTGGGACCAGAGCACCGGCCGACCGATCGCCATGGCCCGCAGTGCCTCGTCGGGGGCACCCACGTCCACGGCAGGCACGAACACCGCCAGGTGGCTGTCTGCCAGGGTCTGGTCGGGCTGCCCGTCCTCGGGAGCCAGCGTGACCGGCTGTCCCCGGGCAGCGATGCGCAGCTGAGCGACGTAGCGTCCATCCCCCACGGCACCCGCCACCACCAGGTGCACCCGGCGCTTGTAGCTGGGCGGCAGTCGGCTCACGGCATCGATGGTCACGTGCTGCCCGCGGGCGGGTGCGATGACGCCCACGTGCACGACCCGCAGTGGACCCGGAGCGGGCATGGCCCGAGGCTCGCCCACCTCCATGCCCACTGGCAGGACCTCGGTTCGCCAGGCGGGCACCCCGGCGGCAGCCACCCGGCGGCGAACGCCCTCGTGTGCCACCAGCACCACATCGGCCGCATGCCCTCCGATCCGCGTCCACGGCAAGGCGCGCAGCCGACTCGAGGTCTCTGCTGCATGCACCACGGCCACCGTCCGGACCCCCAGCGACGGCATACCCAGCCCCGCCACCAACACCACGTCCGGTCGCCACTGCGCCACCTGCCGCCGAGCGCTTCGCCACAACCGCAGCCACGCGCCGCGCCGACGGCGCCCCCGGAGATCCACGCCCACCGACCCCTGTGGCAGCCGCTCCGCCGCACGGGAGAATCCCGCGACGAGCCGAACGTCCCCATGCCCACGAAGCTTGCGGGCCAGCCGAAGGACGGCGCGGGGCCCGTTCCCGCGGGCGTCCGGGGGCACGGCAGGCGCAACGATGAGCGCGCGGAACATGCGCCAGGCTATCCTGACGATTGGATGGCGGGAGCCCCAATGCCGAACTCCATCGTTGCCCTATTCCTCTTGGGCATCACTCTCCTTCCCTCTGCTGCCCACGCTGGCGCGGTGGTGCTGAGCCCCTTGCTCGGCGACGACACGGTCAACGACAAGCAGCGCTTCGCCGTGCACCAGCTGCTGTCGTCCGAGCTGGACTTCGCGCCCGAGGTCAGCCGAGTGGTCGAGCTGAGCACGGTTCCCAGCGGGCTCAACGACTGGTGCCTGGGCAATGCTCGCTGTCTCGGTGGCATCGTCGCCTCCAACGAGGCCGACGAGATGCTGGCTGGCCGCCTGCGCGCCACCGGCAACGAGCTGCAGCTGACCTTGGTGTTCTTCGATGGTCAGAGCGTGGCGCGCACCCACAACTACACCATTCCCTCCGATCCCACGGGCATGGCCAACGAGATCACGCCCGTGATCCGGGAGATGCTCACCGGCGTGAACCCACGCGAGGCGGAAGCGGCCAAGCCCACCACGGCAGACTTCGAGGTGGAGGACACGCTGGAGACGGATCCCGAGATGGATCTCGACTTCGACGATGCCGTGGCCGAAGCACCACCCACTCGCTCGATTCCCACCGCTCCTGCGCCGCAGCCCGAGCCCCCACCCCCTCCCGCACCAGCCGCCAGCCTCGATGCCGACGCCGCAGCGATCACCTTCGGCAGCTCCGTCGACGACATCAGCGTGTCGGAGCTCGAGGCGATCCAGTTCGCCGATCCGGGCTCGGTGCAGGCGGAGCCTGCTGCAGAGCAGTCCACCGCAGCCACACGCGAGGTCCCCCGGCCGCAGCCGGTGGCCCAGCGTCGGCCGATCCCCGAGGGCATGATGGATGCTCCCTCCGGGGAGGATGCCGAGAACACGGGCCTGGTGCAGTCCAGTAGCCGCAGGCAGGACCGCCAGGACCGCCGCGCCTCGAAGCCCGACAAGGCAGCCAAGCCCGCACGCACGCAGCGCTCCACCTCGAGCCGGGTGCGCACCACGAGGCCGACCACCGACGACAGCGATCCTCGGACCTTTCAGATCGCCGGACGCGGCGGCTACAGCAACTACTACACCTTCGACTTCATCACGGTGGGCGTGGAGGCCTCGGCCCGCGTGGTGGCCGGACTCAACGTGATCGCGGGCGTGGAGGCCTACACGGTCAACCGGATCCTGCCCCCCGACGTCGCCCTGGAGCAGGGCGTCGCCAACCGCTGGGACGTCATCTTCCCCATGAACGTCGGACTGATCTACGACTTCGACCTGGGCAAAGCGCAGCCCTACGTGGGCGCGGACTTCATCTTCGTGCGGTACTACAACGACCCGGACCCCGAGTTCGGTGCCGACTGGGCAGGGGGAGGCCGTGGGCGCCTGGGTCTGAACTACATGGTGCTCGACCAGCTCGGGATCAACGTGAACCTCGCCGCGGGCGCCTGGTGGGGTGCCAACTGGGGCATCATCGAGTCGGGCCTGCAGCCCTCGGGCTTCCTGCCGCAGATCAGCGCGGGCACCGTGGTCCGCTTCTAGCCAGATGGACGCACTTCTCGGACTCCTCTGCGTGGCGCTGGGGAGTGCCATCACCGTCGCCGGCCTGTTCTTCTTCCTCCGCCGGGGGTGGCGTCAGCTCGCCGTGGCAGAGGCGTACCACACCGTGGCTCGACGGTTGGGGCTCCCCGCCGACACCCGTGGCCTGTCGCTACACGGCCACCTCGGCGAGCAGCGGATCTGGGTCGGTCAGGTGATGGTGGGCCACGGCCCAGAGCGCACCATGGTGTGCTGGGGAGTGCTCGATCACGAGCGCCCCTTGGGGCTCGGCCTGCTGCTGCGTCGACGCGGGCTGTCGGAGCGCCTGTGGCGCAGGGCGCGCGCACCCGACGTGCGCCTCCTCGACGAGGAGCTGGATCGGGTGCTGGAGGCTCAGGGCGACGAGCCCCACCTCGTGCAGGCGCTGCTGGACGACGAGGTGCGCGGACAGCTACTGCGCATTCTGCGGAAGTGGCGCGATCTGGTGGTGACCGACGACGCCGTCCGTGTCTCCCTGAGACAGCCCTTGGCGAGCTCCGAGGAGCTCCAGGCGCTGGTGGACGATCTGCGAGGGCTGTCCGCCGCCCTGACGGCCTCGCGCACGGCGGTCGCACCTCCTTCTGCCCTGACCGACACCGTGGACCAGTGGACCACCCTGGCCGAGCGCACCACCCTCACGCTCCTGCCTGCCTACCCGGCCGCAGCAGGAGCGGTGGACGGGCGGCGGGTGGGGATGTGGCCCGTTCGCACCTCGACGGGCTTTGCCGCCGATCTGACGGTGGTGTTCCGTCCCCATCGCAGCAACGGTCTGCAGGTGCTTCCCCAGCACGGACCCGACGGCTACTGGTCCGTGGGGCAGGACATCCAGGTGGGCGACCCGCAGTTCGACAGCCGCTTCGTGATCAAGGGCTACGATCCCGAGGCCGTGCGAGAGCTACTGGGGCCCGACGCGCGGGAGCACCTGCTCGCCCTGTCGGCCGAAGGCACCCTCGAGGTGGACGACGTGCGGCTGCGAGTGAGCGGTGTGCGGCTGGATCCCAGCACCTTGGAGGGCCTGCTGCAGCGCGCCTTGGCAGCTGCGGCAGCCATGGGCTGGTAGCTACTTTCCGGTGGGTCCGGGCTCGGCCTTCTGCACCCGACGCATCACCTCGCCGCTCACGCGCAGCTCCAGCGTCTCCTCGTCGTCGAGCTCCAGGCCGCCGCCGTTGGTGAACGTGACCGCCTCGGAGGGATCGGCACCGTTCGACGCTCCATTGGCCATCGACCGCAGCGCGGTCTTGCCGTCGACCTGGTAGGTCTCCACGTAGTGCAGATCCATGAGGCGCTGCACGGACTGACGCCGAGCCTCGGGCGCATCCGGGATCGCGTGGCCCTTCCAGCGATGGATGAAGTAGTGCGCCCCCACGAAGCCACCGCCCGCCAGGAAGTGGGACTCCGCGCGCTTCAGCTCTCGGAGCATCTCGCGATCCACTTCCTCGGGACGCATGACGGCTGGACGGGCCGCCGGCGCGTCCCCCAGACCTGGGTAGGCGAAGTCCTCGATGTGCTTCAGCAGATCGATGTGGGACCATGCCTGCCGCACCAAGCTCCGCGACAGCCCGAAGTCGCCGAAGGTGGCGATCCATGCGGGCTTACCGATCGCCGACAGGGCGGCGAGGCCCGGAGCGATGTCGAGATCGCCCGAGAACACCACGGCCGCATCGAAGGCGTTGCGCATGCCCAGCGAGATCATGTCGGCCACGAGCGACGTGTCCACCATCTTCTCTTCCGTGTAGGAGATGGTCTGTGCGCAGTGGGGACACTCGCGTGTGGTGGCGAGCCGGTTGAAGCGACGCACGTAGAAGCCAGGCCGCTTCTCCAGCTCCTCCAGGAGATCCGACAGGGCGTGCCGCTCCCCCTGATCGTCTTGCGCTGTGGGTACGCCGGTGTAGTACCAGGCGCCCACGAACTGCTCCCCTCCGACGTAGCGCACCGCCCACTCGGCCAGAGCACCGTGATCGAGCCACCGATCCTGCGTCGCGCGACGCAGATCTTTCATGTGGTTCTTTCCGTCGAAGAAGAGAGCAACTTTCATAGATTGAGAGTCCAGAACCGCGCCTCGGGGACGCACATGGAGTGCAGCGTAACCGACGCGGGCCTGCCTCCCAACGGAGGAGGCCGACGCACTACCCCAGAGCGGCCTCGGACGCCCTGGTCAGCAGGTCCTGCAGACGCTTGCCCATGGCGGCGGGCTCGGTGACGGTTCCCTCCAGGAGCAGGGCATCGTCGTACAGCATCCGCGCGATCTGTGCCGCCGTCTCCTCGTGCCCTTTGTCTCGCATCTCCGCGAGGTTCCGGATCAACGGGTGACGCGGGTTCAGCTCCAGGATCCGCTTGGATCCGATGCCGGGGATGGCCTGCTGGCTCTCGCGCAGCAAGCGCTCCATGTTGGCGGACATCCCGTCGTCGGCATCCACCAACACCACGGCACTGTCGGTCAGACGCGAGGACTCCCGCACGTCGGCCACGTGATCTCCGAGGAGCTCCTTGACCCACGGGGTGAAGGACTCCATGTCGGCCTTGTCCTCGGCAGCCTCTTCGGACTCGTCTTCGAGGTCCAGCTCCCCCCGGCTCACCGACTTCAGGGGGACCTCGTCGAAGGCATCGAGCGCACTCACGAGCCATTCGTCCACCGGATCCGTGAGCAGCAGCACGTCCCAGCCACGCTTGCGGAAGGCCTCGAGGTGCGGCGACGCCAGCGCCGACGACCGCGACTCGGCGGTGAGGAACCAGATCGTGTCCTGCTCCTCGGGCATCGCCGCCTTGTAGTCCGAAAGCGACATCAGCCCGGTCTCGTCGTCGTGGGACAGGGCGTTGAAGCGCAGCAGCGGCAGCAGCTCGTCTCCCCACGCAGCGCGGGCGTGGTAGTAGCCCTCCTTGAGCAGGACCCCGAAGTTCCGCCAGAAGTCGGCGTAGCTCGGAGGTGCCTCGACGGGTGCCTCGTCGCTGTCGTCTCCCCCCTCCTCGGGCACCGGCTCGGGCTCGGCCTGCCTGGACCACTTGCCGAGGTCCTTGAGGATCCGCTTCGTCAGCGCCTCGCTGATCTTGCGGACGACGGCGGTCTTCTGAACCATCTCGCGTGACACGTTGAGCGCGATGTCCTCGGAGTCCACCACACCTCGCACGAACCGCAGCCACTCGGGCAGCAGCGCCTTGGCGTGCTCCTCGATGAGCACGCGCCGAGCGTACAGCCTCGGTCCCCGCGCGGCCTCGGGATGGAACAAGTCGAAGGGCCGCACCTGCGGCACGAACAGCAAGGCACTGTACTGCAGCGGTGAGTCCACCGACACGTGGATGCGACGCGCGGGATCCTGCCAGTCCACGGCGACGGACTTGTAGAAGGCGTTGGCCTCGTCGTCGGTGACCTGGCTGGGAGGCTCGACCCACAGCGCCTTGCCCGAGTTGGCCTGATCACCGTCGACCTCGATGGGCCAGGGCAAGAAGTTGGAGTGCTTGCGCACCACGTTCTTCAGCTTCTCGACCTCCCCGAAGTCAGCACAGTCCTCGCGCAGGTGCAGGGTGATGGAGGTGCCGCGATGCTCGCGCTCGCCCTCCTCGAGGGTGTAGGTCCCCTCCCCCTTGCTGGTCCAGCGCACGGGCTGCGCATCGGGCTGGGCGGACCGACTGACCACCTCCACCTCGTGGGCCACCATGAAGGCCGAGTAGAAGCCGAGGCCGAACTGCCCGATCAGCTTGGGAGCTCCTCCTTCCTCGGCCTGGGCCGTCTGCTGCTCCAGGAACGCCTTGGTGCCCGAGTGAGCGATGGTGCCGAGGTTCTCGACGATCTCGTCGCGCGTCATGCCGATGCCGTCGTCGTCGATGGTGATCGTCTCTGCGTCACCGTCCACCGTGATCCGAATGGCCTCGCTCTCCCCCACCGCGGGCACGAGATCCTTGTCGGTCAGCCCCAGGAAGCGCGCCTTGTCGAGCGCGTCCGCGGCGTTGGACACGAGCTCGCGGAGGAAGACCTCGCGATCCGAGTACACCGAGTGGATCATCAGGTTGAGGAGCTGCTGAACTTCTGCCTTGAAACCGTGCTCGACGGCCGCCATGTGCACACCCCGAGTGCGAGTGGAGGCTCGTTCAGGTAAGCACGGCAGACGCACCGGCAACCGCAACCGATTCCCCGACGGCCCGCCCCATGAACGATGCCATCGTCGACCGCTTCGTGTCCTTCCTGGACGCCTCTCCCACGCCTCATCATGCCGTGGCCACGGTGGCCAGCCACCTGGGCGCCAGGGGCTTCGAGGCCGTGCGAGTGGCCGATCCGCCGCGGCAACTCCCGGCAGGCTTTCGCGGCTACGTGCGAGACGAGGGCTCGATCTTCGCCTTCGTGGTGGGCAACAAGCCCGTGGTAGACGCGGGCTTCCGCGTGATCGCGGCCCACACCGACTCCCCCAACCTACGGGTGAAGCCGCAGCCGCTGCAGCGCTCCCACGGCTACGTTCGCCTCGGTGTGGAGGTGTACGGCGGGGTGCAGGTCGCCACCTGGGTGGATCGCGACCTGGGGATGGCGGGCGTGGTCCACGTGAAGGCCGGCGACTCGATCACCTCGCACCTGGTGGACGTCCGACGACCCGTGGCTCGCGTGCCCACGCTGGCCATCCACCTCAACCGCACGGTGAACTCCGAGGGCCTCAAGCTCAACAACCAGACCCAGCTGCCGGCCGTCTTCGCCCTTTGCGACGACGACGACGGCGATCCGCTACGCGCCCTGCTGGCGGCCGAGGTCGGCTGCGCGCCCGACGACGTGACCACCTGGGACTTGAGCCTGTTCGATCTGGCCACCCCCACCGTGGGCGGGGCGAACGGCGAGTTCGTGTTCTCGGCACGCCTCGACAACCTCGGCTCGTGCCACGCCGCACTGGAGGCGCTGACCACCGCCATCGACGACGGCCCCGTCGACCACACCACCGTGGTGGCGATGTTCGACCACGAGGAGATCGGCAGCCGCACCCAGCGAGGAGCCGCGGGGCGGGCCCTGGAGCACGTGATGCGCACCATCATGACCAACGCCGTGCCGCAGGGGCCCGGCACGCTGTCGCGCGCCCTGGCCCACAGCTTCGTGATCTCGGCCGACATGGCCCACGCCGTGCACCCCGGCTTCTCCGACAAGAGCGACGCAGAGCACGCTCCCCGCATGGGGGCGGGTCCAGCCATCAAGCTCAACGTCAACCAGCGCTACACCAGCGAGGGCTCCACCTCGGCGATGTTCGCCATGCTGTGCGAGGAGGCGGAGGTGCCCGTGCAGTGGTTCACGACCCGGGCCGACATGGCCTGTGGCTCCACCGTGGGGCCGCTGCTGGCAGCGGGCCTGGGCGTGCGCGCGGTGGACGTGGGCAACCCCATGCTGTCGATGCACTCCGTGCGCGAGCAGTGCGGATCGCAGGACCATGGCTGGATGGCGGCAGCCATGCGCCGCTTCCTGGTGCGCCCCAAGCTCGGCTGATCTTCCGGGTCGCGAGAGAACTCCGGAACTCTGCCCCTCTGATCCGGGGTTGCACTGGGACTGGAACAAGCGAGCGTGCGAGCGAGTGCAGGGAGTGCTGCAAGTCCAGGCGCGGAGCGGCAACCGGTAGCATCGCGACGTCGGGTAGGCCGGGACCTCACGGTCCCGACCCCCCACAGATCCGGACGTGCAGATTTCCCGCATCCGGCTCCTCAAACTACGCGTTCGCTAGCCTTAGCTGCGTTCGGCCCTTCCGCCGGATCCGTGGCTTGGGCAAGGGAAACCTCCTCAAAACCCACGCGAATCGATGCCAGGGCATTCCACGCTGCGATCGGCGTGCTAGTACCTGCCTCCATCGGCGTTCTATGGCGGGCCGGAGCTTCTCCAGTTGCTGGAAATTCCCTGGCCTGCCGTAGTACTCGTCATGGCCCCGCAGGGCGCGCCCGAGGGCTGCCGCCTGGTAGGGGATCGGGTCGTGCATATGCCGCTTCATCCACGCATAGGCGGCCGTGATCGCTCGATTCAGTCGACTCGAGGCCGTCCGGGTCTTCACGACATGGCCACCCGCACGGCTCCTGCCCCAGTGAACCGTGAACCCGACAAAGTCGAAGGTTCCTGGCTTGGGGCCTCCTCCGCCCTTCGGGCGGCGGAACGGAACCAGCCTCGTCTTCTCCGGATGCAGTGTCAGCCCAAACCGCCCAAGGCGTCGTGGGAGGACCCGGTGGACGCGCTCTGCGTCGTCCCTCCGTTCGAAGAGAAGGAGGAAGTCGACGGCGTAGCGAATCAGAGAGGCGCGGCCCCGTAACTGGGGTACCACCTCTTCGAACCACCATCGGTCGAGGACCTCGTGCAGGTAGATGTTCGCCAAGAGTGGGGAAATCACCCCACCCTGGGGGGTCCCGACGTCCGGTCGCGTCACGCGATCATCCACCATGACCCCGGCATTCAGCCACTTCCCGATGAGGCGTACCACCACTCCGTCGGCTACTCGTCGGCGGAGCAGATCCTGAAGTTGCTGGTGGTCGATCGTGTCGAAGAAGCTCGACACGTCGGCATCCAGCACCCAGCCACCACCCAGCACGTGGGCGGCCTCCCGCACGGCGTCCAAGGCGTCGTGCGCGGAGCGGCCGGGGCGAAACCCATAGGAGCAGTCGTAGAAGTCCTGCTCGTAGAGGGGTTCCAGCACCATGTGGACCGCACGTTGGAGGACCTTGTCCTTGAACGTGGGAACCCCGATGGGCCGCGTCTGTCCGCCTCCCTTCGGGAGGTCGACCCGACGGACCGGAGGCGCTCGGTAGGCTCCGCTCTTGGCACGGTCGAGCAGCGACTGCAGGTTCGCCTCCAGATCGGAGGCAAAGTCCTCTGCCGTCTGTCCGTCCACGCCGACGGCTCCGTCCTTCCGGGTGCGCCGATAGGCCTCGGCCATCCAGTCCAGGTCGATGTGGTGCGACAGCGAGCGAATCGCTGCCTCGGGCATCTGCCTCGCAAGTGTGGCTATCCTTGATCGTTTCGTTGAGATGGAAGTCGGCATCGGTCGGCCGGCCATCTGTCCCTCCAAGGCTGCATAGTTCGGCACCCCCTTCCCTCCGCCAGGTCCCATCGAGCAGGTTCCCTGGTTTTACCGGTAGTATGGAGTGCTCCGACTGCTCCTGCCCACCCTCGGCCTCGTGCTGTATCTCGGCCTTCGGGCCTCCTCCGGCGATTCTTCTTCGCTCTCACCCCGGGCAGAGATCGCTGGCCCTTGGGGTGGCCTGGTCCGGGTCTCCGCGGGACCTGCGCGGTGGTTCGGAGGAGAAGGGAAAGAGATCTCCCAGGTTCCTGGGCAGCCCGTTGTGCTTGCGTGCCGTGCTCTGGGACCCCGGTGGGCTCGACGCCCCATGACATGGAGGCGCAGAGTGTTGCCTTCCGCGTTGACCATCGCGTCGGCCACCACGACCATACTTGTTTCGGGGCTACCACACGGCCCACAAACCCCCTGTGTACGCTTCACCCCGTCAGTCGCCCAACGCGGCGCAACACTCGGTTCCGGCCTGGCGTCACCCTTTGGCCGGGTGGGATTCGAACCCACAAGGCTGCTCGTAGGCTTCGATGTCTACTTCATCTTCCTCCTACCCAGGCTTGCCTGGCGCTCAATCAACCCCGTTGATTGTCGCGATGACATCCTCTTGCTGCGAGGAGGAGGGTCCAGCTGCTAGCATCGCACCTCACACGAAAGAGGTGGGATGTGGCCAGATATTTCGCATTATGCATGTTGATAGCTTGCTCGGGAGACAAGACGGACACGGACACCACGTCCGACACCGACGCAGATGCCGACACGGACACCGACTCGGACACCGATGCCGACACGGACTCCGACTCGGACACCGATGTGGACTGCGTCGAAGACACCCTCGGCAACGCGGTGCCCTCGGTTGTCACCGGGACCACCGTGGGCGCGGAAGACGACGACGCTGGAACCTGCGGCGGTGACGGGGAGGCGGATCTGATCTTCGACTTCACCGCACCTGCAGCAGGCGACTACGGATTCCTGGTGACCAACGGTGCCACCGGATTCGACGCCGTCCTGTACACGCGCGACGTCTGTGGGGGCACCGAGGGGGAGTGTGTCGACGAACCCGGCGCGGCGGGAGAGGCCATCGTGGTGACGATGGCACAGGACGAGGAGATCCTGGTCATCCTGGACGGCGGTGAGGGCATCTACGAGCTGGGCGCCTACGCCGTGAGCCCCACGGAGGCCGACTGTGCCGACGGGTTCGACGAGGACTTCGACGGCGACCTGGACTGCGCCGATGCCGACTGCGCGGGCGACCTGGCATGCGAGGAGGTGTGCGACAACGGCATCGACGACAACAACGACAAGCTGGTGGACTGCGACGATCCGCAGTGCGTGGACGAGCCGATCTGCGGCTGTCCGGATCTGGTGGCCACGGGCGCGCTCCCAGAGACCTTGGTCGGTAGCACCATCGGCAACCCCGACGACGTGACCCCGAGCTGCTTCACCAAGTACCTCAAGAAGTACGGCAAGTACTACAAGAAGAAGTTCGTCGCGAGCGACACACAGATCGAGTACACCGCCCCCCAAGCCGCCACCTACGTGTTCGACACGGTGGGCTCGAAGTACGACACCGCGCTGTCGCTGAGCACCGCCTGCGGGGTCATCGACTTCGCGTGCAACGACGACTGGATCGGACTGCAGTCGCAGCTGGTGTACACCGCGAAGAAGGGCGAGACCCTCATCGTGAACGTGGACGGATACGGCGGCAAGACCGGAGACTACGTGCTCAACATCGCGGAGCTCGAGGGCGCAGAATCCGACTGCACGGACGGACGAGACCTCGACGACGACGGCGACGTGGACTGCGGCGACACCGATTGCGCCGCCGATCCCGCCTGCGTGACGAAGAAGCCGTAGACGAAGGAGGCTGCGTCCTGGTGGTCAGGCACCCACGGCGAGCAGCAGCGCCCGCACGCCCGCCAAGGCCACCAGCACGCTGCCTGCCGCAACCAGGCCGCCGATCACCACGCTCGCGGCCCAGGTGGCTGGGCGGCGCCAGAGCGCAGCCCCGCCAGGCTTCTTACGCCACAGAGCCAGTAGCCCGTGTGCATCCACCGGAGGCCGGCCCGCCAGGGCCTCGGTGATCGCGGTGCGCATGCGGGTGGGCACGTCCCCCCGCGCCTCGAGCCGCCGTAGGCCGAGCTGCACCGTGGACGCGTCCGCCACACGCAGCGCCCCACAGATGGGCTGCCCCATCACCAGCTCGAAGAGCACCGCACCCAGCGCGAACACGTCTGCCCGAGGGTGGATGTGCTTGCTGTCGAGCATCTGCTCGGGCGGCATGTAGCCGAGCGTGCCCATCACCTGACCAGTCAGCGTGAGGTCCTCCCCCAGCGGCGGCGCGGCGCGAGGTAGCTCCTTGGCCAAGCCGAAGTCGGCCAGCTTCGGGATCCACCGCCCGTCCACGCAGACCACGAGCACGTTCGGTGGCTTGATGTCGCGATGCACCACGCCTGCGTCGTGGGCGGCGCACAGCCCCATGATCATGCCCTGCCCCAGCGCGTCGATCTGTGCCCACGACAGCTGCGAGCGCCGCTTCAGCAGATCTGCCAGCGTGGGTCCGCGCACCAAGTCCATCACCAGGGCTGGCACCCCGTCCACATCGAGCAGGTTGTGCACCCGTACGAGGTTGGGGTGGTCCAGCTTGGACTGCACACGGCCCTCGCGTCGCAGCCGCGTGAACAGCTGGGATCGGGCGGAGCGGCCGCAGCGCGCGAGCAGTCGCGGGTCGGGCAGCTTGAGCGCATAGGACGAGCCGAAGGCGGTGTGCACCACCTCGTAGACCACCGCCATGCCCCCGCGGCAGAGCACACGGGTGATCTCGTAGTCGGCCACTCGTCGCCCAGGCTCGAGCACCGCCGTCGGCGTGTTCGTCACCACACCCCCAGGCGTCTGGTCCCATCGGCCCGCACCCGGATCCGTTCAGGGGTTTTCTGCCGCGGGCGCCTCCTGGGCCGCCTGCTGCTCCTCCCAGGCACGCAGATCGTCTTCGCCGCCGATGCCGATGCGCACGTCGTCGGTGAGGCCGAGCCGATGATCGCGGGCCTCCTCGGCGTGGCGCCTCGCCCAGGCGCGCCAGGGCTGGAACCTCAGCACCGCCGCGAACCGCCGGTAGGCCGTCTCCCAGTCCTGGGCCTCGCGCGCCGACAGCCCCTCGGCGAGCAAGCGCTCGGCCAGCGGTGTGCCCACGCGATCGAGCTCCTCGCTCCAGTGGTCCCACCAGTGCGCGCGATCGAGGTGCTCTACTGCCCGATCGGGCTCCGTCTCCGCGCGCCCCGCCCAGCAGTCGGCGATGGCACGCGCCACCACAGGGCGCTGCAGGTCGTGCCACTCCCAGTTCTTGGGGCGGTGGCGCTTGGTCACGATCCAGGCGTGCTCCGCCCGCTCACAGCGACCGTCCCGCGAGAACACGTGCACGGCTCGCCGCGTCTCGGCGACGCGTTCTTCGAGCACCTCGGCACTCACCACCTCGATGCGCCGCTCGAACAGCGCCTCTCCCTCGGCGAACCGAGGAGGCGCGGCCGACTCCCCTTTCTCGACGCGCTCCTCGGTGAGCGCTGGCAGCACCGCGCCGTCGGGCCCCAGCACCACGAACCCCAGGTCGTAGACCCCCAGGGGCAGGCCAGCAGGCACGGTCACGGCGTGCTTGCCCCGAAACACCTGATCGGGCTCGAACCACGCCTGTGGGTACATGTTGTAGCCCAGCGGCACCTGCCAGCTCACGGTGCGTTCCTCGCCCGCCAGGAACACGAGCAGCCGGATCTCCTGGTCGGCCTCGCGCGGAGCGTCGAGCTGGATGGGGGCCTCGAGGTAGCCCCTGACGCCGGGCGACCAGGCCGTCGGAGTGGACAGGCCCCGCAGGGTCACCCCCCCCTCGAACCGCACCGTGTCCCCGCCGCGCACAGCGGCCTCGGCGGCGTCCATCATGACCATCGACCGCCGCGCGAACACGTTGCGGAAGGGTCCGTCCCAGCGCGGATCGATGTAGGTCGGCAGCTCGAAGTAGGTCTCCTCGAACCCCGGGTAGCGACGCAGCCCGCTGTGCTTGGCCCACCACCCGCCGACGTGGGCGAAGGTGGGCTGCATCTCGTCGTAGACGTGCTCCTGGATGAAGCTGCGCTGCTGGTACCAGTGCCGCGCCATGGCCACGTCCACCAGCATGGCCATGTCCACCTCCACGTAGTCGGGCGCCCAGAACAGGTGCGCTCCCTGGTCCACGTCGAGGTTGACGATCTCGCCCTCGTAGAACGTGCGCTGGGTCACCCAGCGGGTGTGGTCGACGCGGCGCTTCACAGACTCCGTGGTCTCGTTCATGTTCCACACCATGTGGTCGCGCGCCTGGCTCAGGTTGGGCGACATCCACAGCCCGACCAACACGCTGGCGGTGACCCAGCCTGCCTCGCGCCACCGGCGCTGGCCCGAGGACCACAGCTCCACGTGATCGATCACGTGCACCAAGCCGGTGCCGAGCACCACCGATGCCGGCACGGTCACCAGGCTCATCCAACGGTAGGCGCCCATCCAGTCACCGTTGGTGTAGACCCCCCACAGCAAGCCCACCGCCAGGCTCTGCCCGCAGATCACGAGCACCTTGCCGCCAGGTCGCCCGAGGGCGAGCAGCGGCAGCAGGAGTCCCGCAGCGGCCATGCCGATCACCCGCGCGATCCGCAGGGCGGCCGGAGCCGGTGGTAGATCGGGCCAGAACCACAGCTCCTGCAGCTTGTCTGGCCCCGGCCACAGCAGCGACAGCGCCAGCAGCGTGAACACACCAGCGCCCACCCACATGCCTCGCCCACCGATGCCCGTGACGCCGAGCAGATACCCGGGCGCGTAGTAGCCCTGCCACAGCCGCTGGGCCCAGCCGCGGAGCTGGTTCCAGCCGCGCTCGTTCCAGTCCAGCGGCGTCACGCCACGCGACTCGATCTTGGCGTAGTAGGTGTTGGGCAGCGGCCAGGCGAAGTAGGCCACCCGACAGGCCTGCAGCACCAGCGACGGGATCCAGAAGACCGCGAGCCACACGCCCACACCGCGCCAGCTCCGACCGCGCCGAAGCCAGAAGATCATGAACCAGAAGCCGCCCAGGGCCGCGTACAAGATGGCCTCGGGGCGCGTCCAGGCCAACAGCAGGTACAGCACCGACGACCAGGGGAATCCCCCCTGCTGTACGTCGAGCAGCGTGCGCCAGATGGCCAGCGACAGCAGCAAGCAGAACAGGCCGTTCTCGAGTCCCGAGGTGCTCCAGATGGCGAACTGGGCGTTCATGGCCAGGAGAATGGGGGCCACCAGGGCGCCGTCGCCCATGTGCTCGGGAAGGGCCAGCCGAGCCAGCCGCCAGCACACGAACAGGGTGACGGGCGCCATCGCCATGGCCAACGGCTTGGCCACCTGGAAGCCGTCGAGGCCCAGCAGCTCGAAGAAGGCCAGCAGCAAGACCCACAGCGGGTCGCTCACCGCCTCGATCCGCTCCCCCCCGGGCCAGGGCACCACGCCCTCGCCCGCTGCGATGTTGCGCGCGAAGGCGAAGCAGATCCCCGCGTCGTCGATGTACCAGTCCCAGCGCAGGGCCTGGTGGACCACAGTGACGACGGTGCAGCAGACAAGCACCACCAGGCGGACGGGGCGTTCTCGAAGCTCGGCCAGAGCTTGAAGCATGGAGCGGGGTCTATCCTGGTGCGGTAAAGATGGGCCCGTGACGCGTGCGCTACCTGTGGTGGAGCGATTGCTGGTGGGCCTAGCGAGCCTGCTGGTGGTCGGGATTATGACCTACATCTGGTGGGCCCGCGTGCCCTACCCCTTCGACCTGGAGTGGATGGAGGGGGGCATGCTGGCGCACGCCTGGCGGCTGCAGCAGGGGCTGCCGCTGTACGTGGAGCCCAACCCGGACTTCATGCCGTTCATCTACCCGCCGGGCTACTCGGCCGTGCTGGCGGCCCTGGGAACGGTGTTCGGGCTGTCTCCGGCGCTGGGGCGCGTGGTCAGCGTGCTCGGCATCCTCACGGCGGCGGGTGCGCTGGCCTTCGTGGTGCGCGGCGAGGGCGGCAGCCGCACCCTGGCCACGGGCGTCGCCGTGGCCTTCCTGGGGGCCTACCCCGCCTCGGGGGCCTTCTACGACATGGTCCGCCCCGACAGCCTGTCGCTGGCGCTGCTCGGCTGGTCCGTCGCCCTGGCCCTGCGCACCGAGCGCGGCGCACCGGTGGCCTCGGGGTTGCTGCTGGCGGCGGCCTTCCTGGTGAAGCACTCGGCGGCCATCTTCGGCTTTCCGCTGCTGCTGGGGCTGCTGGTGCGCCACCGACGCGCCGCCCTGCAGTTCGTGCTCGCCTCCGCGGGACCCGCGCTTGCGGTGGTGCTGCTGCTGCAGTGGCGCAGCGGCGGCGGCTTCCTCACCTACCTGCTGGAGGTGCCCTCGTCGCACATCATGGTGTGGGAGCGCGCGCGCGTGCACACCTTCCGCGAGCTGGGCACGGCCCTTCCCGCAGCCGTGACGGTCACTGGCCTGTCGGTGTACCTGTGGGCGGTCCGCCAGCGACAGGCCCTGCCGCTGTGGATGGCCGCCGTGCTGCCGATGGCCGCAGGCATCGGGGTCGCCTGGGTCGGCACCTACTACCCCCCGCCGCCCGAGACCGGCGCGCTGCTCGTGCCCACCGCGCTGGCCTACTGGGGCGTGACGGCCGGCGTCACCAGCTTCCTCGCCTGGACCGCGGGTGCCACGCTGCAGCGCCTGTACAGGCAGCCGATCCAGTGGCCCAGCTGGCGCTGGATCTTCGGGCTCGCCACCACCGGCACCGCCGTGGGCACCGCCATGATCATGCGCGCCCACGACGGCGGCTTCGTCAACGTGCACATGCCCATGATCTGGGTGGTGTCGCTGTCCTTCGGGGTGGTGCTTGCGCACACGGCTGCCCTCGACGAGCAGCGCCCGGGGCTGCGCACCCTGGCGATGACGGCGGTGTTCGCACAGCTGCTGTACGGCGCGGGCCTGCTCGATCCCGTCAAGCTGCGCCCCACGGCCGAAGACGAGGCCGTGGGCTGGGCGTTCGTGGAGGCGGCCCGCGAGGTGGAGGGCCCGGTGCTCTCCCCCTTCGCGTCCTGGATCCCGGTCTACGCCGACAAGCCACCCTCCCTGCACGCGATGGCGGTGTGGGACTGCGACTACGACGGCAGCCCCTACGAGGACGGACTGTCGGAGATCCGTCGGGCGATCCGCGAGCGGTACTGGGTGCTGGCGCTGGGAGGCAACCACCAGCTGCTGGGACCCCTCACCGACGGCTACCACCCCGTCGAGGAGGTGGTGACGCACGACGCGCACGAGGGGTCGCCCAAGACGGGCTACCACGCACGGCCGTGGCGACTCATGGTCCCCATCGAGGGACTGGAGTAGCCGCTGCGCCAGCGGATCAGTTCGACACCTCGAGGATGATCTGCCCATTGCCGCCGTCGCCGCTGTCCACCACCAGCACGACGGTCTGACCTGCCGCCAACACCAGATCCAGCTCCGAGCTGAACGGCGTCACGTGGTCGCACGCCACGTCACAGTCGGGATCGTCGCAGTCCACGAGGCTGTTGCCGTCGTTGTCGATCCCGTCGTCGCAGATCTCGCACGCGCCCATCGTCGCAGTCCGTCTCGGCAGCCTCCGCCTCTGCGACGTGCACCGTGAAGCTGCTGTTCGGGGCGTTGTCCACCACGAGCACCACCGTCTCGCTGGCCGCGAGGGTGTGCGAGACCTGGTGCCAAGAGCCATCCACCGACACCGACTGCTGCTCTCCGCAGGTCAGCTCGACGCCCGTGCAGCCGTCGCGCAGATAGCGCGAGCCCACAGGATCGCTGCCCTAGCTAGGCGTCGAACACGTAGGTCCCCGCTGCGGGCGCCGTGAACTCCAGGGTGGCCTCGGGGTTCCCGTAGTGGTCGTCGCACGACCCCTGGTAGCTGTCGCTCTGGCCGGCTGTGGTCCCGTCGAGCGTGTGGGGCACCGTGTTGGCCACGTACACCGGGCAGCTGGAGACGCACCCCGGATCGGCGCTGCAGATGGGATCCACGCAGTCGATCCGACCGTCGCCGTTGTCGTCGATGTCGTTGTCGCAGGCCTCTGCGCACCAGGCATCGAGCCAGCAGTCGCCGTCGGCGCAGTCGATGAGCCCGTCATTGTCGAGATCGCGACCGTCGTTGCAGTCCCCG
>JAHQVJ010000203.1 GCA_019634415.1 Myxococcales bacterium
AAGCCCAGCTCTCGGAGCCGGCGCACCTTGGTGCCTCCAGGTCCGCTCTCGAGTCCGTGAATGAACAAGACGGTCATGGTCGCAGTGTACGCAGCGCCAGTACGAAAGGCCCGAGGGAGATCGCGCGGGTCGGAGCGGCGCCGGCTAGGCTCCTGATGTGGGCACTGTGAGGGTGGAATGCGCACGATGTGGGGATGGGCCGTCGCGTTGATGGGGATGGGCTGCACCGCCGAGCTCGAGCTCGCGGAGGTGGAGCGGATCGATCTGGAGGCGCTCGCGCTCGGAGACGTGCAGGTCACCGGGGTGTCCGTGGCACCCGACGGTCAGGTGGTGGTGTCGGAGCAGACCCGAGGCGTGTACGCGCGCGGTGCCGACGGGTGGTCGCAGGTGGTGTCGAGCGAGCAGCTGTACGCAGCCGATCCCGACGATCCGAACCTGTGGAGCACGCCCTTCCTCACCGACGTCGCGGCGCTCGGAGCAGGCCGCTACGCCGTGACCGTGCCCAACGTGGGCTTGCTGTACGACGCCGACACCGACACCAGCTCCGTGCACTTCTGCTACCTGCCCGGCTTCATGGACGCCTCGGTGGTGCGGCAGCACACCGACTCCCTCACCTACGATCCGCAGCGTGACTTGCTGATCGCCAACCCCGAGACGCTCGACGGCGACGAGCACGTGCAGCTGGATCTGGCCACCTTCGACGCCGAGCGCGGTGGCGACCTGGACTGGCTGTCGGCCAAGGGCAAGGAGCGTGCGTCTGCGCTGGCGGTGGACACCGACGGCAGCGTGCTGCTGGCCCTCGGGGAGCGGCTGGTGCGCACGACCCTCGCGGACCCCGAGCACCACGAGGTGCTGGGCAGCCTGGGCGTGTCGTCCGTGCCGGGGTTCGCGGTGGATCCCGCCGACGGAACGCTGTGGTTCGTGGACGGCGACCGGCAGGAGCTGGTGCACGCCGAGTGGGTGGACTGACCGCGCCGCGGCGGTCAATATCGGCCGCATCGCAGCGTTCCTCCTCGCCGAGGAGGTGCCTTGTCCGCGATGCTGCTCGCTTGTCTCGTGGCGTGTCCGACACCCGAGTCCACCACCCGATCCTCGGAGACCACGCCGGTGTGCTCCGCCGACACGAGCGTCGAGGTCCAGCCGACCGAGACCGCGGACACGGCGGTGGAGGCCAGCTGCGATCCGACGACGGGGTTCCCGCCGCTGACGCCCTGCTCGGGCTCGGACCCCTGCACCAACGGCGAGGGCGAGACCGTCACCGCAACGAGCGACGTGCCGCGCTGCCGGACCACCCGAGTGGACGATCACCCTTGGTTCAGCGATGCGCCTGCGCGCAGCCGCACCGACGGGGCGGGGCACACCCGCTTCGCCTGCGTGTACGAGCCTCCCGCCGCCACGGTGGCCAGGCCCGTGCCGCTGGTGGTGTTCCTGCACGGCGGGTCCGGCGTTGCCGACGACGTGTACGACGCCACGCTGCTTCGCGACAAGGCCGTCGACTGGCCGCTGGCCGGTGAGACCGGGCCCGCGGGCTTCGTGCTGGTGTCGCTGCAGTCGCGCAACGTGCACTATCCATGGGCGGGTCTGCACGATGGGCGGCACCACGACTCGCTTCACTGGGACGTGGCGAACAACACCGATCTGGTCAACATCGACGCCTGGATCGACGAGCTGGCGGCCACGGGTCGGGTGGACACCGAGCGGATCTACGTCATCGGCTGGTCCGAGGGCATGATGACCAGCACCCTGTACGGGATCGAGCGCTGGGAGCGGCCCACGCCAGGGGGTCACCGGGTGGCGGCTTTCGGCGGTTACTCCGGCTCGAGCCCTTTTGATCGCGAGATGACCGGGGGGGAGCGCTGCCAGCGGGAACCGCTGCCCACCTCGGCGGGGGCGCCGATGTTCGGAATGAGTCGCACCTGCGACACGGTGCCCTGCGACGTAGCGCAGCGAGAGGCCCTCGATGCGGCCGGGGGCACCTTCGGCGACACCATCGATGCGGAGACCTGGCGCACGCAGCTCACGCAGCAGATCGGCGTGCAGCTGCAGTGGGATCTGCTGGACGATCAGGGCACTGTGGTGAAGTCCTGCGCCGAGACCTGTGGACTCTGGGCGGCTGTGCGCAACCACCTGGTGTGGCCCGATGGCGTGCGCGACCCCGGCGGGGTGGATCAGGAGCCGGCGATGCTGTCGTTCCTGCGCAGCCATGCCCGAGACGACGGATAGCGAGGAGCGAGTGCGCGCCGAGCGTGTGACATGTCTCCTCACGCCAAGAGGTGTCGCATGCGAGCACTCCTGGTACCGGCGATGCTCTCGTGGTGCTCGGTCGGGTGGGCCGGACCCTCGCGGTACGTACAGACACCGAAGCGTGTGTCGATCTGGGGAGACAGGTGCGCGCACGGTGACGCTGCTGCATGCGATCGGTACATCGCGGCCGCACAGACCTACGGGGCACCCGAGGTTGCCCAGGCCGTGCGCGACCATCTCTGCAGAAACGGCGACGCTGACCATTGCCCCGACGACGACACGGCCTGTCGCTTCGGAGACGTCGAGGCGTGCGGTCGCTTCCTCGACGGGCACCCCGATGGGTGGCCCGGGGAGCTGATGTTCGCGCAGTGCAGCACGGGTGATGCGCGTGCCTGTGGGGTGCTCGAGCGCGCCGGATTTCCGGCCGGTCTCGAACACGACACGTTCCCGAGGGGCGCTCGGGTCGCGCCCGACGGACACTCCTGGGTTCGCGGTACCCGGACGGGCTTCGCGTTCGGGAGGAACGACGCCGAGCTCGAGTACTACCAGCTGTTGGTCGACCCGCGCTTCCTCGACCATGCGGGTTGGGTCGGCGACGAGCTGTGGATCCCGCTGTGGGTCGGGCGACCGGAGTATCCCAAGCAGGTGATCGGCTGGTGGCGCGACGGACGCTTCGAGCCCATTCCGGCAGCATGGCGATCTGTGGTGGCGGAGCAGGCAGACTGGGAAGGCTGCCGGATCCGTGGTCGCTCGGGCACGTTCGTGCTTCGCTGTCGCGCACCGGACCGGTCGACCTACTACTTCGTGATGGCGCAGGGCCGAGCGATGGCGCCCTTCACCGGCGAGCGCGACGAGCCAATGGATGCAGCCGGTGCGCGAATGGTCATGGTTCGTGAGGGGCAACGTGGGGTGCAGGAGCTACGACGGCGAGGCCGCTTCTGGCCGATCCGCGGTCTGCCGCTGGCCGAGCCAGTGGGGCTGTGGCTCGACGGCGACCGGCTCTACGCCTCCAAGAGCGGCGGGAGCAGCGTGTTGTCGAGTCGATCTCCGTACACCAAATGGGCGCCAGCGGAGGCACCCGCGACGTCGACCGTCACCAGTCTGGCGAGCCGAAAGGCCCCCGGCGGCCTCGGGCTGGCGATCCTCCGGCCCATCCATCTCGATGGCTCCACCACCACGGTTCTCTGGCCGGATGGCCGTCCGCGGCGCTCCAGGCTTCCGAGGCCCTCCGCCACCGACCGCTCTTCTTGGCCGGACCACACGCCTGGCTTCCCGAGTGCAGAGGCCCTGCCCGTCCGGTGGCCCGGGGCTTGGCCGGCGACACGGCCCTCCCGCCACGATCTCTCGCTCTACGCCGTCGACGACGCCGGCTGGCCCACGCTGGAGTACCTGGGAGTCTACGACGCGTATGGGGATGGAGGGTTCGTCTCTCTCCAGCCTGCCGGGCTGTACCGATTCGAGGGCATCCTCGGTGAGGAGATCCGTCTGTTGGGGGAGCGCCTGGTGGAGATCACTCTCGTCGACCGCTGGAGCTGGCCTGTGTACCTCGGCGAGGTCCGCGTGCAGGGAGAGGCCCAGCCCACGGTGGCGGATCTCGCGGGGCGGGCAAGGCGCTCCCTGGCGGTGGGCGAGGTCGTGTTGGTGACCCACGACGATGTGTCGCACGTGGTGAGCCTCCCTGAAGGCCCGGGCGTGCACCCGGTTCGACTGACGGTGTCGCGCACGGTGGGGCCCGAGTCACCTGTGTTCGTGCTCCGTCCGGTGGTCGGGCGTCCGCCGCTGGTCCGGCCTCGAGCTACTTCGCCAGGTGGGCTTGAAGCGCGTCCAGCTGATCGCGCATCGTGGCCTCCGGATCCATGAACCAGGTGAAGAAGACGCGCGCCAAGGGATCGTAGACCTCCCCGCGCTCGGTCACGCGCACGCGGGTTCCTTGGCCCTCGGGCTGTAGCTCCCACGTCCAGGTGCCGCCGAAGGTGGGGTTGTCCACGATGGCCGCTTCGTAGCGGTGGGGGCGCTCGGCGTGGCGCACCTCGATGGTGAGGGGCTCTGCGCCTTCCTCGCGGAAGCGGCCCTCGCCCAGGGCCTGGACGGCCGACACGTCCGGTCGCCAGCGTGGCGCAGCCAACGGGTCGGCGATCAGCTCCCAGACCTCGTCTGCGGGGGCGGACAGGAGGCGCTCCTGGGTGGCGGTGTGGGTGGCCACGAGCGTGGCGCCGTAGCCGTACAGGCCGGCGCAGCCCAGCAACAGGGCACCCACGGCGAGGGCGATGACGGTGGCGATGCGTCTCATGACAGGGCCTCCGCGAGCAGGGTCAGTCCGGTCGCCACTGTTTGGCGCTGGTCCTCGGTGAGGGTCTGCAGCGCAGACTGCAGGCGGCTGGCGTCGAGGGGTGAGGTGGAGCGCAGCAGCTGCCGGGCGTCGTTCGTCAGCTCGGCCAGGCGGCGGCGCTTGTCGGCTGGGTCCGACCGCCGGACCACGAGCCCCCGCGCCTCCAGCGCGCCCAGCACCTCCGACAGGGTGGAGGCGGCGATGTGCAGGTGATTCGCCAGGTCCGCCACCGGGCGTGGGTGGCGATCGAGGTGGGCGAGCACCGTCAGCTCGCGCTCCGAGGGCTGCGGGCCCGACAACCCTCGCGGGGGATGGCGTCGATGGGCGGCGTGCCAGATCCGGGGGTACTGCTGCTGGACGGCATCCAGGGCGTCGTCGATGGTCATGGCAGCCAGGCTAGCCCAGCGAAATACTTCGTCGAACCGAAGCACCGATCAGCCAGGCGCTGACTCGGTGACTGGATCGGCGCCCTCGAAGACCACCTCCACGCGGTTGAGCACGCGGTTGAAGGGGGGCATGTCGAGCCTTCGGATCTCCGTCCGCGTCACCACCAGATCGGGGGTCGTCCGCGCCTGGTGCTTGGGAGGCAGCGCCTCGAGCTGCTCGGGGGTGAAGGGCGTGCTCACCGATCGGCGCTGCACGAAGGTGCCGCGCTTGAAGAACGCCGGGTAGTCGTTGAAGTTCACCCCTGCCTGGTACAGCAGCTCGTGGAGCACGTCGCTGCCCTTGCCGTGCAGCTCGCGATGGCTGTAGTGCTCCCGCGCGGCCATGGACAGCGAGTTCTTCGTGGCGTCGCGCTCTCGCCAGAGCAAGGCGTTGGCCGCCTCGTGCCGGGTGGGCACCGTCCACGCGCGGCAGTCGAACAGCGCGGGCCGTTCCGCTCGCTCCGGCATCGCCTGGCGGCACTCCTGATTGAACGTGGCCGTGGTCAGCGAGGCCAAGATGGAGCACAGCTTCTGGACGCGTCCGTCCAGGTAGGTCTGGCTCTTCGGGTCGGCGCTGAACAGCACCAGCGAGATCTCGTCGGACTGGGTGTACCCGACCACCGCGCCGGTCTCCTCCACCAGGCGCTCCGTGGTGGCGATCATGGTCTCGGACAATCGGGGGTCGAAGGGCCGTGCCAGGCCCTTGGTCCACCGGCTGAAGCGCTTGCCGTCGATCCGCACGCAGATGGGCAGCTGGGGCAGGAAGCGTCGCTGTGCTTCGCGGCCCTCGTACTCCTTCATGCGGTCGCCCAGGGCGTCGTGGCTCATCGAGGTCTCCGACTCACGGCATGATCCGTAC
The DNA here is from genome assembly GCA_019634415.1 of Myxococcales bacterium. Lineage (GTDB taxonomy): Bacteria > Myxococcota_A > UBA796 > UBA796 > DRPG01. The sequence goes on from JAHQVJ010000203.1 coordinate 5,858, forward strand.
GCTCTCTTCGTTGACGAAGTCCAGTAGCTGTCCTCCCGCTGGGAGGACTAGCTTCAGGTAGATCGTGCCCGTGGCGGCGTCGTAGTACCAGGCGGTCTGAGCCGAGGTCTCGGCATCTGCGACGGAGGCCTCGGCGGTCAGCGCGGTGCCCGTGGCCAGATGGAGGACCGTCGGCGTCGCTCCCACTGGGTGGTCGATCGTCAGGTAGGTGGCGGCTCCGGGTTCTCCGAAGCGCAGGGTCACGAGCAAGTCGTCGGGAGCGACCTTGGGCCATTCCACGTCGTAGGTGTAGACCGCCTGGTCGTCGGCGAGCACGTTGAAGCCGAAGCGGTCGCTGGGCTGGGCTGGTGGCACGTCGACGCGAACGGAATTCAGCTGGTTGTCGCCCCGCACGAACAGCGAGCCCACCGCCTTGGGCGACCGCTCCACGATCTGGATCTGGGCGTAGTGATGATTGGCGGGCTCCACCTTCCAGGCGTTCCATTCCTTCACGAAGGACGCGCCCGACGGCGGCACCAGCAGTGGATTGGCGGGCACGATCCAGCCCGGCGCACCGTCGACGGTGCCCGTGGGGTCGGCGAGCACGGCGCTGGCCACACCGCTGATCCCCGGATCCGGGCTTCGGAACCACACCTCGTTCACGCCCTTGTCGAAGTACAGGTTGGTGAAGGCGTTGCGGGGATCGATGGCCCACCGGTTCTGCTTGTGGGTCTGGGAGATGGCGCCTGCGGGACGGGGATCTCCGGCGCAGTCGGCCGCGGCGAATGCGTAGAAGCGCACGTCGTCCACCAGGGTGCGCCCGTCGTACAGGTCGACGCCGGAGATGTAGTCGGTGGGGTTGTTCGGATCGTGCAGCGAGCGCCCCAGACAGCCGGTCAGCTCGGCGCCGATGTTGTCGGTCACACCGATGGCGACGGCGTCCCGCAGGGTGACGAGGCTGTAGTTGGCCTGCCATCCGCCCGAGGCGAGGTAGAAGCCGGCGCGGTTGTCGGCCACCCGGAAGCCGGTGAGCTCGGCCTCGTTCCAGGTGCGCAGCCACACGCCGTACTGGCGGTTCTTGTAGGCGGTGAAGTCCTCGAACCGAGCGGGCTTGGTGGGCGTGGGCGGGTCGTCCTGGAAGAAGCCGTGGATGTGGTTGGAGTGGGACACGTTGCCCCGGAACGACGTGGGCGACGCCGTTTCCTGGGCTTCGGGCTGGAAGTAGAAGCCGTGGCCGTCGGAGCCAGCGGCGACGTTGTCTTCCACCACGTTGTCGGGATGGCGGACGTAGAAGATGCCGGGCTCGGCGTCGGACTCCACGCACGCCTGGGGAGCGGAGCAGCCGGCGAGGACCGGCACGCCGTACGTCACCAGTCCAAGGTTGCCGCGCAGCACGTTGCCAGTCTCCGATCCGTCCTCCAGATAGAAGAGGTGGCCGTGGGAGTCGAAGGCGACGTTGTCGGTGACCTCGAGGTCGTGGGTGGCGTGGATGGTGACGGCGCGGAAGTGGTTGTCGTGGATGGCCGACCGTCGCACGTAGCTGGCCTGGGCGTTGCCCACGTGGTGGAAGTGGATGGGGTAGACGCCCAGCATGCCGGTGGCCCCGAGGTTGGTGACCTCCGCCCAGTCGATGCGCACGGTGGGGGCCTGGCTGTGGGACGTGGCGAGGATCTGGCCGCTGTCGTCGTCGGTGGCGTCGGAGGTGACCCTCACGTTGCGCGACAGCAGGCCGACCTCGGCTCGCACTTCGATGGTGTCGGTGCCCACGCCCTCGGTCTCGCCCCAGTGGGGGACCAGCAGCGGGGACTGCAGCGTCAGGGTGCTCGACGCCGCATCGCTGGCCAGCGTGCGGGACTCTGCCTGATCGAAGGCGAAGTCCGTCGAGGCCACGACCACCTCGTCGCCAGCTTGCCAGTCCACCTCGTCCTGCACCGACAGGGCGCTGGTCCCGGCGCTGGCGGTGGCGGCGAGGCGCGTCCAGGGGATCCGCGGGGTGCCGTCGTCGGCCAGGTAGTCACCGTGTAGATCGAGGGTGCCGCCGCCGTGCACCTGGAGCTCTCGGGAGGGCTCGGGTCCGCAGGGGGCACCCAGGCTCTCGGTCAGCGTGATGGTGGCCTCGTGCTCGAAGGGAGCCACGCTCGTGCCCACGGTCAGCCGGCCGCCCTCGAGCACGTCGATGCGGTCGGTCTGCAGGTGCAGATCGGTGCAGTCGAACAGCAGCTCCCCCTTGATGTCGAGGTGCACCACGTCGGCATCGGTGTCGAGCACCACCGTGGTGCCGCTGTCCACCACGACGCAGTCGTCGCCCGTCCACCACGTCGACCACAGCTGGGCTCCGGCGGGAGCGCAGCTGGCTCCCTTGGCAGCGGGGGTCAGGCTCGCCTTCTCCTCGGGGTCGAGCTCGATGGTGGAGCACCCCACCAGGGCGAGTGCGGTCCATCGGATCCAGTGATGTCGTGGTCTCAACGCAACCTCCAACGGGCGGGACATCCGCGTGGTCAGAGGAACGCGATGGCGGGACTGCAACTGTCGCAAGGTCGTGTCAACCCGCGACGGTCGCACGAAGACCCGAGGTGTCTGCGAGTGTCTGGGCGGGGTCGGCTCGGGCTCGGGCGTGTGTACGGAACACGAACGGAGGTCAACGGTCGTGTCGATCCTTGTAGGCAACCTGCTCGTCGCTCTCGGTGGCGTGGTCTCGGCGGTCCTGTCGCTCGCGTGGGGGCTGCTGTTCGCCCGAATCCTGTTCTCGTGGTTCCGTCCGGATCCGCCGGCGGGCATCCTGCGCAAGCTGGTGGGCTTGGTCTATGCGCTCACCGACCCGGTCATGGACCGGACGCGTCGTCTGCTGCCCTTCCTGCAGGTGGGGGCGTTCGACCTGTCGCCCATCGCGCTGTTCTTCGCCATCGGCTTCCTGCAGCGTGTGCTGGCAGGGGTGCTGACGCAGTGGGGCGTGTCGATGCTGGCCTGATCTTGGCCGCGCGGGGGGGCGGCGACGTGCGCTAGCTTGAGGCGTCGGGCCCCACCGGGCCCTCACCATGGAGTCCTCTGCATGTGGTTCGCTGCAATCCTCGTCCCCCCGGTGGCCCAGTCGGCCGAGACCTGCGCGGTGGAATCCTGGACGTCGGGCTTCGACGCAGTGAGCCCGGGGGAGGTCGTGGGGGTGGCGCTGCGTGAGGGCTCGGGGGACTGCACGGATCGCGTTCGCCTGATGCCGGACGGCCTGGGTGAGGTGGAGCTGGAGCTGGTGGAGCCGAGCGGGGCCGTGGGACCCTCCTCGCCGGTGTTCCGGCGGATCCCGGACTCGGCGGACGCGGGGGAAGCCGTGCTGCTCTTCGATGGCCCGGGTGCCGAGGTGCGCATCCCGATCACCATCGATCCGGATCGCGCCACGGGCACGGCTCCGGTCGTCGACGTGCTCCGCGTGGAGGAGTCGGAGATCGAGGAGAACGACCTGACGCTGGCCTGGGAGGTGAGCGCGCCAGGAGCCACGGGCTGGAAGATCCGGTGGGTGGCGCCGGACGAGGCAGGGCAGCCGACCACGATCCACTGGACGGACGTGCCGCCTGCGGGGTTCGCGGGAGGCACCATCCTGCTGTTCCACCCGGAGGAGAGACCCGGGGGGCGCTGCGTGACGCACCAGATCTACGACCCGTTCCACGATCCGATGGGTGCGGTGGTGGAGGTGTGCGAGGAGGCGGCGCCTGCGCCCTCGGGCGGGTGTCACACCGCGGGTGAGCTGGGCTCGGCCCTGGGCCCGTTCTGGGTGATGTGGCTCCTGGGGCGACGGAGGTCGCGCGCTACGTGACCGAGGCCGGTCGTCCCGAACGCTTGAAGCTCATCGTGAGGAACGCCTCGCGCAGCCCCAGTGCCCGCATGTTCGCCCAGCTCTGATCGCCGTACTGCACCGCTCCGAACACCGTCGTTGCACCTGCTTCGCGCGCGTCCGCCACCCGTCGGGCGATCATGGCGCGCTGGATCCCCCGACGCCGGAACCGGCCCACGGTAGCCGCCTCCGCCAGGTAGGCCACGTCGTCGAAGAGGCTCAGGAGCGACTCACCGGCAGGCGCTCCGTCCACCCAGGCCACGTAGCGGCGCCACGCGGGGGGAGCCGGCCACGGCGCCATCGCTGCGAGGCCCACCTCCTGGAGCGCTTCGGGGATCTGCCAGCCTCCCACGAAGGCCTCGCCGAAGGCGCGTGCGTCGTCGACCGAGGTCACCTCGCGGATGTCGTGTACGGCAGCGTCGAGCTGCAGGTCGGTGATCGGCGCGGCCATCCAGGCCTCCAGCTCGTCCGCCACGAAGCCCAGCGCTGCGAGCGCTCGCCCCACGTCGTGGTCGAGGGCGGGGCCTGGCCAGCGAAGGTTCACGTCGGTGCCTGCCTCGTCGAACCAGGCGAGCACGGTGGGCAGCGCGTCGAGGTGGGCGGGGGTGAGGCCCGTGATCTGGTTGCCGGGACGATGGTGCGGCGCCGCTCGCGTGCGAATCGTCCACAGGCCGCTCTCCCAGTCGCGCGTGGTCAGGCCGAGCGCCTCACCGAGCCCGGCATCCACGATGTTGCGGGTCTCGAGCTGCTCTTGCGCTTCGTGAAGGCTGGGTAGGCGTTCGGGCAACATCTGGGCATCCTCGTGCGTTAGCTCGATCCGTACGTCTATACCGTGGAGGCGAGCTGCCAGGACCTTCCCCCCGAACCCCCGGTCGGGACGAGACGGTGTTGTTGCTCACGGACTGCCGTGTGGACCTGTCCGACGGTGCGGTCTGGCCGGTCGATGGGGGGCGCCGTCAGCTGCGGGAGCTGGAGCGTGACGTGCTCGCCTACCTCGCCGCTCGGCCCGAGCGCATCGTCTCCCAAGAGGAGCTGCTGGTGGAGGTGTGGGGCTATAGCCCCGACGCCGTCACCCACACCGTCTACAGCACCGTCGGCCGACTCCGCAAGCAGGTGGAGCGCGACCCCGCGCGGCCCGTGCACGTGGTGACGGAGCGGGGTCAGGGGTATCGGTTCGTTCCGCTGGCCGCCCAGGCACCGGCGGCCCACCGGACTCAGCTCGTCGGACGTGCGGCAGAGCTCGCCGAGCTCGAGCGCCGATTCGCGGCGGGGGCGCGCTTGGTCACGCTCCTCGGCCCGGGCGGCATCGGCAAGACGCGGCTGGCGCTGCAGTGGGCGGGGGCTCACCAGGGCAAGGTCTGCGATCTCTCCACTGCGCGCAGCTCGCCTGCGCTGCTGGCTGCCCTGCAGCGAACGCTCGGGATCCCGGGGTCGCCTGGCCTCGACGGGCTGGGGGCGACCTTGGCGGGGCTCGGTCCGCTCCACCTGGTGCTCGACAACCTGGAGCAGGTCGTGGACGGCGCGGCCGAGGCGGTCGCCGTGCTGATGCGGGCAGCCCCCGACGTGCGGCTGTTGGCCACCTCCCGCGTGGCGCTGCGTCTTTCGGCGGAGTCCATCTTGAGTCTGGGCCCGCTGACGGAGGAGGAGGGGCTGAACCTGGTCATGGTCCGCGCCGAGCAGGCCGGCCGCACGCCCCGCGCCTCCGAGCAGCCTGCCTTGCGTCGCTTGGTGGCCCACGTGGAGGGGATCCCGCTGGCGCTGGAACTCGCTGCGTCTCGGCTCACCGTGCTTCCGGCCGACGACCTGCTACGCCGGCTGCAGCGCGGCCCGGATCTGCTGCGCGATCGCCGGCGGGACGGGCCAGCGCGTCACGTGAGCATGGAGGCGACCGCGCGCAGCTCCTGGGAGCTGCTCGAGCCGGCTACCCAGCGAGCGGCGGCGCAGTGCACGGTCTTCGCCGGGTCCTTCGACGCCGCCGACTTCGAGACGGTGGTGGACACCGGGGATGCCGACGCTGTCGACACGCTGGCCCAGCTCGAGGAGCACTCCTGGGTGCGGGTCCGATCGGATCTGCGCTTGGGCATGTTCGAGGTGCTGCGCCGTGTGGCTCGCGAGGCGCTTGCCGACGACGACCCTGTCTTCGTCCGCCACATGGCCTGGGCTGTGACGTTGCCGCCCACGCCGGAGGCCGTGGACGAGCTGACGGCGATCCTGGACCGTCGGCAGGCGACGGATCCCGACACGGCCGTCCGTGCCGGGATCCGGGCCTGCGACGTGCTGCTGACCACCGGGCCGCTGCAGCTGGAGGCGGATCTGCTCGATCGCCTGCGCCCCCTCGCCGAGCGTGGTGGGCCTGCGCTGGTGCTCGACGTGGGCCTGCGCACCGTGCGCGTGCAGCGTCGATCGCGGCGGTCGGAGGAGTCCCTGGACGTGCTGGACGCGCTGCGACCGCAGGCGGAGGCGGCGGGGCCCCTGGGACGGGGGGAGTGGTGGCACACGCGGGGGGCCACGCACCTGGAGCTGGCCGACCATGCCGCGGCGGACGACGCGCTGGGCCGGGCTCTGTCGTGGATCGAGCCGCTGGGAGACTCGGTGCCCCTGGCCAAGCTGTGCTCGTCGATGGGGGTGCTGCGACGGGTGCAGGGGCGGTTGGACGAGGCGCTCGCCGTGCTGCAGCGCAGCGCCGACCTCTATCACCAGCTCGGCCGTCACTCCGAGCACAGCCGGGCGCTGGTGAACCTGCTGATGGTGGCCGTGGCCAAGCGGGACTGGTCCAAGGCGCACCAAGCGGGCGACGAGGCTGTGACGCTGGCCCGTCGCCTCGGCCAGACCATGCTCGAGGCCACTGCCCTGTCGCACCTGGCCATCGCGCACCACGAGTCGGGGCGCTCCCGCGAGGCGCTGGCCACCTACGAAGCCTGCATGGACGCCTTCGAGGAGGCCGGCGCCGTGCATCTGTGCGAGCACATGTGGGGCAACTACGCCCTGGTCCTCTTCGAGATCGGGGCCCACGACGAGGCGTTCGACTACCTCGAGCGGGCCCGTGGGGCCCACGAGCGGCGCGGGAACCAGGCGTCGCTGTCGCTGGTGCACGCCAATCGCGGCATCTTCCACGACGTGCTCGGTCGCGCCGAGGAGGCGGAGGCCGAGCTGCGCAGGGCCCTGGAGCTGTTCGGGGGAGCGGCTGCGGATCTGCAGGCGTTGATCCGAGGTCGACTCGCCGGAGTGCTGGCCGACGCGGGACGTCTCGCCGAGGCGCAGGAACAGCTCGCGCTGGCGCGGCGGGCTCCCGAGGGGGCGCACACTGCCGTGATCACGATGGCGGAGATCCAGCTGGACCTCGCGCGTCTGGCCGGATTGCCCCAGGAGGAGCGCACCCGCGGACTGGCTCGTGTGGACGCTCGACTGGCTGCGCTGCGGCCCCCAGCCGACTCCGATCAGCGGTTGGCGCGGGTGGTGCTGGACCGCGCCCGCGTCAGGTTGGAGGATTGAACCTTGCGTTCAGCTCCTACTCGTCAGTGGGAGCAGGCTGCAAATCAGAAGAGGCCCGATGGAGTCGCTCCAGGTCGGAGTGCCGTAGGCGAGGGTTGCGACGGATGTCTCCTGCCTTCTCTGTGACTGTGGGCCGACGGATCGTTGGTGCAGTCCACTTCGGGATCTCGAGAGGACTGACGAGCGGGCGCACCTCGAAGAATGCCTCGTCGAGAGGTGGCTTCACGGTGACTTGTCGCATCATGCACAGCTTTTCGACATACACCAGCTCGTGGAAGTCGAGCGTGCACGAGCCGAGCAGCGTGGCGTGTCCACAGGCGTGTCCAGGCACGCCGCTGGTCAGGCGGTAGTCACAGCCTCCGTCGATGCCCTTGCTCGGATGTGTGCTGCTGTAAATCGACTGGGCGATGCGGTCGGTTCGCATGGAGGTGGGTGCCCGTACCAACCACTCTCGACCAGTCTGGCGAGATGCGGTGACGAAATCTATCGCCTTGGTGGTCGTCTCATGGGTGAGATCGATGTCGGGAAAGGGGACCGAGCCCGTCTTTGGGTGTAGCTTCTTGACAGGTCCGAGAGGGTGGTGATCGGCGCTCGCTTGCGCGGCTTGCTCGTGAGAAGAGTGCTCGGGTGCATCGGGCTGTATGGCCTGTTGGGTTGGTTTGCTGGAGGTCCGTCCGACCCACCAGGCTACTCCCGTTGTCAGGACGGCACCCAGTACGACGGCTACCAGTGCCGACCGTGTCACGCTCGAAGGCGTGGTCGCGTTGGGCCCAGGCTCGTCCTGTCGGGCCTTGCGTACTGCCCGAATTCCGGACACGCGCAGGGGGCGCTCTGCTTCCAGGGCGCCGTAGAACTCGCGCGTGGCTCCACCCCGCCGGTACAGTAGCCTAGCGAAGTCCTCAGCGAGTTCCTCGATGCTCACGTGCTCCAACGTCAGCTCTCGGAGCATGTCCTGTCCATGGGGGAGCCTTCCCACGAACCGAGTGAGCTCGGTCACGTCGAAGAGCGTTGCCAGTAGGTCGGAAAGATCATGTGGGGTACCCAACTGCATGATTCCTCCAAGGGCGGTATTTGCGTTAATGCGTCGGGCGACCAAAATCATCCACGTGAGTTAGTGGAACCTGGTCGTGCTCGAGTCAACGGTCTGGGAGCGCCCTTTGCCGTCGCCTTAGCTCCTGCAGCCGAATGTGGATGGGCGAGTTTGGGGGGGCCTTCAGCGTGCTCGCCGCCTGCTCGGCCTCGCGCACCACCGCATGCGCTCGGGTGTCCATCCCGCAGAGGAACAGCCCCTCCGCTCGGTCCGCCAAGGCCTGCAGCCGGGTGTCGAGCCAGTCGTCGGGCATGGGACGCGCCAGCAGCAGACGGCTCTGCTCGAGCTCGCCCTTCGTCGCGAGGACCTTGGCGAGCTTGTAGCCCAGTGCCGTCTCGATGCCTGCCTGACCCACCTCTGCGGCCAATGGCATGGCCTTTCGTAGCTGGGTCTCGGCGTCGTCCAGGCGGCCCAGCCGCATCAGCGCCTCCGCCAGCGCGCCGCGCTCTTCGGCCTCCGCGTACGGGTTGGTCAATGCCGCGTGGGCCTCGGCGGACTGCTCGAGGAGGGTGTGTGCCGCCGCCGCATCGCCCTCGTCGAGGCACACGCGACCGAGCAAGCCGAATCCGCAGGCCTGCAGGTAGCGATGGCCGATGGACTCGGCGAACCGAAGCAGTGTCTCAGCTCCTTGCCGCGCCGCCCTCGGTCGACCCATCACCCGTTGGGCCTCGGAGAGGTTGCCGATGGCTACGTGCTCCAGCACGGCGCTGTGGCCCACGAGGGCGTCTCTTGCCTCCGTCATCTGGGCGATGCCCTCGGGGAGCTTGCCCGCGCGACACGCCCCATGGCCCAGCATGCTGCGCATGTTGGCGAGACGGAACGTGTGCGCTGGTGTGGCCGTCTTCAGGGCTCGCTCGTAGAATTCGACGGCCTCTGCGATCCGGCGCTGGCGGAGCATGAGGTTCGACAGCCGCTCGGCCATGAGCATCTGTCGGTCGGTGTTGCCCAGGTGGTCCGCGTCGTTCAGCGCTGCTCGGAGGTGGGTCTCGGCGGCCTCGTATTGGTCGAGCTCCAGGTAGCCGCTGCCCAACATGGAGGTGACCACCAGCCGGTGGGTCGGAGAGTGGGTCGTCAGCGGCAGCAGCTGCTCACCGAGCTCGATCTCCATCCCGCGCGGCCCCACGTGCAAGGCCACCTCGTACAGCCGCTCCAGCAAGGTGACGGCGGCGTCGAGGTCGCCTCGGGCGCTCGCTCGTCGCAGCGCGACGGAGAGGTTGTCGGTCTCCAGTGCCATCTCGCGCAGGTGGAGCGCCTTGTCGGGCCCTCCCGAGCGCCACCTGCCGATGTCGGCCAGCACGCTTGCCTGATGGGCCCTTCGAGCCTCCTCCGTTCCCTCTGGGCCAGATCCGGGAAAGGCTCCGGGTGTGTCGAGCTTGGCGGCGGCGTAGGTGCGCACCACGTGCAGCAAGGACAACCGCATCTCGCCCAGGAGCGGGTCCTCGTCGCGACGGAGCAGGCCGTGCCGGGCCAAGGCGTCGAGCCAGGCACGGGCTTGCTGCTCCTCGCCGTCCGCCACCACGGCCACCGCTGCCCGCTCGTGGGCTCCCCCCGCGAAGGTGGAGAGCCGCCCCAGGGCACGTCGTTGGCCAGGCTCGAGCAGGCTCCAGGAGCAGTCGAGCGCGGCGTGCAGGGCACGATGCCGTGGATCGCGATCCCGCTCGGTGCTCACGAGCGCGTCGAGGTGGTGCTCCAGCCGCTGGCGCAGCGTCTCCAGCGTGAGCGTGTGGCAGCGGCCAGCGGCCAGCTCCAGCGCCAAGGGCAGGCCGTCCAGCAGCGTCACGATGCGACAGATCTCGGCAGCCGTCGCAGGGGTCGGCGCGAGCTCGGTGCCCGTCGCCCGTGCCCGGATCGAGAACAGCTGGGCCGCCGAGCTGGCCCGGACCTCGGAGGGCGTCGGGCCTGACGGCAAGGCCAGGGGAGGCACGGTCACCAGGTGCTCTCCTCGCAGGCGCACCGGGTGCCTGCTGGTCGCCAGCACCCTCAGCTCGGGTGCGTTGTCGAGCCAGTCGCTGACAGGCTCCGCCAGACTCTCCAGCACGGTCTCGCAGTTGTCCAGGACCAGCAGCATTCCGCCTCGGCTGCGCAGGGTCTGCGACATGTCGGACGGGGAGCTGGCACCGATGGCGCGGGCAGCGGCCTGGACCACGTGCAGGCGCGTGGATGCATTGGACAGATCCACCAGCGCGGAGCCGCCTGGGAGCGGGGTCTCGTGGGCGATCTCGTAGGCCAGCCGCGTCTTGCCGGAGCCGGGGGGACCCCACAGCGTGACCAGCCGCGTGTCGGCCCATCGCTGTCGCACGTCGGCGAGGAGCTCCTCGCGCCCCACGAGGCGGTCGCGAGGGGCCGGAACCCGGCCCTCGTCGGGGAGCGGGGGAGGCGGGGCGCTGGCCACGTGTCGTACGGGCTCTTCACTCGGGACGAAGCTGAAGCCCACGCCGTACACCGAGCGGAGGTGGATGGGCGCCGATGGATGGACCTCCACCTTCTTGCGCAGGCGGTGCATGGTGGTGGCGACGGTGCGGGAGCGGGTGCCCTCTCGGTAGCCCCACACCTTGAGCAGCAGCTCCTGCTGCGAGATCGGCCGATGGGGGTGCGCCGCCAGGAAGCGCAGGAGGCGCACCTCCATTCGGGTGAGGTGGACCACGCCGTCGGGCCGCGTCGCCGAGCCCTTGGCCAGATCTGCCGTCACGTCCGACAGCCGCAGCTCGGGCAGCGGGGGGAAGCGCGCGTGTGCTTCCGTGAGCACGTCGGAGGGGAGCTCTCCCCGCGCGTCGATGGTCAGGTCCCAGGGGCCGGTGTCGTCGGGGAGGCTCGGTCGGACCTCCACTCGGTAGCCCGAGCCCCAGAGCTCCGCGATGAGCTCGGATGGAGGGGGGCTGTCGCCAGACACGACCAGGATGTCGGCGATGTGAGCCGCACTCGACATCTGGTTGTGCCTAACGCTTTGGCGCACCCCTCGGACTCAGCCCAACCGGACCGCTGTTCCGTAGGCGAGGATCTCCGACGTGTTCTGCATGATCATCGACGTGGTGATGCGCACGCCGAGCACGGCCTTGGCACCGCGGGCCGCGGCCTCGGCGCGCATGCGATCGAGCGCCTGCTCGCGGCTCTGGGCCAGCATCTTCGTGTACTCCCCGATCTCTCCGCCCACCAGGCTCTTCAGGATGGCCACGATGTCGTGGCCGAGGTGCCGCGCTCGGATGGTGTTGCCGCGCACGAGCCCCAGCACCTCCACCACGCGCTGCTCTCCGGGCGGGGTGTCCGTGGTGAGGAGCAGCAGCCCGTCGGGTCGGTGCGTCAGGTCCGCCGACGCGGAGATCAGGTCGTTCATCGAATCACCTCGGTGTACTTGTCGGAAGCCCAGGTGGCGCGTCGCCAGCGGATCACGGACAGCAGCAGGATCGCGAGCCCGGCGAGCATCGCCGCCGACCCTCCGCGCACCCACAGGGGCGCCTCGGCGAGCCACAGCTCCACGAGGCCGAAGCCGCCCAGCACGCTGGCTCCGCCCCCCAAGAGGGACCAGCCCACCACGCGCTCCATCCGCGCCACCGGGTGGGTGGCCACGCGGTCCTCGAGCGCGTCGAGCGACACCCGCTCCACCCAGCCGTCAGTGGTGGCCTTCAGGGCCAGGTGGGCGTCCAGCTCCACTTGCAGATCGGGCCGGCTGGCGAGCTCGGTCATCAGGGCCTGGCGCTCGGCGGGCGTGGCCACGTCGTCCACCACCTTCACCATCAGCTCCTCGAGGGTCTCGGGACTCACGGTGCCTCCTGCAGCACGCGCACCAGCGCACGACGGGCTCGGTACAGCCGCGACATCACGGTGCCCTGCGGCACGTCCAGCAGCCCTGCGATCTCGGCGTAGGACAGGTCTTGGAAGTGTCGCATCACCAGGATCTCTCGATGCTCGGGTCCGAGGCGCTCCATGCCGGCGCGCACCGCCACGATGGACTCCGCGCTGGCCAGGTGGTCCAGCACGGTGGGCTCCTTGGTGGCCACCAGCTCCTCCTTCAGTCCCGAGACCTCGCGACGCTTGCGGCGGTCGAGCGCATCGAAGCAGGTGTTGCGCACGATGCGGTGCAGCCACGGGTAGAAGGGCCGGGCCGCGTCGTAGCGACCTCGGGCCCGATGGGCCTTCAGCAGCGCCTCCTGGGCGCACTCTCGTGCTTCCTGCTCCTCGCCCATCCAGCCGAGGGCGGCTCGGAACACACGGGGCGCATGGGCGGCGAGGAGGGCGTCGAACGTCATGGCGCCCTACACTACGGCCGACCCATCCGCCCATTCCCTCAGGTTGCCGTGGCGGGCTGCGACAGGCCGCTGGGCAGGGTGGGCCAGGGGACGAGCTTCGGCACCCGGCTCGCGTAGTCGAGGTAGAGCTGGCCGAACTCGCGCACCAGGGCGCGCTCCTCGAAGTACAGCCCGATGTGGATGTAGACGGTCATCAGCACCGCGAACAGCAGGTGACCTGCGGTCATGGTGGGAATGAACCAGATCCCCATCAGCACGCCGAGCTGGATGGGGTGCCGCACCACCCGGTACAGGAAGCGGGTCTGGAAGTTGGAGGCCGGCGGCTGCACACCGCGCAGCGCCCGCACGGGCTGGCTCACGCCGAACAGATCGAAGTGGTCGATCTCGAAGCTCGCGGCCAGCAGGACCAGCCAACCCAAGGCGGACAGCGGTCGGAGCAGCATGGCTGCGGGGCCTTGGACCTCCCACACCACGCCCCCGATGGGGACCCACAGCAGGCACACCACCAGCAAGGCGACGGCGCTGGCCAGGCAGTAGAAGGCGCGCTCGGTGTGGGCCGGGATGATCCGGGTCCACCAGTCCTTGAAGCGCTGGCGCGCCATCACCGAGTGCTGCACGCCCCACAGCAGCACCAGCCCCACGTCGATGAGCACGGCCAGGGGCCAGGGCAGGGAGGCTCCCTGGTTGATGCCGATGCCCAGCGGCACGTCGCTGGCGAACAGGATGAAGGTGACGAGGGACACCAGCACCGCGCCGTAGCACGCCAAGGCGAACAGCACGCTGGGAAGGGCGCGGAGGTCGAAGGTCGAGGTCTGCATGGGAATCTCCTGACTCACGAGGGCCAGGTCACCCCGCATCGTGTGAGACTCCGTGTGCAGAGGCGTCGAAACTCAGAGGCTCGGGCGACTCCCCACGTACAGCGCGCTCCCCACGAGGAAGACGCCCACCGGCACCGACACCGCCCAGGGCGCCGTGACCAGGGTGAACGCCCCCGAGGCGGCCATCGACAGGAGTGCCACGACCTTGGCCTTCGCGGGGATGGCCCGGTGGGTGCGCCAGGAGCGCAGCGGAGGGCCGAAGGTCTCGTGGTTCTCGAGCCAGGCCTCGAGGCGGGGGGACGAGCGGGCGAAGCAGCCAGCTGCCAGGATCACGAAGACCGTGGAGGGCATGCCCGGAAGCACTGCACCCACGAAGGCGAGACCCACCGAGCCGAGCCCGGCCACCAGGTACAGCGGACGCGCTCCGGTGGGTGGGGAGGGCACCTCAGCCGTGCTCTCCGCGTGCCGCTGTTGCTCCACGCCGCACCCGCTTGGCGCCGATGAGAAAGGAGTAGCGCCCAGGACGAGCCATATCCTCAAGCCGCTCCGTGACCACTCGCCCGGGCTCCCGAGCGAGGTGCGTCACCCAGCCAGAGCCGACGCAGACGGCCACGTGGGCGCCGTAGGCGACCGGACGGCGATGCACCATCACCAGATCGAGGGGCTCGGGAGGCCAGGCGTGCTGCGTGTGCTCGGTGTCGTCGAACAGCTCCGAGGAGCGGAGCCACGGCGGGTGCAGCCCGTGGTGCTCGAGGAGCAGGTAGGCGAACACCTGGCAGTTCGCTCCGTGGTCGGGGTGCCGTGCTCCGGGTGCATCGGGATGCACGGCCCCGTCGTAGGTCAGCCGCGCCAGGTGTGCGGGCACCCGGTGGTGAGACTCAGACGTGTGGTGTGGCATCAGCAGCTCCTTCGGGCAGTCATGACTGTCAGCATGTGAGACGATCGAAGGTGCGGCTGGCGACCTCGGCGATGACCCCGCGGAGCCACTGCTGCACCGGATCATGCTGGGTGCGGAGATGCCAGAGCATGGCAACGCAATTGGGCGGAAGCGACAGCGGCGGCGAGTGCTGTGCGAGCCCTCGCCATCCAGACTGCACAAGGGACTGCGGGACAGTCAGAACATGGTTCGTCTCCGCCACGATGGCCAATGCCGTGTGGAAGTGAGGAACCACGATCGCCACTCGTCGCTCCAGTCCGTGAGCCTGCAGTGCGGTATCGACGACCCCGCGTCGCGGGCGAGCACGTCGAGCCCCACCCCAGGAGCCACCCTGGCTAGATGGGCAACCGCACTCGGCAGTAGAGTGGTACCAACGTGGTCGTCGGTCACCAGCCGAATGTCGGCCCGAAGCTGGCTGGGCTCGATGTTGTTGTTCGCCCACAGTCGCTCGAGGCTCTGCACTGCTTGACGCACCTCATCGACAAGTGCGACCGCTCGGGCAGTCGGCACCATGCGACGTCCAGCGCGAATGAGCAACGGATCACCGAAATGAAGCCGAAGCCGAGCGAGCGATCGACTCATCGCCGGCTGAGACACGCCTGCCCGTCGAGCCGCCGCGGTCACGTTGGTCTCCTCGAGCAAGGCGTGGAGAGCGACCATGAGGTTGAGGTCGATGCCACCGAGACTATGCATGTTGCTTATGCACTTGAATATTCATCATGCATTTCGATGATGCCACGAAGGCTTGTACATCATCCTCGAGTGAGGTGTGTGATGCATGAGCGATCTCCAAGCATCGTGGACTCTGGGTGGGGAACGGTCGAGGTGGACGGATGGGGGACGTTTCGCGACGCGAAGCTCTTCCCTGGGGGAGCACGCGAGTGGGACTGGGACGAGACTGGGACCCAGCACCGTCCCGGCATCCAAGTGGCGGATGTGGTGGAGCTCATCGCATCTGGGGCGCGGGTGGTGGTGCTGTCCCAGGGCCGAAACGAACGACTGGGCGTCCCCGCGAAGACCGTCGATTGGCTGTGTGCACAGGGCGTCGGCGTGCATGTGCTACCCACCCCGGAGGCCATCGACACCTACAACGCGCTGGCGTCGAGCGAACGTGTCGCTGCCTTGATTCACAGCACATGCTGACCGAGGTGGAACCCTCGGGACGCCTTGTCGTGCGCGGCGACCTGTGCCACGAACTGTTCCTCGCCGCGTTCTGGGCCTGGGTGCGCATCTTCGCTGCAGGGGATGATGAGCGCACGGTGAACGCGTTGTTCTGGGGAGAGCGGAGCCCATCAGTCGATTTTCTGTCCATGTACGCCAGCTTCTGGGGTGGCGGCAAGCCCTGGCGACCCGTGGTGCCCAACGCTCGGCTGGTGGCGATTGTGAACGATGCAGCAGAAATCGAGTTTCCTGCGACACCGTCGTGGCACGAGGGGGCCGTGGGATGGGGGATGGCGCAAGTGCCCGTGACGACGACACCTGACCGTGCCCTCGACGACGACGTCGAATTGATGGGCATCGCCACCTCGTTCTTCCTGCGCGAAGTCCCAGGCGGGTACGCGCTCGAATACGAAATCGTGCACGTCTGAGGCGCCTCGGCCGGCCCGTACCGTCACTCGAATGGCGTCGAGTGTCGCGCGCGGCGGTTTCCACGGACCATGGATCGAATCATGGGCAGTCGGATCGTCGCGCACGATGACCAGCCCGCCGCTCATGCCGACAGCTCGCGGAAGGCCTCCGAGAGGCTGTCCCACAGAGCTTGCTGCTGGGGCGCGGGGAGCGTCTGCGGTTCGTCCCACGTTCGGATCACCACACCCTCCGCGCGGGAGGGAGGGCGAAGCGGCGGGAGTCCGAGCAAGGCAGGCACCGCAGTGTCGCGCTCCCGGTCCACCGCGTCCACCGTAGGCCAGTCGCCTCGGGCCAGGATGGGCACGGTGCGAAGACCGTGGCGCCGGGCGGCCGCTACGAGCGCTTCGAACGTCCACCAGTGCACGTCACCGTCGCGCGCCGAGGCCACGTCGAACACGAAGAACAGCAGGTCCGGGCCGTAGTGGATCCCGGGCTGCACGCACCCCATGGTAGCCGCGGGCACGTCGGGGTGGGGATAGCTGCCACCGCACAGCTCACCGAAGACGTGCACCACGTCGCCCGCCTCCCGAGCCAACGCGGCGATGCCGTCGTGGTGAACAGCGGCGACGCGCTGCCGAAGAAGTCGTCGTCGTCGCGCAGGAACGCCTTGCGCTTGGCGCCTCGGACCTGGTCGCCGTCGGAGGACAGGCAGAGGTTGGCGCCGTGCACCTTCTCCGTGGCCACCCAGGTGCACGCCGGCAGTGCCCAGTCCTCGCTCGAGGTCGACATCTTCGGGTACTGCAGGTGAGGCCAGGGCATGGACCGTCTCCGGGGCTCAGAGCCAGATGCGGGTGAGCAGCACGCCTCCCTGGCCTCCCTCCTGGTCGGCGAGGACCAGCACGCGCTCAGCGCCTGCATCGATCGCGATGTCGCGGGGAAACTGGGCGAGCTCGAACCGGCCGTTCGCTCCGAAGGTGGTGTCGGGGCTGCCATCGGGGTTGAAGCGGAGGAGCAGAGGGGTGGTGTCGAAGCCGCCCTCGTGGAGGTAGCCCACCACGAGCAAGCGTCCATCGCTCTGGACGCGCACGATGTCCACACCGCCAAGCTCGCCACTCTCCAAGACGTCCGCCAGACCGCCGCTACCGAAGCCAGCGTCCACCTCACCGTCGGTGTCGAAGCGGATCAGCACGGGAATGTTCTCGCTGAGCCCGCCCACGTTGGAGGAGCCCACGGCCACGCCTCCGGCGTCGCCCATGCTGCGCAGATCGTAGATCACGGCGTCCTTGCCGGCGAACGGAGGGAGCAGGATCGACAGGGTGCCTGCCGTGCCGAAAGTGCCGTCGAGGCCGCCATCGGGGTGCAGCCGCTGGACGGCGTAGTGCATGCCGTCGGAGACGCCGCCCACGAGCAAGCGCCCATCGTCGTCGGCGGCCACGCTGGTCACATTCAAGGGGCTGGCGGAGGCGAAGCCCGAGTCGGGGGTGCCGGTGACGTCGAAGGAGGCCATCGCGCCGAAGCCGTGGGTGACGAAGCCCGTCGGGGTGGCCACGACGTTGCGGGAGTCTGCAGACTCGACCCACCCCGCGGTCCCGAACTCCGTGTCGGTCTGGCCGTCCACGGTCAGGCCGCGCAGCCCGAGGGTGCCCTCCCCAGTTTGATCGGGCCAGCTGCTCAAGACCACCAAGGCGT
>JAHQVJ010000021.1 GCA_019634415.1 Myxococcales bacterium
ACAACTACCCCTACGAGCCACCGGGCTGCTACGACACAGCCCTCACCACGGCCGACACGGGTTGCTACAACTACCCCTACGAGCCACCGGGCTGCTACGACACAGCCCTCACCACGGCCGACACGGGCTGCTACAACTACCCCTACGAGCCGTACGAGTGCGACACGGCCGGCGCCGACACCGGCATCGCCACCGGCCCGTAGTGGTGTAGGCTCCTCCAGGCCATGCAGGCCCGGAGGAGCACCTCGTGATTTCCTGGATCGCCTTGTTGTCCGTGGCGCAGGCGGAGGCGCCCACCGTCGCCGCCTGCACGGTACTCAGACCCTCCTTCACGGTGGGGGAGAAGGCCTACCCCGCGGGAACCATGTTCGCGGCGAAGGCCGGTGAGCACACGGTGCTGCTCACGGCGCACCACCTGTTCGGACCCGCAGGGGGTCTGCCGAGCCTGCTCACGGGCCCCCAAGTGGGTGAGCAGGTGTCGCGGGTGAGCCTGACGGATGCCTTCTCGGGCGGCCCCTGCGGCACGTCCGAGACCGTACGGACGGTGACCGACGCAGCTCCCATGGGGAGCAAGGGGACCGCCACCGATCTGGCCGTCTTCACGCCGAAGGAGGCCACGGGTCTCGACCGGCTGCAGTCCACTCGTGCACGGCCCGAGCTCGCTCCTCTCCCCCTCGCAGCCGCCGATCCGAAGAAGGGCGACTCCGTGTGGGTGGCCGCGCGGGTTCAGCAGTCCACCACCCGCATGTGGCCCGCCGAGGTCGTGGAGGTCTCCGGAACAGGCCTGTACTACCGCTTCGCCGACAGCAGCCTGGATCTGGGCGCCACCAGCGGCGCGCCGGTCTTGAACGCCGAGGGGGCGGTGGTGGGGCTCCACCTGGGCGGCGGAGCGATGGCCGACGGCGCCTTGGTGGGAGCCGCGAACCCGGTGTCGTCGGTTCGCTCGCGGGTGCAAGCCGCCCTCGGCGACTGATCGCGACAATCCACTCGTGGATCGTCGCTGTGGCCGGCCACACAACGCGCTTCCAGCCCTGCACGCCTTCGGTTACATCGCGGGCCGGAGGCTCGTCCGTGAAGCTGAACATTCGCCAGACCTTCCCCTGCTCGCCGGCCCGCTTCTGGGAGATGTACTGGAGCGACTCCCTCGACGCGATGCTGAACGAGGGCTCCACCGTCCAGCGCGACGTGCTGGAGGAGCGCGAGGACGGAGACGTCTTGATCCGACGGCTCCGCTTCACCCCCGAGCAGGAGCTGCCCCGTGCAGCTGCGAGCCTGCTGGGATCGAGCAAGCTCGTGTACGAGCAGGAGAACCGCTTCGATCGGTCCAACGGCGTGCTGCACTGGGAGGTGATCCCCACGATCCTGCCCGGTAAGCTCGAGGCCAAGGGCACCGTCGAGGTCCACCCCGCTGGCGACGGTCAGTGCGAGCAGGTGGTGGCCGGCGACATCACGGTGAACGTGCGATTCATCGGTGGTCAGATCGAGAAGGCGGTGGTGGCCGAGGTGGAGAAGTCCTGGAACCGCACGGCGGAGGTCTGCAGGTCCTGGCTTCGCGAGCACGGCTCGTGATCGCTGTGTGCACCGCGTGCCTGACCGGGCTCGCCCAGGCCGCAGACCAACCCGGCGAGGTGATGCCCCGCCGTCACTGTGACATGCAGCACCTCGACCTCGACGTGCGGGTGGATCCGCGCGCGGGCACCGTGGGTGGAACCGCCACCTGGACCGCTCGCAGGCTCTCCCCCACCACGGATCGGTTCGAGCTGCACCAGGTGGACCTGGCGATCTCCGAGGTGCGGGTCGACGGCGTCGCCGTGGAAGGGTGGCTGGCCGCCAAGGACCGGCTCAGCGTGCCCGTGCCCCAGGAGGCGGAGCAAGTCGAGGTCGCCGTGGACTACGACGCGCGCCCCAAGACGGGCATGCAGTTCCGCGGCAGGTCGGGGGCCCCACCCGGCGAGGTGATCGAGGCCTGGACCCAGGGCGAGGGCGAGGACAACCGCCACTGGTACCCCGGCTGGGACTACCCCAACGACAAGTTCAGCGTGCGGACCCACATCGAGGCGTCCCCGGATCTCGTGGCGTTGGGCAACGGCATCGTGGAGGCGACGGCGCGCACCGACGACGGGTGGGCGCGCACGTCGTTCTGGCTCGAGCGTCCCATCCCCAACTACCTGGTGGCCGTGGCCGTGGGCGACTACGCCGTGACCGACGCCGAGGGCCCGGTGCCGCTGCAGTACGCCGTGCCGCGCGGCACGCCGGCCAGCACGGTGGCGCGCACCTTCGATCGCACGGCGCCGCAGATCTCGTTCCTGGCCGAGCTGCTCGACGAGCCCTTCCCCTACCCCGTGTACCGCCAGGTCACGATCCAGCGGTTCCAGTACGGCGGCATGGAGAACGCAGCCCTCACCACCCTCAACGACAACCGGCTCCTGGGCAGCCCCGACGAGCCCCCCTTCCGCGCCGACGAGACCATCGCCCACGAGATCGCCCACCAGTGGTTCGGTGATCTGATCACCTGCTACGGCTGGCGCGAGCTGTGGCTCAACGAGGGCTTCGCCGAGTTCTACGCAGGGCGGTGGCAGGAGCACGACCAAGGACCGGAGCGCTACGCGCACCTCCTCATCGACGACTGGCATCCGAGCGCGCTGCGCAGCAGCCAAGCCCCCATGGCGGCCCGTGCCCACACCAAGGTGCAGGGGCGGGAGAACGCCGGGGTCTACGTGAAGGGCGCCTCCGTGCTGCATCAGCTGCGAGTGCACCTGGGCGACGAGGTGTTCGACCAGGCGATCCGCACCTACATCGACGAGCACCGCGACCGCCTGGCCGAGACGGAGGACCTCAGGCGCGTGCTGGAGGACGTCTCGGGCGAGCACCTGGGGTGGCTGTTCGACCAGTGGGTGACAGGCGTGGGCAACGCCGCGCTCGAGGCGTCTCACACCTTCGCGGACGGTCAGCTCCGGGTCACGATCCAGCAACCTGGTGGCGCCTTCGTGGTGCCGGTGCAGGTGGAGGTGGGCACCGAGTCCGAGGTGTCCCTGCACCGGCTCTGGGCCCGCGAGGGCCGCACCGAGCTGTCGGTGCCGATGGACACACCGCCCCTGTGGGTGGCCGTGAACCCCGACGGCGGTGCGCTCGCCGCCTGGACGATCACCCAGACCGACACCCAGTGGGCCGCTCAAGCCACCCGGAGCCCCCGAGCCTTCGCGCGGCTGCAGGCCATCGAGCACCTGGGCAGCGTGCCCGCCAGCGACATCACCCACAGCACGCTGTCGACCCTCGTGGCGGATCGCGACGAGCCCCCCACCATCCGGCAGCACGCAGCGCTGGCGCTGGGCCACACCCACCAGACCGACGCACTGCCCGCCCTGAGGGCGGCGCTGTCGGATCCGGAGTCCCGAGTGCGCAACGCCGCCGCCGAGGGGCTGGGCACCCTGGGCCAGGCGGACGGCTTGTCGGCCCTGCTCGGCACCCTGCGCTCGGATCGCGCTCCGGACGTCCGCGCCAAGGCGCTGTCGTCGGTGGGCAAGCTGGATCCCGATCGCGGGAGGCTGCTGGCTCGCCGCTACCTCTCCAGCCCCGACAGCAGCAGCCGCTCCTACGTGCACCGCGTGGCGTCGAGGCTGCTCCGCGAGCACGGCGCTCCCAGCGACCTCGGCGTGCTCACCTCCAAGCTGGTGGAGTCGCGGGTGCGCAGCGCGCACCTCGACGCCGCAGCCGCAGCCGCAGCCGACATCGCCTCGGAGCTCGAGGTGGACGATCCCACCCGGGCTCGCGTGGCGAGGCGGCTGGACGCCCTGCTCGACAGCGACGCCATCGACACCCAGCGCAGCGCTCTTCGCTGGCTGGGGCAGGCGGGAGATCTCACCTCCGCCAGGGCGCTGGATGCCTTCGCGCAGCGCAACCACGTGGACTGGGGTGAGCTGTCCCGTCGCGCGCGAGCCGCCGCCCGGGCGATTCGAGCGGCCGAGGCGGCCGACTCCGAGCAAGCTCCCCCCGACGAGAAGGATCTCGAGCAGCTCCGAGCCGAGCTCGAGGAGCTGAACGAACGTGTGGAAGACCTGGAGATCTTCCGCTGATCGTGGTCAGGTCTGCCCCGGTCCCCCGAACGTGGAGGCCGAGGAGGACATGCCATGCATCGATGGATGATCGCCCTGTGGGCGGCGGCGGCAGTGGGCTGCGAGGGAGACGGCGTCGGCCCCGAGGGCGGCGGCGTCGCCGACTGCAGCGTGTTCGGACAGGAGCTGCTCGAGGCCTTCGGCCTGGAGCGCCAGCTCGTGCTCAACCTCGCCCTGGCGCAGGGTGACAACTACGACACCATGGCGAAGACCACCGGCCTGCCCGATCCCGCCACGTTCCGCGGGATGGCCGACGGCTTCGAAGGCTTCGACACGTCCAGCATCGAGCCCAACCCATTCTTCGACGAGCCTGCCCAGATCATCGTGGATCTCCGCACCACCGCTGATCTACTGGAGACCGCGCTCGACGCCGGATCCGATTCGTCGGATCCGGCGTGGGCCGATCTCGCCGCGTTCTACACCAACGGCTTCTTCGTGGGACACGGCTCGTCGATCAACTACTACCTGGGCGAAGCGGGCTGCGGCTGATCGTCGAGCTCAACGCCGCCGACGACGTGCCGCCAGCAGCGCCACCAGACCCACGCCGAGAATGGCTCCAGCGCCTCCGCCCGTGGAGGTGCAGCCGCACCCCAGCAGCTGACGCACCGCCGCGTTGTGGGCGTCCGTCAGCGCTGCGAAGTCCGCCGTGTGATCGGTGAGGATCTCGCCGGCGCCAGTGCCGTCGAGCTGCTCGATGATCTGCGCCTTGGTGTCGCCGAGGTCCTGGATGTACTCGATCTCGGTGATCTCGTTAGCGGCGAACCAGGAGGTCGACGGCAGCAAGATCTCCCGGCCGTCCGAGAGCACCAGCCGGCGCCGGGCGTCCCCCCGCCTGCGGTTGGCGCCACACTCGAACACCTCGTCCGCCGAGCGCACCTGGGGAACCTCGTGCTCGGCCGTGGACAGATCGGCGTTGAGCACGAAGATCGGGTCCTTGGTCATCTCCACGGCCGACAGCGACGACGTCATTCGCGTCATCAGCGGCCGCTCGAACAGATCTTCGGCCTCCATGAGGCCGAGCAGCACTCGCTCCTCGAGCTCGTCCGTCGCCTCGTCGGCGTCGAACAGCTCGGGATCCATCAAGGTGAACTCCTCCGGACCCCAGAAGACCTGCGCCGGATCGGCCCCCGCGGGCGCCCCCACGATGTCGGCCACGGCGTTGATCAGCTGGGTGTTGAAGGGCAGGCCTTGCCGCTGCACCGCCCGCACCCAGTCCGTCGGCGTGGAGGCGGCGCGCAGCTGCCGCACGTCGAAGTCGTACAGCTGCAGGAAGGGCTCGGGAGACCCGAAGTAGTCGGTGGCGAAGGCGTGTCCGCCTGCCTCGTCAGCGGCCTGGGTGATCACCGAGCTGTAGTTCTGCCCGCCGGTCCACCAGTCGATGGCCGCCTCGTTGATCTGCACGTGCAGGTACGACTGTGGCACCGCCCGGCGATCGGAGAACACGTAGACCTCGAGCGGCATGTCGTCGGCTGCCGCCACCGAGGTGAGCTGGATCGGGATCATCGCCCGATCCGAGGGGTACCGCATGCCGAGGGGCGAGATGTCTCCGGTGTCCTGGTCCTTCGACAGCTTCAGGGCCACGAAGTGCGCCTCGAAGCCGATGTAGGGCGACAGCACGGGACCCAGCGCGTCGGGCAGATCGTAGCCGCTCTCCTGCAGGAAGGTCAGCAGCGCCTCGTCGCTGTCGGCCTTGAGGACCACCGTGTCGAAGGCCCCCACCTGCCCCTGACTCACCACGTCGACGCCGCTGTAGCCACCGGGAGACGAGGGAGCCGAGTCCGCCATGGCGATCCCCATCTCCGCGGCCCCGAAGCCCACGTTGACCTCGCGGCAGCGACCCTCCTCCACGACGTTCCGCTGGAAGATGGGGCCCGTCTGCACCGCCAAGGCGTCGAACATCGCCTGCGACGAGATGAACAGCTCCGGGTTCGCCGGCACGGGCACGATCCAGGCGAACTCGTCGGCCGGGCCCTCGTAGAAGATCTGCACGTGCACGTCGGTCACGCCGGTCTGTCGGTCGATGTCGAACACGATGCGCTCGGCGTTCTGAACGACGGGCTGCACGCTGTTGCAGAACAGTCCGCCGCAGGCGAGCGCCTCGGGCGCAAGCCACGCGCCCACCAAGGCCGTCACCATGGGTCCTCCTGTCTGTGCCCCATTTCACCTCACTATGCCTCACCGCGGTCCGACCTGTCATCCGAGGGCCGGTTTCCTTTTGCGGAGGATCGGAGTGTCGGGTCGTACGAACGGAGGACGGAACATGACGCAGCTTCACAAGGGCAAGGTGGTGGTGATCGCCATGGCGCTGATCGGGCTGGGCACGGCCTGTGAGTCGCGCCTCACGGGCAACGAGGGGAACTTCCAGTTCTCCTACGACGCCGACGACCGACTGGCGGACTTCAACAAGCCCATCGCCGTGGGGGCCTTCTTGGACATCGAGGTGGCCGACGTGGGTCGCCGCCAGCCCGTGACGCTGGACGACGCCAGCTTCGACGACGGGAGCGTCTTGAGCGTGCTCGCCTTCGCGGACGACAGGATCACGGTGGAGGGCATGGGGGAAGGCCAGGCCTTGCTCTCGGTCTCTGGAAGCACCGTCGACGGCCAGGCGCTGACGGACTCGGTGAACCTGCTGGCGCGGGTGCCCGAGGTGATGGAGCTGCGGCACACCTGCACCGACGCCGACGCCGCCAACTACGAGTTGAGCACCCGCGTGTGGGTGCCCTTCGACATGACCATGAGCAACGGCCAGCCGGTGATCGGCTACGGCTACACGCCGGTCACCCCCTCGACCTCCACGCTGGTGGTGAGCACGACCGACAGCACCCAGCAGTTCATGGCCGTCGACACCTCCGCCACGGCGGGTCCGGTCTCGCTGGACTCCGACATCGACGACGCCAGCCTGGCGATGACGCTGGTGGCGCCCAGCGAGTTCGACGGAGTGGTGGAGCCCGTGGCCTGGGTGCTGGAGGACATCGACGTGGGCGACACCAACGCCTTCTACGCGTTGCCCTCGGTGGCCGGCGTACCCGTCTGCCAGGCCTCTTCGCCGAAGACCGTGACCTCCGACACACCCGAGATCTGCACCGTGCGAGACCGCGACGTGCCCACCACCGCCGCAGGGAACGACCAGTGGGAGTCGGGCTGGTTCGACGTGACGGGCGTGGCCGAGGGCACCTGTCAGTTCACGGTGACCTACCCGCAAGGCAACGGCGGAGCCGGCGCCTCGGCGCAGTTCGAGTACCCCATCGAGCCCTAGGTCTCTAGGTTATGCCTCCGCGCGCGGAGGATGCATGGTGGAGCAGGCTGGGGTGATCGCGTGGCGTCGCGGCGTCTTCGGCTGCGAGGTGCTGCTCGTGACCTCCCGCACCTCCGGCCGCTGGGTCGTGCCCAAGGGCATGGTGGAGGCTCACCTGGGGTCCGTCGACTCCGCAGCCGAGGAGGCCTGGGAGGAGGGCGGCGTGCGCGGCGAGGTTCACCCCGTGGCCGTCGGACACTACCACTACGAGAAGTGGGGGCAGCAGCTGCGGGTCACGCTGTACCCCATGCGGGTCACCGAGGTGCTCGACGACTGGCCCGAGGCCGACGAGCGGGAGCGGATCTGGGTGCCGCTGCGCGATGCCGCGGGCCGCGTGCGCGAGCCCGAGCTGGTCCAGGTGCTCGCTCAGCTCGCCGAGGATCCCGACTTCGGCGCGCCCACCCTGCCGGCACTCCGGATCTCCTGGCTCCCCAGCCAGATCCTGACTGGCCCAGCACGGTTGGGCGTCTGCAGCATCCCCGGGGAGCAGGCCGACGCACGGGACCGCGATCTGCGTGATCTGCGTGCCGCTGGCGTCACCCACCTCGTGTGCTTCGTGGAGGGCCACGAGCTGGCGTCGCTACAGCCCTCGGAGACACCCGAGCAGCGCGCGGACGCCGTGCGCGACGCGGGGATGGCCTTCCTCCACGTGCCCGTGGAGGACTTTCGGGCTCCGACCCTCGCCCAGGTGGAGGAGACGATGCGCTGGCTGTCCACAGCACTGCAGCAGGGCGGCTCGGTGGTGCTGCACTGCTGGGCTGGGCTGGGCCGCGCGGGCACGATGCTGGCCTGTGCGCTGGTGAGCCGCGGGATGAACGCCCACGACGCCATCGTCACCACGCGCTGGGTCCGGCCAGGCGCCATCCAGTCCCAAGGGCAGGAGACGCGGGTGGCGGAGTACGCCCGGAGCCGGAAGACCTAAACCACCTGGGCTGGCTCCTCAGAGATGCGGGCAAGCGCGGATGAGGACGGCGTCGTGCGCCACGTCCTCCACAGACACCGTGAACCCGGCATCCCCCATGGCCTCCGCGTAGAACTCCGGCGTCTCGGTGCGGAAGCCCATGTCCTGGAAGCCCAGCTCCTCGCAGTGCCCGCGGTGCGCCACCACCGCCACGAAGCGCCCCCCCGGAGCCAAGATCCGGCGCACCTCCGCCAAGCCGACCGCCAGATCGGGCCAGAAATACAGCGTGTTGACGGAGAGCACCCCGTGCACCGAGGCCGAGGGCACCTCCATCCCCTCGGCGGAGCCCACCATCACGCGCAAGCGCCCCGCAGCCACGGCCCGCCGATGCTGGCGCTCGGCCCGGCGCACCATGGACTCGGAGGGATCCACCGCGATCACCTCGCCCTGGGGAACCGCACTCAGCAGCAGGGGCAGCGCCACGCCGCCCCCGAAGCCCAGATCCAGCGCGCACTGGTCGGGCTGCAGCTCCAGGGCCTGAACCGCCCGCTCGTTGGCCACCCGGTTGCTGCGGTTGAGCAGCCAGGCCGTGACGGAGCCGAACCACCCATCAGGGCGGGACAGCTGGCGCAGCAAGAAGCGAGGCAAGCTCATGGTCGCTCCACCGTGGCTGTGATCACGCCGTCGCCCTCCAGCGGTGCCGCTGCGAGGAGGCTGCTGCGCTGCAGCACCGCCGAGCGTCCCGCGAAGCGCACGTGGTCCTCATGGCCCCAGGTGTTGGCCGCCACCAAGGCCGCGTCCACGCCCTGCAGGCGCCACGCCCAGTACGACCACACGTCGCTGTCGGCCGAGAACACCCAGTTGGTGGGAAAGGCGACGGCGTCCAGCTCCTGAGACGCCAGCCACGCCACGAAGGCGTCGTCGTTGAGGTCCATGCAGATCCCCACCCCGAAGCGCCCACCCGCACAGTCGAAGGTGGCGTAGCCGGAGTCGCCGGGCGTGGCCCAGTGCAGATCCTCGTCGTACAGCAGCGTCTTGCGGTACACGAACGCCAGCGAGCCGTCGGGATCGATCACCAGCGCGCTGTTGAACAGCTGCGCTCCCGCTGCTTCGGGAAAGCCGCACACCACGAAGCAGCGGGCCCGTCGCGCCACCGGTGACAGCGCCTGGAACAAGGGCCCGTCCGGTGCCTCCGCCACCGCGGCGACGTGCGCGGCCTCGGAGAAGATGTAGCCGCTGCTCGCCATCTCGGGCAGGACCACCAGATCGGCGTCGGCGGCCGCTCGCTCGGCGAGGGTCACCAGCGCCCGCAGTGACTCGGCCCCGGCCCCACGTCGAGGCTTGAACTGAACGGCAGCCACCCGCACCGGCACCTCACTCCGTCGGCAGATCCGACAGCTCCAGGGTGTACGTGGGATGCGTACCCGGCGCGGTGACCGCGCTCAACACCTCGAAGGGCACCGACAGCGAGGCCACGCGCTCGGTGGGCTTGATCATCACCGTGGTCTTCCCCATGGCCGGCACGGTGACCACCCCGATGGAGTTGTGCAGCCCCAGCTCGGAGCGGTTGCGCAGCACCATGGGTGCGTCGCTCTGGTTGGCGAGCTCCACCACCAGCACGTCGCGCATCCAGGAGGTGCTGGCCACCGTCAGCGAGGCCTCGATCAGGGGCATCAGCACGTCGGGCCGCCCGATGAGGCTGCCCTCGAACCAGGCCACGGTGCGGCGCTCGAACAGGGCCTTCCGCAGGGCCGCCGGCGTGCGTGCCTCGGCGAACACCAGGGTGGCCGGCCGATGCCCACCAGCGGGAAGCTGGTACTGCCAGTCCACCAGCCCGTGGATGTCGGAGTTCGCGAGGATGGCCAGGTCGTGGTCCAGCGCGATCTGCAGGGCCTCGTCGCTGAAGGTGGTGTCGTTGACCACCTCGATCCCGTGCACCCACCCGCGCTCGAGCAGATCGAGGTGCATGGGCTCGAGCCTCGCGATCCCGTCGAAGCGCTGGGCGGTCCAGTTGGGGTGGTTCAGGAACACGAAGGCTCCCTGCCGGTCGGCCTCGGCGAAGGCGTCCAGGGCCTTGCGCTTCAGCAGCCGGTTGGCGTCGGTCACGAACACGGCGTTGGCGTGCCCCGGGGGCATGTCGCGGGTGATCTCCGAGCCGTTGATCACCATCAGGGTGCTGCCCTCCGACTTCGCCGCCTCGGCCACCTGGTGCGCTCGGTTCCGATCGCGATGGCGGATGTCGGCGGCGAAGGGCTGGTACTCGAGGTGCTCGGTGGTGGCGATGCAGTCCAGCCCTTCCCGCTCCGCCTCGAGGGTGCGCAGGTTGGGCCACACGTACCCGTCGCTGAACACCGTGTGCATGTGCAGGTCACAGACGAGCGTGACGGCGCCCGGCACGTCGGGGAAGTCGACGCTGGGCTCGGGGGGATGGGCCAGAGCCCCGAGCGCCACGAACCACAGCACGATGCCTCCCGCGCGGATGCCCCCGCTTAGTCAGCGCCTCACGCGAACGCCCGTGACACTTCTGCGCACGGGCTCGATGAGCATCATTCCGCCCTCGGCATGGTCGAAGGGCACGAACCACCCCTCGGTCACGTCGACGACCTCGCCGCCTGCACCCGTCAGCTCGACCTCTACGGACTCACCGCCGGGATCGGCCGACGCCGGCAGCTGCCCCCCCAGGGTGCCCACGCCGTCGCCGTCCACGGTGACCAGCTGCCAGTCGAGATCCGGTCCCGAACGCCGACCGGAGCGAAGCACGGCGACGCGCTCGAACAAGGCGGTGAAGGTGTAGTCCGACAGCCAGATGGGATCGCAGTAGCTCATCATGTCGGCGGCGGCGGTGGGCTCGATCAGCTTGTCGGTACGCAGATCGTAGCCCTCGGAGCCGAGGGTGCCGTTGACGTACGGGTACTGCCCGTCACCGGACACGCCGCAGGGAGCGTGCTCCCGCCCGTGGGCGTGCCCCACCTCGTGAACCATGATGTCGCCGGCGTGGCCACGGAAACCGAGCCCGATGGAGGCACGGGCCCACGTGTCCGTGGGATTGGCCGAGACCCCGGACAGACCGGCGGTGCAGCCCCCGCTGCAGAAGGATCCGAAGTCGTTGCTGGGGTTGACCAGCCCGTAGTAGTACGCGTTCTGCGGGACCACGGCGTTGGCGCGCATGGTGGCGATCTGCCCCAGCAGCGCATCCCAGCCGCCCGAAGCGCTCACCCGCCCGCCGTAGAGCAGCGGGTCCTCCACGACGATCTCCACGTCCTCCACCGGGTACATCGCCCAGAGCTGACCCTTCAGCTCGTTCATGTGCTCGATGCTGGTGTCGGGCGTCCGACCCGAGCCGTCCGCCTGGTACGACACCGGGATCACGTGCACCGTGAGCACGTCCGAGGTGAGCACCACCAGCTCGTCGGGACCTGCGCTCCACTGCTGCGGCGGATCGTCGGGATCGATCTCGCCAGCGTAGCGCAGCCGGTGGATCTCATGGATCGACACCGACAACGCCATGTCGGAGTCCACCCGCTCCGCGGGAACGCGGAAGTTACTCGTGGTGTCGAGCAGCACGGTGTCCCAGCCACCCGCCACCAGGCGCAGATCCGTGAGCACGAGGGTGGGCTCGTCGGGGTTGTCGACCTTGAGCACCACGGCGACCACGCGCGGCTGCCAGGTGTCGAGGTCCTCGGGAGCGGCGTAGACGCGCAGCATCATGTCGCGGTTGGCGATGAGGGGCGGCGGCCGCACGCCCCCGCCGCCGGCGTTGCGCCGATCGAGCACCTTCTCCACGCCCTGGTACGCCGTGACCTTGTCGATGGAGATCGCGGGGACCAGCGGGTGCACACTGTAGTCGTAGAACTGCACGTCGCTGGCCCCTCCCGAGCATCCCGCCCAGGCCCATGCGATCCACAGCCACATCCATACGCGCGCCATACACCCTCCGCCGCATCGCGTTGTACCCCGACGCGAGCCGGATCGGAGGCCAAGGGTAGGTCAGGGTGTGCGCTCGGCCGTCCAGGGGAGCTGCTTCCTGCTACTCCCCTTCGCGTACGTCCCGCTCATCTGCCCACCATCGAGGGTCCCTCGGAACGACAGGGAGCCCACGGTGAACGCGAGCGTGCCATCGGGCTCCACGGTGCCCGCCACCGCCTCGGTTCGCAGCTGGGCGCCCAGATCGATGACGGCCTTTCCGTAGACCATCCCGGGCGCATGGTCCAGCGATAGGGTGAGGGGTAGGCCGCGCATGGAGCCGACCCACTCGCCCCCCACGGCCACGCTCTTCGGCTTCGAGGGCGGCGCGGGATGCGACGCAGGTGCCACGGGGGCGAGCGGCTGTTCGTGGGGCGCAGGGGGCGGCGCGAGCAGCTTCGCGGGGGCATGCTCCTCGAGGGTGGGCTCCGGCTCCGGCTCGGGCTCTCGAGGCGCAGGAGCGACGGGAGCGGGAGCCTCGGCGTCGTCGGGTGTGCCCTCCTGGTGGACGACGGGAGGTGCTGCGCGCTGCGCCACGGGCGCGGGAGCCGGTCGCACCGAAGGGGCCGGGACGGGCTCCGGCTCGGGCGTGGCCACCAGCTCGGCGACTGGCCCCGCCGCGCCCATGGGGGCGGCGGCGACCTGCACGCCGACCGAGCTCGGAACGTCGGTGGGAGACCAGGGGATCTGCGCCAGCCCAGAGGTGTAGGCGAGCACGCCCAGCACCACCAGGCCCAGCACAGCCGTGAGCCCCGCCACGGCGCCGAGCGCGGCCATCATCGGGACCCATGCGCCGCGACTGCGGCGGGCCGATTCCTCCGCGGCCAGCTGGAAGCGATGCCCCACCAGCTCGTCGATCTGGGGCTCGCGCGCAGGCAAGGCGCGGGCCCACTCCACGAGGGAGACGTCTCCGATCGCGCGGGACAGCTCGCGACAGCGGTCGGCCACCGCCCGGGCACTCGGCCGCTTCTCTGCGACGGACGCCCGCATCCGCTCCGAGACCTGGACGGCTTCGGCCATGCCCGGTACCGACAGGTCCGGATCCCGGCCCCGCCCGGGGCGCTTGCCCACCACCAGCTCGAACAGCGTGACGCCCAAGGCGTACACGTCGGAAGCCGGCGTGGTGATGCCCTCCATCCGCTCGGGGGCCATGTAGCCAGGCGTTCCCACCACCATCATGGAGCGCGTGTGGCTCTCGCGCGCGTCGAACTCGGCGAAGGCAGCTCCGAAGTCCAGGATCTTCACCTCGCCGGCGCGGGTGATCTGCAGGTTGCCGCTCTTGATGTCGCGATGCACCAGGTTCAGCGGGCCGTTGGGACCCTCCTGCCGAGCGGCGGCGTCCAGCGCGCGGGCCACCTCGCCCACGATCTCCAGCGCCACCGAGACGGGAAAGGGACCGGTGAGTCGGAGCAGCTCGCGCGCCGACAGCCCGTCCACGAACTCCATCACCACGGCCCAGTGATCCCCGAGCCGAATGGGCGGCTCGGCCGACACGATGGCCCGATCCCGCAGGAGCAACAGCGTGCGCGCCTCGTCGCGAAGGCGGGCGAGCAGGGACGGCGTGGCCGTTCCGGGACGGAGCATCTTCACGGCGACGTCGCGGCGAAAGCCGTCCGCCAAGGACAGACGCCCACGGTAGACCTTGCCGAAGCCCCCCTCGCCGAGCAGCGCCAGCAGCTCGATGGAGCGTGGCCCGACGAGGCTGGAGTTCCATGTGCCGAGAGAGGCCGTGGCCTGGCCGATGGTGGCATCGTCGTGGCTGACACCCGATCTCACGGCTGGCCTCCTCGCTTCCGGCGGAAGGGGTTGTGCGCCGACAGGCCGGCCGAGACGATCCAGGTGTCCTTGGGGTTGTTGCGAGCCACCACGGTCTGCAGCACCGTCGCCGACAGCGACAGCCCGAGGCTCGGATCTCGCAGCACCAGCTCCCCACCCACGCGAACGTTCAGCGCCCGCAGCGAGGAGAAGCGATCGAGGCTGAGCAGATCGATCTCGTAGAAGTCGAGGCCGTTCGGTCGCCAGAACAGCGACGCGGCGGGCCCCACGCACACGGTCTGCCCCGGAGCCACATGGGCCACGAAGTCAGCCCAGATCTCGTCGTTGGGCGCCCGAGGCTCGGTGTCCGTGGGGGGACGCAGCAGGTAGCCCACCTCGAGAAAGCCGTTGTAGAAGCCGCTCCCCAAGCGTGCCGTGCGGCCGGCCGTCAGGAAGAGCCCGAAGTCGTTGGTGCCCTCCCCCATGTTGGTGACGCGAGCCCGGGATCCCTGCGTGTGGGACCCCAGCCGCGCCCTCGTGCCCACGGCCACCGACAGCGGGGCGCCGACGATCTCGTCGGCGAACTGCCACTTGAGCCTGAGATCCACCAGCCCGATCCCCTGGGTCCGCGGGCAGCTGTTCTGAGGGAAGTCCTCGCAGGCACCGCCCCCCACCAAGGCCGCCTCCACCCGCTGGTACGGCACCACCGCGTCCACCTCGACGCGATCGATGATCCCGAACGTGACGGCGAGCTTGGCGGCGGTGCTGTTGATGGGCCCGCCGGTGGGAGCCTCCACGAGCTGCGGAGTGGCATCGGCCGCGTCTTCGGGGCCCACCACGTCGCCCTGATCGTTCACCAGCAGCACGGGATGGAGGGTGCGAAACCGCTGCAGCTCTGCACCGACGTAGACGGAATGATCACCCTTGGACAGCGCCCATGGGCCAGATCCGGCCAAGGCTACGGTCGTCCAATACAGGATCATCATCGGCTTCTCCCGACGGCAGCATGCCAGGGAAGCGCGAAGATCGGAAGGTCTACCCGTGGTGGAGCGACTACCTAGCCGCGGGCCGACCTGCGCCAGCCGTCGAACGACGACGCTTCGACCTGCGTCGACGCCCCCTCGCCTCCTCCAGCTCGCGGGCCAGCGCACGCCCCGTCGCCGTGTCGGCCTTCGCCACGTCGCGAGGGGCACCGGTGGCCACGATGTGCCCTCCGTCGTCTCCCCCAGCTGGCCCGAGATCGATCAGGTGATCGGCCTGCAGCAACATGCCGATGTGATGCTCGATGGTGATCACGGTGTGCCCTTCGTCCACCAGCCGGTGGAGTACGTCCACCAGCCGAGCCACATCGGCGAGGTGCAGCCCCGTGGTGGGCTCGTCCAGCACGTACACGGCGTGGCCCTTGCGGCTCGTCAGCTCGGCAGCGAGCTTCACACGCTGCGCCTCTCCCCCGGACAGCGTGGTGGCTGGCTGGCCGAGGGTCAGGTAGCCGAGCCCCACGTCCACCAGCGCCTTCAGCTTGCGGGCGATGGAGCGGTGGTTCTCGAAGAACAGATGGGCCTCGTCGGCACGCATGGCCAGCACGTCGGCGATGGAGCGCCCCCGCCAGCGGACCTCCAGCGTCTCCCGTGAGTACCGCTTCCCGCCACACCCGTCACAGGTGACCCACACGTCGGGCAGGAAGTGCATCTCCACCAGGATGGCCCCCCGCCCCTCGCACAGACTGCACCGACCCGCCGCGGCGTTGAACGAGAAGCGACCTGGCTTCCACCCTCGCTCCATGGCGCCGCGCGTGCCGGCGTACAGCTTGCGCAGCCCATCCCAGATCTTGGTGTAGGTGACAGGTGTGGAGCGCGGCGTGCGACCGATGGGCGACTGGTCCACCAGCACCACTCGGTCCACCTCCTCCCCCATCTCGAGGCCGGCGTGGTTCGCGGCGAAGGTCTGCTGCCCGAGGTGGGCCCGAAGGGCTGGGGCCAAGGTGTCCATCACGAGGGTGGACTTGCCCGAGCCGCTCACTCCCGACACGGCCACCCACACCCCGGTGGGGAAGCGCACGTCGGTGCCCCGCAGGTTGTGGGCGCAGGCCCCGCGCACGGTGAGGTGGGACCGCGCCTCGCGCACCGAGGACCGCTCGGGCAACGTGGCCTGCCCCGACAGCCAGGCGCCCGTCACCGATGCCGGATCGGCGGCGATGGCGGCGGGCGTGCCCTGGGCGATGACGCGCCCTCCGTGCACGCCCGCTTCGGGCCCCAGATCCACCACGTGGTCAGCCCGCTGGATGGTCTCGGGATCGTGCTCCACCAGGAGCACGGTGTTGCCTTGATCACGGAGGCTCTCGAGCGTCTGGAGCAGCCGCTCGGTGTCGGAGGCGTGCAGCCCCACGGTGGGCTCGTCCAGCACGTAGGTGACGCCGCACAGATCGGCACCGAGCTGCGACGCCAGTCGGATCCGCTGCGACTCCCCTCCCGACAGGGTCTCCGCGGCTCGATCCAGGGTGATGTAGCCCAGGCCCACGTCGACGAGGAAGCCCAGGCGCCGCCGCACCTCCTGCAGCGGACGCTCGGCCACCACGGCATCGGCCCCCGACAAGGTCCAGTCGGCCATGAGATCCCGCGCCTCGGCCACCGACGCCGCACACAGGTCGGCGATCCCCAGCCCGCCGATCTTGACCGCCAGAAGCTCGCGTCGGAGCCGGCCACCCGCGCAGCCGGGGCACACCTGCTCGGCGGTGAGCCAGTCCAACCGGGCGCTCCAGCCCTCGAGCAGCGCCAGGATCCCAGGCCAGGAGCGCTGCTCCTCCACGTTGCGCGTGGCCTTGCCCCACGACTTGGTCCACCGCACGGTGATGGGCGCCTCGACACCGTCGAGCACGGCGGATCGCGCCGCAGCGGGCCAGTCCTCGACGGGCGTGTCGACGGACAGGTCGAACATGGCGAGCACCGCCTCCACCATGGCGCGGTTGCGGGCCGACCGCGCGAGCACGCTGCTCACGCGCGCGTCCATGGCGTCCCAGATGCCACAGCTGGGAGAGGTGATCAGCCGCTCCTGCACCACGGCGATGGTGCGCCCCACCCCGTCGCAGCGCAGGCACGCACCGAGCTGACCGTTGAAGGAGAAGTGGCGCGGGGTGAGCTCTCCCTCTTGGACCACGCCGTGCTCGGCGCACTCCGCACGGGCCGAGAGCAAAACGGAGTCGCCCCCCTTCCGCGGCACGTAGGTGACGGCACCCCCTCCCAGCCGGTAGGCGGCCTCCACGGCCTCCACCACCCGCGCCAGGGAGGCGCGACCGGGCGCCACGCGGTCCACGACGAGCTGCGCACCCTGCCCGAGGACCGGCAGCGCGGCGTCGTCGGTGAGGTCCACCTCTCCCTGCTCGGTGAGCAGCCGCGTCCAGCCGTCCTGGAGCAGCCCCTTGCGGCGGGAGGGCGGATCCTCGGCAGGCCGCAGCTGAGCGAGCAGATACCCCGCACCGAGTCCCCGGCCCCGCAGCTCCACGGCAGCCTGGGCCGGCGGCCAGCCCCGCACGGGCTGGTCACACTCCGGACAGTGGGCCTGACCGATCCGGGCGTAGAGCACGCGCAGCACGTCGTGCAGCTCCGTGACCGTGGCCACGGTGGAGCGGGGGTTGTGACCTCGCGTGCGCTGGTCGATGGCGATGGCCGGCTGCAGGCCCTCGATCCGGTCCACGGGTGCGCGCTCGAGGCGGCCGAGGAAGCGCCGCGCGTAGGTGGAGAGGCTCTCCACGTACTGCCGCTGGCCCTCGGCGAAGATGGTGTCGAAAGCGAGCGACGTCTTGCCCGATCCCGACACGCCGGTGATCACGGTCATCTTGTTGTGGGGCAGGTCCACGTCGACGCCGCGCAGGTTGTGCATGCGGGCCCCCCGCACCGTGAGCATGGAGGCGCGCACGCGGGGTCGCGACTTGGACGCCTCGATCTGGTAGGCGGGCGCGTGCTCGGCCGCGAGAGGAGCGCTCGACGCGCTGGCCGTGAGCTCCGGCAGCTCGGCGAGCACCCGTCCCGTTGGGGTGTCGAGGCGCGCCAGCTCCTCGGGGGTGCCGGTGCCGATGAGCCGCCCTCCCGCCTCCCCGCCCTCGGGCCCCATGTCGAGCAGGCGATCGGCGCACTTGATCACGTCGGTGTGGTGCTCCACCACCACCACGCTGTTGCCTTGGTCCACCAGCCGCTGCAGCGCCGAGATCAACAGGGCCACGTCGGAGAAGTGCAGGCCCGTGGTGGGCTCGTCGAGCAGGTAGAGCGTCTGGCCGGTGGCGGGCCGATGCAGCTCCGAGGCGAGCTTGACTCGCTGGGCCTCGCCCCCCGACAGCGTGGTGCTGGGCTGGCCGAGCGGCAGGTAGCCGAGCCCCACGTCCACCAAGGTGCCCAGGATGCGGGAGATCTTGGGGATGGCGGAGAACACCTCGTGCGCCTCGGCCACCGACAACGACAGCACGTCGTTGATGGTGAGGCCCTTCCAGGTGATCTCGAGGGTCTCGGCGTTGAAGCGCTTGCCCTCGCAGACCTCGCACTGCACCGCGACGGGCGGGAGGAACTGCATCTCGATGAGGCGAACGCCGGCTCCCTGACAGGCCTCGCACCGCCCTCCGGCCACGTTGAAGGAGAACCGCCCCTTCTTGTAGGCCCGGGCGCGCGCCTCGGCGGTCTGGGCGAACAGGTCGCGGATGGGGTCGAACACCTTGGTGTAGGTGGCTGGGTTGGAGCGGGGGGTGCGCCCGATGGGGGTCTGCGAGATCCGCACGAGCTTGTCGATCTTGGACAGGCCCGAGATGCGCTTGCAGCGCACCGCCTTGCCCGCGCGCACAGACGCCTCCACCACCTCGAAGGTCAGGCTGGACTTGCCCGAGCCCGACACGCCGGTCACCACCACCAGGCAGCCCAGGGGCAGCTCGGCGTCGACCCCCGTGAGGTTGTTGGCCTCGGCGCCCTTCACCTTGAGCCAGCCCTTGGGCTTGCGCCGCTTGGGCGGCACCTCGATGCGGGCCTCGCCACGCAGCCAGGCCGCCGTCGGGCTCTTCTTGCTGCG
The DNA here is from genome assembly GCA_019634415.1 of Myxococcales bacterium. Classification (GTDB taxonomy): domain Bacteria; phylum Myxococcota_A; class UBA796; order UBA796; genus DRPG01. The sequence continues at coordinate 19,073 of JAHQVJ010000021.1, forward strand.
GATCAGCTGCTTCGGAGTGCCCGCCGCCACCACGTGCCCGCCGTCGCGGCCCGCGCCGGGCCCCACGTCCACCACGTGGTCGGCGGCGAGGATGGTCTCGGCGTCGTGCTCCACCACCAGCACCGAGTTCCCTCGGTCGCGCAGGCGCCGCAGCGCCCCCAGCAGCCTGCGGTTGTCGCGGGGGTGCAGCCCGATGCTGGGCTCGTCGAGCACGTAGGTGACCCCTTGCAGGGCACTCCCCACCTGAGCCGCCAGCCGGATCCGCTGGGACTCCCCCCCCGACAGCGACGACGCCGTGCGGTCCAGCGTGAGATAGCCCAGCCCCACCTCGTCGAGGAACTCGAGCCGGCCTCGGATCTCGTGGATCAGCTGGTTGCCGATCTCGGCCTCGGAGCCCTCCAGGGTGAGGTCCGCGAAGAAGCTGTGGGCGTGGTGCACGCTCATGCGCGACAGCGTGGTGATGCCCACCTCGCGGAACCGCACCGCCCGCGCCACGGCGTTCAGGCGCTCTCCACGACACGCCGGACACTCCGACCGCTCCCGAAAGCGCTCCAGCCCCCCATGGCTGGTGTACTTCCAGATCATCTCCACCATCGGGACCAAGCCCCGCCAGGGCCGCTGTCGCACCTCGCTCTGGGTGCCTCGCTCGATGGTGACCTCGTAGGTCAGATCGGGGTCGCCGTGGACCAGCCGCCGCTGCGCGGCCTTGGGCCAGCTCGACAGCTTCTTGCGCGCAGACTGGCCCAGCAGACCGATCACGAGCTCCAGGGCGCTCCGATCGAAGTGAGCGAAGGCCAGGCGCCCTTCGTCGTTGAAGGCCTGGAAGGCATCGATGGCAGGCTTGCTGCGATCGACGATGCGCCCCTCGACGAAGCGCTCCAGCGCACCCAGGCCATTGCACTCCTCGCAGGCGCCCTGAGGAGCGTTGAACGAGAACAGCCGCGGCTCCAGCTCGGGGATGGAGACCTCGGGATGGTCCGGGCAGGCCCGCTGCGTGCTGTAGGTGCGCTCGGGCTGACCGTCGGCGACGATCACGAGGGTGCCCGCCCCCAGCTCCGCCGCCGTCTCCACCGCCTCCGCCAGGCGGCTGCGGTCGCCAGCGTCCACGTCGACCCGGTCCACCACCACCTCGATGGTGTGCTTCTCGTAGCGAGCCAGGGTGGGCGGCTCCTCGAGCCGGATCACCTCACCGTCGACGCGGGCGCGCACCCAGCCGTCGCGCAGCAGATCCGCCAGCTCCTTGCGGTACTCGCCCTTGCGCTCCCGCACCACGGGACCCAGCACCATCAATCGCTGGCCCACGCACTCCTGCAGCAAGCGGTCCACGATCTGGGTGGTGGACAGCCGCGACACCTCGCGCCCGCACTCGGGACAGTGAGGCGTGCCCAGGCGCGCGAGCAGCAACCTGAGGTGGTCGTAGATCTCGGTGACCGTGCCCACGGTGGAGCGCGGGTTGCGGTTCACCGTCTTCTGGTCGATGGACAGCGTGGGGGACACGCCCTCCACGGCATCCACCTCGGGTCGGTCCATCTGACCGAGGAACTGCCGCGCGTAGGCCGACAGCGACTCGACGAAGCGCCGCTGGCCTTCCTTGAAGATGGTGTCGTAGGCAAGGGACGACTTGCCCGATCCGGACACACCCGTGAACACCACCAGCCGATGGCGGGGCACGTCCAGGTCGACACCCACGAGGTTGTGGGTCCGCGCATTGCGGATCCGAATGTGGGTCGGTTCGGCCATGAGGGGCCTGGTTAACGTCTCAGCGAGCCACTTGGGGACATTTGTTCAGTGTCCGCCATCGAGACAGCGCTCCAGGGTCGCGAGCAGGAGCTTTCGGTCCACGGGTCGGGTGAGGAAGGCGGTCACGCCTAGCTGCAGGGAGCGCTCCACGTCCTCGTCTCGCAGCGACATCACGACCACGGGCACCCCCCGGCCCAGCAGGTCCTCCGCTGCGGTCCACCCTGCGTCCGCCACGTCCACCACCGCCACCGACGGCACGCTCTGCTCCAAGGCGATTCGCAGCTCGGGGAGCTCCTCGCAGACCGTGACCTCGAGGCCGGCCTTCTGCAGGTAGCGCCCCAAGGTGGGCCCTCCCGTGGAGGCGTCGAGCAGCACCAGCTCGAGTCCCGAGAGTCGCTCGTTCAGGGCCACCTGGGATCGCACCGGAGGCGCCTCGGCGGGCGTCGACACGGAGGGGGGAAGCACCAGGGTGTAGGTGGTTCCGGTCTCCGGATCCGCGCTCACCTCGAGCCGCCCGCCCATCAGCTCCGCGAGGCGCCGCGCGATGGACATGCCCAGGCCGGCGCTGGACTGGGCGTGGAAGGGATCGAAGGCCCGTTCCAGCTCCTGGTCCGAGAGCACCGTGCCGGGATCCCGCACCTCGATGGACACCCAGGCGCCCTGGGAGGCGGCGGTCCGCGCCACCTTGAGCGGGACCGGGCGATCCGAGGGGTGGCGACTCACCTCGTCCACCACGTTGGTCACGATCTGCCGCACGCGCATGTGATCACCCCGCGTGAAGCGGGCGTCGTCGGCGATCGTGACGGCGATGCCCGGCCCTCGTCGGGAGCCCATGGAGGCCTGCACCTCCTCCACCACCTGTGCCACGTCCACGTCTTCGAGCACGATGGACAGGGTGCCCATGTCGATCTTGGCGAGATCGAGCAGGTTGTTGACCACCGCAGCCAAGCGATGGGCCGCCTCCGACACCTCCGCCACCGACGCGTCGATGTCGAGGCCCTCCTCCGACGAGCGCTCCGCCAGCGTCTCCGTGTGTCCGAGGATGGTGTTCAGCGGCGCGCGCAGCTCGTCGCTGAGGGCAGCGAGCAGTGCGCTCTTCGCTCGGCTGTCCTTGGTGGCCCGCGCCACGTTCGCCTTGAGTACACGGGCGAGCTCCTGCAGCGCTCGAACGCGCTGGTCCGTCTCCACCGGGGATGGCTCGGCCACCTCGCTGCGCGACGGGGCAGGATCAGGGCTGGGCGGCGCTGCGGGCGCTGGCGGCTCGACCTTCACCTGTGGCACCCGTGGAGGGGCAGACGGCACCGGCTCCGGCTCGACGGTGGAGCGAGCCACCCGTCCCAGCGGGACTCCTCCTGCGGCGATGGCCGCCGCCGCCCCCGCGATCAGGAACGGCAAGGACTCCAGCACCCACACGGCCACCGAGTCCATCTGCAGCCGAGCCAACCCGCCGCCAAGCGCCTCTCCCCGGGCCTTGAGCTCCAGGGCGAGGGTCATGACGACCACCACCATCCCTCCCGCGAACCCCACGAGAGCGGACAACCTCGGACCGGCCTTCATCCCTGCCTTCCCCCGTCGTCGGCGCCGACATTACCGCATTACCGCAATCCAGCGGGCTGGGCCCGGATAGGATGATCCGCCGCGAGCTGGGCTCGCAGCTGATCACCTCATCCGTGAGTGCCGACGAACCCATGGAAGCCGACCCGCTCCTCCAGCCTGGAACCACCTTCTCTGGGTATCAGGTCGACAGCCTCCTGGGCCGCGGCGCCACGGCCGCCGTGTACCTGGTCCAGCACACCCAGAAGGGGTCGTGGCACGCCCTCAAGCTGCTGAAGAACGTCGACAGCCGCCGGAAGCTCAGGGTGGAGCAGGAGGCGATCTTCCGCGACGAGCTGCGCCACCCGAACATCGTGCCGGCCACCGAGGCCATCGAGGTGGGCGACGCACCGGGCCTGGTCATGGACTTCGTCGAGGGCCCCACCATGGCGCAGTGGCTGCGGGAGACGGATCCCAGCCTGCCCGACCAGCTGGCCTTGTTCCGCGGCATCGTGGAGGGGGTGCGCCACGCCCACGCCAACCAGGTGATCCATCGGGACCTGAAGCCCTCCAACATCCTGCTCCAGCCCGGCCCCGACGACACCTGGGTGCCGCGCATCAGCGACTTCGGCCTGGCCAAGGCGTTGGAGCCGGAGATGGGGCGCTTCGGCGGACTCACCACGGTCAACACGGGCTTGGGGACCGCCGGCTACGCAGCCCCCGAGCAGGTGCGCGACGCGTCCGCCGTCACGGTGCGCGCCGATCTGTACTCGCTCGGATGCATCCTGTACGAGGCGGTGTGCGGCGTGGGGCCCTTCGCGGGGCTGTCCACCTTCGACACCCTCACGGCGCAGCGTGCCAAGCGCTACGCCGCACCCGACGTGGTGGCACCAGGCCTCCCCCCCGATCTGTACGAGCTGATCGACACGCTGATGTCGCCCGATCCGGAGGACCGACCCGCTGACTGCGAGGAGGTCCTGCGTCGCATCGACGCGATCTATTACCGACTGGTGGGCACCAGCTCGACCCACGCCCAGGCCCGCGTGCTGGGGCCGACGGGAGACGGACTGGGCCTGGTACCCGCCCTGCTGTTGTGCCTGGTGCCGCTGGGTGCCATGCTCCTCGGCGCGGCGGTGGTCTTCGGCTTGTAACCAGCCGATCCGAGTAGGCCAAGGCGAGTCCGTGCGAAACCTCCGAGCGAGCCTGGAGCACCTCGAGGACGTCGAGGCTAGTGCCGTTCCTCGATCCCGCTCCTCGGAGGCCTCCATGCTCCTGCTCACCACCTCCCTCGCCTTCGCCCAAGATCTGCACGCCTTGCGCGTGGTGGACGACCAAGGCGAGCCCGTTCGCTGCGTCACCCTCGAGACCGTGCACCACGTGCCGCTGCAGACCGACGACGACGGCTGGATCGCGGTGTACGAGCCAGGCCTCATGGGCGGCCAGGTGTGGCTGCGGGTGCTCGATGACGCGGCCCGTGCTCCCGCCGACGGCTTCGGTATCGAGGGCGTTCAGGTCCAGCTCACCGAGGGCGGCACCACCGAGATCACGCTCGAACGCCTCGCGCCGACGCCCGCCTGCGGCCGCGGCGACATCGAGCAGCGACGGATCGTCCACGGCGTGCCCACCGCCGCCGAACACCACGCACTGCAGGTGGTAGATGCCGACACCGGCCGCCCCGTGCCCGCCGTGCGGCTGACCGTGGCCGGGGTCGAGCACTGGACCGACAACGGCGGCCGCGTGGCGTTCTTCGATCTGGGCCACATGGGTACCACCGAGACCGTGCAGCTGTGGTCCCATGGCTACGCACCCACCCAAGCCGACGTGGACCTGGTCGCGGGAAGCACGAGCCTGCTTGAGATCACCCGGACTCAGGTGGCGGAGCGGTTGGTGCGCCTCACGGGGGGCGGCACTTGGCGAGACACTGCGTTGCTCGGCCTCGACGTTCCAGTCACGGAGCCGTTCCTCGACAGCCAGGTGCTCGGCCAGGACACCGCCCACGTGGTGCCGTGGCGCGACGGTCTGTTCTGGCTGTGGGGCGACACCAACCGGCCCTCCTACATCCTGGGGAACTTCCACGCGACGGGCGCTACCTCCGCCCTCGACGACCGCCCGGATGACGGCGTGGATCTCGACTACATCGAGGCAGACGATGGCTTCGTAGCCCCTATCGCCCCGATGTTCGCAGAGGGTCCAGTCTGGCTCGCGGGGCTGGCAGCGCTGTCGGACGACGAGCTGTGGGCCACCTATGTGAACGTGGGACCCACCTTCGAGGCGCTGAATGCCGGAGTCCTGCGGTGGGACGACAGCGAAGAGCGCTTCGTGGAGGCAGTACGGTTCGACGAGAACCAGCAAGCGCTTCCCGAAGGGCCAGCGCTGAACACATCGGGCCCCGACGGCGACCACGTGGTGTACCGCAGCCTGCACCGCGTCGCCGCCGATCCGGAGGCCCTGGGCGATGCCCAGGCCTACGAGAGCTACACGCCCCTGCAGCCCGACGGCACCATCGAGCGAGACGATGCAGGCGTCGCTGTGTGGCGCTGGCGCACCGACGCCCCCGCGCCGCGCCGCGGCGACGTCGACGCGGGCACCTTCCCGCGGGCCTTCAGCCCGTGGCATCAAGCCCTGGACCCCGTCACGGGCCACACCCCCGTGCTGCACGAGGGGGCCATCGCCTACTCCCCCCACCACGACCGCTGGCTGCACGTCTACACCGAGAGCTTTGGCCTGACCTCCCTCATCGGGGAGATCTGGATCGCCGAGGGCGACACGCCGGTGGGCCCATGGACCTGGACCACCCAGCTGATGACCCACGACGACTATTCGTTCTACAACCCGATCTGGCATCCCTGGTTCGCATCGGAGCAAGGCACACGGCTTCTGTTCGAGGGCACCTACACGGCATGGCTCGGCGGGCAGCCGGCCACTCCACGCCACGACTACAACCAACAACTGATGGCGGTGGACCTCACCCATCCAGAGCTGGTGCTTCCCGTGGCCTTCTACGAGGGCAACAACGGACCGGTGACGGCCAAGGACGCACGCAGCGATGGCCTGGGGGACCGTCCGCAGCGCTTCGGCGCCTACGACCGCGAGCGTCTGGGAACAGTAGCGCTGCGCTGGACGGCCCCGGACTGCGACCCCGTTCGCACGCTATCCACCACGGGCGAGGGCGAGGTGGCCATGTGGGTGGAGCCCCCGGGCACCAAGGGACCGGGCCGTGTCGATCTGGCGTCTTGGCGCATGTCCCAGGGCCGCACCGGGTACGGCCCCACGCCACCGGAAGAAGGCGCCGAGCAGCTCGGGGTCCTGGGCACCGTGCACGCGCCGCTCTGGACGCCCGACGTGCCCCTCGGCCAGTTCGTGCCCGTCGACGCAGCGGATGCTGGGCCCGACCAATGCGGCGTGACCTCGCCGGTGCCGCTGGACGCCTCCAGCTCCCGCCTCGCAGGCGGCATCGATGCCTACACCTGGCGCTGGGAAGGCGGAACCGCTGCCGGCCCAGCCCCCGAGATCGAGCTCTCGAACGGGCTGCACACCATCGTCCTCGAGATCGTCGGCACCGACACCCATGGTGCCGAGGTCATGGCCACCGACGTCATGGTGGTGAACGTGGTGAGCGCCACCACCACCCACGGAACCGACGGAGGAACCGACACCGGCACGCCGGATCCGAGCACCGGATGCAGCTGCGGGAACGGCGCTCCCCTACCGTTGGCGCTTGGTCCATTGCTGGCCGCGCTCCTCACTCGTCGCCGCAGCCGCCGGTGAACGCCCTGCGTCTCCACGACAACAACTCCACCTCCCCGATCTACTCTCGGGCGAGGTCCCGACGCACCACCTCGGCCGCGTCCTCGTCGGGAATCGCCCGGAGCTCCACGATGTCGATCTCGGCGTTGGTGAAGGCGCCGTCGGAGGTCTCCATCGGAACCTCCACACCGCTCTTCCAGCGCATCTGGAGGTCGGGGTCCAGCTCGGCCATCGCGTCGAAGGTCTCGGTGGTGAGCTTGCGATCCTCGGGCTCTTCGCCCTCGGCCACGGGCTGGTCTTCGTCGGCCAGCAGCGTGCCCACCATGGTGCTGCCGTCGGAGGGAATCATGCCCTCGATGGAGATCTCCACCGTCTCGATCTCCTGGCCCTTGGCGTCCTTGATCGTGGCCTGGAGCACCAAGCCCGTCATGGGGTAGCGGGAGGAGTTCTTCATCATGAACTCGAACACGGTGATGTTGGAGTACAGATCCTCGCCGGGCTTCGGCCGCTCGTTCGGCAGCTGCATCCAACGAGCGTTGATGACCTCCACGTAGCGATCGGGGTTGTACAGCGGGTCGAACTCGTCGCGGACGTCGGCGCCGCCCAGCTGGTACATCGGGATCACCTGCGAGAATCCGATCCAGCCCTCCTGACCGGCCTCGGCACGTGCGCGGTACCACTCCCCCCGCTTGGCGATGAGCTCCAGCACCGAGTCCTTGGGCAGCGGATGGTTGATGGTGGACCGCTCGTCGGGCTCCGAGCGGAGGCCCGTGCCCGGCTCGGTCACGATCATCTGGGAGAACGTGAGCCCTCCCTCCCCCAGCAGAGAGGCGTTTCCGCTCGGAAGCTGCTGCGCGAAGTAGAACATGGCGCCGCCGCCCACCACGATGAGGGCCAGCAGCGCCGCAGCGATCACCGACGCATTGGAGCCCCCGGACCGACGGTAGTCGAGGTCCAGATCGTCCACCGACTCTGGCGCGATCAACGCCTTGAGCTCCTCCACCTCGGAGACGTAGATCCACTCGTTGGAGCCAGGGGGCTGCAGCATGTCCCCCCCGGAGAGCTGGCCTCGACGCGCCAGGTCCTCGAGCTCGTCGAGCCCCTCGACGGAGAACTGGTTGTTGCCCTGCGTGACCAGCCACTGCCCCATGAGCGTGTCCCCTCGAACGTGTCTCGTAGTCTACCCGGCCGCTCCGAAACATCCGACGACGTTCCGTTTGACGGGAAAGTGACCCCCGCGGAGCTGGGGGTTCACGGCGAGGCCAGGTTAGCGGTGGGGGTTTGGATGCGCCACCTGTGCGAGTCGAACGAGGGGGTCGTCGGACGGGCACAGGTCGACTTCTTGCTTGGGACAAGCACCGCAAGAGAGGGCCTCGCCATCCGCCGTCACGACGTCGGGACCTCCGCAGGATCCGCGGAGGGAGCGGTTTGACAGCAGAACCCCCACGCCCATGCCGAGCATGGCGGTCCCGAACACTCCCATGGCGAGCAGCAGCTCCATGATGCCTCCCTAACGTTCCGGCGCAGCAGCCAACCAGGCCCCGATCCCCGCGGAGCGTCGCTCCACGAATCCATCCGCCGATGCGAGCAGCATCAGCGCCTCCAGCTGCGGGCGAGCGTCCACGGCAGCCATCCCCTCCTCGGGGCCGAGCACCATCAGCGCCGTCGCCCACCCATCGGCGGTGCGGCAGTCGGGGGCCACCACGGTGGCCGAGGCCACGACGCTGTCGTAGGGACGTCCGGTGCGCGGGTCCATGGTGTGCACCACTCGCGTCGAGCCGGCATCGTAGGCGTTGCGGTAGTTACCGGAGGTGGCGAGCGCAGCATTGCGGAGCGACACGATGGCCGCGAGCTGCGCTCCCGGTGCGGCTCCCTCCTCGGGGCGATCGATACCCAGCCGCCAGTCACCCGTGAGACCCGCGCCGTGGGCACGCACCTCCCCTCCGATCTCCACGAGGTGGTCGGTGGCCCCCAGAGACGACAGGGCCATCGACACGCGATCGACGCCGTGCCCCTTCGCAATGGCCGATAGATCCAGGGCCGTTCCGCCGGCATCGACGGTGGTGGGCACCGCAGACAGATCCACCGTGACACGCCGCCACCCGACGCGTCCGAGCACCTCCGCGAGCTCGTCGTCGGTGGGCGGCTCGCTCCGTGGGGACCCACGAAACCCCCACAGCTCCATCAGGGGCTCCACCGTCGGATCGAAGGCCCCGCGCGTGGCCTGTGCGATGTCCAGAGCGGCGCGGACGACCTCGGCCGTCTCTGCACTCACCCCCACCGGCCCCGCGGCGCCACGCACGGCCTGGAGCTCCGAATCGTCTCGCCAGGTGGACATCCGCTGGTCCACCTGGTCCAGCGCCGCCTCCACCGCCGGTCGAACCTCGTCCCCCGACGGCTCCGCCCCCACCCACTTCACGGTCCAGGTGGTGCCGAAGGCCTCGCCGTGGAGCACCTGCAGCTCGTCCGCCGCGGTCCCAGACCCACACGCGAGGAGCACGAAGATCATGACGGACCCGGATCAGCCGAAGTCATCGAATCGGACGTTCTCCTCGGGAACACCGTAGTCGTCACACATCTTCAGCACCGCCTTGAGCATGAGCGGCGGCCCGCAGAAGTAGTACTCGCAGTCCTCGGGCGCATCGTGCTTCGACAGGTAGTGGTCGATGACGATCTGGTGGATGAAGCCCACCGGGCCCTCCCAGTCGTCCTCCTCCTGCGGGTCCGACAGCGCCACGATGAAGCGGAAGTTCGGGTACTCCCGCTCGATGGCGCGGAACTCCTCCTCGTAGAAGATCTCGCGCTTGGAGCGCGCGCCGTACCAGTAGCTCACCTTCCGGCCAGTCTTCAGCGTGTTGAACAGGTGGTACAGCTGCGACCGCAACGGCGCCATCCCTGCACCACCCCCCACGTAGATCATCTCGCGCTCGGTCTCGTTGATCGCGAACTCGCCGTAGGGGCCCGACATGGTGATCTTGTCGCCGGGCTTCAGGTTGAAGACGTAGGACGAGCACACGCCCGGAGGCACGTCCATCCCGCGAGGTGCCGTCGCGATGCGGATGTTGAGCATCACGATGTTGCCCTCGGCAGGGCAGTTGGCCATCGAGTAGGCCCGGAACACGCCTTCTTCGTCGTTGAACGCCTTGATGTCCCAGAATTTGAAGCGATCCCAGTCCTCGTGGTACTTCTCGTCGATGTCGAAGTCGCGGAACGTGCAGTTGTACAGCGGCACGTCGATCTGGATGTAGCCACCGGGCTCGAAGTCCATCTCCACGTCGTCGGGCAGCTGAACCACCAGCTCCTTGATGAAGGTCGCCACGTTGGCGTTCGAGATGACGGTCCCGGCGAACTTCTTGACCCCGAAGACCTCCTCCGGAACCTCGATCTTGAGATCCTGCTTGATCTTGACCTGGCACGACAGGCGCACGTCTTCCTTGCGCTCCCGCAGGGAGAGCTGCCCCACCTCGGTGGGCAGGACGTCCCCTCCCCCCTCGATCACCCGGCACTTGCACATCGCACAGGTACCGCCCCCGCCGCAGGCCGAGGGGATGAAGATCTGCTGCGACGCCATGGCCGACAGCAGGGTCTGGCCTGGCTCCACCTCGACGGAGCGCTCCCCGTTCACGAGCACCGTCACGGTGCCCTCGGCGACGAGCTGGCTCTTGGCAGCAGTGAGCAGGCCCACGAGGCCCACGATCACTACGGTGAACACCGCGACGGCGAGGAGAAGGGTGGTCGGATCCACGTCGTTGGCTCCAGCTAGAGTTGGATTCCGGCGAAGGCCATGAAGGCGATGGCCATCAACCCGGTGGTCAACATGGTGATGCCCAAGCCCCGAAGGCCCTGGGGCACGTTGGAGTACCGCAGCTTGTAGCGAATGGCGGCCATGCTGATGATGGCGAGCGCCCAGCCCACCCCGGAGGAGAACCCGAAGACCAAGGATTGGCCGAAGTCGTAGTCCCGCTCCACCAGGAACAGCGAGGTCCCCAGGATGGCGCAGTTCACCGCGATGAGCGGCAGGAAGATGCCCAGTGCGGCGTACAGCCGCGGGCTGAAGCGGTCGATCACCATCTCGACCAGCTGCACCATGGCAGCGATCACTGCGATGAAGCTGATGAACTGAAGGAACGACAGGTCCACGTCGGCGAAGCTCGGCGACAACCAGACCAGGGCTCCGTCCGCCAACAGGAACTCGTTGAGCATGTAGTTGGCGGGCGCGGTGATGGTGAGCACGAAGATGACGGCCAAGCCGAGACCGATGGCCGTCTCCACCTTCTTGGAGACGGCGAGGAACGAGCACATCCCGAGGAAGTAGGCCAGCAGGATGTTCTCGACGAAGATCGACTTCAACGCAAGCGAAAGATAGGCTTCCACCTTAGTTCTCCTCGGTGTAGCCGGTCCACGTCCGCTGGGCCCAGATCAGGAGACCCAGGATGATGAACGCGCCTGGAGACAGCACCATCAAGCCGTTGTCGACGTAGCCCAGATCGTAGAGCGCCTGTGGCACCACCTGGAACCCGAAGAGGCTGCCGCTGCCGAGCAGCTCCCGGAAGAAGGCCACGGCGATGAGGATGGCCCCGTAGCCGAGCCCGTTGCCCAAGCCATCGAGGAAGGACTGCCAGGGTGGGTTCGCCATGGCGAAGGCCTCGGCGCGCCCCATCACGATGCAGTTGGTGATGATCAGACCCACGAACACGGACAGCTGCTTGCTGATCTCGTACATGTAGGCCTGCAGGATCTGGTCGACGACGATCACCAGCGAGGCGATGACCGACAGCTGCACGATGATGCGGATGCTCGGCGGGATCTGCTTGCGGAGCAGCGAGATGATCACGTTGCTCGCAGCCAGCACGGCGATCACCGCCGCCGCCATCACCAGCGAGCGATTCAGCTGGATGGTGACGGCCAGCGCCGAGCAGATGCCCAGCACCTGCACGGTGATGGGATTGTTGTCCATGAGGGGGTCGCTCATCACCTTCCGCTCCTTCTTGCCGAAGGGCAAGATGGGAGCAGCAGGCGCAGGCGCCACCTGGGATTCGATGGCGGGAGAGCTCATGGGCTCATCCTCCCGGTGTCCTGAGGTAGGGGTCGTACCATTCGAGGGCTTCGGCCACCATCTCGTCCACGCCGCGAGAGGTGATGGTGGCTCCGCTCACCCCGTCCACACAGTACGCAGTTTTCTCGGTGCACTGTCCCTTGACCACGCGGATGGTCTTCGACTTGCCGGCGTCGTCGACCACCCGCTTGTCCTTGAACTGGGACTTGAATGGAAGCTCCATGATCTCGGCACCGAGACCTGGCGTCTCCTTCGGTGCGAAGAAGGTGGCACCGGTGACCTTCTCCCCCGCGGGGTCGAGGGCGAGGTAGCCCGACAGCGGGCCCCACAGTCCGTTGCCGTCCATGGGAATGGCCACTCCCGCGACGGAGCCCTTGTCCATGCGAACGTAGACGCCGAGCACATCGGGAGCGTCTCCCTCCTGCGCCTCTTCGGACTGACCCTCGTAGTCCTCGAGCGCCTTGACGACGTCGTCGGCATCCAGGTCGCCGTCGCCGTCCTGGTCGTCTCCCTCGTCGGCGGGGGAGCCGTCGGCGGTGATGAAGCGCTGCTCCACCCGCTCTTCCCACATCTCGTCGATGGCCTCGCCCTCGAGCTCGCCGCCGTTCTCGGGCAGCCCCAGCGCATCCAAGATGTTGACGCGCAGATCGCGCTCCTTGTTGAGGTCCTGCAGGTCCCGCAACGACATGGACACGCTCGCCACGGACACACTGCACACCACGCACACGGCGGTGGCGAAGCCGAAGATTCTTGCTGTGGAGAAGCTCGCCATCGGTTCCTCCTAGGCTGCTGCGGCGAGGCGCTCAGCCCGTCGCCGCGTGGTCCGCTGCACCACGAAGTAGTCGATGAGCGGCGAGAACACGTTCATGAACAGGATCGCGAGCATCATGCCCTCCGGGTACGCCGGATTGACGACCCGGACGAGCACACACAGCGCGCCGATGCAGATGCCGTAGATCCATTGCCCCGTGCGCGTGGCCGAGGAGCTCACCGGATCGGTGGCCATGAACACGGCCCCGAAGGCGAACCCACCCATCACGAGGTGGTAGTGCGGAGGCAGGTGGAACACCGCCGGAGAGGCGTCGGTGGCCACGAGGTTGAGCAACGCCGCCATCGCGAACAGGCCCACCACGCACGACACCATGGTGCGCCAGGAGGCGATGCCCGCCATCACCAGGAACAGACCGCCGAGCAGCGCTCCGACGGCGCTCACCTCGCCCATGGAGCCAGGGACGAACCCGAGGGCGAGATCCTGCAGGCTCCAGCCCATCTGATCGAGGGCCGCCACCGCGTTGGGGCCAGGATCGGCGCCCGACACCGCCAGCAGCGGGGTGGCGCCCGTGTAGCCGTCCACCACGGTGCTGGGCTCACCCAGCAGGTAGGGGTTGCCGCCCACGTCCCACACCTTCGCGCCCGAGATGGCGGCTGGGTAGGTGAAGAACACGAAGGCGCGCGCCGTGAGGGCGGGGTTCAGGATGTTCATCCCCACACCGCCGAAGACTTCCTTGCCGATGACCACACCGAACACGATTCCCGCAGCCACCATCCACAGCGGAATCGTGGGAGGGAGCGTGAGGGGGTAGAGCATGGCGGTGACGAGGAATCCCTCGTTGATCTCGTGCTTCCGCACGATGCAGAAGACGAGCTCCGCCAGACCTCCGGCCGTGTAGGAGGTGATGATGATGGGCATCATGTGCCAGCCGCCGCGGCCCATGGCCTCCATCGCCGTGAAGTCCGTCACGCCCTCGGCGAGGAACCCCTGCTGGCCGATGTTGTACCAGCCCATCAAGATGCAGGGCGTCAGGGCGTACAGCACGAAGATCATCAGCCGCTTCATGTCGAAGGGGTCGCGAACGTGCGCCCCCTCGTGGGTGGCGTGATCCGGCGTCAGGAAGAAGGTCTCGGCCCCCTCGAACAGCGGCCACGCCCAGCCGAGACTGGCGTCCTTGCCCTCGAAGAGGTGCCGATAGGTGTCGAACTGGCGAACCAGCAGCTCCTTCATCTCACGCCTCCCGCTCGTACAGGTCGAGACCCTTCCGCAACAGCGAGTCGAACTCGATCTTGGAGGGGCAGATGAACGTGCACAGCGCCGCCTCCTCCTCCGTCATGTCGAGCAACCCCAGCTGGATGCTCTCCTCGAGGTCCCCGGCCACGATGGACTTGAAGAGGAACTCGGGCAGGATCTCGGGGGAAGCGATGACGCGGTCGTATGCCCCGATGGGCACCATGGCGCGCTCCCCTCCCCACAGCCCCGGGCGCATGTCCACTCCGCCCGCAGGCCGGCTCCCGGTCAGCGCGGAGAGGAACGCTCGGTGGAAGGACCACTGACCGAGCATGGGCATGGCCCAGCCGAACAGCGTGCGCGGCACCTGCTTGGGCAACACGTGCACCGCACGTCGACGGAAGGAGGCCCACCGCTCGGAGTCCACGGCCTCCCCGGTGAGGACCGAGCCGCGAATCCAGCGATGCTCTCCCGCCGACACCTCACCCGTGATGTGGGAGAGGGGCGCACCGAGGAGGGTCTTCACCAGGCGCGGCTGGACCACACCGGCCCCCACCGCGGCGTAGATGCGCTCGGCGGGGAACTCGCCCGACAGGAGCGCGTGGCCGATGAGCGCAGCATCCCACGCTCGGATCGTCCACACCTGGCCGCTCCCCCGAGGGGGGTCCACGAGGTTCACCTGGACAGCCGGGTCTCCGGCTGGGTGGGGCCCGGAGAACGTGTGCCTCTGCACGCCCTGAGCGCGCAGGAAGCCCGGGTAGTTCGAGCCGGCCCGGACCGCGAGGTGCACCGTGGGGGCGAGGCGCGAGAACAGGGCGAAGGCAGCCTCGAAGGCAGCCTGGTCGTCCTCAGTCAGGAGCACGTCTGCATCGGGCTGCAGCGGCCCCGTCTCCATGGCCCCCACGAGGATGGACTGGGGCTCCTCGGAGGGCAGCGGAATCTTCCCGAGGGGGCGCGTCTCGAAGGCGCCCCACAGGCCCGTGCCGAGAGCGGCCTCGAGGGCCGCCTCGCGATCCATGGCGCGAATGGACTCGATGCCCTTCTTCTCCAGGGGCTCGGCTTCGTCGCCAGTACGGTCCACCACCACGTCGGTGATCACACGCCTCCGGCCCCGCCGGATCTCGCGGACTTTGCCGGCAACGGGGGAGCGGAACACGATGCGGGGCTCGGGCTTGTGGAAGAAGAGCACGCTGCCCCGCTTCACCTCGTCGCCCTCGCGAACCGCGGGCTTGGCCACCAGCCCCCTCATCTCCGTCGGGGAGTAGGCCACTGAGTCTGGAGGGTCGAGCTGGACGACGGGGCCCTTCGCCGCGCCTTTGATGGGGATGTCCAGCCCCCTCCTGATGACATGGTCAGACATTCCTCACGCTCCACCAGGGGCCGGGTTTATCGACTTCGACCGGGAAGTCCACTTCCTTGAGGGCCACGTCTCGTTCGGACAGCACGGCATGTAGAGACCTTTGCCGTTCGAAGCCGAGGGTGCGCCAGCGGCGCAACCATATGTGTCAGTCTGGTCGTCGCCTCGATGGGCCGGAAGACAGTGCCAGGACCTGTTTTTGGCTCCTCCAGGCGATAGTCGCGCTCAGCTCGACCGCTTGGAGGAGCGTTGAAGATCCTGGGGATCGACGAAGCCGGCCGTGGATGCGTGCTCGGAGACCTCGTGATCGCGGGCTTCCTGGTGAGCAGCCCCTGCGACGACACCCTCCGCGGCGCGGGAGCCGACGACTCCAAGGCCATGTCGGCCACGAAGCGCCTGGAGGCGCGGGAGCGGCTCCGGCCACTGGGCGAGGTCACGCTGCACCACGTCACGGCGGAGCAGATCGACCAGGCCAACCTCAACGGACTCGAGGAGGCCGCCATCGTCCAGATGGTCACCGCATGCCGCCCCGACGTGGTCTTCCTGGACGCCCTCGGGCACCCCTCGACCCTCCCCGCCCTGAAGCGTCGGCTCCAGGCAGCGCTCCCGGAGGATCTCGAGCCCGACTGGACCATCGAGCCCAAGGCCGACGCCACGTACCCGGTCGTGGGTGCCGCCTCCATCTTCGCCAAGACCGTGCGCGACGAGGCGCTGGCCAACCTCGCGCTGGCCTTCGGCGAGCTCGGCTCGGGCTACCCGGGGGACCCCAAGACGAAGCGATGGCTCACGGCCTGGGCCGACACCGGCGCCCCCTGGCCAGGCTTCGTGCGCACCCGATGGGCCACGGTGGAGGCGCTGGCGCAGCGAGCACTGCTCTAGCTGTCGTCAGTCCGAGCGAAACGTCTGGCCCTCGGCCCCCATGGTGGCCAAGGCGTCTGCTCGCTCGTTGCCGTCCACGCCGGCGTGCCCCGCCACCCAGTGCACCGTCACCCCCGGCCGGTCCCCCAGGCGACTGCGCAGCTCGGTGATCAGCTCCCGGTTGGCCTTCGCCTTCCAGCCCTGGGTGAGCACCCCGTTGGCGTAGTCGGAGTCGCTCAGGATGGCCACGGCCGTGTCTGCGGGCACCTCGGCCTCGTCCAGGATGTCGAGCACGAGGCCGATGGCGGTGAGCTCCGCCACGTTGTTGGTGGCTCGGCCGAGGGATCGACACGCCTCCACGGTGCGGTCCTCGGACAGCTGGACCACCGCGCCCGAGCCTGCGGGGCCAGGATTTCCGTGGCAAGCACCATCGGTGAACGCGATCACGGTGCCCTCGGGGAGGTCGGCCAGCAGCTGGCGAGCCTGGGCCTTGGCGGCTGCGGCCTGGCCAGCGCTGCGCGTGCCCGCCTTGCCGAAGCCACGCCCCCGCCCGCCCGCCCGGCTCCCGCTCCGAGCGCTGCCGCGTGCTGCATCCGCCGACACCCCCTCGTCGAGGTCCTCGGCGGGGGCACCCTCCACGAGCGCCACTCCCGACGCGCCCGCGCGGTAGATCTTCGCCCCCTCGCGCGAGCTGTAGCGGATCGGCACACGGCCCCCCTCGGCCGCGAGCTCACCCGCGCCCGTCACGGCAGCCCACACCGCCTTCTCCTTGAAGGTGGCCTTGCGCCACTTCATGCCACCGCCACGCCTGCTGCGAACTCGTCTGCCACCTCTTGATCCATCAGGACCACCAAGGTGTAGATCCCGAGGACGGTGCCCAAGGGGATCGACAGGAGCGCGAAGACGGCACACACCATGCCTCCGATCCGCGCCCAGGACTTGCGCCCCTTCATGGACCAGCCCACGAACAGGTAGACCGCACCCATCACGACGCTGATCAGCCCCAACACGACCCCGAAGACCCCGTAGATGGCACCGATGATGAGCGCTTCTTCGTCGCCCCCCGAGGCCACCCCCACGCCGGTGCCCGCCAGAGCGAGCAGCCCACCGATGACGAGCCCCGTGAGGACCTGCATCGACCCCCAGGCCATGTTCAGGTAGGAGACGATGTCGATGTGGCTCCGCATGGACCCTCCCGTGACCCAGGTCAGAGAACCCCTCGGCGTCGCCTCGTCAACCGCGCCCCCTCCCCCCTGGCCGGATCGACCAGAATCGGTGACGGGGACCAGGAATCCCTCCCGAGGTGTATCGGTGTGGTTGAATAGCGCCATGCGCACCCTGATCCCATTGCTGACCATCAGCTGCGGCCTGTTCTCCGCGGATCCTCAGGAGCCCACCAACGCTCCTCGAGAAGCCGTGATCCCGGAACCCGAGGACGACGCCCCCAATCTCAACTGCCCCGAGTCCACCAAGCTCGAGTCGGGCAGCTCGTCGAAGGGGGTCGAGTACTGGTGTGACCGAGAGGGGGTCATGCACGGACCCTACGTGCAGTACCACCCCAACGCCGAGCGCACGAAGGCCATCTCCGGCTCGTACGACAACAACGACGCCGACGGCAGCTGGATCTGGTGGCACGAGAACGGCGAGCCCCGCTCCAAGGGCAAGTACAACAAGGGCAAGCAGACGGGCGCCTGGACCTGGTGGCACGAGAACGGCCAGCGCAAGGAGGAAGGCGACTTTCTCCAGGGTCGGCGCCAGGGTCAGTGGACCGAGTTCTTCGAGTCTGGGCTCAAGAAGTCCGAGGGCATGTACCACAACGACATGAAGAACGGCGTCTGGACCTTCTTCAACGACGACTCCGAGAACTCGGTGGCCAAGACCCAGACCTACCAGAACAACGAGATGACCGAAGAGAAGGTCATCAACGACAAGAGCGCCAAGAACTAGATCGCCGACCGCCGCCTCCATTGGATACCCTCGGGGATCTGGAGGCGCGATGAGGTGGATTCCCATCTTCCTGGCTGGCGTGCTCGGATGTTCGGGCGGCAGCGACGACGACAACCCCGACGTGGACGACACCGCCGCGGAGATCGTCCCGGCCGATCCCTACCGGACGATCAGTGAGATCTTCGAGTGGGGAGGCGAGCAGATCGACGGACGAGGGGTGCGCTGGCACGTGCCGGAGAACCCACGAGGCCTCATGTGGGTGTTCCACGGCACCAACGGCAGCGTGAGCTCGGTGATGCAGGCCGAGTGGGTGCTGCTGTACAACCAGCTCGCGCAGCGGCGGATCGCGTTCGCGGCCACGTCGTCGGCCAACCGAGAGGAGGGGATCTTCGACACGGAGGAGACCGACCCCGCCCGCAACGCGGACTTCCCTGTCCTCCGCGGTGCCTTCGAGCGCCTGGTGGAGACCACGGACCTCACCGCCGACGTGCCCATGGGGGCGATCGGGTTCTCACGAGGAACCACCGCGTCGGCCTTCTTCGGCCAGATGATGGAGGCCGAGGGCTGGAACTTCCGAGTCACGTCGATGCACAGTGGCGGTGGCTACTTCCGCAACACCGCTCACCCCTCGGTCTTCGTGAGCGCCGAGAACGACACCAGCACCACACCCGAGGCCATGATCGCCTCGCAGAAGCAGTGCCTCGGTGTGCATCCCCTCGAGGACTGCCCCATCCACCA
Source organism: Myxococcales bacterium (assembly GCA_019634415.1). GTDB lineage: Bacteria > Myxococcota_A > UBA796 > UBA796 > DRPG01. The sequence goes on from JAHQVJ010000021.1 coordinate 38,051, forward strand.
TGGGCTCGAGATCCCCCTGGATCCACGTCGCCTGGCTCGGCTGCCCCAGTTCAGCCAGGAGCAGAGCGCCGAAGCCTTCGACGAGCTCGTGGAGCTCTCCCTCGTCGACGGCCAGGGCGATCGAGCCTTCGATCTCGCAGACCTCGAAGACGAGCTGATGCGCTACGAGCGCAACAGCGACTTCAACGCGTCGATGGCCGCCACCCAGTTGCGCGTGGTCTGGGCCACCCACCGGTTCTCGGGAGAATTCGCCTTTGACGAGGCGGCATTCATCGAATCCATCCTCCTGCGCTGAACGACAGAGACGTCGAGGATCTGTCAAACGAGCGGGAGCTTGCACGAGCGGTGTCACATCGGTTACACCTGAGTGGGGCCTGGCCCCATAGAAGCACCGACCGGGGGGGGTATTTCGGTCGGTGCTTCTTCTTTCCTTGTCGCCCCCTCACAGAACGCCGTTCGCACGTAGATCGGCCTCGGCTTGGGGCGCCCACCCGCGGTTCGCGGCAGGGCTCGCTGGACTCGGGTGAAGCATGCCGCCCACCTCCACTCCCTCCCCGAGCGCCCGTCGCGCGCGGCCCTGGGCCCACTTCCCCACCCCGATCACCCTTCGGGGTGCGAGCACCTCCACCACCGCGCGCAGTGCCGTGTCGCACGCCTGGAGCAGCGGGGCTCGCTCCTGTGCCTTCACCTTGTCGGGGGTGAGGTTGCGCCCCGTCTGGGCCAGGAACAGCAGGGGGCAGTAGTTGATGATCATGAACGTCTCGAAGAAGGCCTCCGGCGTGCCGTAGCGTTGGCGTGCCCAGCCCCACAGACGTGCCCCGCTCACCTCGGAGCGCTCCAGGGCGAAGCCCAGCACGGGCCGCTTCGGATGCTCCTGCGCCGGCTTGCCCACGACCCCCTCGATGCCTAGCCAGTCGCGGGCATGGGTGATCTCTCCGAAGGGCACACCGGTCTGGGCCATACCGAAGGGTCCTGGGTTCATCCCCATCATCAGCACTCGGCCCTGGGCACCACCGTACTTGCGGAGGTAGTCCTCGTGCGGCTCACGAGCGTAGACGAGGGGGTTGTAGACGTGGTGGACGGGGTCCGAGAACGTCAGCGCGTCCACGGTCTCCGCCAGCCGTCGGCTCACTTGGATCAGATCGTCGGTCACGGCCACTGGATCTCCTCGAGCAGTCGGGCGAAGCGCTCCCCATGGCGCGGACAGGCCGCCGTCACCCAGGCCACCCGGCCCTCGAGGTGACGCCGAAAGTCTGGATGACCCTCGCGGTTCTGCCCATTCGGCCCGTGCCGCACACAGTTCGTGAGGATCGCCTCGAGGCGCTCTCGCAGCTGGCGCGGCACGGCTGGCTGGCGATCCACCGACAGCCCCAGGCAGCGGTGGGCCCTCCCCGGTCGCATGATCGACGTCTTGCGCGCGTTGACGGTGAAGGACTCCTGCCGAGCGATCCGGTGCACCATCCGCACCAGGCGATGTGGACGATCAGGTCCCGACAGGTACAGGTCGTCGGCGTAGCGGGTGTAGCGCCAGCCCTTGCTGCGGGCGAACGCGTCGAGGCGCGCGTCCAGCCGGAAGGCGCACAGGTTGGCCAGCGCAGGCGAGGTCGGCGCCCCCTGAGGCAGGTGAGGACGCGCATAGAGCACGCGGAGCCACCACGTGTGCGCGAGTGCAGCGAGCTCGTCTGCGGGAGTCGCCGTGGTGCACAGCCCCGCCAGCACCCGAGCCACGGTGCGGGGGATCCCCATGGCCTCGAAGAGGCCTGCCACACGCCTGCCGTCGATTCCGGTGAAGAAGGCCGACAGGTCCATGCGCACGAGCACCGGGCGGCAGGCGTGCCTCGCCGCACAGCTGTGCACCGACCGTCCCGGCACGAACCCGTGCGCAGCGTCGTGCACCTGAACCTGCGACAGGATCCCCCGCAGGATGCGTCGCTGCAGCCGCCTCAGCCGGTCCTTGGGCGCCTCGAGCAGACGAGGGCTGCCGGCCACAGAGCGAGGCTCGCGCCAGCGGCGCCGATAGTGGCGTCGCGACCGAGCGGACGCGCGCAGGTGACGCCCCTGCAGGTCCGCGAAGCCCGCAAGCTCGGACACGCCCACACCGAGCCAGTCGGCCAGCTGGCCCGCGGTGGCGACCTGTGGCAGGGCCGCCTCCAGGGGCAGCTGGGACGGCCCCATGGTGGGATGCACCCAGAAGCGCTGCCGGATCCGGCACGACGACAGCCAGGTGGACCACACCCTGCGAAATCCCAGGTCCCGCTCCACGAAGCTCGCCACCCGTGCCGGAGTGAGGTGCTCCCCTCTCGGCAGCGACTCCGCAACGCGACCAGCGAGCCTGCGCATCCATCGTCGCTGACTCCCGGCGGCGTCGATCATCGCGCTGCCTCGTCGCGCCATGTCTGCGGGCTGCCAGTCGCCCGCGAGGAAGGCCTCTGCCAGCAGAGCGCAGAAGGTGGCGGCGTGCATGCGGGGCTCCCCGACGGATCTGGCCCGCCGCGGCGTGTTCTGCGCAACGCGCAGCGCGTGCCGTGGGCCGGTGGAAGCTAGGTTGTGGAACAGCCCTGGGGTAGCCCCAGGGTCGAGATCGAGACCTCGGATGCTCGGGAAGCCCCGCCCATGGAGCGTACCATCCGCACCAGCTTCCTCCTGCCCGTCCGCAACGGTGCCTCCACCCTGGCCGCCGCCCTCGACTCGATGGACCGCCAGACGGTGGACGACTGGGAGGCCGTGGTGGTGGACGACGGCAGCACCGACGACAGCGCTGCGGTGGTCCAGGCCTTCGCTGCGGCGTCGGCGCAGCGCGTCGTGCTGGTCCAGCAGCCCGCACGGGGCATCGTGGCCGCACTGAACCACGGGCTGCGCCACTGCCGCGGGCCCTTCGTCGCGAGGCTCGACGCAGACGACATCGCCACCCCGCAGCGGCTGGAGCGCCAGCTTCCCCTGCTCGAGGCCGATCCCTCTGTGTGGGTGGTGGACGGACGCGTGGCCTTCTTCCGAGACGAGGGGGAGGTTCCTGCTGGCATGCAGCGCTACGCGACCTGGGTGAACGGAGTCCTGTCGCCCGCCGACTTCGATGCAGCGCTGTCCATCGAGTCTCCCGTGGTGCATCCCGCAGCCACCACCCGGCGAGACGTGCTGCTTGCCCACGGCGGCTATCGAGACGGAGCCTTCCCCGAAGACTACGACCTGTGGTGCCGACTCCATGCCGCCGGAGGACGCTTCCGGAAGGTCCCAGAGGTGTTGGTGCAGATGCGAGACCGGCCCAATCGCCTCACGCGCACCGACCACCGGTACGGCCGCGACGGGTTCCGCGAGGTGCGACGGCGCTGGCTGTCTGCCACCGTCCTTCGTCGATCGCGCCGGGTGGTGGTGGCGGGTGGTGGTGCCGAGGCCAGGCAGTGGTGCGCCTGGCTCGTCGACCGAGGCCACACGGTGGCGGCCGTGCTCGACGTGGCGCGCGGGCGATGGGGCACAGTCGTGGGCGGAGCGCCAGTGGAGCCGCCCCACCACCTCGCCGACATCGACGCCGACGTCTTGCTCGTCACGGTCTCCGCGCAGGGGCGCGATGCCGTGCGGACCTGGACGAAGCCGTACGGACACCGCTGGCGCGAGGGCGAGAACTACTTTTTCGTCGTTGCATAGTGATGCTCATCGCGTTTTGTCCGTGCACCCGCACCGTGGTGCAGGCGTGTTAGTTCGCGGAGCCTACGTTGGAGCCCTTCCTTGCCACCTCTCGCGACTGTCTCCCTTCTCTGTCTGACCTCCGGCTCGGCCTCCGCTGCCGAGGTGCAGTTCGAGGGGTTCTACCGGGCCCGTGCACGCGCCCTGGACACCCTCTCCCTCGACCGCGAGAACGCGCAATCCGAGGGCCTGGCGGCCTACGTGCAACATCGCCTGTGGCTGCGGCCCCGGTTCGTACTGTCGGACCAGGTGGCCCTCTTCGCCGACATCCGAGCCCTGGACGGCGTCGCCTGGGGTCGGCAGCCCTCTTCCTACGACGACTTCACGGGGTCTCTGTCGCCGGTCTTCGAGTACGGTCTGCAACCCCCCACCACAGACGCAGACGACACGTCGCCTCCTCTGGATCTGAGCCTGTGGCGGGCCTGGGGGGAGATCCACACGGAGGTCGGGCGCTTCACCTTCGGCCGGGTGCCGCTGCACTGGGGCCTCGGACTGTGGTTGAACGACGGAGTTTCCGTCGATCCCATGTTTGCCGACCATGGCGACACCACGGACCGGCTGATGTGGGAGTACCTGCTGCAGGACCAGATCTACGTCCGAGCCGCCATCGACATTCCCGTACAGCGCTTCATCGGCTTCGAAGACGACACGATGTCGTACCAGGTGTCGGCCGCCTACCGCACCGAGGACATCACCGCTGGCGTCCTGGTGCAGTACGACCGGACCAGCCGCCGCGACGAGCTGGAGCCCCTCAACATCTTCACCATCGACGCCGCAGCGGACATCACGCTGGGGCGCCTGCACGGTGCCGCCGAGGTGGTGGGTCACTTCGGTGGCGGCGATCTGGAGGCGGGCCTCGAGAACTCCAACATCACGGCCCTCGGAGCCGCGCTGCACGCCGATCTGGAGCTCGACGCCTTCACGGCCAGCGTGCGCGGTGGACTCGCCACGGGCGACGGCACTCCCAACGATCTGCAGCTGCGCACCTACACCTTCGATCGGGACTACAGCGTGGGCATGTTCCTGTTCGAGCACCCGTTGCCGACCCTGGCGGAACCACAGAGCGCAGCCAACGACGACAACCAAGGGCGCGACTTCACCTCCACGCGGTCGGGCACAGCCATCTCCAACGCGCTGTTCATCAAGCCCACCATCAGCCGCGAGATCGTGGACGGGCTGTACGGGCGCGTGTCTTGGCTCGGAGCCCGGACCGCCAAGGGCGACAACGTCACGGCGAACAACGCGAGCTACGGCAACGAGTTCCAGCTCGGAGCGAGCTACGCAGGCATCGACCACCTGGAGCTCGATGCGCAGCTGGGCGTGTTCCTACCAGGCACCTTCTACAGCATCGACACCACCGAGGCGCCGTTCGCCAACACCGGCTTCGACGACACGGTCGTGGGCTTCCAGCTCGCCGGCCGCATCCGCTTCTGACGTTCCGCGAACCGCGCTCGCAGCAGCTCCGCGGCGCTACTTGATACGAATCGTGGTGGTCTTGCCTGCCACGAACTCGTGAGTCTCCACGCGCTCGAGCTCGAGCGCCTCGTTGACCACTCGCACCTCGTGGGTGCCGGGCGATACCTCGAGACCCTTGAAGGGTGCCGTGCGCTCCAGCTTCTTGCCGTCCACGTAGACGTTCGCCCACCCACCGGTGAGCAGCGTGACCGCCAGCTTGGGCGGATCGGCCGCTTCGAGGGTGAGGCTGAAGCTGTTGCTCTGACCCGCCTTCAGGCCCGACAGTGAACCCGTCACGTCTTGGTGCCCCTCCAGCGACATCTTGACGCTGTAGGTGCTCCCCTCTCGGCCTCTCTTCCACCGGACCGGGGTGGTGCCCACTTGGCGGCCGTCCACCGTGACGATGGCGCCGCTGGGGCGGCTGTAGAAGCGCACCTCCGGCCGCTCCGCCGCCTCTGGCTGGCCCGCCGGCTCCGGATCGGGCTCCGGATCGGGCTTGCCTGCAGCCACCACCGGGCGAGGCGCCTTGGCTTGGGGCTTCTTCGGCTCCAGCTGCTGGATCACCTTGGCCACCGTGCCCTGCACCACCTCCACCTGCTCCTCGAAGGGAACGTGGCCGTCGGCCTCGAAGCGGAGAACGTACTCCCCCGGAGGTAGATCCTCGAGCGTGAGGTTCTGGGCGATCCCCCGCTCCTCTCCGTTGACCAAGATGCGAGCTTCCGGGAGCACCACGATGTCGAGCCCCGTGGGAGCCACGGCGGCAGGACGGGACCCCGAGGTCAGCTCGGGGATCAGATCCGGGTTGGACCACACGAGCCACAGCGCAGCCAGCACCACCAGGCTCACCATCGCCGTCATGGTGATCCCCATGCCGGCCAGCCACGGGACCACCACGCGCGTGACCGCCGTGTTCTGATCCACCTGGCTCATGCTGCCGCGGGTGTCGCCCTCCCACTGGTCGACGGGGAGGTTCTCCTTGAGGCGCAGCGCTGCTTCCGACCCGATCTCCAGACGATGTCGCTCTTCGCGCATCTCGGCTGCGAAGGTGTGGTGCATGAAGTCGTGCAGCTCTTGCCGGAGCGTGTCGCTGGTGGACGGGAACAGGAACTCCCGCAGCGCCGTGGACATGTCGCCCGCGCTCTCGAACCGATCGTTCGGGTCCTTGGACAGGGCCCGCAAGCAGATGGCCTCGAGCTCCGGAGGCAGGTCACGCCGGAAGTACGATGGCCTCTCGAAGTCGCAGCTCTTGATGCGCTTGATGGTGGCGAGCTCGTTGTCCGTCTTGAACAGACGACGGTTCGTCATCATCTCGTACATGACGATGCCGAGGGAGAACAGGTCGGACCGGCTGTCGATCTCCAGCCCCTCGGCCTGCTCGGGGCTCATGTACTCGAACTTGCCCTTGAGCATGCCGTCACGGGTCTCGTAGGCGTTGGACTCGGCCTTGGCGATGCCGAAGTCCACCAGCTTGATCGAGGCCTCGTAGGACACGAGGACGTTCGAGGGCGAGACGTCCCGGTGGACGATTCCGTAGGGGCGTCCTTGCAGGTCTGTCTTTGCATGGGCGTACTGAAGCCCGAGACAGACCTGATAGGCGATGAACGCACAGAACTTCGCAGGTAGGTACTGCTTCTGGCGCGCCAGCTTCCGCAGGATGTTGCGCACATCCTTGCCGTCGACGCACTCCATCGCGATGAAGAAATTGTCGACGATGCGGCCGAAGTCGTAGACCCGCACGACGTTCGGATGTTGCAGTGCAACCGAAATCTTCGCCTCGTCGATGAACATGTCGACGAAGTCGTCGTTGTCGGACAGGTGGGGGAGGATGCGCTTGATGACGAGGAGGTTCTCGAACCCACCGTGCGAGTAGGTCTTGGCCTTGAAGATCTCGGCCATGCCCCCAGTGGCGATGCGATCCACCATGAAGTACTTGCCGAAGACATGGGGCGTGAAGGAGCGCGTTCGCGGCTTGTCCGTCCCGGCTCGATTGCCCCCGAACCCTCGGTTGGGCCTGGGCTGGTCCGTCACGGACCTGCCTCGTCGGCTGCACCGGCGCCGTCCCAGTACACCGCAAGGTCGTCGCAGGTCCACTGGGTGCGGATCGTGGCGACGTCTCCGAAGTTCTTGCACGTCTCGCGCTCGAGGGTGTCGGGGCTGCGCTGATCGGAGACACAGTCCGCCACCTGGGCGTCGGGCACGCTGATGCCACAGTCCTGCCGAGCGTAGTTGGCCATCTCCATACAGACCATCTGACAGCTGTTCTGACATCCAACTGCCGTCGACCCGATCGCCAACGCGACCCACACCCGCATTTCAGCCCCCTAGGGTTCGCACCGTGCCACGTTCGGCGCCTGGGGGCAACAGCGAGCTGATCAAGGGACCAACAAGAACAGTCCCAGCAGGATCACCAGCGCCACCGCGAGCCCCACACCTCCGAGCAGCGACAGAGCCAGGAGTGCGGGATGGACCTTCCGCTCGGGAGGATCCGTCACCGGCAGGACCACGCGAGACCGCCCTCGCCGTGGGGGAGCCTCGTCGTCGACCTCGAAGTACTCGTCGGCCTCCTCCAGTCCGCCTCCCAGCGGGCTGGGGTCCAGCTCGGGCAGAGGACGACGCACCTCGGTGGCCGCGAGATCGGGTTCTGGGTGGGGGTCCGCCTCCGTCCGCTTGGGAGTCGCCGTGCGCGGCTCCCCCAGACCCGCGAGGGTCCCGATGGGAAACGCGGCCGTGGGGTTGTCCACCGAGGGGATCCGCGAGTCGGTGGAGGTCGGTTTCTTCTTGCTCATCTCGCCCGCATCATACACGCTCGAGTACGTCGGAAAGACTGTAGGTACCGGCCGTTTTCCCCTGGATCCAGAGGGCGGCACGCACAGCGCCACGAGCAAAGGTGGCGCGTGAGGAGGCGGCGTGGGTCAGCACCACTCGCTCCCCTTCCGCGAGTAGCATCACCTGATGCTCCCCCGCCACGTCGCCGCCCCGGACGGCGTGCATGCCGATGTGATCGGCCTGCCGCGCGCCGATCGTCGCAGGCGATCGGCCATGGCGAAGGGCATCGGGCGGCAGCTTCCGGGCGGTGGTCGCCGTGGCGGCCAGCGCCAGGGCGGTCCCGCTGGGGGCGTCACGCTTGTGCCGATGGTGCGCCTCCACGATCTCGATGTCGGCGTCTGGCAACGCCTCCACGGCGCGGGCCACGAGCTGATGCAGCACGTGCACCCCGATGCTGAAGTTGGACGCCACCAGCAGCGGTCCGCGCTCGGCATGGGCCGCCCGGGCGGCGGTCCCTTGGGCATCGAGCCCGGTGGTGCCGGACACGAGGGCGCGCGAGCCGAGCCAGGGGAGCGCTGCGGCGAGCGCGCTCGGCAGCGAGAAGTCCACCACCACCTCGGCGTCGCCGAAACAGCCGGAGCCGCAGGGCCGAACGGTCACCCCCGTCTCGCCGATACCCGCCAGCACACCGGCATCGACCCCGGCGTGCGCCGAGCTCGGTCCCCCGATGGCCGCGACCAGCTGCGCGTCTGGATGGGCGACCACGGCGGCCACGACGTGTCGACCAGTGCGCCCCGTGGCCCCCAGCACGGCGATGGGTGTGAAGGACGACATCGTCAGTCGTCCTCGAGGCCTGCGGCGACGTCGTCGTCGATGTCCGCGTTGGTGTGTGTCTCCTGCACGTCGTCGAGGTCCTCGAGCCGCTCGAGCAGCTTCAGCAGGGAGCCTGCCTCCGCAGCCCCGATCGTGACCAGGGTGTCGGGCACCTGGGTGAGCTCGGACTTCACCTCCACCCCGAGGGTCTCGAGCTGCTGCTTGCAGGCGTCGTAGTCCTCGAAGGCACTGGTGATCAGCCACTCGTCGCCGTCTCGCTCCACCGACTCTCCCCCACCCTCCAGCGCCGCCATCTCGGCGTCGTCTTCGCTCACCTCACTCGCCGGCAGGCGAAACTGCCCCTTGCGCTGGAACTGGTAGGCCACGGAGCCGGGGCTGCCCAAGCTCGCGCCCATCTTGCTGAACACCGCCTTCACATCCGCTGCAGACCGGTTGCGGTTGTTCGTGAGGCACTCCACCAGGATGGCCACCCCTCCAGGACCGTAGCCCTCGTAGGTGATCTCGACGTAGTCGTCGCCGCCGACCTCGCCCGTGGCCTTGTCGATGGCCCGCTCGATGGTGCTCCGGGGCATGGACTGCGCCTTGGCCTTGTCCACCGCGAGGCGCAGACGCGCGTTGGCATCGAGATCCGGACCGCCGAGTTTCGCAGCCACCTGGATTTCTTTGATCAGCTTGGTGAAAAGCTTGCCACGGGCGGCATCCTGTGCCCCCTTGCGCCGCTTGATGTTGGCCCATTTGCTATGACCGGCCACACTGTCCTCCAGATGGGCCGAATGGTAACCAGCCACCACGATTGGGCATGCTCGGCGCTGTTCGTCGCCTCCGCGGCGATTGCGTGTACCACCACGCCGCTGGACACCCAGGTTCGACCTCCTCCAGGGCCGACGGCCTCCGTCATGATCCCCACACCCGCACCGGCAGCGGAGACGGCACGCGCCACGGTGGTGGCGGTGGGTGACGTGATGGTGCACCGCTCGGTGGAGCGGGCCGCCAAGCGCTCCGACGAGGGATACGCGGGGTTGTTCGCCCACGTGAGACCGGAGATCGAGTCGGCGGACCTGGCCTTCGCGAACCTCGAGACCCCCATCGCCCGCACGCGGGTACCCCGGGCCCCGAAGGTGTTCAACGCGCGAGCGGCCGTCGCGGAAGGCCTGCACCAGACGGGCTTCGACCTGGTCAGCGTGGCCAACAACCACATCTTCGATCAGGGCCCTCAGGGCTTGGTGGAGACCGTGCGCACCTTGCGCGCAGCCGAGATCGTGCCCCTGGGTGCCGGCCCGACCTGCGCCGACGCCGCCGCCACTCACCTCGCGGTGGTGGATGGCATCCCCATGGCCTGGCTTGCGACCACGGAGCTGCTCAACATGCCGCTGAACGGCCGCGAGACCGCTCCCTGTGTCGACGAGCTGGACGTCACGGCGTTGTCGGAGCGGGTGGTCGCAGCGCGACGGGCGGGGGCAGAGGTCGTCGTCTTGAGCGTGCACTGGGGCGACGAGTACGCCGTGTCCCCCTCGCCCCGTCAGATCGAGGCCGCGTGGGCCCTCGTCGAGGCCGGTGTGGACGTGATCCTCGGTCACCACACGCACGTGGTTCAGCCCATCGACAAGGTCACGGCCAGCGACGGGCGAACGGGCTTCGTGGTCTACGGCATGGGCAACTTCATCTCCAACCAGAGCGCGTGGTACCGCGCCGGGGTCCACGAGCTGCGGCACGGCAATCCGCGCGACGGCCTGCTGGTGCGCTTCCACGTGGTGCGGCGCCGTCTCGCCGATGCTCCCTACGGCTCCGCCCATCACACGAAGGTCACGGCCCTCGAGGCCATCCCCCTGTGGGGCCTCAACAACTCCGTGCGTCGCCGACCCGCCGAGCCCCTGCGCGTGGGTCCGGTGAGGGTGGGCCGCTACGTGGACGAGCTGGTGCAGGAGTACGAGGCCGAGGAAGAGGGCCCCGCCCGCGAGACGCTGGCCACGGAGCTGCTGGAGATGCGCCGCCGCACGGATCGCCTACGCGGACTCGTGGGGGATCACTTGGCGCTGTAGAGCCGCCGGTAGGCGCCGTCGCTGGCCGCGAGCTCCTCGTGCCGTCCCCGTTGGACCACGCGCCCCTCCGCGAGCACCACGATCTCGTCGGCGTGCGCCAGCGTGCCCACGCGATGGGTCACCAGCAGCGCGCCGACGTCGGGCGCCAGGGTGTCGAGCGAGCGCCACAGCGCAGCCTCCACCTCTGCGTCCAGGGCCGAGGTGACGTCGTCCAGGAGCAGCACCTCGGGATCCCCGACGAGCGCTCGAGCCACGGCCACCCGCTGTCGCTGCCCGCCCGACAGGCGCCCCCCACGCTCCCCCACCTCGGTGTCGAGACCACGCTCCAGCTGGGCGAGATCCCGATGGAGCTGCGAGACCCGCAGCGCCTGTGTGAGCGTGGCCTGGGAGACCTCGCGGCCGAGCACTACGTTGTCGCGCACGCTGCTCGACAGCAAGACGGGCTCCTGGGGCACCAGGGCCGTGTCCGACGCGCGCACGTCGCCGTCGGTGGCCGCGCGCAGCCCCGCCACCACCTCCATCACCAGGGTCTTGCCGGCCCCCACCCCGCCCACCAGCGCCACCCGCTGCCCGGCACCGACCTGGAGATCCACCCCCTCGAGCAGCACGTCTTCGCCGTCCACCAAGCGCATCCCCTCGGCTCGGACCCCGCGCCCCTCCCGCAGCACGCCCTCGTCGTCGGCCGGAAGTGCGAGCACCTCCTCGATCCGCCGCAGCGCCACGGCCGTCTGGGGCAAGCGCGACAGCAACGTCCCGAAGTCGAACATGGGCCAGACCATCAACGCGACCAGCCCCTCGAAGGTCACGAACTGCCCCAGCGACAGCTGCCCCTGGAGCACCCGCATGCCCCCGAACAGCAACAGGGTGCCCATCGCCGCTTGCCAGCCGTAGCGGTACAGCAGCTGGACCCCAGACTGCAGCACGGCGGCGCGCACCTCGGCGGCGCGCTGCTCCTCTGCGGCGGCGGCGAACCGCTGCACGGCGCGAGGCTGCAGCCCTGCGGCCTGCACCAGCCGAATCGACGAGAAGCAGCTGGTGATCTCGTCGGACACTCCCGAGATGGCCTGCTGCACTCGGCGGTGGAGGCGTGCCAGGGCACGCTGAGCGAGGGCCTGGGCCAAGAACAGCAACGGGAGCGGCGCGAGCACCAGCACGGCCAGTCCTGGTGCAGACCAGGCCATCAGACCCATGCAGGTGGTCGCCACGAGCAGCGACTCCCACGCACGGAAGATCCCCGAGCACAGGAACCAGCCCACCTTGTCGCCCGCATCGTCGTGGAGCCGGGCCACCAGATCACCCGTGGTGCGCTGACGCAGCGCGTCTGGCGCGGAGCGTGCCACGGCACCCAGCAAGGCGCGCCGCGCCACCCCCGACACGATGGCGTTGCCCCAGGCCCTACAGCCCTTGACCGCCGTGTAGATCACCGTGTGGGCCACCCCCACCACCAGCATCCAGGCCGCGAGCCGCCGGATCTCGACGGGATCCGCTCCCTGCTCCACCGTCTGCACCACGAACTGCCACAGCCACGGAAAGCTCACCAGCAGGCCCGCGGTGAGCACCGATCCGGTGGCGATCCAGATCGGCAGCCACGGCACCGTGCGCCATACGCGCACGGACCACCGCCCGACGATGGCCAGGTCGGCGAGGATGCTCATGCGGCCTCCTGCGTGCGGACGAGGTGGGCATAGCGGCCCCCGAGAGCCAACAGCTCGTCGTGGCTGCCGAGCTCCGCCACCCGCCCCTCGTGAAGCACCGCGATGCGGTCGCAGCTGCGCACCGTGTCCAGCCGATGGGCCACGATGACCGCAGTACGGCCCGCCATCAGCGTGTCGAGGGCGTGCTGCACCCGAGCCTCCGACTCGGGATCCACCGCCGAGGTGGCCTCGTCCAGCACCAGCAGCTCGGGATCGGCCACCCAGGCGCGCGCGAAGGTGAGCAGCTGCCGCTCGCCCAGCGACAGCGACGTGGCACGGATGGACTGGTCGAGGTCGAGAGCGAGATCGAGCATCTCCAGGGCCTGTGCGGCCTGTGCTCGACTGCCCCCGACGTTGTCGTGCACCGACCCCGGCAGCAGCTGCACCTCCTGCAGCACCAGGGCACCGTGGGCCCGCAGGTCCGCCACCGCCAGATCGCGCAGATCCACCCCGTCGATGGTCACCTGTCCCTCGGTGGGGTCCCGGAAGCGCAGGAGCAAGTCCAGGATGGTGCTCTTTCCGGCGCCGGTGGCTCCCACCAGCCCCAAGCGCGTCCCGGCGGGCACGTGCAGCTGGATCCCGCGAAGCACGGGCGTGCCGTGCCGGTAGCTGAAGGAGACGTCGTGGAAGTGGATGCCTTGCCGCAGGCCGGGCCACGGCGTGGGACGAGGCGGATCGACGATGCGGCGCGACTCGGAGAGCAGCTCGTCCACCCGCACGGCAGCAGCACGAGCCCGCTCCAGCGTGGCGAGCTGATCCGACAGCCGCATCAGGGGCGTGAACATCTGCCGCAGGTAGGCGAGCGCGAGCACCAAGGCGCCCACCGTGGCGCTGCCCTGGGCCACCTGCGCGGCTCCCAGCGCCAGCACCGCCACGATGCTGACGCTGCGTGCAAGTCGCGCCACGTTGAAGAACCACACGGGCTGGAAGCGAGACCACGCCTCGAGTCGCTGGACCTGCTGCACGTGATCCGCAGCGCGCGCCTCCCCCCAGTGGTGCCGGCGAAGGGCACGCAGCGCCGGCATGGCGTGCACCGTCTCGGCCAGGATCCCGGTGAGGCGAGACGCGGCCTTGCGATGGGCCAGGAAGATCGGAGCCGCCACCCGCCGAAACACGCCCAAGATCACCAGGTAGACGATCAGCACCACGATCACCGGGGCCACCAAGGAGGGCGCCGACCACCACAGCACGCCCACCATCCCGGCCACCTGCAGCGCCTCGGCGGGCAAGGCGAACACCACCTCCACCAGCAACACGCGGAGCACCGAGATGTCCCCCTGGATCCTCCCTACGAGGGAGCCGCTCCGCAGCTCGTCGTGCACCGCCAGATCGTGGCTCGCCATGTGCTCGAAGGCCTGCACCTCGAGTCGCACCAGGGCCCGCTGTGCCGCCATCTCGAGGGCGATCTTGGCCAGCCAGGTGCAGATCCCGGTGCCGAACACAGCGGCCAGGTAGGCCACCGCACGCCACTGCAGGGCAGCCACATCTCCTGCTGGCAAATCCACGTCGATGGCCTGCGCCACCAGCCAGGGCCCCACGAGCGCGAGGATCGCCGCGATCCCCAATCCGGTACATCCAGCTGCAAGCGAGGCGAACTCCGGCCAGAGAACCGGCAGAAGCCGACGCAGCGGTGAGGTCACGCACCCTCCGACCCGTGGAGTAGCCGGGCCCGCGATAGCATGCCCGTGGCGGGAGGACGCAGTGACGCGACCGGACGAAGGCATGGTCGGGGGTGTCCTGGTGGGCAAGTACGAGCTGGTGGCTCACCTCCAACCAGGACGATTCGGAGACTTCTGGGAAGGTCGACGGCTGACCGACCACGGGCGGGTGGCCATCAAGCTGCTCAAGCCGCAGCTGTTCTCCAACCCGAAGGCCGTCGCGCGCTTCGAGCGCGAGACGGACCTGCTGGCCTCGTTCCAGCACGAGAACCTGCTCCAGGTGCTCGACCACGGCCGCACCCACACGGGCGTGCCGTGGGTGGTCACGGAGTTCCGTCGCGGTCGGCGTCTAGCCGACGTGATCACCGAGCTGTCGCTGACGGTCCAGCAGGTGCGCCACATCGGGGCACAGGTGGCCAGCGTGCTGTCGGCGGCCCACAGTCGCGGGATCGTGCATCGCGGCATCGATCCGGACGCCATCCTCCTCGTGGAGGACGGAGGCGATCCCCACCGCGTGAAGATGCAGGACTTCGGCCTGGCCCATCTGTCGCCCGACATGGGTCAACCCGCCCTCACCCAAGCCGGAGAGCGCCTGGGCAGCTTCGAGTACATGGCGCCCGAGTACATCGAGGAGGAGGTCCTCGACGTGCGCACGGATCTGTACAGCCTGGGGATCATCCTCTTCGAGATGCTGGCTGGTCAGCCCCCCTTCGTGGGTCGACCGGGAGAGGTGATGCGCAAGCACGTCTACGAGGCGCCCTGGGCTCCGTCGGATCTGGCGGAGAACCCGGTGCCGAAGTGGTTCGACGAGCTGGTGCTGTCGCTGCTGGCGAAGGATCCGGACCTGCGGCCGTCCTCGGGGGAGACGGTGGCCCGAGCGCTGCGCTCGGCAGCCTGGCCGCCGTAGGCACCCTCGCTCACTGCACGCGCAGCTTCCGTGCGATCTCGCGGAGGTGGTTGCTGCCCGTCCGCTCGGCCAAGGTGTCGAGCAGATCGGCCGCCTCCGAGGCGTGGCCCGCCACCGGGGCCACCTGCACGAACGCCGCCACCAAGCGCGGATCCGAGGTCAGCTGCATGCTGATCTTGAGCACCCCGTACGCCTGCTTGGGCGCGCCCGCCTCGAGCAGACGCTGCGCATAGACGAGCTGCACGTCGACGTTGCGTGGATGAGCTGCGGCCACGCGCTCCAGCAGCAGGCGCTCGTCGTCGGCGTAGCCTGCGTCGGCCAGCGCCTGCGCGAGCCCCAGCCCCAGGTTGGCGTCGCCAGGACGAGCCGACATCGCCGTGGTCAGCAGCCCGATGGCGTCCGCAGCACGCCCCGCGCGCAGCAGGGCGAAGCCCGTCACCGACGCCACCTCTTCGTTGGCCGGATCGAGCCGCGCCGCCGCCTGTAGATCCGCCAGCTCTCCGGCCTCGTCCCCCGAGGCCCGCTTGGCGGAGGCACGCGCCAACATCGCCAGCGCCGACTTGGGGTGTGCCCGAACCAGGGACTGAGCACGCGACAGCGCACGCGCCGGCTCCTCCGACGCGGAGGCCAGCGCACGCGACACCTCGCCCACCGCACCCGCTGGCAGCCAGCGGCGCGTCACCTCGGCGGCGAGCAGCAGCGTGCGGCGTGCTTCCGGCTGATCGGGAACCGTCGCGAGGACCTTGCGCGCGTACTCCGACGCGCCCTCGGCATCGCCCTCCTGCAGCAGGACACCCGCCATGGCCACCCGAAGATCCACGTCCGGTCCGGCCTTCGCGAGCGCCGCCTGCAGCACCTCTCGCGCCCGCTTCGGGTCGAGTTCGGCCACCATCATCGACAGGCGTGGCTCCAGCGGCAACGCCTCGAGACCCGCACGAGCGGACTTCAGCGCCGCAGCACGGTCGCCGGCTCGCATCTGGGCCCGGACCAAGCCGAACCACGCCTCGGCAAGGGACGGATCACCCTTCGTGGCCCGGGCATAGGAAGACGTCGCGTCGTCGAGTCGGCCAGCCGCCTCGTGCAGCGAGCCCATGCCCATGTGCGACCTGGAGTGAGACGGATTGAGGTGGAGCGCGGCCTCGTAGGCCTTGCGGCTCGACAGGGCATCGATGTGCGCCCGACCGAGCAGGTAGTGCGCATCCGCCTCGCCCGTGCTCCCCTCCACCCGCTGACGGGCACGAGCCACCGCCTGCTCGTGCTGACCCATCGTGATCAACACGTCGATCATCAGCTCCTGCGCAGCGACGTCCTGCGGACGCTCGCGCGCCAGGTCCTCCGCTGCCCGAAGAGCTTCGGCGGTTCGACCCTGTCGAAACAACGCCTCCGCACCCGCCGTGCCCAGCGGACCCGCCCACGCCACTGCCCAGGACCCCATCGTCAGCAGCGCCACCAGCGCGCCGCGCAGTGCTAGAGTCGTCCCACGCCGAAGAGACACCATGCTCGCATTCCTCGCCACCGGCATCGTAACCCTCACACCCCTGGCCCATTCCGCGGATGAGCCGACGGTGGCTGTGGTGGGGATGCATCAGAACGGCTTGGGCCGCCCAGGTCAGGACCGTGCCGTCCGCGCCATCGTGCGTGTCATCGAGCAAGATGACCGGTTCGAGGTTCTGAATCCCCGCGACATGGGCGAGCGGATCCGCGGGCGCGAGAGTGTGATCGTGGAGGAGGGGCTGCTCGCCACGGCGGCCGCCGCCCTCAACACGGGCAAGGGGCTGTACAACCAGGGAGCCCCCGAGGACGCCCTGCTGTCGCTCGAAGCCGCTGTGGCGGACTTCCTGCGAGCCATGCCCGCCACCAACACGGTCACGGATCTCTGGGAGGCCTGGGTCTACATCGGCACCTGCCACATGAACCGCGAGACGCCCAACATGGAGGCCGCCAAGGCAGCGTTCCAGAACGCGGCGGCGCTGGTGCCAGCGAGGCCCCTCAACACGGCGCTGTTCCCCCCCAACGTGGTGTCCGCCTACCAGGCGGAGCGAGCCTTCCTGGCGGGCTACCCCATCGACCTCAAGGTGACGACGGACGGTCCGGCCACGGTGTGGGTAGACGGGATCGAGCGCGGCTCGTCGCCCGTCACGGTGTCGGGTCTGCTGCCAGGGGAGCACTACATCGTCGCGCGCGGCAAGGGCACACAGGGGTTCGAGCTGGTGCCCGCCACCATTCCCGAGCCCGGAGCGGAGTCCGCGGGCCGCCCCCCGCGACAGGAGACGGTGCGGGTCGCCATGCGGCTGCCGGCCCTCGGCCAAGCAGCGGACTCGGTGGTGGGGCGCACCCAGCAGACAGCGGCGCTCTACCAGGCCTTGGGGAAACGCTCCCAGGAGGTGGACTACGTGCTGATGGTGGGGGTGCACGACGACACCCTGCACATGCAGTGGCTGCACGGTCCGAGCGAGGCGTTGTCTGCGGCGCTCGAGGTTCCCTACGCCGACATGGCCGACGACGAGGCGCTTCAGGCGATCCCCCAGATGCTCGAGATGATCGACGACCGGGGCGCGTTGACCCAGAGCGTGGGCGCGGCGATTCCCCTCGACGTGGGCGCGAACAGCACCCTGGCCTCGATGCTGCTGCAGCCCGAGGTGAACCGCAGCCCCACCGACGAAGGCAACAAGGGGGAGCGACGAGGACGCAGGCGCGGTCTCGCCATCGGGCTGACCAGCCTGCTGGTGGCCGGGGCCGCCGCCGCAGGCGGCACCTACTACTACACCTCGGTGGTGCGCGCCGATCCCTACGGTCAGGTGGTCATCGACTTCTGAGGCGCCGACTCACGGAGGAGGCGTGTTCCAGCTGCCCGTGAACACCTTCTCCCCGTCGGGATGGGGAGCCACCAGCTTCCAGGTGCACGACTCCGCCCCCTGGCCGTTCGGTGACGTGATGCGCCGCAGGGCTCCGATCCGGAACGGGTTGCCGCCACCCGGCGCCACCACCTCGTAGGTGCGGTTGTAGGGCACCACGGACTGGCCCTCCACCTCGCACTCGGTCTCGAAGCGCACCGTCCAGGTGCCCGGCGCACCGGCGCCGGGCACCGCGAGCTTGGCGCGCACCAGGTACTCGCCGGCTGGCAGCTCACCGGGATCCGTGCCCAGGAACTCCTCGCAGGTGCGCGCTCCACGGCACACGCCCACCCCTTCCTCGTCCCACGGGCGGACGCCCGCGCGGATGTCCTGCAGCAGCGGCTGGACCAGACCCCGCTCGAAGGGTGTGCGTGCGGACGTGCTGCCGTTGACCGCCTCCACCACCTCTGCACATTCCTCGGGGCCACACTCGCCCCCCAATCCCAAACACCCGGCGAGCCAGACGATGAGCACCCACCCCTCCTGCGCTGGGCGACCCTACCACCAGCACCCAGCCTGAGGTAGGCAGTGGCGTGAGCTTGCGACACGCCACCTTCGACGGCCAGCCCCTGGACCTCCCGGGGGAGCCTCCCTACGCCGCCACCCTCCTGCAGCCCTGGGCGGGCAAGCAGGTGTGGCTGCCGTGCGACGATCCGTGGGTGCGGGGATCGGGCGACGAGGCACACGCCTACCTCGACGGTGCTCGCAGCAGCTGGACCGATCACCCCGAGTACATGGACTTCCTCGACGTTCGCTCCCCCGTGCACGACCTCAAGCAGGCCGAGACCGACCTGTACCTGCACCACTGGCGATCCCACCTCGGCGCACAGCGCGTGCTGGACGTGGGCTGCGGCGTGGGCCGCCTTGCCGTGCGCTGGCTCGATCGTGGCGCCTCGGTGGTGGGGCTCGATCCGGACCTGGAGAGTCTTCGGCGCCTGATGTGGCACGCCGCAGGCTCCAAGGGCTCCCTGGATCTGCACTGGTCCAGCGCCCACACGCTGCCCGACGTACAGGTGGATCTGGTGGTGTGCGCGGAGGTGCTCTGCTACGTGCCCGACGCCGTGGGCGCGCTGAAGCAGGCGGCGTCGCGCCTCGCCCCGGGCGGCCGGGTGCTGCTGTCGGTGGAGGCACGCTGGGCCTGGGCCGCGAGCCAGGACGTGCCGTCGAACACCATCGACGTGGCGCTGGGCGGGTCGGACGGCGTGATCGCCCGCTCCGGGGATCGCTGGGTGCAGACCTACACCGAGGACACCGTGCGGGCCCTGGTGCGAGACGCCGGACTCACGGTGGAGGACGTGGTGCCGAGCCACTGGGTCCCGGACGGGCCGCTGGAGGGTTGCTCCCCCGACAGCCTCTCGCTGGAGGAGCTGGTGGCGCTGGAAGCCGCGTGTCGCGCCCATCCCGTGTGGGGACCGCTGCACCGCCTATGGCTGGTCACCGCCCACCGCTGACGCGATGGCGGCCACGAGCGCGTGGTTCAGCGCGTGGCTCGGCCGCCTGACCCGAACCCAGCCGCAGAACGGCCCCAGCACGGCCAGATCCCCCCAGAGATCCAGCAGCTTGTGACGCACGGGCTCGTCCGAGAGACCCGCAGCCGAAGGCAAGGAACCAGGGGAATTGTAGCGCGACGGAGTCGCGCGGGATTCCGGAGCGTGCAGCGCGCTCGTGGGCCACACCACCGTGTTCTCCGGCGTGGCCCCGCGCCCCCGCCCCGCCGCCACCAGCGCCGCCACGTCCTCCTCGCGAACGAAGGTGCGCGCCCACATCACGTGCTCGCGGAACGCAGCCTCCGTGCGCTCCACGGTCAGCGACCCCGTGGGTCCGCCCGCCCCGAAGTCCACGTCCACGGCCAGCGTGTCCGAGCCCGGCCCGGCGTGTGCACTGCCGCCCGCCGTGTGCACCTCCACCTCGGGCAGCGACAGCGGGGGTGGCCCCGGCTGCGGCTCCGTGCGGCCCGCTTCGTCGATGGCCGCCACCCAGTCCGACGCAGCCCCCCCCAGGATGGGCACCTCCGTGAGCCCCGCAGACGAGGAGCGCACCTCGACGTCCACGTCCAGCACCTCCAGCGCGAACAACGCCGCCAGCAGGTGCTCGGGGGTGGCCACCGCCGCCGCCCCCGAGCGGACCACGCTGCACCCAGCTCCGGCAGCGGCCGTTCGCCAGGACAGCGGCACGATCCCGTCGGCGGTCAGAAAACGGACGCCTGCCGACGACGCAGCCGGGCGCAGGATCACCTCGCTGGGGCAGCCACTGTGCACACCCACTCCGGCCCGCCGAACACTACCGAGCAGGGTGCGTCGCGACATGGCTTCAAGATACTCTGCCGCCCATGGTGGTGTTCGGCATCGACCCAGGTTCCGTGGTGACCGGCTACGGCGTGGTCCGTAGCCACCGAGGACGGCTGCATCTGGTGGGCGCGGGCTGCATCCGCACCCAGTCCTCCCAGCCCATGGGGGAGCGCCTGTCGGCCATCCACAGTGGGCTCGTGCAGGCGCTGCAGACCCATCCCGAGGTCAGCTCGGTCGCCATCGAGGCGATCTTCCGGCACAAGTCGTCGGAGTCCGCCCTCCGCCTCGGCCAAGCGCGCGGCGTGGCCCTGCTCGCCGCGGCCCAGGCCGGCTTCGAGCCCGTCGCCTACAACCCGAGCACCGTCAAGCGCACCATCGGAGCGCACGGTGCCGCCGACAAGGCGGCCATCGGGCGAGTGGTGCAGATGCTCCTCGGTCAGCTCCCCGAGGGCCCCGCCGATCTGTCCGACGCCCTCGCCATCGCCATCACCCACATCAACCACGTACGGAACGGAGCGCGGGCGTGATCGCGATGCTGACCGGTCGCCTGGTCCACCAAGAGCCCAGCCGCGGCATCGTGGACGTCTCTGGCGTGGGCTACGAGATCTTCGCCACCAGCCGATCGCTGGTCTCCTGGGCCGACGCGGATCAGATCACCGTGCACGTGTCCACCCAGGTGCGAGAGGACGCCATCACCCTGTACGGCTTCGATCGGCCCCTGGACCGCGAGGCATTTGCCGTGCTGCTCGGCGTGTCCGGGGTGGGCCCCAAGATGGCGCTCGCCGCCCTCGAGGCCCTCACCGTGGAGGAGCTCACCCGCGCGGTGGAGGCCGACGACGTGCTGGCGCTCACCACCATCGCCGGGGTGGGTCGAAAGAAGGCCCAGCGCCTCGCGCTCGAGCTGAAGGGCAAGCTGCCCGCGTCCTTCGAGGTGGACCCCGCGCGCACGCGGACCCCCATCGCGCCCTCGGATCCGCTGCCCTTGGCCCTCGCCCAGCTCGACTACGGCAAGTCCGAGATCGACAAAGCGCTGGCAGGTCTGCAGGCGGACGGCATCGACGTCGACCAGCCGCTGGAACAACGCCTGGCCGCGGCACTGCGCGTGCTGGCGGGAGGCTAGCCCATGGACGCCGATCCCAACCGCCTGATGGCGCCCATCGAGGAGACGCCCGATCCGGCGCTGCGCCCGCGCAACCTCGACGAGTACGTGGGCCAGGACCGCGTTCGCGACAACCTCAGGATCTACATCCGCGCCGCCCTGCAGCGGGGAGAGGCCCTCGATCACGTGCTGCTTTCGGGACCGCCGGGCCTGGGCAAGACCTCGATGGCCTACATCCTGGCCGAGGAGCTGGGGGTGGAGCTGCGCACGGCAAGCGGCCCCACCATCGAGCGCAAGGGCGATCTGGCAGCCATCCTGAACGGTCTGCAGCCGCGGGAGGTGCTCTTCATCGACGAGATCCACCGCCTGCACCGCGCCGTGGAGGAGGTCCTCTACCCGGCCATGGAGGACTTCGAGATCGACGTGGTGCTGGGCCAGGGCCCTGGCGCGAACTCCGTGAAGCTGCCGCTGTCGCGCTTCACCATGGTGGGCGCCACCACCCGCTCGGGCATGCTCTCGGCCCCGCTGCGCGCTCGGTTCGGCATCCACGCCACCTTCGACTTCTACGCGCCCGAGGAGCTCCAGCAGATCCTGGCGCGATCCGCCCGGAAGCTGGAGGTGGTGCTCACCCCCGAGGGCTGCGCGGAGCTGGCGCGGCGCTCGCGCGGCACCCCCCGGATCGCCAACCGGCTGCTGCGGCGCGTTCGCGACTTCGCTCAGGTCGAGGGCGACGGCACCGTGAACGCCAGCGTGGCCAAGGATGCACTGGGGCGTCTCGACATCGACGAGCACGGTCTCGACGGCATGGACCGCAAGATCCTGCACACCATCGCGGTGAAGTTCAGCGGCGGACCGGTGGGGCTCGACACGATGGCCCACGCCATCGGGGAGTCCCCAGACACCATCGAGGACACCTACGAGCCGTACCTGATCCAGCAGGGTTACCTCAACCGGACCCCACGAGGTCGGGTGGTGACCCCACGAGGCCGACGCCACCTCGGCCTTCCCGGACCCGATCCCACGCAGCAGAGTTTGTTGTGACCACCCTCTTCCTGATCGCGTGCACGCCCAAGCTGCCCTCCGCCACCCTGACCGTGGACGGTCACGCCGTTCAGGTGGAGATCGCCGCCACCCCGAAGACTCGGGAGAAGGGGTTGATGCACCGGGAGTCGATGGAGCGAGACGAGGGCATGCTCTTCATCTACCCAGACAGCGCCGTGCGTGGCTTCTGGATGAAGAACACCCCCCTGCCGCTGACCATCGCCTACGCGAACAGCCAGGCCAAGATCGTGCACATCGCCGACATGGAGCCCTTCGATCTGAAGCGCATCTCGTCGCTGTCGCCGGCGAAGTACGCCCTGGAGATGAACCAGGGCTGGTTCGACGACAACAAGGTGAGCAAGGGCGTGATCATCGAGGGAATCCCGTCCGATCTCACGGTGGAGTAGCGACTCCCCAGTCCACGACGGGCCAGCCTTCCTCCGCAGCCATGCGACGCAGGCGTCGATCGGGGGCGACCACCCGAGGCTGGCCCACCTTGCGGAGCAGAGCCGCGTCGGTGGCGGAGTCCGTGTAGAAGGTGGCCTCCGACAGATCCACCCCCTCCCGCACGGCCCACGCCTCACAGGCCGTGGCCTTGGCCGCCCCCACCGCCAGGACGGCGAGGTTGCCGGTGAACGTCCCGTCCACCACCTCGAGCTCGGTGCAGACGACGGTGTCGAGACCGTAGGCCTCGGCGGCCGCCCGCGCGACGTACTGGGTACCCGACGTGGCGAGCACCAGCCGGTCGCCCGCGGCCCGGTGGCGCTGGAGCGCTTCCTCGGCTCCGACCCGCAGGTGATGCCGCACTTCCCGATCGAACCACGCCTGCACCCGCGCGGCGAGCTCGGACTCCGACGTGCCCTTCAGCGCCTTCGCAGCGACCTCGAACACCCCGTCGAGACCCGTACCGATCCCCACGCTGTACTTGCCGAGCCACCACCCCGCCCACACCACGTCACGAAGGCCCAGACGTCCCTCGCGCCACTCGGCCTTCAGCCACAGCGTGCCCGAGTTCACGTCCAGCAACGTGTGGTCGAGGTCGAACAGTGCCACGCCCATGGAGCCTCTCGATGCCCGCGAGGCACGGACGTATCCCGCCCGTCTCCCGGGCTGCTGTCAGAAGGTGACGCTCACCGCCCGATGATCACTCGCCCTGCCGAAGGGTGCGGACGTGGGGCGCCTTGGCGTCGCTCGGATCTCCGTCCAGATCGAGCAGCCGGTCGAGCAACATCGCCAGCCCGGAGAGACGCCGGTCCACGAGGGTGAAGTGGCGGCCGTCCTCGGTGTGCAGCACCAGCGCCTCGCCCAAGCCGTGCTCACGGGTGTAGGTGACGAGCTCGTTCCATGCCAAGAACGCGGCTCCTTCCTGGAAGCGGGCCACGATTCCGTCCGTGCACAGGGCCATCACCTCTACCTTCTCGAGCCCCACTCGGGCCACCACCTCCACACCGAGGGGGCAGGCAGCGTGCAGATCCTCCGAGACCAGGGAGCCCGAGGCGAGCTGCACCGCGTCCCAGTGCACGTCCATCAGCGTGCGGAGGATCCGGTCGGCCGTGAAGCGCTTGCCATCGTCGGGCGACATCTCCCGGAGCACCCGATCCACCGCACCTGGAGGCAACCTCAGCGCGCCAGCGAGGGCCGTGAGGTCCCGCCGCTCCTCGGAGGCGAGCTCGCCGTCCTTCCAGGCCATGCGCGCCGCGAAGCGCAGCGCCTTCCACTGATCGTCGGGTCGGGTGATCACCGCCGCCAGTCGTCCGAGGTCCACCGGCTGTGCGTGCGCCATGGTCCACTGGGCGACGGCCTCGCGCGAGCCCAGATCCGGCCGAATCTTCACCAGGAAGTCCAGCTCCCGGTCGTGAACCGACCCGTCCGAGCACGCCATGGAGGCGAGTAAGGTAAGGAGGGCGTCGTCGGCCGGTCGACCCGGCACCAGTGAGCGGCCCGCCCGTAGCTGAAGCGAGTCGTCGACCTGCGGCATGAAGCCATCCTCCCTACCTGGAGTATGGCACGACAAAGGACGCGTCGATGACCGAATCCCTCCCAGAGCAGGTGTCCACGGCGCCCGTACCCCTGCTGAAGATGCTTCAGCAGCGCCTGCTGCCGATCCGGTCGCTGTGGTTCCCCACCCCCAAGGAACTGCGCGCATGGGACCAGACCGGCGTGCCCCTGTACGTGCGCGCCTCCAGCGCATCCACGGTCCAGATCGGACCGCGCCTGCAGAGCATGTGGGCGGCGTGCTTCTCCCCCCAGCTCCACGGGCGCATCACCGAGTACGGTGCCGGCAGTCGACTCACCTGGCAGGCCCGCTTCCCTCGCTTCACCCTCGGGCTGCTCTTCGGGTGGTGGGTGGTCCTGGTGGCGTGGCCGCTGGCGGCCTGGCAGAGCGACGACGATCCGGCTCGCTGGGGTCCCTTCTGGGCGTTCCTGCTGCTCTGCAGCACGCTGGGCCCAGCCGCTGGCTGGTGGTTCGGCATGGCCGCACTGCGCGATGCGCTGCCTTGGCTGCGCGAGACCCTGGAGCAACCCCCCGTGGAAGAGGACTGGTGATGAGATACTCTCGGCGGGAGCACGGATGGAGCGCACGATGTGGATCTGGATGATGCTGTGGGGGTGCCAAGGGGAAGGCACGCCGGGCACCACGGATCCCCGGCCGACGATCCCGTGGCAGACCAATCCCCCACCCGACCGAACGGAAGAGCCGCCCCCCGTCGACACGGGACCGGACGAGCCTGTGCTCGAGCTGGTGGGCTGCAACCCCGACGTGGCCACGAGCTACACGCTTCCCACCACCACGGCCTGCCTGTTGGGTCGACAGGCCCTGCTCGTGGAGGCCTACCTGGGCGTGCCCTACGCCGAGCCCCCCGTGGGGCAGCGGCGCTGGGCCAGGCCCGTACCCATCGAGGTCACCCCCGTCGACGAGAAGATCGGCTGGGCCGTGCCCATCGAGGCCAAGGAAGCCGGCCCCGCCTGCCCGCAGACCTACGGCACCGACGACGGAGGTATCAGCGAGGACAGCGAGAGCTGCCTCACCCTCAACGTGTTCCGCCCGAAGGACACCGAGCAAGGGCACGACCTGCCGATCCTGGTGTTCCTCCACGGCGGTGGATTCACCGACGGCTCGAGCACACAGCGCATGTTCGTGGGCGAGAGCTTCGCCAATCCGCTGGAGGAGCAGCCCTTCCCTCCTTCGGCCCTCAAGCTCGCCACCGACGCCATCGTGGTCACGGTGAACTACCGCCTCGGTCCGCTGGGGTTCCTGGCCCACCGAGGGCTGGCGGCCGCCGATCCAGACGGCGTCACGGGCAACCAAGGCCTCTGGGACGCCCTGGAGGCGTTGCGCTGGGTGCACACCAACGCCGAAGCCATGGGCGGCTCCGCCGACCAGATCGCCCTGTTCGGGGAGTCCGAGGGTGCCGAGGCGGCCTGTGCGCTGATGGCCAGCCCGGAGTCGGCGGGGCTGTTCACGTCGGTGATCCTGCAAGGAGGCGGCTGCACGGCGATCGACCATGGCCTGTCCACGCCGGGATCGAGCGAAGGAGCGGCCTTCGACCAGGGCGACGCCATGGCCGAGGCCCTCGGCTGCGCCGACGCAGGCACCGACACCGAGGTGGTGGCGTGCATGCGAGACCGCACTCGCGAGCAGCTGGTGGACACCCTGCGCGCGCGGCGCACGCCGGTTCGAGACGGCCCCCGCTACGGGCCCGTTGTGGACGGTCGACTGCTGGTGGAGCCCCCCGCGGTGACCTTCGCGAAGGGCCTGGTGAACGACGTCCTGGTGGTCGGTGGAGCCAACGCCTTCGCCGGAGAACGCTACGCCACCCGGGATGCGGTGACCACGACCGAGGAGCTGCACGCGGCCCTTCAGCAACTGGGGATCAACCTCGGGCTTCCGGCCGCCGAGCTGCAGGCCCTCTACCCACCCGCGGAGCACGACGACGATCCGCAGGCAGCGCTGGTGGCTGCCCTCACCGACACCACCTTCGTCTGCCCCGTCCGCGACACCCTCGACGCGCTGTCGTCCCACACGTCGGTCCACGCCTACCAGTTCCAGTACGGAGCCCCGTCGCAGTTCGACGAGCTTCCCTTCGTGTTCGGCACGCTCGATCCCACCCATCCCGCACAAGATCTGTCCGAGACGATCCGAGCGGCCTGGATCTCCGTGGCGATGGGCGCGCCAACCTACGGCACCTTGGGCGCATGGCCCACCATGGGTCCAGCGTCCATGGGCGGAGGCACCTGGGTCTCCATCGCCGACGAGGCCGTGATCACCCTGGGCTTCCGGCAGGCGACCTGCGACGCGCTGGCCGAGATGGCCGCGCCGTAGTCCTTGACGATGCCCCCCCGAGCAAGGCACAACCACGAACATGCCACGCTGGACCCGCCGAGACTTCCTTGGAGCCGCTGCCGCCACCCCCGTCGCAGCAGCCGCCTGTAGTGGCGCGCGTCCCCAGGACGGCCCACCGCACATCGTCTACATCTACACCGACCAGCACCGCGCGCCGCTGCTCGGCTCCTACGGCCACCCCGACGCGCTCACTCCCCACATCGACGCACTCGCCGCCGAGGGGGTGCTCTTCGAGCATTGCTTCACCAATGCCCCCATCTGTCGGCCGGCCCGCGCCACCATGATGAGCGGTCTGTTGCCGAGCGACCACGGGTGCTGGAACAACAACCAGTTCGCCGATCGCCGCGGCGAGAGTCACGTTCGGCGCATGCGGGACGCTGGCTGGCACACCGCCATGATCGGCAAGTCACACCTCGATCTGGTGATGGGCGACGCGAGCCAGTCCCCCAACACCGACAACCTGCGCGCCTGGGGCTTCGAGGACAGCCTGGAGCTGCTCTCCCAGCCCACCACCGTGGTCAAGCCCAACGCGTACATGGAGTGGCTGGCCGAGACGACACCGGCGGGGGACGTGCCCAAGACGCAGCGCCACAAGGGCTACGTCAACGCGTGGGAGCACCTGATCCACAGCCCTCCGCCCGACGCCGAGCCCTATCGACTGTCCACGGACGACCACCTCGATGTGTTCTGCGGCCGCCGGGCAGCGGACTGGATCCGCACGCGGGCCGGAAGTCACCCCGACACCCCGTTCTACCTGCAGGTCAACCTGCCTGGTCCCCACAGCCCCTTCGACGCGACCTCGGAGTTTCGCGAGCTGTACGACGAAGCGCAGATCACGCTACCGATCCTCGGCGAACCCCCCACCGATCGGGGCGCGCTCGTGGCGTTCCTCCACGAGACGAAGCCCGAGCTACACGGCCTCACCGAGGCGGATGCTCGCTTCCTGCTCATGACCTACCTGTCGAAGATCACGCTGATCGACTTCGTGGTGGGCGAGGTGGTGGCTGCCATCGAGGAAGCGGGGATCGCGGACCACACCTGGATCGTCTACGGCTCCGACCACGGCGAGCTCGCGGGCGACCACGAGCTGTGGGGCAAGGTGGCGATGTACGAGGGCTCGCTGCGGATCCCCTTCATCGTGCGCCCGCCAGGGGGAACGTCGCCCTGGCGCACCAACGCACTGGTGGACCAGCGCGACGTGACGGCCACGATCCTCGGCATCGCCGGTGAGTCGGGGCCGGGAGGAGGCACCTCCCAGCTCCCTCGGATCGAGGCGGGCCCCGACGCTGCGGGAGCCCAGACGGGCCGCGAGCACGTGGTGGCACAGATCGCGGGCCATCCTCAGGGCTCGCTGCGCACGGCGATGGTGCGGAGCGAGCGGCACAAGCTCGTCTACAACCTCGACGACGGCGTCGCCGAGGAGCTGTACGACCTGGATGCGGATCCGGTCGAGCGTGACAACCGCATCGCGGATCCGGACCAAGCGACCACCGTGAACACCCTCAGGAACGCGCTGCTGGACCAGACGTAGTCGTCTGCAGCTCGGGAATGGCCGCACCGAGGCCGCTGGCGCGCACGGCCGCCACCGCATCGCCGTGGAGCGCCGAGGCGCCCCAGTCGTCGCCGCCCAGGGTGCGCAGCTGCTGGAGCAAGGCCGTGTGAAGCGCTGTCGCGGCCGGGCCATGCCGCTCCTCGGCAAGCACGCGAGCCGCCTCGGCCCCCTGGGATCGCCAAGTGATCAGGACCTCCACCGCGTCCGCCTCCGCTGCCACGACCCGAGCCCCCGATCCGCTGCGCGCGATCCGTAGGTGGGCCGCCGCCCGGCTGGGAGGATCGTCGACGAGCAGGTGGGCGAGGGCTCGCCCCACCGCCACCCAGCAAGCCGCCGCCCCGCGCCACACGCCCTCGAACGCCTCCAGCGCATCCGCTCCCCGCCCCTGCCGCAGCGCGAGCATGGCCAAGTTCACGCGCGCGGTGCGCCGCACCTGGCTCGACAGCAACGGGTGGCCCGCCACCCCACGCAGCATCCGCTCCGCCCGCTCCCCCTCGGCCTCCAGCGCGCGGGCCAGCCGATGATGGGACCACACGCGCTGCGCGGCCCACACCACCGCCACCCCCACCATGCCGAATCCCACGGCCGCCAGGGGGGAGCCCGAAGCCACCGTGGACACCACCGCCAACACGCCCACGGCGGGCAAGGCGGCCGCGAGCGGCAGCCCCAGCACCGCGCCGTGCAGCGGACGAGCGTCTCGACCCGATGGACCGGCCACCACGGGACGCTGCGACGCAGCCATGCGATCCCACAGCAGCACCCCCACCCCAAGCGCTCCCCCGGCGGCCATCCCCGTCGTGCCGCCCGTCGCCGCAGCTCCAGCCACCCCCTGGGTGATCTGGAGCAGGCTCCCCACGGCCGTGCCCACGGCTGTGCCACAGAGGCCCCACGTCCCCATCACCAGCCCCCAGCGCATGGTAGAGGCGCGCTCTCGCGCGATCTCGTCGCCGCCCGCTGGAGGATCGAAGGGCCCCGCAGGGTCGGAGCCCCGGAGGTCCGGGCTCATGTCAGGGGTCGAAGGTGGCGCCGGGTCGGCCCACGCGGAAGGGCCCCAGCGCCCCTTGCAGCACCGAGGCGTGGCGTACCACGTCGCCCGTGAACAGCGCCTCGGCATACCCCAGCGAGGTCGCCGTCATGGGTGGGGGCAGCGGGGCCGCCTGCACCCAGACCTGCTGCTCCTCGTAGGACGCCAGCTGCCAGGCGGTGCGCACCTGCTCCCACACGGGCCCCATCGACGCCAGCGCCACCTGGGTCTCGCGGTCGCCGTCGTCGAAGCGCTCCCGCACCATGCGGTACACCGCCACCCGATCCGCCACGCTGACGCGCAGCACGCCCCCCTGCTGCGCCTCCCGACACAGCGACGCGTAGTTGATCCACGCCTCGATGTCGGCCTCGGTCAGGGCCAAGCGCTCCTCGTCGTCGGAGGACCACACCGCCAGGGCGCGCCGCTGAACACCCCACAGATCCTCCGCGGTGGGCTCCTGGATGGGTCCGGAGCCAGTGTGTGCCGTCCACACCGCTTCGGCACGCGCGGCCGCCCCCTGAAGGCCCCTGCCCACTGCGAGCGCCTGGCCGTGCTCTCGGAGCTTGGCCATCCAGTCCGTCGTGGCCTCGCGATCCTGCGTGTAGCGCTCGCTCAGCTCCTTGTGGGCCAGGTGCCGGTCTCCGGGGGCTACCCGTCGCGCAGCGAGCAGCTCCACGTACGCCAGCACCTCGTCGGACTGCCCACACGTGAGTGCGGGCTGGCCCTGCGAGGCCGGCACCAAGGCCGTGGCCGGATCGGAGCAGTCGATGCTCCGAGAGCACCCGATCACCGCCAGCAAAGCCAGCGCGATCATGCGCCCGCGCCGAGCATCCAGTAGGGAGAGCCCGCCAGTTGAACCTTCAGCTGCTGAACGTCGGAGGGATGCAGCTCGAACATCTGCGGCTGCCCCGTCCGCGGATTGGTCTGCGTGGCGAACCACCGATCTCCGACCTTGGTCTTGTGGAGCACCAGGCCGCTGGGGTCGTGGTAGACCATGTCCAGATCGGCCGCCGTCAGCTGCCCCGGCTGGCCATCCCGCGTCTGCTCGGGCTCCTCCGGCTCCGGCTCCGGCTCCTCTGGCTCTGGCTCTGGCTCTGGCGTGAGCGCCTCGATGACCTCGTCCACCTCCCAGCGTAGCTCGAGCTCGTCGATGCCCCGCTTGGCGGACTCGAGGTGCTCGAGCACCGAGCTGCGATCGGCATGCGCCGACGCCTCTCGGAGGAGCTCCTCCTTGATGGCGTCGCGATCCTTGTAGGCTGCCGCCGTGAGGCGCTCGACCAAAGCGTCGAGGGCTTCGTACCCGGCCATTCCTCGTCCTCCTGAGATGACCACGAGAGGAGGTGGGTAACACCTCGTGTAGAGTGCCGCCGTGGTGTTCCTCGACGCCTTCGATCCAGCGGACCGCGCCACATTCGAGGGCGCGGCCACCCGACGTGCACTTCAGCCCGGCGCCTACCTGATCCGCCGCGGCCAGCCCGGCGGAGACGTGTATCTCCTGCTCGAGGGCAGCTTGGACGTGCTGGACGACCGCCAGCACCCAGAGGTGCTCCTCAACACCCTGGGGCCCGGCGCGATCCTGGGGGAGGTCGCCTTCGTGGACGGCGCACCGCGCTCGGCGGACGTGCGTGCCCGATCGAGCTGCACCGTGCTGCACTGGCCTCGCGGCGAGCTGCGCGACCTGCTGGCCTGCCACCCGGCCTTGTCGGCGCGCTTCTTCGAGGGCGTCGCCCGGCTGACGGTGGCGCGGGTGCGCGGGCTGACGGATCGGGCGGTGGGAGCCTACGCCACCACCCTCGACGAGAGCGAGGTGACCGCCTGGATCCGCAGGATCGTGGACCGCGTGAAGGGAGCCTTGCCACCCCTCGAGGCAGCCCTGCGGACGCGACCCACCGACGGAGAGACCCAGGCCAGCGTGGGACGCGTGCTCGACGAGCTGCAGGCCTCGGTGACCAAGCTCTTCGCCGCCCACGACGACGTGCGGACGCGAGTACGTGCTGCAGCCCTGCTGCGCCAGGAGCTCCATCCGTACCTCGTCCGCAGTCGCCTCGCGGATCTGGCGCTGCGGCGCGTGGATGGGGTGGCTGGATACCGCGAGGTGCTGATGCACGCGATGCGGGGCGAGTCCTCGGGGGACGGCCGCCTGGGCGAGGTCATCGATCGTTGGTTGCTGGAGCGCCCCACGTTCCGCGCCATCCGAGAGCGTCCGGACGTCCTGATGACCACCCTGGCCGAGGTCCTCCCCACTGATCGTGCCGCACGCGTCCTGGTCGTGGATCTCGGCACGGGCGAGCTCGTCCGACGGGTGAGCCAAGCGCACGCCGCACACGATCTGGTGGTCACGGTGATCGACCAGGACTCCCTGGCCCTGGAGCAGGCCTGGGAAGACGCCGAGGGATCGGTCGAGGTCCGCCCCCTGCCGCACAACCCCGCGCGGCTGGCCCTGCGACAGGCAGAGCTGGAGCCAGACCTCGAACCACACGACGTGGTGGTGGTGCAGGGGCTGCTGGAGCACCTCCCGGAGCGCATGGCCATCGCGCTCGTCGCCGCCTGTCAGCGGCAGCTCGTGCCTGGAGGATGGGCGCTGATCACCAGCCTGGCCCCGTCCGACGATCGCGTGCTCCTCGACCGCCTGCTGGAGTGGCCCACGATCCGTCGTCACGGCACGGCTCTGCAGGGGCTGATCCAAGCCGCTGGGCTGTCTCCCCAGCCCACACCTGCCCCCTCCGCTCCAGCCCAGCTGGTGCTGGGCCGACGCAGCTGACCCACCGGTCGTCCCTGGACC
This sequence comes from Myxococcales bacterium, assembly GCA_019634415.1. Taxonomy (GTDB): domain Bacteria; phylum Myxococcota_A; class UBA796; order UBA796; genus DRPG01. The sequence continues at coordinate 70,107 of JAHQVJ010000021.1, forward strand.
GCGCCCCCCGGTGTAGGTTGGCGTGACCCCGGAGCCCGCCATGCCGCTCGTGCCCCTCCTGTCGATGATGGCCTGCGCCCCGCAGCAGCCCGCTCCACCGGATCCTGCCCCAGCCATCGCCGACACCCCCAGCCTGACGGTGGAGGAGCTGGCCGCCGATGCCGAGCGAACCGCCCTGGTTCCCTCCCCGTCTGAGACCCAGCGCGCGCTGCAGGCCAGCGGCATCGAGGTGAGCCTCGCCGACCTGATCCCGACCCGTCGCTTCGACTTCGACGCAGCCGAGCCCGATCGAGCCGCGGTCCGCACGGGGGTGGTGCTGGCGGACATGCTGCTGTCGGTACGCACCTCCGACACCGACGCCCTGGTGGGCCAGCTGGGCGCCATCGCCAAGGGGATGGAGCAGCTCGACGGCGGGCAGGACATCCTCCTCACCCTCGCCGATCTACAGAAGCGGGTGGCCGCCGAGGCCGTCACGCGCGACGAGCTGCTCAAGGAGCTCGACGAGCTGTCGGGGGCGGTGATCCCCGAGCTACAGTTCAACGGCCGCGAGCGCGTGGTGCCGTTGATCCAAGCGGGATCCTGGCTCGAAGGGGCCCACCTGGTGAGTCGAGCGCTGAAGGGCTCGGCGAAGCCCGAGGCAGCCGCAGCGCTGCTGAAGGCACCCGACGTCGTGGGCTACTTCCACGGCTATGCCAAGCAGCACGGCTCCGCCGAGGTGTCTCCCACCGTGACGGTCCAGCTCGATCAGTGCCTGACGAAGCTCCAGGCGATCGCAGGCCAGCCGGAGCCGCTGTCGGACGAGGATCTGGCCACCGTGGCCAGCGTGACCCAAGACGTGCTGTCGATGCTGTAGGAGGGAAACCGCGATGATGCTTGCATGGATGGTGGCCGCCGCCCTCGGCAGCGGCATCGAAGAGGCGGAGACGTGCCTGCGCACCAAGGTGTGGGAGGGCTACGCCGACGGGTGGGGCGTGCGCACCATGACGTCGGCCCAGCTCGAGGCCGGCAAGACCCGCAGCTACCTGGTGACGCTGTACGCCGGCAACACCTACAAGATGCTCGGTTGTGCCGAGGCATCCACCAAGAACCTGGACATCTTGCTCTACACGTCCAAGGGAGAGCTCCTCGCCCGAGACGACACCAGCGACCGTGAGCCGCAGCTGTCGTTCACTCCCGAGCAGACGGGCACCTTCTACGTGGTGCTCTACCTGCGCGAGACCTCCACGCCCAAGGCGGCCGCAGCCTTGGCCGTCTCCTATCGGTAGCCACGTGCAGCCCCACGAGATCGAAGACCGCTTCCGCCAGGCGGTGCGGGCCGAGGGCCGCGACGAGGCCACACGCTTCGCCGTGCAGTTCGCGCAGCTCCTGGCGCGGATCGTCACCGAGCACGACCTCGACGCAGCACGGGGCGCGATGACGGCCGCCATCGAGGCGAGAACGGACCTTCGCGGCGCCGAGATCGACGTGCTGCTCGATCTCGCGCTGTCCCCCGAGGCCCGCATCCCGGTGGACGAAGACGATCTGCGCGCCTTCGGCGCACGCTTCGGCTCCGCGGAGGAGAAGGCGCTGCGCAGCCAGGTGTCCAAGGACGTCGACCTGACCAGCTTCGCGCGGACCTATGGCGGCGGCGAGGCGCTGCTGCTCCTCGACAGCATGTTCCACGTCTGCGCGGTGGACGGGCGCATCGACCGCGCCGAGATCGGCCGGCTGACCCGGGCGGCGGAGCAGCTCGAGATCGACCCCATGCTGGTGGGCGCCCTCTTCCGGAAGCACGACGCGCGACACGCCTCGGGCGACCTCAGCATCGAGCTGGATCGAGAGCGCTACGTGATCGGCCGGGGCACGCACCACGAGCTGCCTCTGCCCGATCCGCAGGTGGCGTGGCGACACGCCGAGCTGCTTCGAACGTCGGAGGGCTGGCGGGTGTCGGACCTCGGCAGTGGTCGCCCCACCCTGCTCAACGGTCGCATCGTCACCTCGGCGCCCGTCGTGCCCGGAGACGAGCTCCGCATCGGGTCCTACACCCTGATCCTGGGCCCCGAGAGCCGAACCCTGCAGCTGTTCGGCACCCGCACCTTCTCGGCGCTGTCGATGCGGCACCTGCAGCGGTCCCTCGGCGACACCGTGCTCCTCGACGACGTGAGCTTCACCGTCTTCACGGGCGAGGTGATCGCGGTGGTGGGCCCGTCGGGCGCAGGCAAGACCACGCTGATCAACGCCATCGCGGGGGTGGCACCGGCCGATCGCGGCGACGTGATCCTCGACGGCCAGTCGTTCCATCGCCTGCTGGCGGCCGATCGCTCGCTGGTGGGCCTCGTGCCCCAAGACGACGTGCTGCACTCCGAGCTCACGGTGGAGGAGACCCTGTCCTTCGCCGCCCGCCTGCGACTGCCAGCCGACGTGGGGCGACCCGGCATCGATGCGCAGGTGTCGCGGGTGCTGGACGAGCTCGACATGACACCCTTTCGCCGGTCTCGGATCGGGAACAGTGTGCGGCGGGGGCTCTCCGGCGGTCAGCGCAAGCGGGTGAACCTGGGCCAGGAGCTGCTCACCAGCAGCACGCGGGTGCTCTTCCTCGACGAGCCCACCAGCGGCCTCGACCCACGCACCAGCCAGGAGATCGTGCGGCTGATCCGCCAGCTCGCCGACGACGGCCGCATCGTGTTCGTCGCCACCCACGACGTGAGCCCCTCGGTGATGTCGATGGTGGACCACCTGCTGGTGCTCGCGCCGGGCGGACGGCTGGCGTGGTTCGGCCCCCCCGACGAGGCAAAGACCTGGTTCGGCGTGCAGAGCTGCGATCAGATCTTCGCCACCCTGCCGTCGCAGCCCGCGCCGCGCTGGGCCAGCAGCTACCGCGACGGGCAGCCCTATCGGACCTACGTGCGGACGCGCGAGCACCTACTGGGCCTCGACGGCGTGGAGGTGGATCACGACACGGCGAGCATCAAGGGCGGGCGCTCCCCCTGGCTGCGCCAGCTCGCCACCCTCACGCGACGCTACGCGCTGACCAAGCGCCGCGACTGGGCAGGCCTGCTGGTGCTCACGGCACAAGCCCCCATCCTGGGCGTCTTGATGTGGTGGGTCTTCCCCGCCCCCGATCCGCCAGCGATGTTCATGCTGTCGCTGTCGTCGCTGTGGTTCGGTGCGTCGGCGTCCGTGCGGGAGCTGATCTCCGACCGGCCCATCTGGCGTCGCGAAGCCAGGGTGGGTCTGGCGGCGGTGTCCTACGTGGGATCGAAGGTGCTCGTGCTGGGCGCCCTGGTGGCCTTCCAGTGCACGTTGCTCGCCAGCCTGTGCTTCTGGTCGCTTCCCATGTACGGGGAGTACGGCTACTCCCTGTGGGCGCTGTCGGCCATCTGCTCGCTGACGGGCTGGATCGGCATGGCCATGGGCCTTCTGGTGAGCGCCCGCACGGCGAGCTCCGAGGCTGCGGTGGGCGCGCTGCCGCTGCTCCTCATTCCCCAGATCACCTTCAGCGGGCTGCTGGTGAAGGTCAAGGAGATGGGCGCCCTCGCCCTGGCCCTGTCGTACCTCATGGTGGTGCGCTACTCCTTCGAGGCCGTCATCAAGACCGGCGAGCGACTCACCGAGCCGCTGGTGGGCGGGCAACAGGAGCGTGCGGCCAAGCCCCTGTCGGGGGTGCTCTACAACTTGGGCTTCAAGCGCACCTCGTCCGTCGACGACATGGGGATCCCCATCGAGATCCTGTTGGCCATCTTGGTGGGGATCCTCGCGCTGCTACTGGCACTTACGGTGTGGTCCACCCGACGAACCCGACACGGGACCTGAAAGACGCCTCAAGCCTCGGCTTTGCGAGCCGATGTGCACTGGTGGAGGGACCATGAACCGACGCCGGCGCAGAAGCCTGGTGGGGTTGCGCAGCCTCGATCACCTGCCCCCTGTGGAGGAGGACGAGGAGAGCACGCTCACGGTGCTCATGACCCACGTGCGCGATCAGCTCGGAGAGGACGATCTCACACCGGTGGTGGCCCAGCAGCGCGCCCACGGCCCGATCCTTCGGGAGGAAGAATACGTCGACGCAGTGTTGGTCCACGACGCGGTCCTGCTGGACCGAACGCCCGTGCCCCTGGACGGGTCGTTGCTGGGGCCGCCTCCGAAGATCGAGTACCGCACCGCTCATGTGAGCATCGCCATCACCATGACCCTGTGGATGCTGGTGTGCGCGCTCACGGCCACCGTGGCCTGGACGCTATGGCCCTGACGGGGTCGGTGCGATAGGCCTCCGACCGTCGGAGGCACCGAATGGGTGACGTCCTGGTTCGACGGGGAACGGTGGAGGACGGGCGCATCGCCGAGCTCGTCGTGGACTTTCATGGCCTGCCCAAGCGCACGATCGACCGCGACACCGCGCTGTCGTGGATGCGGGACGGACACTCCCTTGTGCCCGTCCGGGCCGGGGTGCGCCTGACGGCGCTGCAGCTGGTGGAGGATCCCGAGGGAGCGCTGTGGATCCGCACCGACAATGCCCCCACGGGAGAGGACTCGCTCCCCGACATCCCGCCAGCGTGATCGGCTCCGGCCGGGTGACCGTATTGGGTCTGGTGCTGGCGGCGGGCACGCTCGGCGCCGCGCTGGCTGGCTATGCCTCCATCCTCCCACCCGAGCGCACCACCTCGGCGTGGACGGAGCTCGACGCGCCACACGACGCCGTCTTCGCCCTGATCGGCGATCCGGAGCGCCTGGGTGAGTGGCACCCTGCAGCCACCGGCCTCGAGGTGGCCTCCACCGATGCTCCCTGGCGGGTCCGCACGCACGGCACCGACGATGCCGACACCTCGCTGACGTGGACCTGGACCCTCGAGGAGCGCCCCGACTCCGAGCCGCCCGTCACCCGAGTGAGCGTGGTGGTGGACGGGGTCACCCACGACTGGGTGCAGCGACTGATCCAGAGCTTCGCTCCACGCAACGCAGACGCGATCCAGCTACAGCTCACCGCGCTGAGAGATCACTTCCAGCCTTCGGGGGACCCTCCGTGATTGGCCTCGTCCTGGCGTTCCTGTTCGCCTGCCCCAAACCTCCCCCGATCCTCAACCCAGTGGACTGGACCGAGCCGCCCCGCCTGCCTTCTCCCACCGCTGGCTCCTATGCCCGGGTCAAGGACACCCCACCCGATCCCGGCGTCCGCCAGGTACTGGGCTCCCGTGACTGGGACGCCTCGCTGTCGGGGGCCGCGGCAGGCGTCGCCCTCGAGGTGGTCCTCGGTCGAGGGGGCCTCACCCCGCCCGAGATCCGCGAGGCGGCGTGGCGGGCTGGATGGATGTACCCCGTGCAGCGCGTACAGACGGTGGGCGCCTCGATCGGGGCCGGGCCACCACAGGCGCTGCGCCCCTTGCTCGCGGGCGTGCCCTCCGGCAGCGACATCGGGCTCGTTCGCGCCCGCGGCGACCAGCAGGATCTGTGGGTCCTGCTCACCTCCACACCCCGCAAGGACCTCGGCGTGTTCCCACGGCAGCTGGCGCGTGGCGCGCGCCTGAAGCTGCCTGCCATGGAAGGGGTGCGCTTCGCGGTGGCCGATCCCCAGGGCAAGCTGTCGGAGGGGCACCTGGACGTGGAGTGGTCCACCGGCGCCGACACCGACGGCGAGTGGCTCGTAGAGCTGCGCGACCAGGGCGGCCTGCTCGCCCGCTTCCCGATCTACGTGGGCCTGGTCCCCCCCGATGGCGCCTTGCTCCGCGCCGGCGACGCGCCAGCGAACGCCCAGGAAGCCGTGGCGCAGGTGCAAGAGGTGCTCGCCTCGGTGCGCAGCGTCTACGGGCTGCGGTCGCCTCAGGTGGACACCCTGCTGCAGAGCGCCGTGCCGTGGGTGCAGCTCAACCGCTCGCTCACGGCCTCCGAGATCGGCGCCCGCGTCGGCGTGGAGGAAGGCAGCATGTGGCGCTTCGACTGCACCGCCGACACGGTGGAGATCTGCCTCGACGAGATGGTCTGGGACCCGCGAGCTCGGCCGGCGCTGCTGGCCGACCAGCTCCTGCTGGGGATCGGTGCCGATCTGGCGCCGAACGGGGTGCACGTCACCCTGTTGATGGCCAAGGAGTAGGCATGACCATCGGACGCAACGACGTCCTGATCGGTGTCGCGGTGCTGGTCATCGTCTTGATCTTCGCCATCCCGCTGCTGCTGTCGGGAGGCAAGGCTGGCCGGCTCGACCACGTCATGGGTCAGGTGGACTCGTTGCGGCAGGCCCAGCTGGTGCACATGGAGGCCTTCGGTGAGTTCGTGAGCGCCGAGGCCTCCCCCCGTGCGCCCCGGCTCGTGGACGCCACGCCCGTCCACTGGATCGCGAGCGAGGGCTTCGCCAAGTTGGCGTGGTCGCCCCAGCCACACGACGAGGTGTACGCCTCGTACGCGGTGGCCGTGACGGCGGACGGGTTCCGGGTGATCGGTACCTCCGATCTCGACGGCGACGGCCAGCGTGCCGTCGTCGAGGCCACCCAAGACGACGAGGCGTTCGTGACCACTCCCTCCGGCGTGTATTGACCTTGCCACGCGTGGCCCTGGGGCTCGGATCGTCCATGGGCCATCGGCGTCGGTTGCTCGAGACCACGCTGCATCGTCTGTCTGCGATGCGCGAGATCACGCTCCTGCGGGCGTCGCACTGGGTGCGCACCCCTCCGATGGCAGGCGGCACCGCGCGGAACTGGTTCCTCAACGGGGTGGCCCTGCTGCACACCTCCCTCGAGCCACTGCAGCTGCTGGAGCGGTGCATCGCACTGGAGGAGGCCGCGGGCCGTCGCCGTGGCCTGTTCTGGGCCGATCGCCCCCTCGACCTCGATCTCCTCCTGGTGGAGGACGTGGCCGTGGAGAGCCCGGTGCTCACCCTGCCCCACCCCGGGATCGTGCACCGACGCTTCGTGCTCGAGCCCCTCTTGCAGGTGTGGCCCGACGCCGTGCACCCGCAGACGGGCGTACCCTACGCCTCGCTTCCATCCGCCTCGGGCCCCAAGCCCGTGAAGATCGGCTTGCTTGCCCTACACGCTCCATCCCGGTACCTGGCCCCCTCGGAGACGACATGAAGCTGTTCATCGACACGGCGAACCTCGACGAGATCCGCGAGGTTCACAGCTGGGGCATCCTGGCAGGGGTCACCACCAACCCGTCCCTCATCGCAAGAGAGGGCCGCGACTTCATCCAGGTGGTCCACGAGATCTGCGAGCTGGTCCAGGGCCCGGTGAGCGCGGAGGTGACCGCCCAAGACACCGAGGGCATGGTGCGCGAAGGGCGCCTGCTCGCGAAGATCCACGAGCACGTCGTGGTCAAGGTGCCCCTGATCGAAGCGGGCCTGGGTGCCTGCAGTCAGCTCGCTGCGGAGGGCATCAAGGTCAACGTCACGCTGTGCTTCCAGCCGTCTCAGGCGCTGCTGGCCGGACTCGCGGGCGCCGCCTACATCTCCCCCTTCATCGGGCGGATCGACGACATCAGCTGGGACGGCTCCGATCTCATCGGTCAGATCGCTGCAATCTACGCGGGCAACCCTAGCATTCACACCCAGGTGCTAGCGGCCAGCCTGCGGCATCCCCAACACCTGGTTCAGGCTGCCCTGGCCGGTGCCGATGTGGCCACGTGTCCCTACAAGGTCCTCAAACAAGCGCTGAAGCACCCGCTCACGGACATCGGCAACCAGCGCTTCCTGGCGGACTGGGAGACCGTGCCCGAGCGAGACATCTCAGTGCTCGTGGAGCGCTGGCTGCAGTCACGTTAACGAGTCGGACTGAATCACCATTCATTCCTGACGCGTGGGCGAACGGTCGCCTTCTACCGAGCTAACCTAGATGACGTCCCCCTCGCCCCGCCCCGACAAGCGCACCCTGATCATCGATGCCGCGGTGAAGGTGTTCGCCGAGAAGGGCTTCTTGCTCGCCCCCGTCAGCGACATCGCGCGCACCGCAGGCGTCGCCGACGGCACCATCTACCGGTACTTCAAGAACAAGGAAGACCTGCTGCTGTCGATCTTCGAGCAGAAGATGGACGAGCTGCTGGTCGGCTTGGGCGACATGCTGTCGCAGGCCCACGATCCGGTGGAGAAGGTGCGACGGTTCGCCCGCTTCCACTTCCAGCAGGTGCGAGACCACCGCGACGCCGCCGAGGTGTTGCAGGTGGAGCTGCGCCTGTCCACGAAGTTCCTCAAGGACTACCGCCCCATCAAGCTGTGGGCCTACCTGGGCGTGTTCGGCCAGATCGTCCGCGAGGGGCAGGCTCAGGGCCTGTTCCGCGACGATCTGGACCCGTTCATCAGCATGTGGGCCTTCTTCGGCGCCATGGACGAGCTGTCCATGCAGTGGGTGCTGTCCCGCAAGCAAGATCGCTTTCCACTCGAACTGGCCGCGGATCAGGTCGCCGAGATCTTCATCCGCGGCATGCTCATCGAACCTCCAACCGCCTTGACTCCCGAGGAGGCACCTTGAAGATCGGAATCTGCGCGAAGGTCACTGCAGACACCGATGCGCGCCTGACGCCCAGCGCTGATGGCGATCGCTACGAGTTCACCGGCAAGACCGTCGTGGGTCCCTACGATGTGTTTGCCGTCGAGGAGGCCATCAAGACCAAAGAAGCCCATGGGGGCGAGGTCGTGGTCTTCACCGTCGGGAAGTCGTCCGACGTCCTGAGCCAGCTCCGGGGATCCGTGCTGGCCCTGGGAGCCGATCGAGCCGTGATCATCGAAGACTCGGCGCTGGACGGTGCAGACTCCTTGGGCATCGCCCGGGCGCTGGCGAAGGCCATCGAGAAGGAGGAGTGCGATCTGGTGTTCTGCGGCAAGCAGGCCATCGACGACGACAACGTGCAGGTGCCGGCGATGGTGGCCGAGTGCCTTGGCTGGGCCCAGGTCAGCCGCGTCACCGAGTTCGGCGTGGAGGGCACCGCCTTCACGGCCACGCGGGCCATGGACGGAGGCGTTCGCCAGGTGGTCTCGGGCTCCTGCCCGGTGGTGATCACGGCGGAGCGTGGGCTGAACACGCCGCGCTACGCCAAGCTGCCGGCGATCATGAAGGCGAAGAAGAAGCCGTCGGACACCCACGACCTGGCAGCCTTGGGGCTGTCGGCCGACGACGTGGCACCCACCGTGCAGGTCTCGGCCTATGGCGCGCCCCCCGAGCGGCCGAAGGGCCGGATCCTCGAGGGCGACACCGACACGGTGGTGGCGGAGCTCGTTCGCGTGCTCCGCGAGGAAGCCAAGGTTCTCTGACCTCGGCCACCACACCCACATCCCTTTCGCATTCAACCTCTTCGAGAAGAATCTGGAGCAACCATGAGCGGAATCCTCGTCCTCGCCGAGCACGAAGACGGTTCGTTCAAGAAGTCGGCTGGTGAGCTGCTGGGCAAGGCAGCGCAGCTGGCGGCAAGCGTCGGTGGCGACGTGATGGCGGCGGTGGTGGGCGATGCACCCGCCGCCGAGCTGGGCGCCCTGGGCGCCACCAAGGTCTTTCAGGTGTCTGGCGACTTCGCCGCCTACGACGCCGCTGCAATGGTGGATGCCTGGCACGCCATCGTGCAGGCCGCCTCACCGAGCGTGATCCTGGCCTCGGCCGGGTACGTGGGCAAGGACGCGCTGCCGCGCCTGGTGGCCCGCTTGGGCACGGGCATGGGCTCGGAGGTCACCGACCTGCGTGCCGACGGTGGTGCAGTGGTGGGTCGCCGCCCGATGTTCGCGGGCAAGATCTACGCAGACGTGACCGTCACGGGCTCCCCTGCCGTGTTCTCGGTGCGTCCCAACAGCTTCCCGCAGCCCAGCCCCTCGGGTGGCTCGGCCGAGGTGGTGGCGGTGGACGCCAGCTGCACGGCCTTGACTCAGGTGGTGGAGACGAAGGCTCCTGCCAGCTCGACCGCCGATCTCACCGAGGCCGCGCGGATCGTGAGCGGTGGGCGCTCCCTGAAGTCCTCCGAGCAGTTCGACGCGGTGATCCGTCCGCTGGCGGCGTCCGTGGGCGCCACCGTGGGCGCTTCTCGCGCGGCGGTAGACGCGGGCTACGCCGCGCACAACGAGCAGGTGGGCCAGACCGGCAAGACCGTGAACCCCACGCTGTACATCGCGTGCGGGATCTCGGGCGCCATCCAGCACCTCGCAGGCATGCGTACCTCGAAGGTGATCGTAGCCATCAACAAGGATCCCGAGGCGCCCATCTTCGAGCACGCCACGTACGGAATCGTCGACGACCTGTTCGAGGTTTGCCCCAAGCTCACGAAGGCGTTCGGCGACCTGTAGCGGACAGGTGCTACCATCCGACGTGAACGCCGGGAGGCGCCATGTTGGACCGGGGCGTGCCGCCCAGCGGCCGCCTGGAGACGGTGGCACTCTATCTGGCGGAGCACGAGCACCATCGACAAGTGATCCTGTTCGTGGAGCGGTGGGCGAAGCACGCGCCGCCCACCGACCGCGCCCAGCTCGTGCTGGCCCATGCCTACGCCCGACTGCGCTTGCTGGACCGGGCATCCACCCAGCTGCAGCGACTCTCGCCGAGCGGGCGGAAGCTGCTGGAGGCCGAGCAGCTGTCGGCGGAGGTCCTGCTCCTACGCGGGTCGTCGAAGCGGGCACTGGAGGCCGCGGCCATCGGCTTGGAGCGGGCTCCCGACGATCCCGTGTTCCTCCGCATCGCTCAGCAGGCCCGCGGGCCATCGCTGGATCCGGATCGAGAGACCACCATTCCCGACGTGGGCAGTGAGGTGGCGCGGGCCGAGGCGTACATGGCTCGGGGAGCGCTGGTGCGGGCGCGGGCCATCCTGGAGCAGCTCCGGCGACGGGCCCATCCACGCAAGCTCCGGCGGGTGGAAGATCTGCTGTGGGCGCTGCGCGGGGAGTTCGGCACGACGGCGTCGCTGGCGGAGCTGTGTGCTCGCTTCGGCCCCACCTCCGCAGACGGATTCGAGACCACCGAGCAGTCCGCCCCCGGGTCCGAGCTCGAGGAGGAGCCACCGCCGGTTCCGTCATCGGACCGGTTCCCCTCCCTGTTCCGCCAGCAGACCCCGCTGGAGCGCACCACAGCGGAGCGGGACCGCACCCAGGTGTCGCGCATGGCCGACACGGCGGATCTGAAGGCCGAGCCCACGATCACGCGGGAGGGCACCCACCCGCGCCATCGCGACACCGAGATCCTGCACGTGGTCCCGCGAAGCGCAGTGCTGGCCCTCGACGCGGCGGCGCCCAACGGCTTGGATCTGCCTCCCCCCCACCCGGAATCCCTCGCGACTCCGCCGCCATACAATCCTCTCTGGCCCTCGGCTTCGCCTGTGGGCTCGCCAGTGGAGCCGCCGGAGGAGCCGGTGGTGGTGAGCACCTGGCGCGAGGACACGGAGGAGCGCGCGCCCACCGAGGGCCGGCTCCCGGCGAGCACCTTCCGCCCGCCCGCCGGAACGGCCACGCTGTCGGTGGGGGACGTGGACCGGCAGGCCGAGCTGGAGCGGGATGCGATCCGACAGCACGCCGAGGACGTGAAGCGGCTGGCGGCGCTGGAGGCGCGAGAGGCGCGCAAGCGGGCTCGCCGAGAGGCGAAGATGGCGAGCGCCACCACGGCTCCGCCGCCCGAGGAGCGCGCGAACACACCCGCCGCAGGCGTGGAGCTACGACGCTCCTCCGCGAGTCGAGAGGCCCCGCGGGTGCTGACGGCGCAGGAGCTCGAGGAGGCCTCGGCGCTGCCCTGGTGGGTGGGACTGTTGGTGGCGATGGGCGCCGCCATGGTCGCGACCTTCGCTGCCATCATGTTCGCCGCAGCCATCTAGACTTTTTCGACAGGGTGCAGGTGGATGATGGCGGGACGCTTCTGGTACACCGTCGTCTGTAGCGAGGAGGGGACGATGAACCGCATGCTCGGCGCCGCGTCGACGGGTCTCTTGGTGCTCACAGCAGCGTGCAGCGGCGGCGACGCCCCCCCGGTGCTCACCCCCCAGGACGACATCACCAGACCGCCGCCCGTCGTGGAGACGGGAGACACGGGCGAGGAGCCGGGTGGCCGCATCGACGCCGCTGGGGCCGCCATCTTCGGCTTCTTCGCCTACGACGAGTCCACCCAGCGCTTCGTGAACTACGGCCATCCCGACTTCGGACTCATCCCGAGCAGCCTCGAGGTCGTGTTCCTCGACTCCAGCACCGCCACGGATCCGGTCGACGAGACGAACAGCTGCCGGGTTCGACTCGAGCTGACGAGCCCCACGCCGAACGCCGACTGGGTGAAGGAGGAGCTCACGGCCTGGGCAGGCTTCGACGTGCCCGACGACGCCAACCTGGTGGACGGCTGCGCGAACTACAGCCTCCCGAGCGAGTTCGGCGGAGACGTGGGCTTCCACGTGGCGAAGTGGCCCTGGGGACTGGGCCTGAGCCCCATCACCGACGAGACCGTCGAGGCCCTCGAGGGAGGGCTTCCGCCGTCCGAGTGGGCGGCCCTCCAACCCTTCGCGGTGGGAGGCTCGCTGGTCAACCCACTCTTCGCGAAGGGCGGCAGCGACTACACCGAGGGCGGCTTCGTTCTCGGCTTCGAGGTGGACGGCAACTTCCAGATCGTGCTCGGCGGCACCGGGAATCCCGAGCCGATCCTGAAGGAGCTCATCAACACCCCGGACGGGGTCGCCACGGCGTACTACGAGGCCAACTACGGCATCGCCCCTGGCACAGCGTTCACGTTCGATCCATGAGGTGGCTCCCCTGGCAGGCACTGGTGCTGTGTGCCACTGGCTGCACGATCGACCTCACACCTTCGTGGGCCTTCGATCCGGTCTGGCTCGAGACGTCAGCCCCCGGTGAGGTGTTCGGCCTGCAGACGTGGCAGATCTACGGCCCCGAGTGGGACAGCGCCAACCGACAGAAGCACTACGTGTGCTCCGTGCTCGTGGAGCTGACCGGCACCGAGGTGCCGTGCGATGCCGAGGACGGATGCGATCAGGCGTGGTCGCTGCAGCGGGAGGTGCTGCAGTCCGACTGTCTAGGAGCGGTGGACACCACCGATCCGCTGTTCGTCTCGCTGCGCCGTATCGCCTTCGGCTCACCGAGCCGCGGAGCCGCTGCTCCCCACCCGCTGAGCAGCCAGCGCTCCTGGGCCGACTACGGAGGCGGCTGGGAGCGCCATGGCCACGCCTATCCAGAGGACCTCGATCGAGGAGAGGGGGGAGGCGCCTTCACGGACGGGCATCCCTTCACGTCGATGCCCACGAAGGCCTTTCCGTTCCCGCAGTAGCCGCGGCATCCATGTCGTCGTTTGCGAGCGGGGCGGGCCACGAGATGTTGTCGAGCACGTTAGAATCTAGATCGTGACGTTGGCACGACCGCTGCAAGCGTTGGGGTCGGACCGCGTCTCGGAGAGCCCACCACGATGCTCAGCCTCCCCAACACCCACGCACTGGCCACACTCGCCTGCTCGCTCGTCTTGGTGGGATGCTCGGCCGAGGCGCTCCTGGACGCCGAAGCCCAGGCCCCCTCCGCCCCGGAGGACTCCACCCTTGGCTCTGGCTCGCCTGCCCTGGACACCACCACGGTGGACAGCGCCCTCCCGCCCAGTGAGTCCACTCCGTCGTTCTGGTCCGTGAGCGGCACCCTCGACGTGTCGAAGGGCCAGGTTCAGCTGGACACGAGCACCCTCGAGGTGGGGCTGTGGAACGACAGTGCCGAGCTTCTGTGCAGCCTGCCGCTGCCGCTGCTGGGCGTGGGTCAGCCCATCCTCCCGAAGACCGAGGCGCTGCTGTTCCAGTGGACGGGCCTCGACCACGACGCGGGCTTGCCCGACAAGGGCATCGACTGCCCGATGTGGCCAGCGGGCTCCCTCGAGCTCGGTATCGGCCTGTACGACGCCGCTCTCGATCCCGCGATGGATGCAGCGGGCCAGCTGGGCGCCGACGTATACGGCTTCTACGTGCGCCCTACGACCGCCGATCCCGTCTACCTCGTCGGGATCGCACGAACCGCAGGGCTGAAGGAGGGCACCGACTCCACGGTCGAAGCCCCACCCTTGCCTGATGGCGCCTACGAGGTCGACACCCTGGTGCTGCTGAGCGCGCCACCGCTACCCTGAACCGCAGCACGCGGCCGTACGAGGTCTACGGGCGAGGGTGTTAAGTCCGGGATGCCCGCAGCCGAAGGCGAGGGCCAAGGGAATCGGGCGTGCGACGGAGTCGCGCGGAAGTTCCGGAGCCACGGACGTCAGGGGGCAGGTCGGGATGCGCAGTTCGCGGTACTCAGCGGCGGCGGGAGTCGCGGCCGCGTGTTGGCTACTTGCAGCGTTCTTCGCCCCCGACACCGCCTGGGCAGCCTCCGACGCCGGCCACCACGGTCCCGGGCTGGGCGACGTGCTCCCGTTCTGGTCGATCCTCCCCTTCGCGGGGTTGCTCCTGTCCATCGCCATCTTGCCGATGGTGGCCGAGCACTGGTGGCACTCCAACCGCAACCAGCTGATCGTGGCCGTGGGCTGGGCCTCGCCGGTGTTCCTCTGGCTCACCTACACCGCCCTCACCGACCACGGCACCGTCGGCCACGATGCCGCTCACGGCCTCGAGCACGCCATCGAGGAGTACCTGTCCTTCATCGCGCTGCTGGGATCCCTGTACGTGATCAGCGGCGGGATCCTGCTGCGGGGGGATCTCGAAGGCAAACCCCATGTGAACACTGCGTTCCTCGCCATCGGCGCCGTGCTGTCCAACGTGATCGGCACCACGGGCGCGTCGATGCTGCTGATCCGCCCCATGTTGCGCACCAACGCGCAGCAAAAGCACACCTGGCACATCCCCTTGTTCTTCATCTTCCTGGTGTCGAACATCGGCGGTGCCCTCACCCCCATCGGCGATCCACCCCTGTTCCTCGGCTACCTGCGGGGCATCGACTTCTGGTGGACACTGGAGCACCTGTGGATGCTCTGGGCACCCGTGGTGGTCGTGCTGCTGGTGATGTTCTTCTTCCTCGACCGCTACTACTACCAGCAGGAAGCCATCCGCAGCACCCGCGACGACAGCACCCACATCGAGCCGCTGCGACTCGAGGGCAACCTCAACTTCCTGTGGCTCGCGGGCGTGATCGCCTGCGTGCTCGTGCTGTCCCCCGACCCGGAGGTGGTGGACTTCCGCCATTACTACGCGCGTGAGATCGGCATGGCGGTGCTCACGATCCTGTCACTGCAGCTCACCCCCCGGCCGCTGCGCGCGGCCAACGACTTCACCTGGACGCCCATCCTGGAGGTCGCGGCGCTGTTCATCGGCATCTTCGTGGCCATGATCCCCGCCACCACACTGCTGCAGGCCAACGGCGCCTCCCTGGGGCTCACGGAGCCGTGGCAGTACTTCTGGGCCACGGGCATGCTGTCGGCCTTCCTCGACAACGCGCCCACCTACGTGACCTTCGCCGCCGTGGCGTGCGGCACCTACGAGTTCTGCACCACGGCCGAGAACCTCGCACCGCTGTCGGTGGAGGCAGCCTCACAGCCGATCCTGGTGGCGATCTCCCTGGGAGCAGTGTTCCTCGGAGCCGGCTCCTACATCGGCAACGGTCCCAACTTCATGGTCCGCGCCATCGCCGAGCAGTCCGGCTACAAGATGCCGAGCTTCTTCGGCTACTGCGGCTACGCGCTCATGTTCCTCGGTCCCGTCTTCGTGGTGCTCACGTTGGTGGCCTTGATCTGATGGCGACGGGCCCGCAGCGGACCCCCACATTCGTCGGTGTGGTCCACCTGCCGGCCCTGCCCGGCGGGCCGCACCCCTCACAGGGCCTCGATCACGTGCTCGCGCGCGCCGAGCAGGACGCCGCCACGCTGCGCGAGGGTGGCGCCGACGCCATCATCGTGGAGAACTTCGGCGACGCGCCCTTTCATCGCGGCACCGTGGATCCGCACACCGTGGCCTGCATGACCCGCGCGGTGTTGGCCGTGCGGCAGGCCGCCCCCGAGCTGCAGCTGGGCGTGAACGTGCTGCGCAACGATGCAGCCGCCGCCATCGGCATCGCGGCCGCCACCAAGGCGCACTTCGTGCGGATCAACGTGCACGTGGGCGCCATGGTCACCGATCAGGGCGTGATCGAAGGAGACGCCCGCAACACGCTGCTCCTGCGCCGCCAGCTCGAGGCCCAAGCGCAGATCGTGGCGGACGTGCTGGTGAAGCACGCGGTTCCGCTGGGCAGCTGGTCGCTCTCCAGCGCCGCCCGCGACACCGTGCACCGCGGCCGCGCCGACATCGTCGTGGTGACGGGAGACGGCACCAGCCGTCCCACGCACCCCGACGACGTGGCCACCGTGCGCCAGGCGGTTCCAGGCACACAGGTGTGGGTGGGCAGCGGCCTCACGCCCGACAACGCGAGCACCTACGGCTCACTGGACGGAGCCATCGTAGGCACCTGGCTCCACCAAGACGGAGACACCAACCAACCACTGGATCTGCAACGGGTTCGAGCGATGAAAGCCGCCCTCGACTCCAACTGAAACTCAACGTCTACGCAGCAAACAACCTGAGCTGGGTTGCGGACGGAGGAGTCTCCCCAGCCCCTCCGACCGCAGATGGCGATCCCAGATCTGCCACCCAAGCTCCTCGCCTCCGCCGAAAGGCCTCCACCACCCGGCCCGCTGCACCCCACCGAGCAGGATGACACGGCTCACCCGCATCTCCGATGAAGCGCGTGCCCTGCACACGCCCCATCCGAGGCCTTCCGTGACCGCGCGCCACCAGCACGACCGCATCGCCCGTACGCGGGGTGCCCCGACACACCAGAACCTGACCAGCCGACCAGTGCCTGCCGCCGTACGCTCCCGACTTCACGACTCGGAACAGACGGCCAGCCGAAGTACGCGCCCGCAGACCGACGGGAGCGGAATCGAGGGAGGCTAGAACTGGTGCGCGCATGGCAGCTCCTTTCGACACTCAGAACATACACTGAACACACGATTCTTGTCTAGGTCATTTTATGGTCCCAAAGACTCCAAGCGGTCCGAAAAAGCCTTCGGAAGGTGGGCAGGCGGATGTGGGCACTCGGGTGTTAGGTCCGCCAAGACGACATCACGAAGTCTGGAGGAGAACATGGCTCCCACCGCGCCCACCGAACCGCTCCGTCGAAGCGCCGTGGGCATCGCCATGGGCATCGCTGTGCTGTGGGCCGCCATCGCCACCGGAGTCACCTTCGCCGCTCCGGGCGACGACGCCGAGGCCCAGCTCGCGACTGAGCCATCCGCGCGGGCCGTGGCCCCCGAGCGCTTCCACTGCAAGATCTTCCGCACACCGCTCGACGCCGCCGTCGACACTCGAGATCACAGCACCGATCTCGGACGGTGGGTCATGGATCAGGAGGCACGTGGCTGGGCCGTGCAGGGTGTGGACTTCGAGGTGGGTCAGAAACCCACTGGGTTCGCAGAGGGCTTCGTCCAGATCTGCATGACACCAGTGCTCGAGCCTGCCTGATCAGACTCGTGCCGGCTCCGCCGCCACCGTACTGATCGGCCGCGAGCTGCGTTCGCAACCGATCAGCCGTTGCCGCAGCGAACCCCCACGAGCGGTGCCGCCGCCTCGCGGGCCTCTGCTGCCACCGATGGTCCGCGCCAGCCGTCCACCACGAAGCCTGCGCCAGCCGCATGTCCGCGCAGCGCGTCCTCCGACAGCTGAATGCCCTCGGCCATTCGGGTGGGCAGTCCATGGGCGAGAATGGGGTCCATGCGCTCTGCAGCGGTCGCGAGGCGCACGGCGTTCAGGTGCTCGCCCCGAGCCACGGCGTCTGCTGCGGCCTCCGCCAAGGCGCCAGCGATGAGGGACAGGCGGTCCCAGCCTCCCCCCTCCGGCGGCTCGGTGCCAGCAGGACGCGCACACCCACGCCGCACCACACGCCGGCCACCCACGTCGATCCACATCGCGCCGCCCTCGTCGATGCGCACGTCCACGGGAAGGCTCGCGCGGCGCCCCACCTCCATCACGACCACGGCGGTGGTGAACGGCGCTGCGGTGCGATCCCAGTACACCCTCAGCGGGTCAGCCGATCCGTCCGGGCCACCTTCGGCCAGCGTCGCCAACCGGGCGGCGGGGTCGGGAGACGCCGCAACCCACTGAACAGCCGCCCGCGTCCACCACTCCAGCGCACGCATGCGCCATCCGGTGAACCCGATCTGACTCGCCAGCGGCTCCAGGATGGGCGTGGTCTCGGGGTACTCCCACGGATCGAGCGCCTCTGCCTCGGCATCCAGGCGAAGCAGATCGATCCAGAGCTCCAGACACGGAGACGGACAGTCGGGCCGGCTCAAGATCGCCTCGGCCCATCCAGATGGCAGGTTGCCGGGAGGAAGGCCACGGCTACGTCGATACCGCACGTCATCCGGCAGATCGGGAGGCACGCTCATCCCTCGAGCAGCCGCCCGAGCGGCCTGACTGGCCACCGACTCGTCCTCGATGGCCCACAGGGCCTCGAGAGGCAGCAATGCATCCGAGGGTCCCAGGCCGGACTCCGACAGCGCCCAGACACGCCCCAGCGCCATCCAGCGCGGTCCCAGATGCACCCCCCAGGCGCGGTCCTGTGCCACAGCGGCCGCCAAGCCGGGCCCGGGCCAGTCGGGCAGGTTCGGATCGAGAGACAACCAAGCCGGCTCGGCAGGGGTTGGCTTGCCCGCCAGCGTCAGGGCGAGGGACGCGCGCAACTTCAGTAGAGGCTTCGACTGCGGCGAGGTGACCCACTCGCTCAGCCACGTCACCCGATCGGCTCCGCGAACCTTGTCGGCCAGCTCCTCGGCAGCCCAGACCTCACCACATCGCACCGCACGGTTCTGGGACAACACCTTGAGCCAGGTCCACCAGCCCACGCTCTTGCAGTCGTCGAGGCGACGGAACTCGCTCTTGGCGGGCTGGCGTTGGGCCACGGTCTGCCACAGGCCGTGCCGCACGGACGACTGTACGGCGAGCCAGAAGATGGCGATGGCCACGAGGCCGACTGCAGCCACTCCGGCGGGCATGAGGAAGCGTCGGTAGTCCACGATCATGAGTGTGGTGTACCACCCTTCCGGTCAGCGAGCCCAAGGAGGCCGAACAAGCCTTGCTGCACAACGATCGACGCCCGGGCGGAGAGACCGCGACCGGGCGTCGGTGGGGTGAAGCTTGGGGCGAGTTCCCTCGACAGGGAGTCGAGGAGGAAGGGGACCGCCGCGCCACGGTTGGGGAGAAGCGCGGCGGCCCGCCGGTCGTACCGGCACCTCTTTTGTACTTCGACGATCATGTAGGGTCAAGGCTCATTTTCGAGCACTCAGAGTACCCGGAGAACACTCCAACCTGTGGAAACCCATCGCAGCACAACAGAACAAGCAAGCTGAAACCTTCTCTTTACTCCGCTTCGGCATGTGGAGAAAAAAGAGACCATGGTCGCACGACAAAACGAAAACGCCCGTCCGAAGACGGGCGTTTTTCTTGCGTTGTGGATGTCCTGTGGACAGGTGACCCGGCGGTCCGCGTCGCTACGGGAAGCTATCGCAAGCAGCCGGCTCGACGTTGTCACCAGGGACCACGTTCAAGGTCACCGCCGTTCCGGCATCCACCACGCCTGCGACCCGCCAAGACGACTCCGACAGCGAGTCACACATGCCATCGAACTCCGGATCCTTCGCCTTGGCCTTCGCGATGTCCAGGTCCAAGAAGAAGTCGACGGTGTAGGTGTCTCCCGCACCGATTCCCGGCAGCGTGAGGGAGAAGTCTCCGCCAGCCACCACCTCGGTCAGCGCGAGGCCAGTGAATGCCCCGTTGCTGGCCCGGCGCACGATGGCCGTGATCTGGCCATCGCCGAACCCGGTACCGTCGAGGGTCAAATCTTGGCAAGCATCGGTGACGGCTGCGTCGAAGCCCGATCCGGCGGCAAGGGCCTCCTCCTCGAAGGTCGGGCAGCCGTCGGTATCGTCGTCGGGGTTCAAGCGATCCGTGGGCGTCATGGGATCGGTGTTGATGTCGACGAGCATGTCGTTCTCGTTCAGCTCGCGCTCGTCGAAAGTCAGCACCCCGTCGCCGTCATCGTCGTCATCGATGTAGTTGGGGATGCCGTCGCCGTCCAAGTCGTCGTTCGCGGAGGTGCCGTTGTTGTCGACGTCCTCGAGGAACGAGAGGATGCTGTCGTCGTCGTCGTCGTCGTCACGGTAGTTGGGCGTTCCGTCGCCGTCGGTGTCGTCGTCGAGGGGGTTGTTGTTCGCGTTGAGGTCCTCGATGATGGTGTCGACCGAGTCGTTCTCCTCGTCGAGGTCGCGAAAGTCAGGCCGCAGGTCCCCGTCGAGATCGTCATTGCAGGCGTCCCCGTCGCCATTCGTGTCCTCTTCCATCGTGGTGAGGCCATCGCCGTCGTCGTCGATGTCGAGGAAGTCGAGCACGCCATCCTTGTCGGTGTCGTCGCGGAGGTTGTCGTCGGCATCGCGAAGGTCGCTGACGACCCGGTTCCCGTCCACGTCCTCGCAGCCTGCAGCCCCATCGTTGTCGTCGTCGGCGTCGATCCAGTTGGGGATGCCGTCGCCGTCGAAGTCGTCATCGCGGGGATCACCGTTGCCGTTGCCCGCCAAGCGATCCTCGTCTACGCCCGTGACGAAGTCGTCGTCGTCATCGTCGTCGAGGTAGTTCGGGATGCCGTCGCCATCGAAGTCGTCGTCGCGCGGATCACCGTTGCCGTTGCCCACACGCTTGTCGGAATCCTCCTCGACACTCGGCACTCCGTCGCCGTCATCGTCCTCGTCGATCACGTCGGCGATGTCGTCGCGATCCGTGTCGTTCGGGTTGTTGGGATCGCCACCCACCTCGATGAAGTCGTTGACGCCGTCGCCGTCCGAGTCTGCGTTGTTGGGATCGGATCCGAGGATCTCCTCCTGGCAGTCGGTGAGGTTGTCACCATCGTCGTCGTCGACCTTGTCCTCGGTGGTCTCCACGCCGTCGAAGGGCGGACAGGGCCATCCCTCCACCACCTCGGGCGGAAGAATGTCGGGGAAGGTGACGTTGGGCTCGGTGGGGTCGGACACGTCTGGCTCGGCTTCTCCAGCACAGCTGGAGATCACCAGGACGCAAGCAAGGGAGAGGGTGGGTCGAAAGAGCATGTTCAGACCTCGAGACCAGAGACGTCGGATTCGATGGTAGCGCCGTGAGCGGAACGCGCCGCACTATATACCTACTGGAGCTTCGTGGCAGGTCGCAGCCAGAGGTAAACCCGAACCTTCATCGAAAGTCCCGGGAGCGGATGGTGAGGTCGGACAGGCCTCGCGGTGGTTCTGGCGAGTCTTCGGAGTGGGACCATGCGGATTGCGGAGCACGTTCCGAGTCCGGAATCCCGCTCGAGTCGGGATCGGGCAGCGCCCAGAAGCGCTCCACCAACACGCTCACAGCGTCGTCATGGCGCTGCAGCGTGCCATCGGCGCCGAGCAGGGAAGACGTGCGTGCCAGACGCCGGAACGCGGCCCAGATCTTGGGCCAGACCACGAGGTTGGCCATGGCCGTCTCGTCTTCGAAGGTCATGAAGACGACCCCCGAGGCCGTTCCAGGGCGCTGTCGGGACGAGACCAGCCCCGCGATGCGCACCTCCTGACCCGGAGGGAGTGTGGTGAGCAGCTGCAGCGGGGACACGCCCATGGGCGTGAGCTGACGGCGAAGGAGCTCCAGCGGATGGCGCTCGACGGACAACCCCACGGCTCGGTAGTCCGCCTTGAGACGTTCGAGTGCGTCCTGCACGGGGAGATCCGGTGTCGGCTCCTTCCGCTCCACCTCGGCGAACAGCGGCAGGTCCGTCCACAGCCCCTGGAGCACCCAGGCTGCCCGTCTTCGATCTTCCCCCGCCACCTGCGCCAGGGCACCCGCCTCCGCGAGCGCCTCGAGCCGCGCTCGATCCAGACCACTCCGTCGAGCGAGGTCCGCGAGACTGGAGAAGGCTCGTGCCTCTCGGGCCAGTACGAGCGCTTCGACGTGCTCCTCTCCCAGAGAGCGAACGAGCCTCAAGCCGACGCGGATCGCATGCCCTCCGTCGTCGGTCCGCTCCAGCGTGCAGTCGAAGGTCGAGCGCATCACGCAGGGGCCCCGCACCTCCACGCCGTGGCGCTGCGCATCCGCCAGCAGAGCGCGAGGGCTGTAGAACCCCATGGGTTGGCTGTTGATCAGAGCTGCCGCGAACGCTGCGGGGTAGTGGCACTTCAGCCAGCCAGAGATGTAGACCAGCAGCGCAAAGCTGGCAGCATGGGACTCGGGGAAACCATACTCGCCGAACCCCAGGATCTGGGCAAAGACCGCGTTCGCATAGTCGCGGGTGATGCCGCTCTTCACCATCCCCTCCACCAGACGGGTTCCCATCTCGTGCAGGTTCCCCCGCTTGCGCCAGGCCCCCATCGCCCGACGAAGCTGGTCCGCTTCACCGCCCGTGAACCCCCCCACCGCGACAGCCATCGCCATGACCTGCTCTTGGAAGAGTGGAACACCGAGGGTGCGCTCGAGGATGGGAACCAGCGCCGGGTGAGCGTAGGTCACGGGCTCCTCGCCCCCTCGCCGACGGAGATACGGGTGGACCATTCCACCCTGGATGGGCCCCGGCCTCACGATCGCGACCTCGATGACGAGATCGTAGAAGCACTTCGGCTTCAAGCGCGGCAGCATCGACATCTGAGCGCGGCTCTCGATCTGGAAGACCCCCACCGTGTCGGCCTTGCAGAACATGTCGTAGACGGCAGCGTCCTCGGCGGGCACGCTCGACAGCGTGAGGCTCGGCCCCCCCATCCCTTCGATGAGATCGAAGGCCTTCCGGATGGCGGTGAGCATCCCGAGCCCGAGGACGTCCACCTTCACGAAGTCGAGCACGTCGATGTCGTACTTGTCCCACTGCAGGACGGTGCGATCGTCCATGGTGGCCGGCTCCACGGGCACCAGATCGTGCAGAGAGCCAGCAGCGATGACGAAGCCACCGACATGGATGGACAGGTGCCGCGGGAATCCTGCCAGCTCTGAGGCCACCTGCAGCGTGGCACGGATTCCCTCGGACTCGGGATCCAGGCCTGCCTCCCGCACCAGCTCGGCCACGTCCTCGGCGGGAGGAACAAAGGCGGAAACCCTCCCTCCCTCGTGGGGCTCGGACCACTTCTCGGCTGGACGTCCGCTCGCCACCTCCGACGGATCGGGCATCTCGATGCCCGCTGACCAACGATCGAGGGACTTCGCGAGTCGATCCACCTGGTCGAGGGAGAGACCGAACACCTTCCCCACGTCGCGAATCGCCGAGCGCTGGCGGTAGCAGATGAACTCGTTGACCATCGCCGCTCGGTCTCGCCCATAGCGCTCGTAGATGTACTGAATCACCTCCTCACGACGCTCGTGCTCGAAGTCGACGTCGATGTCGGGTGGCTCCCCACGCTCCTTGCTGATGAACCGCTCGAACAGGAGCTGGGTTCTCCCAGGATCCACCTCGGTGATGCCGAGCGCGTAGCACACCGACGAGTTCGCAGCGGACCCACGCCCTTGGCAGAGAATCCCTCGACTCCGTGCGAACGCCACCACGTCGTGCACGGTCAGGAAATAGGACGGGAAGTCCAGCTCCTCGATGATGCCGAGCTCGGTGACGACATTGGCCTGCACCTTGTCGGGAACCCCATCTGGATAGCGGTCGGCGAGTCCTGCACGCGTGAGCTCACGGAGCCAGCTCATGGGTGAGTGGCCGGAGGGCACGACCTCCGTGGGGTAGCCGTACCGCAGCTCCGACAGCGAGAAGGTACAGCGCTCCGCGAGCCGCCTCGCGTGCTCGATGGCGCGAGGCCACTGGGCATACCGCCTCGAGAACTCGGCCTCCGTCAGCAGCCCTCGCTCCTCGTTCGCCATGACGCCCCGCCCCACCGAAGCCAGCTGCGTGCGCTTGCGGATGCAGGTCAAGACGTCCGATAGGAGCTTCCTCGTCGGATCGTGGAATCGAACGTCGTTGGTCGCCGCGAGTCCAACGTCGAGTCGAGCCGCGAGGTCGAGGGCCCAGCGCACCCGAGGACCATCCGCAGGCGTGAGATCGCGCGAGAGAGCCACCGCGAGCCTGTCGCCGAAGGCCTCCCGCAGCACACGCGCCTCCGGCTCCCTCCAGCCAGGGCGGAGCAGGCAGATCAGCCCCTCGTGTTGCTCCGCCAGCACGCTCAGGGGCACGCGGGCTCGGCCCTTGGGCTCCTCCCGCCGGCCCAGCGTGAGGATCCGACACAGGCTCGACCATCCGGCGATCTCGGAGACGAGCATCACAGCGGAGGGCTGCTCGCGAATGGTGAGGCTCGCACCGCACAGGAGATGGACGCCGTGATCGGATGCGGCCTTGTGGGCCTGGACGAGGCCATACACCGAGTCCCGATCAGCGACCCCTAGATGCCCGACACCACTCCGAGCAGCCGCCTCCACGAGCTCGTGGGGCTGAGACGCCCCATCGAGGAGAGAGAAGCACGAACGGGACAGCAGCTCGGCGTAGGGCACGCGTGAACCTACCGCACTACTGAACGCACGTCCACCTATGCTCTGTTCAAGCGAGCAAGCCTGTCAGTGAGACCCAGCGAAGACCTGCGTCCACAGGGAGATCGACCCATCGGGGAAGTACCCGATCCCGATGACCTCGTAGTCGGGGTTCATGATGTTCTGGCAGTGGCCAGGGCTCGACATCCACCCATCCACCACCGTCGACGGCGTCAGCGTTCCCAGCGCCAGGTTCTCCCCCCAGGGGTAGGCGCCCCCGAACAGGGCCACCTCGAGGCGGTCCCCCACGTCGTCGCCATCTGGGTTGTCGTGGGCGAAGAAGTCACGCAACGCCATGTCTTCGCTGTGGCCCCGGGCCACGTCCCGCAGCACGGTGTCCATCTCGAGCGGCCCCGCACCACCACGAACGTCCACGCCACCACAGGAGGTGGCCGTGGCACGTGCTTCGTTGGTGTGAACCAGGACCTCGTCCTCGAAGGCTCGCCACTCCGACGGCCACTCGGATGCGCCACAGCCGAGGAGCGTTCCACACCCCATCGACCAGACGACGACCCTCATGCCGACTCTCGAATCCGGCCCTGGTCGCGCAGCGCTCGCAGTGCTTCCTTCTCGAGCTGTCGCACCCGCTCACGAGACAGCGACATCAACCGCCCCACCTCGGCGAGGCTCTTCGGCTGGTCTCCATCGAGGCCGAACCGAGAGGTCACCACGAACCGCTGGCGCTCGTCGAGATCCTCCACGGCAGCCAGGGCGCGATGGGTCTCTTGCCGCTCCATGGCGTCCACCAGCGGATCGATCGCCTGGTCATCCGAGAGGACTCCCCCGAGGGGACGAGAGCGAGGCCCCTCCTCCATCGGCTCGTCCAACGACACGGCCTCACCGCGAGACAGCAGGAACTCCGCCCGCTCGCGATCGACGCCCGCCTCGTCGGCCAGCTCGGCGATGGTCCACTCACCGCCGCCCTGCTCGTGATCTCGCTGCGCCTTGCGCAGGTTGCGGAGCTGCTCCACCGCCGCTCCGGGCAACCGGACGACACGGCCGTTCTGATCGATGGCGCGCGTGATCTGCGCCCGCACCCACCAGCGCGCGTAGGTGCTGAACCTGAGACCGCGCTCGGGATCGAAGCGCTTGGCCGCCCTCAGCAGGCCTACGTAGCCCTCCTGCGTGAGGTCCGAGCGATCCATCATCCGACTGGCCAGCTTCCTGGCCTCGTGGAAAGCGATTCGCTGTTGCGACATGGCCAGCCGCCAGCGGAGGCCGTCGGCCTCGTTCCAAGCAGCCATGGCAGCCCGCGCCTTGCTTCGCAGGGACTTGTCCTCTCGAGACGCGACCCACGCCTTGTGGACGGCTTCCTCCAGGTTCTCGACCCAACCGGCACGCGTCTTGTAGCGACCGGAGGGTACCCGTCCGAGGATGTCCTCGACGCAGGCCACCCCCTGAAGGTGTTCCTTCGCCTCCAGCTCCGCACGAACGATTCGTCGACCGAGATCGATCTCTTCGTTGGCGTCCAGCTCGTTGAAGTTCTCGAACAAAGCAGTACTCCCCTGCACGAAGCCTCTAGGGGCGGAATCTGGACTCATGAGTCCAGATTAATCACGGAGACGTTACACCACAACCGCTCGACGCTCCCCCGCTGCGACCCTCTCGAGCCCAAGATCGGGGACAACACAACGTTCTGGCACCCTCTGGTGGACGACGCCCACGCGGAATCGGGACGATTGAAGACGATTCGAGGTACGCTCTGTAGGTGCGACATTCCGTACCTCCGCTGCTGGTTCCCGCATTCCTCGTAGGATGCGTCTTCGAGGATCTCGACCACGACGGAGTCGAGAGCTTCGAAGACTGCAACGATGCTGACCCGTCCCAAGGGCGACCAGTACCGTTACACGTCGACCAAGACGGCGACGGCTACGGGGGATCGAAAATCACCATCGGGTGTCCTGGCAATGCCTCCCTGACCGAAGATGACAGAGACTGCGACGACACCAGGCCCGACGTGAACCCGTCGGCGAAGGAGATCGGCTGCGACGGCAGAGACAACGACTGCGAGCCGTCCACCGTCGATGGACCTGCCGTCACCGCCACCCGCACATGGTCCAGCGTGCAGGCCGCCTTGAACTCCGCCGCTCCCGGCGAGGAGATCCGCCTGTGCGGCTCCGAGATCGACGAAGCGCTCCACATCGACAAGGAGCTACGCCTCGTCGGAGCCGGGGCCAGCAAGACCTCGCTGTCCGGAGAATCCTCCAGCGACAGCGTCCTGCGGATCTCGGCTCCCGCCCACGTGGAGGGGCTGACCATCGAAGACGGCGTCGCCTCCTACGGCGCGGGCGTCCACATCGACGTCTCCCCCTGGGAGAGCGTGACCCTGCACGACGTCGCCATTCGCGACAACGTGGCCGTGGCCGATGGTGGAGGCATCTGGATCGCTCGGGGGCAGGTCGTCCTGAGCCAAGTCCAGCTCGAGGGCAACCGCGCCGTTCGTGGCGGAGGCATCTGGGCCGACACCTCGGCGTCCCTCCCTCTCGAGCTACGCGACGCCTCGCTGTCGGGAAATCGCGCCACCGACGGCGGCGCCCTGTGGCTGACTGGCACTGCGCGCCTGACTCGCTCGAGCATCGCGGAGAACTTCGCCGCACAGGGCGGGGGGATCTGGATGGCGGGCGAGCTCACGGGCGACGAGCTGTCCACCGTCGCCGACAACCTCGCGCAGTTCGGTGCCGGCGTGTGGGGCACGGGCACCCTCGCGCACCTCACGATCGCCGGCAACGCTGCCTACTCGGGCGGCGGGATCCGGACGGGAGGGCCCCTGCAGGTCACCGACGTGGTGATCCAGGGCAACACCGCGGCGCCGGGCATCGGAGGCGGCGTCTGGGCGGACCACCCTCTGGAGATGTCGGCCACCTGGCTGGTGGACAACGTGAGCGAGCAGACGGGCGGGGGCCTCCACGCATCCGCCGAGACGACCTTGACGGATGTGACCGTCTCGGGCAACGAGGCGGACCAGGGCGCGGGCGTCGCTGCCTTCGCAGACACCCACATCAACAAGGGCACGTTCGAGCTGAACCGAGCCTCCAGGGAAGGTGGTGCCCTCCTACAAGCGTGTGGTGCACAGTCTCTGCTGATCGACTCCAGCACACTGTTCGGGAACCACGCCACCACGGGGCCGGCCCTTGCGCTCGCGGATGGGCACGCGACCCTCCTGGGCACACAGGTCCTCGTCAACGAGGCATCCCAGGCGAACGGAGCAGCCATCGAGCTCAGCACGACGGGCTGCGCACCTGCGCAGTTCGACGCACTGTCGGACACCTCGTTCGCGCAGAACGCCCCACACGATCTCGGTGTGGGACCCCTGCGGCAACCCGCCGAGGACGGTCCCTTCCAGTGCACGCTGGAGGGAACCGCCGCTCAGTGCTCGCGGCAGTGAGCGCCTACTCGTACTGCAGTAGGCCAGCCTCGCAGACGATGCCCAGCGACTCCTTCTTGCCGTCGCACTCCTTGTAGCGCTCGATGCCGACCACCCCGATGGGCTTGGGAGAGCCCATGAGGGCCACCTCGTCGGTGAAGGCGTGCTGCACCTTCCACGGCACGCGCCCCTTCACCACCTCCATCGGGTTGTTCTGGGACAGCGGCTTCCAGTTGGACCACACGTCGTAGGAGTAGGTGCACCCCTCTTCCGCCTTCAGGTGCTTTTCACCCAAGTAGTGGTACCAGTAATCTTTCTTGCTGATGTAGGTCCGCCCTTGCCCAGGAATCTGTGCGATTTCCTGTGCAGTCAGGTCCTCCTGCTTCTCCACACCAGGCATGACGTTAACCTCGTCGCAGTGCTCGAAGAGGTACTCGTGCTCCGCCTCTACGAACGCGTTCTGTCCAACGGGGTTCGTGTCTTCCACCCCACGTCCGTTGTGGATGGTCCAGTAGTAGTCGCCGACGCTCAGCTGGCAGCGCTTCTCGTTGACCTTGACGTACAGTCGACCCTGGAGCTTGTTGCCCAGGCTGTTGTTCATCAGGGCGAACTGCTCCCAGTAATCGCCACCGCGGTACTTCTTGACCTCCTGCTTGGCCGCCTTGATGGCCTCGTTCAGGTCTTCGTCGGATTGGGTGGCACCGAACTTCTTGAGGACCTTCTTGGAGCAGACGGCATCCGCCACCAGCAGGGACTGACACCACTCCTTCACCTTGGCCTCGGATGCACAGACCAGCTCTCGATTACCGTCCTTCTCCTTGAGCGTGCACGGCATCTCGTAGATGTCGGTGGGCGACGCCACGTTGTACTTGGCGACCATCTGACCGTCTTTCTCGACGAACTTGACGCGCGCGATCGGGTTCCTTCGGTCGCCCGAAGGCGTGGCCTCGAGCATGACGAACGAGCGGTCGGTCAGCGCGTCGAGGGACAGGTCACAGGTGTCCTCGGGCTCCCCCCCGCTGGGGATGATGTCTCCGCACCCAGCGATCAGGGCGGTCACGGCGAGCCAACGGACCATGAGAGGCCTCCTTCAAGTTGGCGCGAACTGTAGCAGCACCGCTGACCCCACACAAGCGCGAGCCCCGGGCCAAAGACAGGGCTGTGGTGCCCATCCTCACGTCCCGAGAACCGGCCCTGGACCACGACCACAGCACGTTGCTCTCCGTGGGGTGGGTGATTAGTTCTCGACACTGCGCGGGCGTGCTCCGTGCACGGAGGATGCCGGATGACGTTCGAAGTGGGGGACAAGGCGGTCGTCCCCAGCCACGGGGTCGGAATTGTCAAGGAAATCTCGAAGATCCCCGTCGACGGGGTCGACTACGAGATGTACATCATCAAGATCCTCGACAATGGCCTGACGTACTCGGTACCGGTGGACAACCTCGGCGCGAACGGCATCCGCGAGGTCATTCCGGTGGACGCGGTGGAGAAGGTGTACGAGGTCCTCCGAGATCGCGACACGCCCGCGGACAAGCAGACCTGGAACCGCCGCTACCGCGAGTACATGAACAAGATCAAGACCGGCGACCCGCTCGAGGTGGCGGCCGTGCTGCGCGATCTGGCGCGGCTCAAGTCCGAGAAGACGCTCTCCTTCGGGGAGCGCAAGATGTACGATCAGGCCCACAGCCTGATCGTCCAGGAGGTGGCCGTAGCTCGCGACGTGGACGAGCAGGTCATCAAGGACGAGATCGAAGCCATCTTCGAAGTGTAGGAGGAGGCGATGGGCGCCCCATTCCGGTTGTACAACACGCGCACGCGTGACGTGGAGGGGTTCGTCCCCTCGACCCCTGGAGTCGTCGGACTCTACGTCTGCGGCATGACGGTGTACGACGACGCGCACATCGGCCACGCGCGTGCCATGGTCGTCTTCGACACCTTCGTTCGTTACCTGCGGTACCGCTCCTGGCAGGTCACGTTCGTTCGGAACTTCACCGACGTCGACGACAAGATCATCCGACGAGCCATCGAGGCAGGGCGCGACCCCCTCGAGTTGGCAGAGCACTACATCGAGAACTTCCGGCGCGACATGACCAACCTGGGCTTGGCGCCTCCCGATGCCGAGCCTCGGGTGACGCAATCCATGGACGAGATCATTGCGTTGATCGCCAAGCTCGTCGAGCGAGATCATGCCTACGAAGCCGAAGGCTCGGTCTGGTTCGACGTCACGTCGGACGACGACTACGGCGCGCTGTCGGGGCAGCAGCTGGATCAGCTGCGCAGCGAAGACCCTGGCACGGGGAAGCGACATCCAGCCGACTTCGCTCTGTGGAAGGCAAAGAAGGAAGGAGAGCCCAGCTGGGAGAGCCCTTGGGGACCCGGCCGCCCAGGGTGGCACGTGGAGTGCTCGGCCATGGCCTGGCACGCCTTGGGCGAGACCATCGACATCCATGGAGGTGGGCTCGATCTGGTGTTTCCCCATCACGAGAACGAGGTGGCTCAGTCCGAGTGCGCCCATGGCCAGCGCTATGCGAACTACTGGATGCACAACGGACTGCTCTGCATGCAGAGCGGTCGCAAGATGGGCAAGTCGGAAGGCAACGCCGTCGCCATCCACGATCTGCTGGAGAGCTTCCCAGCCGAGGCCCTGAGGTTGTACTACCTACAGAACCACTACCGCAGCCCCCTACCCTTCGACGAGACGGCGCTGCCCGAGGCGTTGTGCATGCTCGGTCGGCTCTACGAGGCCCGCGAGGTGGCCGAAGGTATGCGAGGCGAGGAGGAGCCGACCGTGGTGGCCGAGGCCCTCGGAGCCGATGCCATTCGTGTCCTGGAGCTGTCGGAGGGCTTCGAGAGCGCGCTGCACGCGGCACTCGACGACGACTTCAACACGGCCGCTGCGCTGGGCCACGCCTTCGAGCTGGCGCGGGCCGTCAATCGCATGTCCAACCACAAGAAGGCGATGCGCCGAGCAGGGCCCATCGCGGCCCGTGCCCTCGAGGCGTTCGCGTTGGTGGAGCGAACCCTCGGTCTGATGGCGGACACCACGGAGTCGTTCCAAGCAGAGATCAAGGCCAAGCGACTCCCCCACCTCGGCCTGACTCCCGAGGAGGTGGAGGAGCTCCTGACCAAGCGCGCCGAGGCACGCGTGAACAAGGACTGGGCCACGGCCGACGCCATCCGGGACAAGCTGGAGACGCACTCCATCGCTGTGATGGACAGGGAGCACGGCTCGGACTGGCGGGTGCGGCTCAACGCTAGCGGGGCTGGCTGCGACTAGCTTGCCGATTCTGGCAACCCAGATCTCGAAAGCCTCGGTTCTATCTTCTGAATCGAAACTAATCTTCGACCTGGATCGCCAGACTCATTAAGCCGAGAGCGAACGCGTTCCTCGAGAACATCCTCACGAACGTTGCCACATCCCATCCGGAACCCTGGTCACAATCCTGACCCGTCTCCATCGGCGACGTGTTCCGACTGCCGGCTAGCGCACAGCGCGCAGCCACCTCGCGACGCTCCACTGGAGGGGCTGATGACGCAAGTTCACCTTGCGGTCGTTTCCACACTCTCGATCCTGCCCACACTGCTCACCACGGAGCCCGACTCCCCAGAAGCCCCGGAATCCCTCACATGGGATCTGCCCCAGCTTCAGCAGGAGGGCGTCCTTCGCGTCGCGCTGCCCTACGACACCGTGTCCCTCCGTGACGGAGCCCTGACCAGCTTCGAAGCGGACCTATTGGGTCACGTCGCTCGCGACCTGCAGGTGGAGCTGGATGTTCGGCCACTCGGGTCCATCGATGCAGCTTGCCGTGCACTGACCGAGGGTCGAATCGACGCCATCGGCGGCTTCCGCACCGACGCCGAGGCCCCCGAGAGCGTGGTGGATCTGGGATGCCCCACAGAGTGGCTCACCGTGTCGCTGGAGCCCTTCGGCCAAGGCGTCACCAGTCTTGCCGTGCGGCCCTCCTCCGACGAGCTCCGAGTCACGCTGGGCGTCTGGATCGAATCGCAGGATCGCCTGCGCCGCTTGGTGGCTCATCGCCACTTCGGCCGTGTCACCCCGCGGCCCGCTAGCCTGGAGCTGTCCAGGTACGATGGCTACTTCCAGGCGGCTGGACGACACCTCGGCTGGGACTGGCGGCTGCTGGCCGCCCAGGCGTTCCAGGAGTCGAGCTTCGATCCTGCGGCGCGCTCCTCCTCGGGGGCACTGGGCCTGATGCAGTTGCTGCCCGGAACCGCACGAGAGGTAGGCACTCGTCAGCCCCTCGATCCCTACCAGAGTGTGCAAGGGGCCGCGCGCTACCTGCAGCGGCTCCAGGAGCGCTGGCACGGCCGTGTGGCCCACGAAGACCAGCTCGCCTTCGTGCTCGCCTCCTACAACGTCGGCCCGGGCCACGTCGAGGACGCCGTTCGTCTGGCGGTGGCGAACGGGGAGGACGGCACACGCTGGAACGTGGTGGCCTACTGGCTACAAGCCAAGACCGAACGAGGCTGGGCAGATCATCCGGTGGTGCAGTACGGCGCCTGCGAGGGCCACAAGGCCCTCCACTACGTCGACAGCGTGCTCCGTCGCTTCGCGAACTACCGTCAGCTGGTCCCACCGGCCGGCTCCGACGTTCGGGTTCGACCCGCAGCCTGATCGGCGCCAGGTCACTGCCACTGTGCTGATCAGACGTTCGTGGCGTCTGCCGTGAGCTCCTGCACCAGGTTGCGGAGCTGCTCTGCGCCAACGGGCTTGCGAACCCAGCGCAGCTGATGCTCTTCGATGTAGGCGAGATCGTCGTCGGTGAACGCGCCCGACAAGAACACCACGCGCAGCCCCATCTTCGGATGACGGCTCAGCACCTGCTGGTGGAAGTCGATGCCGCCCTCGTGCGGCATGCGCAGGTCGACCAAGGCCACGTCGAACCGCTCGCGGTCGAGCTCCTCCATGGCACTCCGCACGTCGCAGCAGTAGGTCACGACGTGTTGATCGAGCGCGCGCCGGAGTGCGTGACCCACCATCGGGGTGTCGTCCACCAGGAGCACGCGCGCGGACATCCGCACGTGAGCAGGCACGAGCGTGGGACGGACCACCAGGGAATCCTTGCAGATCGGCAGGGCCAGCCGGAAGGCCGCCCCCCTGCGAGCGGGAACCCACTGCAGCGAGCCTCCCATGTCCCGCACCAACCGACGCGAGATGGTCAGGCCCAGCCCACTCCCCTCCCGCCGACCCGTCACGCCCTCCCGAAACAGGCTGCGGGCCAGGGCCGGGTCGATACCCGGCCCGTTGTCGCAGATCAGCGTCACGACTTCTTCGTCGTCGTGGGACACCAAGATCTCGACTTCCGGATCGGGCTGTCCTTGCAGCGCGGTGGCTGCGTTCTTGAGCAGGTTGATGAAGACCTGGCACAGACGCGTCTCGTCCGCGCGAACCACCGGCAGCGGCCGCCGTCGGAACCGCACGCGAACCCCCTCGAGGGGCTCGACCAGGAGGCGCCGGCTGGTCTCCAGCACCTTCACCACGTCCACTGGAACCGCGCGCCCGGCACGCCGCGACACGCGGCCGAGATCCTCGGCGATCCTGGACACGTGCTTGGCCCCCACGTAGGCCTCCCGCACGGCGTCGAGCACGGCCTTCAGATCGAGCTCCTTTCGAGACGACGAGGCGGACGCCACCTCCTTGAGCACCCACTCCACGTTGGTCAGCAACGACGTCAGCGGGTTGCTGATCTCGTGGGACGCCGTGGACAGCAGCCGGCCCATGTCCCGGTAGCGCCCCTCGGCCAAGCGCGCTTCGGCGGAGCGCCAGCGCTTGGTGGCCATGGCCAGGCGAACCGCGAGCCCCAGCGGGCTCGGCTCCAGATCAGCCAAGGAATGGACCCACGCGACCTCCCGCGGCACGGCACGCCGAACTCGCAGCTCGGCCGCGTCGGAAGACACGGCCATGATCGCTACCCCGCGGTCCGCCCGAGCGACCTCGGCGGCCGTGCGCCACGCATCGGCACCTCGGGCGGCGGCCACCACGGCGACCTTGGGTGGAACCCCGTCGAACCGAGTGACCTCCGACGCCGTCACTGGCCCAGGCCAGATCTGGGTGAACGCTTCCGTCAAGGGCTCCCGAAGGTCATGGGGAACCTGAACCAAGGTCAGAGCGGGCTGGGTCGTCGCCACCCCACCGAACCTATCATAATTCCCCGATTGATAAGTTTGAAATTCGACTCACGTTTAGGCTGGGTCGAGGCTTCCGATTCGATCCCATCCCCACCTGCCGTACAAGGGCGTGAACACGAAGCGACTCAGCGCCTCGTCGCGTCGAGCGGAGCCATCCCGTCGGAGCACGTAGCAGGTCTGTCCGTCCACCCCTGCTTCCTGAAGAAACAGGAGCAGCCTGCCGCGGTCGGGGTCCAGCCGGCGAAGGAGGTCCCGCGGCACCTTGGGTGTGCTCCCGTTCATGACGACGACGTGCCACGACTCCCGACCCGGCAACCCCATGGTGACGTCGGCGACTTCGTGGACCTGTAGCGACGCAGCGTCGGGGACCGCCGCCTCCGCGACGGCACGGCGAGCCGCAGACACGAGGGCCGCCGACGTGTCGATGCCCACCACACGTCCCTGGGACCCCACCATGTGGGCACACAGCGCGGCGGTCACCCCGCCCTTGATCCCGCAGACCAGCACTCGCTCCCCCGCTCGCGGCTTCAGTGCCTCGAGCATGGAGACGATGGCATGCGGCGCGCTCGTGGTGGCTTCGGGGACCGCCAGCGGAGCAGGCAGGTCCAGGTCTGCCAGCGGGCGATTGATCTCGGGCACGAACCGGGCACGGTCCACCGCATGCAGCGCTGCCCGCAGTGGAGAGTCCCCCGGCAGCCCGAAGCGCTCCACCACGTGGGCGAGCAGCTGAGGCCGCATGCGCTGATGGAGGGCCTCGAAGGTCTCGATTACCGTGTCGCGGAGCGCGTATCCGACGGGGGTGAGCAGGAGCACGTGGGGGGCGTCCTGGGCGGGCCGCAGCAAGCCGCGTTCTTGCACCTCGTCGAGGGCCTGTTCGGCGTCCGCCTTGGAGAGGGGGGCCACGGAGGCGTAGTGCAGCGGTGCGTACTCGTGGCGCGCAGCCAGCTGCATCAGCAGCTGCCCGGCATCACAGAGCCCCCGCAGCAGGTGCAGGCTCACAGCGACCTCCCGCTCACCCGGCGCACCGGAACCCCAACGTGTCCAGCCGCCGATCGGGCAGGTGCGACGCGCGCGTCCACGTGCGCAGCGCCTTCCCGTCGTCGAACATCCAGCCGCCACCCCGCACCACCATGGGCTCCGCCTCGAGGCCAGGCAGGCGGCGCGGGTTGATGTCTGGCCCCGATGCATAGAACGCAGGGTCGTCGGCGTCGGCACACCACTCCCACACGTTGCCAGCAAGGTCGTGGATGCCCCACGGTGACACCCCCTCAGGCCGACGACCCACCGGGCTGGTGCCCGTGCGCTGGCCAAACCAGGCACGCTCCGTCGTCGG
Source organism: Myxococcales bacterium (assembly GCA_019634415.1). Lineage (GTDB taxonomy): Bacteria > Myxococcota_A > UBA796 > UBA796 > DRPG01. Next base: position 105,371 of record JAHQVJ010000021.1, read on the forward strand.
CGCGGCGCGCCCCCACGGATAGCGGCGACCGTCCACCCCACGGGCTGCCTTCTCCCACTCGGCTTCCGTGGGAAGCCGCAGCCCCAGCCAGCCCGCGTAGGCCTGGGCGTCGGCATGGGACACGAACACCACGGGATGTTCGCGCTGCGAGGGCGAGGGGCCCTTCGTGCTCGGCCAGTGGGCGACGAACCGATGCGGATCGTCGGGCTCGTAGCCGGTGGCGCTCAGGAAGGCATGGAACTGGCCATTGGTGACGGGATGACGATCGAGCCCGAAGGCGTCGACGTGCACCCGCCGTCGATCGGGCCCCATCAGGAAGGTTCCCGCGTCCACCTGAACCAGCTCGTGGTCGTTGGGGTTGTGGCCCACCCGTGGCTCCGACACCGCCAAGGCCACGCCGAGGGAGTCCATCAGCCGGTCGCGCACCTCGGCGGCCCCGGTGGGTCGGTCCTCCGGTCGCTTGGCCAGGCACCGGAGGATCGCCTCCTGCACTCCGGGGTGGAGCCCCGGCCGGACGACGGAGGGAGGCTCGGGCTCCCTGGACGTGTGCGCCATCATCAGAGCGTAGGGCTGCGCATCGTCGAACGGGGGAGCCCCGGTGAAGAGCTCGTAGAGCAGCACCCCGAAGGTGTACAGATCGGACTGGTAGTCCACCGACTCGCCGCGGACCTGCTCGGGCGACATGTAGCGGCAGGTGCCCATCACCGCGCCCGTCAGCGTGTAGGTGGTGCCTTCGAGGACACGCGCGATGCCGAAGTCGATGATGCGGGGCCACAGCCGCCCCTGGACCGCATCTACGAGGACGTTCCCGGGCTTGAGGTCGCGATGCACCACGCCGCGCGCATGGGCCGCCTCCAGCCCCGACAAGATGCCGACGGCGAGCTCGCCACACTCGCGCGGCGGCAAGCCACCTCGCCAGCGCTTGAGGAAGTCGGCCAGCGTAGGCGCATCCACGCGCTCCATCACCAACGCGATGGTGTCGCCTTCGGTCACCGTGTCGAGCACGGGGACCACGTTGGGATGGGCCCAGCCGCGCGTGATGCGCCCTTCGCGCAGGAACCGGCGCCGGATCCCGCTGTCGCCCACCAGGTTGGGGTGCAGCACCTTCACCGCCACGTGGCGCTCGAGCGCCTCGTCCCACGCCGCGTACACGGCACTCATGCCCCCCTCTCCCAGGAGCTTGCCCACCACGTAGGGACCGAGCTGCGTGCCAGCGGACAGCAGCCGATTGGGGGGCGTGCTGGGGGCGTCGCTGTGGGAGACGTCATCCATCATGACAGTGGGCGCAATGGCCCCACACTCCGGGCACCGGGAGTGATCGACCGGATAGCGCGCGTCGCACCGTGAGCAGAGCACCACAACAGGAGCTTAGCAGCTCCCTAGACGATCAGCTGCGTGCAACCTCACGGCAACCCCTTCCTCGCACACCTGGCCGGGATGGACCGAGGAGAGGACATGGCGGCGACGGTGAGCGATCCGTCTGTCCCACGCTCACTGCGGGACGGGCGCTACATCTGGCGGCGGCATCTGGCCGACGGCGGCACAGCATCGGTGCACCTGTACGACGACATCCACACGAACATACCCGTGGCCGTGAAGCTGCTCCACGCCCGCATCCTCAAGCGTCTGCGCAACGGTGCCGAGCGCTTCGTGGCGGAGGCGCAGGCCCTGTCGCGCCTAAGGGATCCCCACGTGGTGCCCGTCTACGCAGCGGGAAAGGACGACGGCCACCTGTGGTACGCCATGGAGTACGCGGAGCAAGGGACCCTCGAGGATGCGGTGCGCCGGCAGCCACGAATTCCCCCCCTGCGAGCAGCTCGCTGGGTCTTCGAGACGCTGATGGGGCTTAGGGCGGTACACGACGCAGGCATGCTCCACCGGGACATCAAGCCGAGCAATCTGATGCTGACGGCGGAACACACGGTGCGCATCGGCGACTTCGGGCTGGCGCGCCATCGCGCCTCGGAGGTGCCGTTCCGAACGGAGTCGGGGATAGCCATGGGCTCCCACGGATTCGCCGCCCCCGAGCTGTACCACAACGCCAAGCACGCCGATGAGCGCGCGGATCTTCATGCGGCCGCAGCCACGCTGTTCCAGCTGCTGTCCGGACGGCGACCGGGAGCCCTGATCTTCCTCCACGTGGACGATCGCATCATGGCGAACGTGCCGGTGGCCTTCCGCGACCTCGTGCTCACGGGGATCTCCAAGTCCCCCGACGACCGCTGGTCCGACGCCTACAGCATGGCCCACGCGCTGGTGGAGGCCACGGCGACCTGGTGCGCCCACATCGACCATCCTCTCGATCCGCACACCTGGTGGGCCGACTGGTTCGGAGAGACCCCGAGCCTGTGGCAGCGCGTGCGACGCTGGTTCGGCGACTAGGCCGCCACGACGATCAACCCACCGCCTGGCCCTGCCGCCAGGCCTCGAGCAGTAGGTGCCCAGGTACCGCGAGCTCGAGGCGGTAGGCGCCCGTGTCGAGCTTCGTGGCGGACACCGCCCCGCTGGCGACGAGTCGGTGGATCTCGATGAGCTCGCGGGAGTCCACGTCCAGCGGCTCCCCGAGCTTCTCCAGGAACACCAAGAACGTGAGACTATTCAGGTCGAATGGAGAGTTCTGTGCCAGAAGCACGCTCTTCCAGGCCTGGATGGCCCGCGCAGGAATGCGACCGGCAATGCTCGCGGAGTAGCAAGAGGGGCACAGCGGCAGCAGGTTCTCGGGCACGTCGCCACCGTCGTCCACCACGTACACCACGTTGTTGTGGTCCAGCGCGATCCACTGCCCGCACGCTGGGTTGCCGCAGCGGAAGCCAGCCTCGCGGTACACCTCGACCACCAGACGGTGGATGGACTCCCCGTTCGGCACTGCCACGCGACCTCCTAGGGGACATCCCCTCCCACGCGGATGATATCGGCCTCGACGCTGGCCCGACCCCAGTCGACCCCCGTGGTGCGCACCGTGACGCGTTGTCCGAGGGATAGCGTGAAGCCTGTGATCTGATCGTTGGCGCGCACCGGCATGTCGATCCCGAGCGTCTTGTCGTCTCGGTAGCGCACGCTCACCGACAGATCGGTGCGATCCAACCGAACGGCGGCCCGCCCGCGCAGCAGCCCCACGAGGATTCCGTCCTCCACGCGGGTACGTCCGTCGAAGGCCTGGAGATCTCGCAGGCGGTGGCTCTCGAAGCTGGCGGCGTCCACGCGGATCTCCATGGCATCCACGTGCTGCTGGATCGGCAGCAGCTGCTCGCGCTGGTAGCTGCTCGCGCTGTCGCGCTCCTCACGGTACAGCGCATCGTCGATGAGTCGGTGCACGATGAGATCAGGGTAGCGGCGGATCGGCGACGTGAAGTGGGCGTAGTGCTGCTTGGCCAGCGCTCCGTGCCCCAGCTGCTCGAAGTGGTAGGTGGCCTTCTCGAGCACCTGACCCACGTGGTAGCGAAACACCAGGAAGGTGATGTTCGGACCGTCCCCCTCGTCGAAGGAGGCGGCCTCCTCGAGCGCTCGCTGTAGCGACGCCTGGTCGCTCACGCGAGCCTGAAGGCCCAGGTACTGCGCCACCTGCTGCAGCGCGCCCCAGTCGGCGTCTCCGGCATGGGGATGCACCCGATACAGACAGAGCTGGTCGGGATGGTGCTCCCCGAGGAAGCGCGCCACACACTCGTTGGCGAGCAGCATGAACTCCTCGATGAGCTGGTGGCTCCGCTTCTCCGGATCGTTGCCGAGGTTCAGATCGAGGCTACCCGCCTGCTTGCGTGCCGCCCTCAGCGCCTGAGCGAGCCGATCGAGTGTGCGCAGGCGCCAGGCGTGCTCGTGGTCTGCGCCATCCAACACGGCCTGGGCGCCGCTGTAGTCGAGGCGGCAGTGGTTGTGGATCGCGGTGCGCACGACCTCGGTGCTCAGCACCTCGAGATCGTCGGTGAGCTCCACGAGCAAGGAGAGGGCTGGGCTGTCCTGGCCGCCGTGCAAGCTGCACACCTCGTCGGCGAGGATCGGTGGCAGCACGGGGATCTCCCCCTCCACCAGGTACGTCGTGAAGCTGCGCTTCAGCGCCTCTCGGTCCAGCGGGGTGTCCTGGGGCACGAAGGACGCCACATCGGCGATGTGCACGCCGATCCGATAGCGCCCGGGCGCCAGCTCCTCGATGGACAGCGCATCGTCGAGGTCCTTGGTGCGTGTGGGATCGATGGAGATCACCACGGTCTCGCGTAGATCTCGCCGGCGCCCCGACGCCACGTCGGCGTCGAGGTCGAAGGCCGCCACGAGCGCGCGGGCCTGCTCCTCGACCCCGTCGGGGAACCGCTGGGGGCGGTTGTAGCGCAGCGCGATGGTCTGCGCGTCGGAGCCGTATCGCTCGCGATAGCGCAGATCGGGAGCCCGGAGCCGAGGGTCCTCGAGCAGGATCTGCACGCCCCAGTCCTCCTCCATCTGGTCGGTCCAGGCGAGCAGATCGTCGTGATCCCCCAGCGGCAGCATCGCCTCGGCCGTGTACATCTTGTCTTCCACGTGCCGCATCGCCGTGAGGATGCCCTCCTCGGGAAACGCCTGCGCCAGGCGATCCACCATGACCTCGCGCTTGCGATCCAGCTGGAACAGCACGGGGACCCCGAGCCGCTCCGCCCACCGATCCACGAACCGCTGCAAGCCCTCTCGCTCGGACTCGGGCGCGTCGATGGTGCAGGCCACGCCGCCGATGCGGTCATCGAACTGCACCTGGTGCCCCTCCACCACCTCCAGCTCACCCAAGGCTGCGTAGACCAAGTCCCGCGCTCGGTAGCCGGCGATGCGGTGGCGAATCGACACATCGATGTCGGTGGCGTCGCGCACGCGACGCCCCAGGCGCATCAGCTCGAGGGCCGGAACGTGCTCGGCGTCCACCATCACGTCGAGCCGACCACGCTTGCTGTCCACCTTGTGGCCGTGCACCCGCTCGGCGTCGACGCCAGCCTCGGCGAGGAAAGGCGCCAGGAACGACACGACGGCAGGCTGGCTGGACAGCCCCGCCACGTCCACCCCGCGCCCCAGGGTCTGGACCTCGAGCTGCCACCGCGACAGCTTCTTTCGGAGCTGAGGCAGGCGGTTGCGCTTGCTCGACAGGTTGCGCTCGGCATCCCGCACCACGATCCGCAGCGCCCCTGGCCCCACGACCCGTACGTGCACCACGTCTTCCTTGCGATCGGGAGACGAGAGGATCGCGTGGGCCTCCACCCCCTCCAGCGATCCGTCCACCACGGGCGCGTCCAGGAAGACCGGCGCGCCCACAGCCTCGGCCCCCAGCTCCTCCAGGAACGTCACCGCCTCGCGCCAGTCGTCCACCTCGGCGCGGATCCGCCCACGCACCCGCCACACTCCGACGTCGAGCCAGGTGGCCTCGGCGTGCTCCACCTCGCCGTCGAGGGCCTCGAGTAGCGGCTGGGAGTCGGGCGTGGGCATCGGTGCCTCGTAGCCCGGCTGGCCCGGATCAGCGCGTCGGAGTACCCCACGATCCGGAGGGAGCATGGTGGCCTTCGTGCTCGGGTGCAGCCTGGCGTGGGGATCCAAGTGGGACGACGTGCCCGCAGACGTGGAGGTCTCCCGCGTGATCGACGCGGATCCGCTCACGGTGCATCGTCGCTTCGACGACTGGCAGGAGTGGCAATCCCTGATGCCAGGAGACTGTGCGATCGAGTGGCGGCTGAACGCCCGCACCACGGGAGTGGGGGCTCGCGCCACGGTCCGCTACGATCTGGGCCCGATGCGGCGCCTGCTGCGCGGCGTGATCACCCAGGACGAGCCAGGACGTGTGCTGCTCGTAGAGCACGAGGGCAACCGTGGCTGGTACACGCAGTTCCGCGTGGAGGCGGTGCCCGATGGCACTCGCGCCACGCTCCTGACGCCCCTGACGGCCCCTCCCTGGCCGCTGAAGAGCATCTTCCACCGATCGGTGAAGCCGGCCATGGAGGACTGCTACGCGCGCACGCTCCAGGCCATCGCCGACGTCACCGACGACGCAGACGAGCCCTGATCAGCTGCGAGCGAAGCTCCCAGCCATCAACACAGTGGCAGCGCAGCCGGCACGAGTCTGATCAGAGCGCGAACCCTGCTCCCAGGCGGAACAGGATCTGGCTGTCCTCCACGACCCCCCGCCGCGCCTCGGACTGCACCCCCACGAGGTCGGCGCTGCGCGAGATCACGCCGAGGCCACCGCTCAGGTACAGGTAGCGCACCAGGGTCACGCCCACCTCGGCATCGAAGGCGTTGGCATAGGGCAGCTCGAGACCAGCGAACTTGCCGGAGTACCCGGCCAGCAGGTAGAGCCGCCCGACATCTGCGCCCACCTCGGCACCCAGCCCGAGCGCCGAAGCCCCGAGAGGCTGGACGTTCACGTCGCAGTCTGCCTCCGTGCAGCTCTCGAAGGTGATGAAGTCGGCCCGGTGCAGACCCGCTCTGCCGCCGAGCCAGAAGCGATTGCCACCGAGATCGAGGGGCAGTCGCCCGAGCACGTCGAGCTCGAGCTGGCCGAGGGTGTCGTTGATCACCTCGCCAAACGCCGGTGCATCGATGGCGTAGCTGGTCAGCCGACCCGACACGTGCACGCCGAGCGCAGCCAGCCCGAGCTCGTCCCCCCACGCACGCGCATCCAGCTCGCCGCCGTACGGCGAGGCAGGGGATCCGCCAGCCGCTCCGCCCACACTGAACACATCCCCCAGCAACGGCCCCGGATCGTCCGAGGGCGTCTGCTGATAGCGGTACACCGAGCCCACGCCCACCAGCCGGGCGCGTAGCCACGGGATGTCGCTGTCGCCACGTACCCTGGGCTCCTTGGGGGGCTTGTCCTTCTTCGGCTTCTTGGGCTTGTCGGAGGTCTCCTCGGTCTCGCCCTCCGCGTCGGCCACGCCGTCGCCTTCCCCTTCCCCTTCCGGAGGGCTCTGCGCAGGCTCTCCACCGAAGGGCACCACCACGGAGTCGAACAGATCCCCCGACCGCGCCGACACCGTGACGTCGCCCGCCGCGTCTGCGGGCAGGGTCCACGGCGCGGTCACCACACCGTCGGCCGAGATGGTGTTGGGTCCGATCTCACCGAGCGACGCCTCGAAGGACACATCGGGCTCGGCGAAGGGCCGTCCATCCTCGTCGAGGGGGCGCGCCACCAGCGACACCGTCGATCCGGCCTCCACCCGTGGCGGATCGAGCGAGATGATCATCAGAGGACCCACGGGAGCAGGTGCACTGCCCGGCATCCAGACGTTCCGAACCGTGGCCTGCCACGACGACACGGCCTCGGCGGCCCGTGCATCTCCCGCAGAAGGCAGCCGCAGTGCGCTGCCGTACCGTGCGGAGATGACGCCCGTGGCACCATGCCCAGCGCCCGCCCGAGCGCGAATCGCCGTGAGTCCCAGCGACCCGTCGGGCTGAAAGACGGCCCGCGCAACACCGTCTGCTCCGGTGATCACCGACGGCGGAAACATCCGCCCGGACTCGGCCGACAGCACCACCTCGGCGTTGGGGACGGGTCGACCGAAGGCATCGAGCGTGGCCACGAGGAGATCCACTCGCTGACCCGCCGGAATCACCGAGCGCTCGGGGATCAGCGCCACGGCAGAGACGGGGCCAGTCGATACCGCCGTCTTCACGTAGCCCTGGATCTCGAGATCCGTCCCCGAGGGGCTCACCGTGGCCCGCCAGGTTCCGTCCTCGCCTTCGAGGGGCTCGGCGGTGAGCACCCCGCCGTCCACCACGACGCTCAGCGATCCGGGGCCGGCGATCTTGCCCGACAGCTCGATGGGTTGGAGCACGGGCTTCGTGAGCTCCGACGGCTCGCTGGTCAGCGTCAGCGACCGCGCGGTGGGCGCCACCACGGTGGCCTGCATCTCGTCGACGGGCCCATCGGGCAGGCCGACGCGAACGGTGGTCTCGACGGCCTCCTCGGGCAGAGTCCACACCGCTTCCCAGATCCCGGCTCCCAGGGACTGAGCCTCGGTGACCGCTCCCTCCTCCACCTCGAAGACGGGCACCACGGAGGCTCCCTCGACGCCCTTGAGCACCGCGCGCAGGGGGACCTCCCCACGCGATGCCGGCAGATCGGAAGGTAGCGGGAACAGCGTGAGCACAGGCTGAGACTCCACCACCAAGGGGATCTCGATCCGGGTCTCCCCGTCGAAGCTGCGGGTGGTCTGCGTGGCCGTGGTCACGCCCTTCGGGACCTCCACGGCGATGGTGGCACGCCCGTCCACATCCGACTTCACCGGTCCGTAGACCCGATCTCCCACCGTGAGCGTGACCTCCGAGCCAGGGGCCGCCCACATCTTCTGCTCCACGCGACCCGCGGGCCCCACCGCAGAGGTGACGAACCGCCCGAAGGGATCGGCGGCGTCTACCACGGTGAGGGTCAGGTTGTCGGCGGACTCGCCATCCAGGCTCAGCGGCAGCGCGATGCGCCCATCGGCCGAGCGCGTCGGCGTGCCCACGGACCCGGCACTGGAGCGAACCACGACCTGGCTCACCCCACTCAGCTGCACGGTGTCGGGGATCGTGTCACCCTCGCCCGCATCCACGGTGAGGGGCTCGTGTGGACGCACCATGAGGGGCGCCGTGAGGAGCACCTCGGAGGCATCCTCCAGCTGCTGGCGCACGGTCATGGTCACCTGGAGATCGCTCTCGATGGTCCCCGGCCAGTACGTCCACACGTACACGCCGTCTCGCAGCTCCTCCACGGGACCGACCTCGCCGTGGTTGGCCTCGGCGGTCAGCACCATCCCTCTCCGGGGGGTGCCGTCGGGGCGCAGGGCGACCAGACCCAGCGTGGCCTGACGGTCTGCAGTTCCCAGCACCGGCGTGGAGGGCAGCAGCTCCACCAAGCCGCCAGGGCCGAACACGTCTTGGGCGAACGCGGCTCTGACCGGCAACAAGCTACAGGCGACGCAGATCAGCGCCAGGAGCGAGCGAAAGGGTCCCACGGGTCTCTCCGTTGGCAGGAAGCGACTCTACCTCGTCGGACAACACTTCGGCGACCGATTCGACGAGCACGCTCACTGCACGGACAGCTCGAAGCTCCCTCCCCCACTCGCGCGCCCGTCCACCACGATGAGGTAGACGGCGCCCTCCTGCGCCTCCAGCGCCACCAGGGACTGCTCCACCTTGTCGTGGTCGTCGTTGCAGACGACCTCCTGGCCCCCACATCCGTCGAGCACGTACAGGACGGTGTCGAATCCGGAGCCCTCGGTGGACAGCTCGTAGGTGCCGGTGGACGGAGCCACCCACTGAATCGACAGATCCTCCCCCTGACCGTCCAAGGCACAGCTCCCGAGGGCGTCGTCGCCTGCACCCACGGTACTGTCGGAGAACAGGGCATCGCCGAGCTCGATCACACGGTCGGCACAGGGCAGCACGCACACGGACTGCTCGGTGCAGTCCGGATCGGCGCAGTCGACGAGCCCGTCACAGTCATCGTCGGCACCGCTGTCGCAGATCTCGACGGCGTTCGGGTGGGCGCGAGGATCGACGTCGTCGCAGTCTCCGGTGGCCGCGGCGGCATCGGGCGGCCGCAGGCAGGAGAAGGCCATGGCATCCCCGACGCCGTAGCCGTCTCCATCGGCATCGAAGTACCAGCTCCGGAAGACGTTCACCGCGGGGTCCTTGTCGTCGCAGTCTCCCCCGACGTGCGACGACACACCGGGGACCGCCTCGCACGCGAACAGCGGCAAGGCCCCATTGCCATACCCGTCCCCATCCTGGTCCACGTACAGGGGCAGCTGGGACTCGGGGTTCACCGAGTCGTCCTCGTCGTCCACCAAGGTGTCGCAGTCGTTGTCGACCCCATCACAGTCCTCGGGAGCACCCGGGTAGATCGTGTCGGAGGCGTCGTTGCAGTCGGTGTTGTCGGCCACCGAGGTGGGGCTGGGCGGATTGCAGCGCCGGACCCAGAACTGGGAGCTGCCGAAGCCATCGCCGTCGTAGTCGACGTGCCAGCTCACGAACGTGGTGGTGTCGACGTCGGGATCGGCGTCGTCCGCCAGGCCATCGCAGTCGTCGTCGCGGTAGCTGTTGCACACCTCCACCGCACCCGGAAAGACGCTGCTCTCAGCGTCGTTGCAGTCGCCGGCCAGCGGGATGAACTCCGGCTCGGGCGCACGGCACAGCGGTGGGGTCTGGCTCCGCGGATCCCCGAAGCCATCCCCATCTCGATCGGCGTACCACGGAAGCTTGGCGAAGGTCTCGTCCACGACACCGTCGCAGTCGTTGTCCACCAGATCGCACCGCTCGGCCATGTGCGGATGGATCCGCGGGTGTGTGTCGTCGCAGTCGGCATCGTTGGTGGACTGGCCCACACCGGGCGTGCACACCCAGCCCACCCCGACGCCGGATCCGAAGCCGTCGCCGTCGTGATCCTCGTAGACGAAGTGCATGTCGTAGGAGGAGCAGAGCGCAGGACTTCCCTGCACTCCGCACCCCATCATCGCCAGCAGAGCCGTCATTGCGGAGTCATTCTCGCACGAAGATGAACCAAGCGCCCGTCGCGGGCACGGTGCTACCACACTTCTCCAGCCCGTTGTCCTCGCCCCAGTCGGTACCATCGAAGCGGTTGCCCAGGATGCCCCGATCATCGAAGTCGATGGCGAAGTCGGAGGTGTCGGTGCAGAAGTCTTCCCCCTCGAGGAAGCCCGAGTTCCAGTCGTCGCCGACGGGCAGGAAGGCATTGGCGATGTTGTCGTTGCGAGCAGGCGCAGGCGTGTCGTATCCCGCCCCGTTGAGCTCGTTGAAGCAGCTATCGGCGTCGGTGCCGGCCGTGATCTCGCTGTACCAGAAGATGTCGTAGAACGACAGATCCACGTCCATCGTCTTCGACGTGGGGTCCACCTTGCATGCGAAGCGAATGTCGGAGACCGTCGGAATCACGTCCACCAGGCCATCGAAGATCTCGGTGTGTCCGATGCTGGGCTCCAGCGTCGCCAGATCGTCGTAGTACGACGACGTGCCGGCATCGTCGAGGGGCGTCTGTCGGGTGCTGGCCACGAGGGTCCAGCCGCCGCCATCGGTGCTCATGTCGCAGTACAGCTCGGTGGGCACGCCCCCCACGTCGAGCACGTACGCACCGTCGGTTGCGGTGGGATCGGCGTCCATCAGCTCCTGGCAGGTGCGGTGGCAGGGCTTGTCGAAGCCGTCGCAGTTCTGATCGATGCCGTCTTCGCAGATCTCGGGCTCGATGGGGCTGACGTCGGGGTTGTCGGGCTCGCAGTCCACTCCGTTCTGAGCAGGCGCGAGCGGTCCGTGCTTCCCGATGGGCGGGCGAAGGCACTGGAACAGCACCTCGTCGCCCGTGCCCGAGCCATCTCCGTCGGTGTCGACGTACCAGCTCTGCTGGATGTTGGCCCAGGGATCGGCGTCGTCACAGTCCAGGTCGTTGTTGACGCCGTAGCAGGGGGTGGATCGGCAGGCGAGCGCTTCGAGTTTCGGATCTCCGAAGCCGTCACAGTCCGAGTCGGCGGGTAGCAGGATCTGACCGGAGGGGTCGATAGTGGACGTGCTGCCATTGAGATCGCTGTTCGGGTCGTCGTCGTAGTCGTCGACGAGGGTGTCGCAGTCGTTGTCGACGTTGTCGCACACTTCCTGAGCATCGGGATTGATCAGATCGTTGCGATCGTCGCAGTCCTCGGCGTTGGACACGAAGCGCGGCGGCGCGGCACAGCGCCGGACGGTGTCGAGGGGGTTCCCGAAGGTGTCCTCGTCGCGGTCTCGGTAGAAGGTGATGCGGGTGGTCGGGTCCACTCCCTCGTCCTGATCGTCGGCCCGACCGTCGCAGTCATCGTCGACGCCATTGCAGACCTCCCGCACCAGCGGGTTGATCATGGCGTTGCCATCATCGCAGTCACCGGAGATCTGGGTGTAGATGGGACCAGGCGACAGGCAGGAGGTCTCGAAGGCCTCCGTGCTGCCATACCCATCCCCGTCGGCGTCCGGGTACCACGGCACCTTCGGATGGCTCTCGTCGACGAGCCCATTGCAGTCGTTGTCGAACAGGTCGCAGACCTCTTCGGCCCCTGGATTCACGACGGGGTTGTCATCGTCGCAGTCCACGTTGTTGGCGGCCTCGCCAGCACTGGGCGCACACACGTACCCAAGCGGCGCCTCGGCATCGCCAAAGCCGTCCTCGTCGAGGTCGGCGTAGACGAACACCTCTTCGTACGGGGAGCAATCGGTGGTGGTGGTGCCGCCCCCGCACGCCGCTGCACCCAACCCGACACCGAAGACGAATAATCCTGTTTCAAGCCTCATTAATCCCTCCCGTACGACGCCGTAGGAAGGTAGCATGCAGAAAGGCCCGCCCGCGATAGAAATCGCAAGCGGGCCTCGGCTAGGAGCTCATGGCTCCTGGTGCACTCGAGCGCGCTACGGCTCTCGGACGAAGATGAACCAAGCGCCGGTGCTCGGGTAGGTGTTGCCGCACTTGCGGGTGCTGTCGTCCTCGCCCCAGTCCGTACCGTCGAGCTGGTTGCTGTCCATGCCGCGATCGTCGAAGTCCACGGTGAAGTCGCTGGAGTCCGTGCAGCTGTCCTCGCCCTCGAGGTAGCCCGCGTTCCAGTCGTCTCCCGCCGGAAGCCCCACACCTGCGATGTTGTCGTTCCGGGCAGGTGCCGGCGTGTCGTACCCCGCACCGTTCAGCTCGTTGAAGCAGCT
>JAHQVJ010000204.1 GCA_019634415.1 Myxococcales bacterium
CGTGACGCATTCATCGAGCTGATCGTGGAGAAGCTCGAGGGGTAGCACGCAGTAGGTGACAGGCCTACCCAACGGCCGCGAGCCGCGCGGCCGACGTCGGGCACACCACCACGTCGCCGTGCACACCCTGCTCTGCCAGACGGTGGGCATCCGCGATCCGCTCGAGCGGGAGCGTCTCGGCGACCACCGGGTGCAGGGTACCGTCGGCGAGCCAGTCCGCCAGCGTCTCGACGGTCTGCTGGTCGGGCATGGCCACGCCGGCGTGTGCGCGTGGACCCCGACCGAGCGCGCTCGTGAGAGCCTGCCACAGCACTCCGATGGTCAGGTACAGGGTGACGTAGCGGCCGGTGGGCGCGAGCACGCGCCGGGCCCGGGCGAACGGTGCCGTGTCGGCGATGTCGAACACCACGTCGAAGCGCCTGCGGCCGTCCAGTACGTCCTCCGTCCGATAGTCGACGACGTGATCAGCGCCGAGGCGACGCATGAGGTCGTGGCTCGACGCGCTCCCGACGGCGGTGACCTCGGCCCCGAGGTGCTTGGCGATGGAGATGGCTGCGCGCCCCACGCCGCCCGATCCGCCCACGACGAGGACGTGTTCATCTGCCTGCACGTCGACCACGTCGCGCAGGAAGTGCAGCGCGGTGCCGGCCCCGTAGGGCGCGCTGGCCGCCTCCGTGTGGGACACGGACGCCGGCTTGCGGGCGATCGGACCCGCTTCTGCCATGACGAGCTGCTCGGCGTAGGCCCCGTTCGCCGCACTGCCGAACACCTCGTCGCCGACATCGAAGCGGGTGACGCCTTCGCCTACCTGCACGACGACGCCCGAGAACATGGTGCCCTGCACGGGAACCCGCGGGCGGGTGAACCCGAACATCAGCCGGCCGACGAGCGCGGTGGCGGCGGGGAAGTCGGCGGCTCGCAGCCGGAGGTCCCCCGCGGTGACGGCCACGGCGTGGACCTGCACGAGCACGTCGGTGTCGCCGACCTCAGGCGGCGCGACCTGCCGGATCTCGAGGACGTCGGGCGAGCCGAACTGGCGGGTGAATGCGGCGTTCATCGGAACCTCCATGCGATTTCTGTTCACGCCTTCGAACCTATGCATGCGCCAATGAACGGACATCGCCCAAATCCGTGCATCCGATGTACGATGATGCATGGATTGGCGCGGGATGCAGTTCGACTGGAACCGGGCGCGGGCCTTCCTGGTCGCGGCTGAGGAGGGGTCGTTCTCGGCGGCGGCCCGCGCGCTGTCGACCACGCAGCCCACCGTGGGCCGCCAGGTGGCAGCACTCGAGGAGGAGCTAGGTGTCACGCTGTTCGAGCGGGTGGGCAAGCGCCTGGAGCTCACCGCGAGCGGGCTCGATCTGTTGGAGTACGTGCGGCGCATGGGCGAGGCCGCGAACCAGGTGTCGATGCGAGCCCACGGCCAGGCCACCTCCGTCGAGGGCCTCGTCACGATCACCGCCAGCGAGGTGATCAGCGCCTTCCTGCTGCCGCCCGTCGTGCTCCGGTTGCGTCGGGACCATCCGGGCATCGATCTCGAGATCGTGGCGTCGAACGACACGCGAGATCTGCGGCGCCGCGAGGCGGACATCGCCATCCGCAACGCCCGGCCGGTGCTGGACGATCTCGTCGCGCGGAAGGTTCGGGACGGCATCGGTCACCTCTACGGCACGCCGGACTACCTGGCGGGGTTGCCGCAGCCGCTCGCCGGGCCGGAGGACCTGCGCCACACCACGATCCTGGCGTTCGACCGCGGAGCGGCCTGGCTTGCCGGGCTCGCCCACCTGGGTGTCCACACGCCGCCGGACCGCTTCCCGCTCCTCACCGCGAACCACCTGACGCAGTGGGCACTGTGCCTCGAAGGCGCCGGTCTGTGCTTCATGATGCGCGACGTGGGAGAGCCGGATCCACGGGTGGAGAGGGCGCTACCCGATCTGGCGTTCACCGTGCCGATCTGGCTCGTGAGCCATCGTGAGCTGCGCACGAGCCGCCGCATTCGGCTGGTGTTCGACGCGCTCGCCGAGGCCTTGGCCGAGGAGGGATCGGCGTCGCTCGCTCGCCTCGGAAGGGGCTCTTAGTCGACGGGCTCTGGATCGGGGAGCAACAAGGTGAAGGTGGAGCCTACGCCCACCGTGCTGGACACCCCGAGCCGTCCGCCGAGCAGGCTCACGAGGCCCTGGGTGATCGCGAGACCGAGGCCCACACCATGGCTGGGCCTGGTCCTGGACGTGGCCTGGACGAACGGCTCGAAGACCGACTCGAGCATGTGTGCGGGGATGCCGTGGCCGGTATCTCGCACTGACAGCGAGACGCCGTCGTCGATCTTGTGGACCCGAAGCTCGATCTCCCCGTTCTCGGTGTACTTGTTGGCGTTGGCCAGCAGGTTGATCAAGATCTGCCGCACCATTCGCTCGTCGCTGACGATCGAGTCCACGCATTCGAGCTGGGCTCGATAGCGATTGGAGCGCTTGGCGGCGAGGGGGACCATGATGTCGTCGAGGTCCTGCAGCAGGCAGGCGAGGTCGATGTCGGTGGGCCGTGGCACGGTTCGTCCGCTCTCGATGCGCGCCAGATCCAGGATGTCGTTGATGAGGTCGAGGAGCTGGGTGGCCGAGCGCACGACGCGCTCAGCGTCTTGCTGGAGCTGCGGGGGGTCGATGACGTGGCAGTCGTCTCGCAGGATCTCGCCGTATCCGATGATCGCGTTGAGGGGGGTACGCAGCTCGTGCGACATCTTGGCCAGGAACAGGCTCTTCGTCTGGCTCGCGGCCAGCGCCTCTTCCCAGCGCTGCTCCAGCGACTCTTCGTACAGCTTGCGGTGGGTGATGTCTTGGATCACCCCGACCAGGAGGTTGTTTCCGTCACCGAGTCGACACCGCGACTTGGTGGTGAGCAGCCAGTGCGCCTGACCCTCCGCGGTCAGTGACTCTTCCTGGGCAACCGTGGTGCCTTCGGTGAGTACGGTCTCGTCCACCTTCCAGAAGACGTCGGCCTCCTCCTTCGGGAAGAAGTCGTAGTCCGTCTTGCCGACGAGCTTCGACAAGGGCACACCGACCAGGTCCACGCCAGCTCGGTTCATGAGCACGAAGCGATGATCCTGGTCCTTGACGAAGACGGGGCTCGGCAAGGCATCGAGGATCTTGCGCAAGAGCTCCTGCCCGACGGACGTGGCCTCGACTGACATTCGTTGGCCCCCATGTGACCGTCGGCAAGGCCCGCACCGCCTTGAGCACGCTGGAGCGACGACCGGACGGCAGCCGGCCCTCGGTCCGTCAGGGTGCGTTGCAGCTGTAGTCCGACGTGCCGCAGCAGGCGTCCGCCTCGAACGGATCCGGCCCATCGTAGGGCTCCACGGTGCACACGGTGGGCCAGAAGGGATTCGTGCTGAAGAGCGGATGCAGCACGTGGTCGCTGGCCGCCGTGCAGTTGGACACCCGCGCCAGATCGGACTGCACCTGCACGATCTGGGTGAACGCGTCTTCGCAGGCGGCCTGCAGCCTCCATCCTGCGGTGACGTCGTCTGCTTCGATGTGGCTTTTCTGGATCAACGCTCCACCGGGGTAGGTGCTGACCAGCCCGCCGATGGTGGCGGCTTGCAGGTAGCTGAACTCCGCCCAGTAGGCCGACTCTTCGATGTTGCAGTCCCGAGTGTTGCCCGGGAGGGAGACCTCGAGGTCGGCGCTGCAGGTGTCGGGATCGGTCTGGCCGTCTCCGATGTGGTGGGGCATCACCGCGTGCGACGCTTCGTGGACCAGCACGCCGGCGAGCTCCAGCGCGCTGCGGTTCGGGTCGCCGAAGAGGGTGTGGTGCACGCTTAGGATCCCGTCCCCCTCCGCACAGTAGTCCGAGAGCGTGCCGCATCGTGTGTAGCGCGCGATCGCCGTTCCGTCGGTGTGCTGTGTGATGACCCGCACGGACTCGAGGAAGCGGACGCGCAGCTCGTCGTTGAAGGTGGTCGGTGTGAGCTCGAATGTGTAGGTCTCGGGCACGGGATCGAGGCTGTCGCGTAGCCAGGACGAGATCGGCAGCTCGACGTTCGAGACGTGAAAGAGCAGGGGCTCGGCTGTCTCGCAGTCCGTACATCGTCTTGGCGTGAAGGTGGGACGGTAGACGAGGGTGTGGAACCCACGCATCAGGTTCTCCACCACCAACGCGTCATCCAGATCCGCCGCGTCGATGCCTTCGATGTAGACCGAGTCCCGAAGCGAGGGCCACAGCTCCGCGCGACAGACATCGGTGAGCGCGTACCGATCGAAGTCAGGGTCGTCGAGGACGACGGGTTTTTGGTCGATGGTGTTGGTGGCGTAGGTGGAGTGAAAGCTACAGGCCTCGATCTCGTCGGGTAGCGGGATGGCGACGAAGGTGGGGAACTCGGGTCCTTCCTCGCCGCCCGTTGGGTCGTCGGGGTTGGGTTCGATGACACATGCAGTGGC
This sequence comes from Myxococcales bacterium, assembly GCA_019634415.1. Classification (GTDB taxonomy): domain Bacteria; phylum Myxococcota_A; class UBA796; order UBA796; genus DRPG01. The sequence continues at coordinate 4,437 of JAHQVJ010000204.1, forward strand.
AAGGATGGTTGCGAGGACGAGACCAGCGGTCGTGGTGAAGCACTTGGGCATTGGGGGATCCGGGATTGAGTTCACCCGGTGCCACTTCAAGACGCATGCCAAGGTGCCGTGCCCTGGCGAACGACAGGCCCGGTCGTCGGGGCCGAGTGAGATGTGCGGAATGTGCGCACGAAGCACGTAGCGCACGCCCCGAGGTTGGCTTGACAATGGCCTTCGCTCGTTGACCAATGGCACCGCACATCAGCGTGGGGAGGGCCCATGGACAAGCGCCGCCTGATCGATGCCCACCGTGTGGCGCTTCAGACCGCGTTGTCGTCGCTTCGGATCGGTCAGGATGCAGCTCGTGCCGGCACTCGCGTGGATGGCACGCACCGGCCGGCGTCCCGCGGGGAGCGGGCTGCGGTGACCTCCGAGGGGTACCTGGCGCAAGGGCTCAACCAGCGCATCGCCGACCTGGAGGGGCACCTCCGGGTGCTCGCCGAGGTCACGCCCACCCTGCGGAAGACGGTGGCGAACGGCGCCTTGGTGTCGATCGAAGACGAGCAGGGGCGACGGCAGACGCTCTTCGTGGTGCCGGGGGGCGACGGCACGGTGCACGACGGGGTCGCGTTGGTGTCTTCCACCTCGCCCTGGATTCGCCCGTTCCTGGGCCAAGGTGCAGGGGAAGTGGCGGACGTGGTCGTGGGGGGAAACCGGGTGGAGATCGAGCTGCTGGAGGTGAGCTAAGCCTCTGCGGGCACACAAGAGAGCGTCGAGCAGCCGGCTAGTTCTTGCCCTGAGTCGACCAGGCACTCAAGTCGATGAGGGACTCCCGAATCGCATCCAGACAGGCCGCTGATGGGTCCGCTTGCAGTGCGGGTGTCGCGGCATCCAGCAATGCGGTGCAGAAGGCGTGCTGGCGCGGCATGTGGGTGGAATCTGGGTTGTGCGCCCTGAAGGTGCCCCTCTCGCCCTCGTCGCTGCGATACTCGCCGACGATCCAGGCGCCGTCGAGGATCCCGAAGGGGCGCGTCCGTGATTGGTAGGGCACCAATGGCCTGATGGCATCCATTCGTATCAGCAGGAGTAGCGCATCCTCTTCGTCGATCGGCGCGGACTCTGTGTGGGACGGCGAAGAGACCGTTGCGGTGGCGGAGTCCCCATCGACTCGGATGGTGACTCGAATCCTGCCAGGCTCCAGTGTGATTCGATATCGATCCACCCAACGCTCCACGCAGACCAGTATGGCATTCGCTGAGGAGGGTGGCGTCCCATGAGCCCATTGGGCTAGAAGGTGCGTGCTTTTTTGGGGATCCGATGACCGTCGACGAGACCATGGCTCGACTCGAGGCCCTTGGCGATGCCGCTCGCCGAGCCTTCAACGCGCGGAGGGGAGTCGGCGACAACCAGTTCGGCGTGAAGACTGGTGATGTGCGCAAGCTCGCGAAGGAGATCAAGACAGATCCGGAGCTTGCACGTGCCCTGTGGGCCACGGGCAACGTCGATGCGCAGATGCTCGCCATCCTGCTGGTCAAGCCCAACGCGTTGTCCGCGGAACAGCTCGACGGCATGGTGCGCTCCATCACCTCCGACTGGGTCGCGGACTGGCTCAACAACTACATCGTCCGCAAGCACCCGGCGCGTCGGACGCTACGGGAGTCGTGGATGGCAGACACCGATCCCTGGGCGGCGCGATCCGGATGGAGCCTCACGGCCGTGCGGGTGAAGAACGAGCCCGACGGGCTCGACCTCGGTGGGCTCCTCGACCGCCTGGAGCATGAGATGGCCGAGGCCGATGCTCGCGTTCAGTGGACGATGAACAACACACTCGTGGCCATCGGCGTCCACCATCCCGCCCATCGGGAGCGAGCCACTGCCATCGGCGACGCCCTGGGCATCTACCGAGACCTGCCGGTGTCGAAGGGGTGCACCTCGCCCTTTGCTCCGGTCTGGATCGCAGAGATGGTGCGCCGGCAGGGATGATCCCAGGGTTTCGTGCGACCTGCGAGCCCCTCGGAGGTGCGCCGATCAGGGCTCGAAGAAGCCTGGTGTGCGCATCCGTCAGCAGCCTGGAAGGACCGAGGAGTTGTCGTCGTCGTAGATCGCTCCGTCCTCGAGAGCGGAGAAGGTGACCCCCGTGCACTGGAGGGTGCTGTCCGACGACTCCAGGTACACGCCATAGCCACCACCTGGACCAATCTCGACGTCCTCCAACGTCAGCGACGCACCATCCGCGATGAAGAAGGCCGCGTCGGATTCGGGATCGCCGGTCCACCGATCCGAACCCGTGTCCTCGACCTGGGTATGGATCAACAGGTTGTCGGGAGTGTTGCTCTCGAACCTCACGCCCACCCAGAAGCCATCTGCGTCGGGGGTGACCCCACGGAGGACCACCGGGTCGGACGACGTTCCCTGTGCGGTCAGGCTCCCAGGGCTCGCTGCGCTGCCGCCACCATCCGACACGATCAGCTGAGCGTCCTGAGCGAACTCCAGGATGACCCCAGGATCCAGCACGAGGTCTGCTTCGACATGGAATCGGACCACGATCTCGTACGGCACGCCCAGGTCTCGCCAGATCGTGTCGTGGGTGAGTCGATTGTTGTTGCCGAACACGACGTGAATGCGATCCTCGTCGTTTCCGGAGATCACGCTGGTACCGGCGAGCTCGCCGACTCGGTCTGGGTGGAGGAACATGACCCGACCATTTCCGCTGAACGTATTTGCGGCGAATCCGTCGATCCGGGATTCTTCGTCAGCCCACAGCGCATAGCGCTCGTTGTTGTCGAACGTGCAGTTCGTGATCAGGGCTGCACCGGCACCGCCCAGCCACACCGCCGCCGAAGAGCCCGGGCGTCCATTCCACTCGACGCCTCCCGCGTCTTCGACTCGGCAATGGTCGAAGGACGCCCCATACGTCAGCGGGTCGTCGGTGCCGCCAGCCTCCACCGAGATGCCCTGCCAGAAGCCGCGGGTTCCGGCCGAAGCACCTCGAAACACGATCGGCTGATCGGCCAGCCCTTCCGCGACGAGGTTGCCTTCCTCCCGGACCCGGAGGCTCGCATCCTGCACGAACTCCACCACTGTGCCAGGGGCCAGGGTCAGTGCGCCCTCGACGTAGAAGCGATTCTCGATGCGGTAGGGCACCTCGAGGGCCGCCCAGGTCTGGTCGCGCTGCACGGCGTCGTTGTTGCCGAACACCACCCTCACGTGACCGTTGACGTTGTCGATGAAGCGGGTGTCCGCACCCAAGCCGTGGGCCACGTCGGGATGCACGTAGGCAGGGGTCTCGTTGGCCTCGAACGTGCTGCCGGTGACCGTCACGTCCACGTCCTCATGAGCCACGAGTCCGTGCGCCTCGCTCCCCACGATGGAGACCGCGTCGAGGGCCAGTGTGGAGGAGCCATCCACGAAGAGCGCTGCCGCGGAGTACGCGGCGCCGTTCCACCGCTCGGAGCCCGCTCGCTCGATTCGGACATGCTCCCACAGGTTGTCGGTTCCCTGACTGTCCGCGAGCTGTACCCCCTGCCACGTGATCAGCGGATCCGAGGTGGTGAGCTCGACGGGCCAGCTCTCGGTGCCGGCCATGCGCAAGGTTCCACCCGCCGTCACCCGCACGGATACGTCGGTGCCGAAGTGGATGGACACGCCTCGCTCGATCGTCACCAGGCCATCGGACAGGCTCAGCGGTTCGTTTGCAGTCCAACACGAACCCTCGGGTAGGACGCTCCCGCCGGCGAAGCGTTCGTTGGTCAATTCTTGGCGATCGGTGCATTCTGGCAAGGGCTCGGACGTGTCGTCGTTGGTCTCCTCGGGCGCCGTACACGCACCCATCCAAGACAGACACGCGATCAGCTGCACAGTACGAATGGTGGCCTGGGCCATGGATCCTCCATGCAGCCACCGTCACACGCCATCGCTTCGCGAAGCTTGTGCCAACCTTGCCGAAGTCTTGGACGTGCCGTGGGGCAGGCTCACGCGGATCTCGTCGCTCGCGGACAC
>JAHQVJ010000205.1 GCA_019634415.1 Myxococcales bacterium
AGGGAATCGTAGCGCGACGGAGTCGCGCGGGAATCCGGAAGTCCCGCAGCCGAAGGCGAGGGACCAAGGGAATTGTAGCGCGACGGAGTCGCGCGGGATTCCGGATGACCGGTGATCGCGTCCGCGTGTCGGTGTGGGTGAGCGTGCCACCGCAGCGCGCCTTCGTGCTGTTCACCGAGCACATCGACGAGTGGTGGCAGCGAGGCCGTCGCTTTCGGCACACCCCCGGCCCGCGCTCCATTCTGCGCATCGAGCCGGGCGTCGGAGGCCGGCTGTTCGAGACCTGGGACGGCAGCGACGGCCAGCCACGGGTGGTGGTCACGGGTCAGGTGGAGATCTGGGAGCCCCCCGCGCAGCTTCAGCTTCGCTGGCGCAACGCCACGTTCTCGCTGGACGAGCACACCACCATTCACGTTGCCTTCCGCGCCGTCGGCGAGCGCACCGAGGTCACGGTCACCCACTCGGGTTGGGCAGCCCTGAGATCCGACCATCCGGCGCGTCATGGGCAGCGAGCCGAGGCATTCGTGCGTCGGCTGGGCCAGTGGTGGGGAGACCTGCTCACGAGCTTGCGGGAGCACCAGGCCAGCGGCACCACCGACGCGTGACCGCTGTCATCCGCAAGCCCGTCACGCTCCCAGAGCTCGACGACCGACGAAGGGGCGAGCTAGCGCTGCGCCAGCGCCTGCCGCACGGTCTCGGGCGTCTTGCCCGTCCAGTCGTGGAACGCCCGAAAGAAGGACGACGGCTCCTCGAAGCCCAGCAGATAGGCGATCTCCGACGCCGTGAGGCGTGTGCGCCCCAGGTAGTGACGGGCCAGGCTCTCTCGCGTGCTGCGCACCACCTCCTTGAAGGAGGTGCCCTCTTCCCGCAACCGGCGCTGCAGGGTTCGCGCGCTCACCGCCAAGCGCTTCGCCACGCCCTCCACGGAGACCTGGCCGCTCGGCATCGCCTCCAGCAACACGGCGCGCGTGCGCTCCTGGAAGGTGGCGCTACCCTGCAAGTCGGCGAGTCGACGCCGCAGCTCGGGCTCGAAGATGTCCCACATGGCGTTGTTGGCCGTGAGGAAGGGCCGCTGGGCATCGGCGTCGGAGAAGGACACCGACAGCGTGTCTCCCTGTGTCATCGAGACGCCCGCGAAGGCCTCGAACGCCTCGACGGCGTCGGGCAGCACGGGCACCGTCATCGACACCGGACACACGTGGTGGCGGGTCCCCATGCGCGCGAGCTTCACCACGAACAGCGCCTCCACACCGTGCATCAGGGCCGGGGGCGCCAACATCCCCTCGAGCCAGCGATAGGTCAGCACGAGCCCATCGGATCCAGCATCCACCTGCAGCTTCAGCGGCGCGATGAGGGGCTTGAAGCAGGCCAGACGCCCCGCCGCCACCGTGAGGTCGGGGCTGCACAGGGCCGCGAACAGCGGCGGCGAGAACCACTCGGCACTCATCAGGTCCACGATCCGCACAGCAACTGCGGGATCACCCGCGAGCTCCTCCACGGCGGTGCAGAACCGCACGAACTGATCGGGGCGCACCCGCATGTCCGGTCGATTCAAGAGATCCTCGGGCAGGCCTGCGCTCCGGAGCACCACGTCGTGCCGCAGACCCAGCTCGGCCAGCATCCCCTTCCAGCCTTGATCCACGGCGTACCCGTAGTTGCCCGCCACGGCGGCACCTCCAGATAGAGCCTACCGGCATCTCGGCGCCACGGTCATCGCCATCCACGACAGAATGGTCGCCAGACGCGCCACTACGCCTCGGCCACGCGCTGCCTGGCCTCCTCCTCGATCGCCATGACCGGTGCCGTCACCTCACGCAGGTGCAGACGCTTGCTGTACGACTGCGTGGTGGGCCCCACTGCGACCCGCAGGAAGCGCACCATGAGGAGCGCCCAGTACAGATAGTCGTCCGCCACCGAGGGCTCCTCGCCCAACAGGTACGGTCGCTCCCCGAGGTGATCCTCGACGTGGCTCAGCACCGGCGGCAACAGGCGCTTCAGCACGTCGTCTCGAGTCTGCGGCGGCGCACCCGGATCGAAGCTCGGGTACAGCACCTGCTTGTGCAGCTCCGTGGCCACGAACGTCAGCCACTGCGCCTCCGCCAGACGATCGTACCTCGGTCCCCCCAGCTCGGCGACGGCCAGGAGCACGGCGACGTTCTCGGTGATCAGCCGCCCGTCGAGGAGCAACGCGGCCACCTTGCCCTTGGGGTTCACCTCACGGAAGTCTCCGCCGTCGAGCAGCCTCGGGCCACGCCCCACGAGCCACCGGATCCGAGGCGTGATGCCCCGCTGCCGCAGCGCGAGGTGGACCGCCATGGAGCAGCCGAAGGGCATGGCGTACAGGACAGGGGGTGTCATCGAGACCTCCGAGCTGCGAGCAATGTGCTACCTCGCAGAGATGACTGAAATGACATTGAGCCCTCGATTCGGGACATCGCGACATCGAGTGGGCTTCGTGGCCCTGCCAGGGGTGCAGCTGGTCGACGTGGTGGGTCCACTAGAGGTGTTCGACGCCGCCAACCGGCTGCTGCAGCACCGGGGCCAGGAGCCTGCCTACACCCTGCGCGTGGTGGGGCTGGGGAGTCGGATCCGCTCTGCCTCGGGGCTGGAGATCTGCACTCAGCCCCTCGCCGACGCCCCTTCCTTCGACAGCCTGGTGATCGCGGGCCACCTCGGGATGGCCCGGCAGACCACCGCCCCCTCCACCCTCGAGGACGTACGGCGCCTCACCGAGCGCGCGGAGCGCGTGGTCTCGGTGTGCGCAGGGGCCTTCGTGCTGGCGGATCTCGGCCTGCTCGACGGCCGGCGCTGCACCACCCACTGGCTGGCGCTGCGCGCCCTGCGGCGTCGGGCGCCGGCCGCGCAGGTCGAACAGGACACGCTGTTCACCTGCGATCCCGCGACGGAGTCACCCGGGATCCCCGTGTTCACCTCGGCCGGCGCGCTGTCCGGCGTGGATCTGGCGCTGCACCTGCTGGAGCGCGACCTCGGATCGGAGGTGGCCTTGGAGGTGGCACGTCTGCTGGTGGTCTTCCTGCGCCGCACGGGCGGCCAGTCCCAGTTCGGCGCGTCCCAGAGCCTGCAGCCCGTCACGGATCAGCGCCTGCGAGAGCTGGTCGCCAGTGTGGTGACCGAACCCGGCGCCGACCACAGCGTGGGTGCCTTGGCCAAGCGCATGGCGATGAGCCCGCGCCACTTCTCGCGCGTGTTCCGCAAGCAGACCGGACAGACGCCGGCGGCCTTCGTGAGCCGCGTGCGCGTGGACGCCGCGCGACTGGCCCTGGAGGCCTCCGACCACACCACGGCACGGATCGCTCACGACTGCGGCTTCGGCACCGAGGAGACACTGCGCCGCGCCTTCCATCGCACCGTGGGCGTCAGCCCCACCGACTACCGACGTCGGTTCCATCGCACCTGATCCGCTGCGGCGGACAGCGGATCGAGCAAGATCCGACAAGCGGCTGCCATGGAGCAGCCCCACAATCGCGCTGTCACTGGAGGATCCCCCATGGAACTCGGCTGCTTCTCGATCAGCCTCGCCGTCAGCGATCTGGCGGCCTCGCGCGCCTTCTACGAGATGTTGGGCTTCACCGTCTTCGCCGGCGACGTCGACTCCAACTACCTCATCCTCAAGAACGGAACCACGAACATCGGCCTGTTCCAGGGCATGTTCGAGCGCAACACGCTGACCTTCAACCCGGGCTGGACCCACGACGCGAAGCCCCTCGACACCTTCGAGGACGTACGGGCGCTCCAGCGACGCCTGCGGGAGGCGGGGGCCACGTTCTCGCTCCAAGCCGACGAGTCGTCCACCGGACCGGCTCACGTCGTGGTCATAGATCCCGACGGGAACCCCATCCTCCTCGACCAGCACGTGCCTGCACCCTCCCAGGAGTAGCTGGCGCATCCACGCCCACCGTGCCAACGTGGTGCGTGGACTACGTCGACCGCATCAACCGCGTCATCGACCACGTCATGCAGCACCTCGACCGCCCGCTGCGGCTGGAAGAGCTGGCCAAGGTCGCGTGCCTGTCTCGCTTCCACTTCCACCGGATCTTCAAGCGCGCGATGGGAGAGACACTGCTGCAGTTCGTGGCGCGCGTGCGCTTGGAGCGCGCCCTGCACCTGCTCGCCCACGGTCGGCCGCTGTCGATGACCGAGGTGGCGCTGCGCTGCGGGTTCTCGTCCTCCTCCGACTTCACCCGACGCTTCAAGCAGCACTATGGGGCCCCACCCAGCCGCTTCGACCCGGACGCGCTGCGCCGACTGCGACGCCAGCAGCTCGAGCGCTCCGTCGATCCCGGAGACGGACGGCTCCACTTCCCCCGCTTGCCCGCGGGCGAGAACCCAGACGGCTTCGAGGTGGTGAGGAAGTCCCTCCCCACCCGCATCGTGGCCTACCGATGCGTGCACAGGCCCTACGAGGGGCACGGCGTGCTGGACGCCGCCGCGCAGCTCGAGGCATGGGCCGAGGCGCGCGGCTGGGCCGACGGCCAGTGGCTCGGCTACCAGTGGGAAGATCCCGAGATCGTGCACGTCGACCAGTGCCGCTACTACGTGGCCGTGGTCGTGCCCGAGCGCTTCCACGACGACGGCCCGGTGGGGTGCCACACCTTCGCCGCGATGCAGGTGGCCAGCCTGTCGATGGATGGCCCCATCGAGCTCGAGATGCGCGCCCTGGACTGGCTGTACGGCACCTGGCTGCCCGACAGTGGCACCGTGCCCGACGACCAGCCGAGCTTCGAGGCGTGGCACGCCCGCCCCTTCGCCGACGGCCACACCCGCTTTCGCCTGGAGCTGCACCTCCCCGTGGTGCCCTCCCCTTCGTGACGGGCGGAGCGGCAACCTGTAGCATCGCGACAATCAACGGAGTTGATTGTCGCGATCAGTGGTCGTGGATGGGATGCAGCAGCTGACCCATCATGCCCCGCGCCCCCTGTCGGACCAGCGAGGCCACCCCCAGGCCGCCCAAGACGGCGAGGCACAGCCAGCCGAGCACGGACCCGCCGCCCTCGTGGAGGTGATCCGGAGGCAGCAGCTCGGGCAGCCCCAGCCCGATGGCGTCCACGGTCCAGCCCACGGCCACCGCCACCACCGTGAGCACGATGCCGAAGCGCACGGCCAGGGCGCGACCGTGCAGCGACGACAGGATGCCGAAGGTGGTCATGTTCGTGGCCGGCCCCGCCAGCAGCAAGGTGAGCGCCGCTCCCGCCGACAGCCCCTTGTGCACGGCCATCGCCGCCAGCGGGGTCGCCCCCGACGCGCACACGTACAGCGGGATCCCCACCAGCGCAGCGAGGGGGACCTGGACCACCGGAGGTAGCTTCACCAGCAGGTCGTGGCCCAACAGCGGCTCGGCCAGCGCGGCGATGACGAGCCCCGCCACGATCCAGGGCAGCGTGTGGTCCACGAGATCGCCCAGCCCGTAGCGCACCCCTCGCCGGAGACGACTGCCCAGGGTCTCCTCGCTGTCGGTGACGATGGGCTGCGCCACCGCCGGGGCGCTGGTGGAGCCGCCTCCCACCAGCCAGGCCACCACGAGGGCCACGCCGAAGGCGGCCACCACGCGGGCGATGGTCAGGGGCACCCCCAGCAGAGGGATGGAGAGCAACACGGCGTCGAGGCCCAGCTCGGGGGTCGCGACCAGGAACGCCAAGCCCGCGGTGATGGGCACCCCGCTGCGCACCAGCGACCGATACATCGGCACCACGCCGCAGGAGCACACCGGCAGGGGGAGCCCGAACACCACGCCCCGCATGGCCTGGCCTGCGCGGCTTCCTCCGCCCAGCCAGGTGGCGCGGGCCGGATCCAGCAGCGCCGACAGCAGCCCCGCCAGCACGAACCCCACCAGCAGCGCCGGAGCGCTGGTGAGGGTGAGCACCCCCAGCGTCTCCACCGTGGACTGCACGTGGTGCAGCTCCCCGTCGTCGCTCGCCATCCAGGTGAACGCCGCCACGCAGATCAGGCCCAGCAGGGCACCTCCTGCGCTCGCTTGGCGCTCCTCGCGCGGCACGTGGTGGCCGCAGGACTGGCTCCGATCCACCGACACCACGTGGAGCAACCCGCCGGCCACGAGCCCCTCGATCACCCCGTGCACTTCCTCGGCCAGCAGCTCGTGGGCTCCCGACCCCACCGCGAACCCAGCCACCGTGGCCAGCGCCACGGCGAGGAGCACCCACACCGCCTGCTGCAGCGTGCCTGCGCTGCTCGCCACCACGAGCCCCACCGGGATCCGATGGGCCACCACCGCCACCGTGAGGGACAAGCCCACCGCCGGATCCGCCAACGACAGCGCCGCCCCGTCGACGGCCGCGTGCAGGCACAGCACGGCCACCGCCCCCCACGTCCAGCTCACGCGGCGCAGCAGGCCAGGGAGCACGGCTCCCACGACGAGGGCCCCCAGCGCCGCGAGCCCGCCGTGGGCCAGCGCGTGAGGCCCCACGTGCAGCAGGCAAAGCCCGCCCACCAGCGCCAGCGCCAGCCCGTCGATTCCCGCGCGCCAGGTGGCCGAGCCTCGCCCCAGGTGGAGCAGCGCAGGGCCGACGAACAAGGCCACGAGGGCGGCCAACAGGAAGGAGGTACCCGCCGTCATGGTTGCCTGGGTAACCTCCATCGACCACGCTGTTACCTGAACGCGAGGCGCGGGACGCGTAACGACATGCCGAAGACCACGGTCGGCACCAGCACGGACGTCAGGAGGTGTGGCGCGGTACCCGATCCACCGTTCATGATTCGCCCCCACATTCGACCCTATGCCTGGGGAGACAGCGCCTCGCTGTGTCGGCTGCTGGCGCTGCCCGCGCAGCAGGCCGCGGAGGCCTGGTACGGCGCACACCCCGCCGGTCCGGCCACCGTGACCGATGAAGGGGGCGAGCAGGGGCTCGATCGCCTCGTGGCCCACGCCGATGTGCTGCCGAGCCACATCGCCGATCGCTTCGGAGGGCATCCGTACCTGCTCAAGGTGCTGGCCGTCGCCCAGCCGCTGTCGCTGCAGGCCCATCCCGACGCCCGTGCCGCTCGCATCGGCTTCGAGCGCGAGGAGCAGGCGGGCCTGGCCCCCGACGATCCGACGCGGTGCTACCGCGACCCCAACGCCAAGCCCGAGCTGCTGGTCGCCCTGACTCCCTTCCAAGCCCTGGCGGGCTTCCGCCCGGACGCCGACGTACCCAGGCTGCTGGCCGAGGTACCCGAGCTGGGGGAGCCGACCCGCACGGTCGAGTCCCTGGTGCGGCGCACCCTGACGCGTCCGCTGGCCGAGGTACGGCGAGCGGTGGGCACGCTGCTGGACCGGCTGTCCCGTGCGACGACACCCAGCCCAGACACGTGGCAGCACTGGGTGCTCCGTGCGGCGGAGGTGCACGACTGCCCCGAGGCGCGCCTGGCAGACCGAGGCTTGCTCCTGCTGGCGCTGCTGGAGCCCGTCACGCTGAGCCCCGGAGAGGGCCTGTTCCTGCCCCCCGGATGCCCCCACGTCTACCTTCAGGGCGCCGGCGTGGAGATCATGGCCAGCTCCGACAACGTGGTGCGGTGCGGCCTCACCATCAAGCACACCGACCCCGACGAGTTCGCGAGGGTGGTGGACTTCGAGACCGGCCTGCCACGCCGCACCCCCGCCCCCGAGGGCGAGTGGTCGGATCACACGCTGCAGAGCCCCTGCCCGGCCTTCGAGCTCACCCTGGCCACGCTCCCGCCGGGGCACGCCCGCTCCTATGTGGCCCATGGGCTCGACACCCTCGTGAACCTCTCAGAGCATGCGCTGGTGGTTCGTACGGACCGGGGGCGGGTGCTGCTCGAGCGTGGGCGCGCCTGCGTGTTGCCCCATGGCTGCCCCTACGAGGTGCTGCAGTCCTCCACCCGCGACGCCCCCACGCGCCTGGTGCGCGCCACCGTCCCCCCCCACCCCTGGCTACGTCGCGTGGCGCAGACCCGTGCGCTGTTCACGGGACGCGAGTCGCGACCTGCCTCCACCGTGGGCGTGGTGACGGCAAGCGGGTCGGCCACCGCTCAGTGGCAGCAGCGCCTCCAGGAGGCCTCGAGCGCCCTGATGGCCCGCACCGCCCTGGCCCTGCACGAGGACCTGCCCGTGAACCAGGCGCTCGGGCTGCTGCTGCTGTGGAAGCGCGTGAGACGACGGCTCACGGCGGGCGAAGGAGCGCTGTTCGCCTTTGCCATCGGGCGAGGCCGTCGCGCGTCCCCCTTCACCGAAGCCGAGGGTGGCCAGAAGCCGGCCCTCGCCACCTTCGCCGAGGGCTTCCCCCCCATCGCGCTGCTGGCCCTGTGGGCGTTCGCCCCGGTGGAGGCGTTCCTCCGACGCTCCGGGTTCGACGGGATGGTGGTGAAGTGGGGCGACGAGGTGCAGATCCCGAGCTGCGATCTGTCGGGCTGCGATCCCCGCTTCGCGAGCGCAGACGTCGTTCGCTTCGTGTCCATGCGTCGCATCACCGAAGCGGATGCCACCAGCAAGGACTGGATCGGCGTGGACCCTGCCGGTGCGATCACGGCCTTCATCCCACGCCGTCCGCTCGCACAGATGGAGGCGCTGGCCGATCGCGGGTGGCTGCATCGCGACCAGGGCGCCCTGTGGGGCGGCGTCAACATCGGCTCCATCGCCCTGTCTCGCCGCCTCCTCGACGCCCTCCTCCAGGAGTTCCGCGCCGACGTCGACGATCCGCACGCCGATGCGTCCACCAGACCCGACCTGGATCCACAGCTGTTCACGGCGCTGACCATCGCGCGGATCAGCGATCGGGCAGCACGGACCGAGGCGTGGCGCCAGGCCATCGCGGACAGCCCCGCCATCGAGGCCCTGAGCCAGACCATGCCCGATGTGCTCGACCGCCTCGGGCGCGTGATCGAGGCGATCGAGGCGCACGGACCGCCCCTGCGCATGGTGGCGTTGGACGTGCAGGAGCCATTCTGGGGCGACGTCGGGGAGCACCGCCGCATGCGCGCCTTCGTGATGGCGCTGAACGGCGTGGGCCCTCGGGCCGAGGTGGCCCGCAGCCTCGCCGGGATCGAGCACCCGCGCGACGCACGGGGGAACATTGTGGTGGACAGCACCATCGCTCCCGGCACCGACGTGCGTGACTCCGTGCTGATCGGGGTGCACGTCGCGTCGGGCGGCAGCGTGGTGGACTCGGTGCTGGTGGGGACCCACGCGGACACCGTGCACGCCAACGGATCCTTCGACCTGTTCAGCACCGTGACCCACCTGCACAGCGGCCCCGACGCGGGAAGCTACAAGGTGGTGTCGGCGGACGCGGTCGAGGTGGGCCCGGGCGAGCGCCTCACCACCGTCTTCCTCGAGACGGGGCCCGTGCACCTGCGCGCCCACGAGGACCTCGATCTGCGCGAAGACGCCCACTACGACGAGCCAATCCTGGGCAATCCCGTGTCCTTGCGAGAGGCCCACGCCGCTGCCTGCGCTCTGCCCTTCGAGCGGATGCAGCGTGCGAGACAGCAGCGGATCCGCGAGGTCCGCGACGCCATCGCACAGCGCTCAGCGGGCGCTCATCCGCTGCGCTGAGCCCGGATGCACGAAGGCTGCGGCGCGGAAGCGAGGGGCGCTCAACATGGCGGGAGCATCGTTGCTCACACCCCAAGGCTCCTTGGGCAGCCCCAGCGCGGTGTAGTCCATGCGCCCGTTGTCGTTGACGTCGTGGAAGAAGGCGACGGCATAGTGCCCGGCGGGCTGTAGCCCGAAGTCGCAGACCGCACGACGGCCCGCAGGACGCGCCACCACGGAGTGCAGCGCCGCCGTGTCCGACAGCCAGGTGTCAGCCGATGCGTATAGAGAGCACATCACCCTTCCCGCGTCGCTGGGAAGTGCGAGGATGGCCACCGACAGCGACACCTGCTCCCCGGCATCGGGGGTCGCGAGACACGGAACGGTCAACGCCCACAGCAGCATCGGCTCCCTCCTCCCCACACCCAGCCTGAAAGGTGCTGGATTGAGGCCCCTTTTGCCATGCGTGTTTGTGCTCCAGACTGGTGCGACCGTGCTCCACTGCATGCCGAGGGCATCGTGGAGCCACCACGCACCCGAATCCCCCATCGCTGGTGCGCCCATGCTACGGCCTCCCCATGGAAGACATCCTGGCGGCGCTGCCCACGCTGGTGAGCCTCGCGGAGACCGGGTCCGTGAGTCGCACCGCCCGGCAGCTGGACGTTCCCCGAAGCACCGTGAGCCGGCGCCTGGCCCGCTTGGAGACCGCCTTGGGCGTCGTCCTCGCGGAGCGCACCACGCGCAGCTTTCGACTGACCAAGGCGGGCCGTCAGCTCGCGGAGGGGGCCGCGGGCGCGCTGGCACAGCTGCGCACCGTGCGCGAGGCGGTGGAGCACACCGCGGGGTCGGTGCGAGGCTGGCTTAGGGTCTGCTCCCCTCCCGGCCTGGCCGGCCCCTTGCTCGGTCGCTTCTTCATGCGCTTCCGCACTCAGTTCCCCGACGTCCGCGTGGAGCTGACGGTGCGCGAGCACGTGCCGCACCTGCTCGACGAGGCCTTCGACGTGGCCTTCGCCACCGGTCCGCTCGAGGATGCTCCCTGGGTGCGTCATCACGTCGGGCGGAGCTGGGTGCTCGCCGTGGCGCAGCCCGCCTACCTGAACGAGCGGGGCCGCCCCGCCAGCCTTGCGGAGCTGGAGGAGCACGTGTTGCTGGCCACCCGCTCGGGCGGGCTGTCGCAGCGATCGTGGCCCACACCGGACGGCGAGGCCTTCCGAGTGGATCCCCACATGGTGACGAACGACCTGTCCGCCGTGGTGGACGCCGCCCGCGCCGGCACGGGAATCGCGCTGGTCCCCGTGCACCTGGTGGCCGAGGATCTGGCTCGGGGGCAGCTGGAGCCCGTGCTTCCGCGTCGCGTGGGCCGCCTCCTGGAGGTCTACCTGCTCTACCTCGCCGAGCGCCGCGACAGCCCCCTGATCGGCGCTCTACGCGACAGCATCGACGACTTCGGCAAGGCGCTGGCCCAGGAGCTACCTACGCATCCGGACTCTGGGTAGACGTCGGACCACCCCTTCCTCTCCAGGGAGATCGGCGCCCTCAACGCGTCGACACCGGCGAGCCGCGCTCCGCTGGCTCCTCGGGCTCGTCCCCCACCACCGGCATCACCAAGGTGGCTTCGAACACCGTCTGTTCTGCAGGCTGAGTGTCCACCGCCTCGGCCAGCACGCCAGCTCGGTTGGGATGCGCCTCCACCGCCGGGAAGCTGCTGGAGGTGATCACCACCACCAGCGACGACCCCGGCTGCAGCTCGGCCTCCAGGGGTTGGGCGTCCGGCGTCAGCCAGACGCGCTCGCCCGGCGCATACGGCTGCCGCGGCGGTCCATGCCGCAAGGCCAGGGTGGCGAACCCCTCTCGCAGCATGATCTCCTTGCCTCCGCGCCGACGCTCCAGCAGGCGGAAGCCGAAGGCGGTGTCCGGCGCCGACGATGCCACCTTCAGCTCCATGCGCACGGTGCCCGCGAAGTGCAGCGGCGCCTCGAGGGGAGCAGACACGAAGCGCCACACGTCGCTTCGCTCGCGGCACAGATCGCGCACCCGCACGAAGCCCGGCTTCACGCCCCCCATCAGCGGAAGCGCCCCCGCGAGGATGCCCGCGCCGCCCCTCGACGGCAGCGGATCCTCTGGATCGTAGGTCCACCGAAGCGGAGTCTGTAGCGGCTGCTCCCCCACCAGCAGCGACCCGTCGCACCGGGTGTCGCCCGGCGACAGGCCCCATCGCTGTCTCGTGGTGGGTGGAGGCCAGGCATCTCGCCGCTCCCAGCGGTCGCCTCCCACCACGTAGGTGACCACCCCTCCGTGCTCGGTGCGCGGAGCCGTGCCCTTGAGGTGGTGGTCCATCCAGTCCATCACCCTCGGCCCCTGCAGCAGCCCACCCCCTGCAGAGTTCGGCCCGCGCTTGCCGCGCATCCGGAAGGAGGCCGGTCGCTGACCGAGGTGCGCCCAGGGTCCCACCACCAGCATACTCTCGTC
Organism: Myxococcales bacterium; assembly: GCA_019634415.1. Lineage (GTDB taxonomy): Bacteria > Myxococcota_A > UBA796 > UBA796 > DRPG01. The sequence continues at coordinate 11,975 of JAHQVJ010000205.1, forward strand.
GCGCGTGCTCAGCCGCGACCAAGCGTCGAGCTGGGCGTCGATGAAGGCGTCCGACCAGCCCCCCACCATGAACACCGGGACCTGCATCGACTCCGCCGCGTTCTCGAAGCGCAGCGGCTCTGGGGACTGCCAGAAGGGATCCGTGGGCACCTCGGAGCGGATCCACTCGCGGAACCAGGGCACCTCGTGCCCCACCGACGCCACGTCCATGGTGGTGCGGGGCCGATGCGCCAGCGCACGCTTGTAGGTGCGCGCCCCGCCCAGCTGGTCGTCCTCGCTGCTGGGCATCTTCGTCATCCAGGCCGTCGCGAGCTCGTGCCGCAGCAGGCCGTCCTCGAAGGCGGAGCGATGCAGCGGAGGTGCGAAGATTCGCGAGACCAGGAGCTTCACCCCGTCGGGATCTCCCTGTGCCACCGTCCAACCCGTGGCCGCCAGGTAGCTGGCGCCGATCCAGGCGATGCGCCCATCGGACCAGGACTGGCCCTGCACCCACTGCACGAAGTCCTGACCATCTCGCTCGTCGTTGAAGAACGGCCGCCAAGCCCCGTCCGACTCCTCTCGACCGCGCACGTGCTGCCAGACACAGGCGTAGCCACGGCGCACGAAGCGCCTGCACTCCGTCGCCACCAACAGATCCAGCCGGTAGGGAAGCCGCGTCATCACCGTGGGAAACGGCCCCTCCCCGCGAGGCTTCATCACCACGGTGTGCAGCTGCACCCCGTCGCGCGCCTGCACTCGGTAGACCTCGCGCTTCGCCACATGATGCGTGCGCGGCGGCTTCTCCACCTCGGGGGCTGCCCCCGCGACCGCCATCCACAGCCCGAACACACCGCCCTCCCGATCCGAGTCGGGATGCCCCCTATCCTGGAGACCGCAGCTGCTGCAGGCGCTCGATGCTGTGATCGCGGATCAGCTCCAGCTCGCGGATCGTCTGCTCGATCTTGCTCTGCCGCTCCCGCAGCTCCGCGATGCGGGTGGCGCTGCCCTCGATGACGTGCACCAGCTGCCGCTCGCGCCCCTCCCCCCGCTCGCCGTACAGGTCGAGGTACTCGCCGATCTCGCGCAGCGACAGCCCCAGCGCCTTGCCCCGCAAGATGAGCACCAGACGCGCCCGCTCCCGGCGACCGTACACCCGCGTGTTGCCCACGCGCTTCGGGCTCAGCAAGCCCTTGGACTCGTAGAACCGGATCGCGCGAGTGGTGGTGTCGAGGCTCGAGGCCAGCTCCCCGATGCCGAACACCTCGACGTCCCGCTCCTCGCGATGTGCATCCACGAAGTGCCGAGGGTGTTCCTCGTCGCTGACTGGACCTGCACCCATCTACAGCCGCCTCCACAACGTGCACCATACGTCCTTCCGTGACGCATGTCGAACATGGTTGACGTATACGTCATCCATCGCTACTCTCTGCCCATGTCCAGTGGGTCCACGTACCGCAGTGTTCTCCGCCCAGATCTCTTCGCTGGCACCGTCCAGGTGGTCACGGGCGGAGGCAGCGGCATCGGCCGATGCACCGCTCACGAGCTGGCCTCGCTTGGGGCGACGGTGGTGCTCATCGGCAGGAAGGAGGCCAAGCTCAGGGCCGTCGTGCAGGAGATCGAGGCCTCGGGTGGCGCCGCATCCGAGCTGTCCCTCGACATCCGCGACGAGCCGGCCGTCAAGCAGGCGATCACCACCATCCTGGAGCGGCACGGCCGAATCGACGGGCTGGTGAACAACGCAGGAGGCCAGTTCCCCTCCCCCTTGGCCGCCATCAACAAGCGAGGCTTCGAGGCCGTGGTCGCCACGAACCTCACGGGCGGCTTCCTGATGGCGCGCGAGACCTACACCCAGTGGATGCAGTCGAACGGCGGCGCCATCGTGAACATGGTGGCCGACATGTGGAACGGCATGCCGGGCATGGGGCACTCCGGTGCCGCCCGCGCAGGCATGGTCAACCTCACCAAGACCGCGGCCTTCGAGTGGGCCTCCAGCGGGGTCCGGGTCAATGCCGTGGCCCCCGGCTTCGTGGCCTCGAGCGGGATGGACACCTACGAAGGGCCCACGCGCGCCCTCATCGCACAGCTGCCACAGCACATCCCCATGCGCCGCCTGGGCACCGAGGCCGAGGTGAGTGCGGTGATCTGCTTCCTGCTCTGCGAGGCAGCCGCCTTCGTGACCGGCATCACCATCCCCATCGACGGTGGGGCTCCGCTCGGAACCGCGCTGTTTCCCATGGCCGACCACGATCGCAGCACGCCCTTCGACGGCTTTCACCTCTCAGCTCCGCCGAAGGTGCTCGACGGCGAACCATGACCGACTCACCACACCCACCCCAAGCGAGGACGCCAGCATGCAGCTCACAGAGGAGCACGAGCACCTGCGCAAGCTCGTAGAAGACTTCGTCGACACCGAGATCAACCCCTACGTGGAGACGTGGGAGGAGGCTCGCGAGTTCCCGTCCCACGAGCTGTTCAAGAAGCTCGGCGACCTGGGGCTGCTCGGGGTGCACTACCCAGAGGAGTACGGCGGAATGGGCCTGGACTACTCCTACGCCGTGGTGGTGGCGGAGGCGCTCGGCACGTGCCACGCGGGCGGGATCCCGATGGCCATCGGCGTGCAGTCCGACATGTGCACTCCCGCGCTGGCCCGGTTCGGCAGCGACGAGCTGCGCCAGGAGTTCCTGGCGCCCGCCATCGCCGGCGACCAGGTGGGCTGCATCGGCGTGAGCGAGCCCAACGCCGGCTCGGACGTGGCCGGCCTGCGAACGGTCGCCCGACCCGACGGCGACGACTACATCATCGACGGCACCAAGATGTGGATCACCAACGGCCTGAAGGCCGACTGGTGCTGTGTGCTGGCCAACACCGGCGATCGTGGCGGTCCGCACAAGAACAAGTCCCTCATCATGGTGCCGCTGGACGCACCGGGCATCGAGCGGCAGAAGATCGAGAAGCTGGGCATGTGGTCGTCCGACACCGCCCAGCTGTTCTTCGACGGCGTGCGCGTGCCCAAGCGATACCTGGTGGGCCAGGAGAACGCCGGCTTCCTCTACCAGATGTGGCAGTTCCAGGAGGAGCGGCTCTGGGGCGCGGCGAACAGCCTGCGCATGCTCGACGGCGTCATCGACGAGACCATCGCCTACACCCGCGGCCGCAAGGCCTTCGGGCGGCCCATCCTCGACAACCAGGTGGTGCACTACAAGCTCGCCGAACTGCGCACCGAGGTGGAGCTGCTCCGCTCGCTCGTGTACCGGGCCACGGAAGCCTACGTGCGCGGCGAGGACATCCTCACCCTGGCGTCGATGGCCAAGCTCAAGTGCGGCCGCCTGTGCCGCGAGGTGCTGGACTCCTGCCTGCAGTTCTGGGGCGGCATGGGCTACAGCCACGAGTCCCGGATCTCCAGGGCCTACCGCGACGCGCGCCTCATCTCCATCGGCGGCGGCGCCGACGAGGTGATGCTCGGCATCATCGCCAAGCAAGAGGGCACGCTTCCGAAGTTCGTCAAGCCTCCGAAGAGCTAGCTCTCGACGGATCCCACGGTGCGGCTACAGCGAGCTGCACCAGCAGGTCCAAGAACGTCCGCACGCGGGCCGACAGCTGTCGACGCGTGGGGAACACCGCATGGATCGGCCAGCGCGGCAGCTGCTCGGCGGGCCACAGCTCCACCAGCGCACCCGTATTCAGCGCCTCGAGACACACGAAGCGCGGCAGCAACGCCACCCCCGTGCCCGCGATCGCGAGATCCCGCGCCATCTCGAGGGAGTCCACCGCCACGCGAGCACACAGCTCCACCGCTCGCCCGTCCACGACGATCTCGACGGACCGCCTCCCCACACCGATCCACGTCAGGCGCTCCAGAGGGCTGGGGCAAACCGCTGGACACCCCACCACCACCGAGCCCGCCTGCCCGAGCCGACGGGCCACCAAGCCGGAGTCGGACAGCGCTCCGATGCGGATCGCGAGATCGAATCCCTCCTCCACCAGATCCACCCGACGCTCGGTGAGTGCGAGCTCGAGCTGGACGTGGGGATGGTCCGCGAGCCACCTGGTCACCAGCGGCGTGAGGAAGGCGATACCGAACAGCCGGGGACAGCTGATCCGCAGCACGCCGTGAGGCTCCGGCGCGAGAGCGGAGACCGACGCGTCCGCCTCGCGCACCTCCGCCAGGATGGTGCGGCAGCGCTCTGCGTAGGCGACACCGAGGTCGGTGGGCTGCACCGAGCGGGTGGTGCGGTGCAGCAGGCGCACGCCCAGTCGAGCCTCCAGCTTCGCCACCCGCGTGCTCACCGTGGCCTTCGACACCCCCAGCTGACGAGCTGCCTCGGTGAAGGAGCGCAGATCCACCACCCGCTCGAACAGCATCATGTCGTCCAGAGCCATCGTTCGACTCTCCGAACAATGTGTTCATTCGAGCACCCATTGTCTCACACAGCGACCCTGACTACAGCGCCTGCAGGTGGAGGGGATGTGCAGATCCAGTCCAGCATCGAGATCGATCGCCCAGCGGACGAGGTGTTCGACTTCGTGTCGAACTTCGAGAACAACCCCCGCTGGCAGTCGGGCATGAGACACGCCCAGTTCACCTCCGAGCCTCCCCTCCGGGTCGGCTCCACCTACGAGCAGCGCGCCACCTTCCTCGGCCGAGCCATCGTGACGACCTTCGAGGTCACCGATCTGAAGCCGGGTCGATCCGTCAGCATCGCCAGCATCGAGAGCACGTTCCCGATTCAGGTGGTGCGTGAGGTCCTCCCGCTGTCGGAGGGTCGGTGCCGCGTGACCGCCCACGTGGCGGGACAGACCGAGGGCTGGTTCCGTCTGCTGGGGCCCGTGATGCGCTTCATGGTGAAGCGCTCGGTGGACGGCGACTACGCCACGCTGAAGCGCATGCTCGAGGGTTCCGACTGACCACCGGTCGACCAGCGTCCGATCACAGCTCGAAGGCTTCGTCCTCCAGCAGACCGATGCGGTCCATCGCATCCTCGTAGGAGAGCTCGGGCAGCGCCTGGAGCGTGGCCTCGGGGATCAGGGTTCCACCAGGAATGATCACATAGCGAAACTCGTTTCCGCTGGGCAGGAACTGGTAGAGGTTCTCGTTGTTGGTCATGCGGAGCTGCAGGTTTCCCTCGGTCGCTCGGAACGTCCAGGAGTCCTCGTACCAGAAGCCTTGGGCCGAGTAGGTGACCGAGATGGGCAGCTGCGCGATCGAGTCGGGGTCCCAGAACGTCTTTGCATAGAACGACAGGCGTCCGTACACCAGCACCAACCCTTCGTCGAGGATGTCCGCGTCGATCTCGGGCACGGACTCGTCGTAGGTGAACGTGTAGATGCCGAAGACGTCTGCACCACCCCACTCCTTGGCAGTGAACCAGTCCGAGTACAGGATCTCGGCATCCCCGTCTGCGCCGTCCTCCCCATCCGCGCCTGCGGGCCCGGCCGGTCCGGCCGGCCCCTGAGGTCCCGGATCGCCAGGGACTCCGTCTGCACCGTCCACGCCAGCGGGGCCGGCGGGCCCCTCGAGCGCGGCGCAGCCCACCAGGCCGACGGCGGCTGCACAGACAAAGAGATGGTGGGCAATCTTCATGGTTCCTCCAGGGGCGTCACACCTGAAGCTATGCAGCTGCTCTACCCCTCGTGGTGCGGGTCATCACCAGTTCAACACAGTTCATCGCTGGGTCAACCGAACACGATGACGAGGATCGCCACCACTGCAACCGCCACGGTGGCCAGCGCCAGCAAGGGCAGCGCCACCATCCACCTCATGGGAATCCGGGACCGCCCCTGAGGGCGCAGGGTGGAGGGCTCCTCCCCCGTGCCCACGAGCTGTGGTCGCAGCTCGTAGGCGGCCGCCATCGTCGTGGACGACCATCCCCCCTCCAGCTCGGGCACGGCCTGCGCACCGCCGCACCACACCTTCAGCATCGCAGCGGCATCGGGCAGCCGCCGATCCCGATCGCCGTGCAGCGCTCCCTCGATGGCTCGCACCATTCGCTCGGGGAGCTCGGGAACCAGGTCTCGTACTCGCTGACGCTCCCCCGCCATGATCCGCTCGAGCAAGGGCCGCTCCTCGAAGGGCTCGTAGGGTGTACGTCCCGTGCACATCTCGAACAGCAACACGCCCAGGGCCCACACGTCGGTGCGCTCGTCCACCCGGCTGGCGTCGGTGAGCTGCTCGGGGGACATGTAGGCGGGGGTCCCCATCACCGCACCCGCTTGCGTGCGCAGGCCCTGCCCCACCGCTCCGAGCAGCTTGGCGATGCCGAAGTCGGTGACGCGCGGCACCAGCCCCTCGTCCGACAGCTCCAGCAGGATGTTCCCCGGCTTCAGGTCTCGGTGCACCACGCCGTGCTGGTGGGCGTGCGCCACTCCACGGAGCGTGCCCCGCGCCACGCGATCCACCTCCGCGAGGGAGGGCCTCCTCACGGCGAGCAGCTGCTCCAGGGACGGTCCCGCCACGTACTCCAGCACGAGGGCAGGCGCGCCCTGATGCGTCACGATGTCGGTGACCGCCACCACGTTGGGGTGTCGGATGGTCGCCTGGACCCGCCCTTCCCGAACGGCCCGCTCTCGAACGCTCGGCCGGTCCACCCACAGCACCTTGAGGGCGTGAAGCGACCCGAGCGCCGTGTGCCGCGCACGATACACGCGTGCGATCCCCCCCTCTCCGAGAAGACCGAGCACCTCGTATCGATCCACTCGTGTGCCCGGCTGGACGCCATCCGATCCCTGGCTGAGCTCCACGCGCACCCCCACATGCCTCGACTTGCAAGGTCGTGGCCATCGAATGGGCCCCCACCGGGACGCTGCGCTGCACAGCATCCGCCCGCGTCCTTGCTTCCCCACAAACAGATTGTCGCGTAACGATGATCAGGATCGCGACAACCTTGACATGTTCCGTCGGAGTGGCGTTCGGTGGTCCGAGATCTTGGACGGGAGACCTATGGGCGTGGTGTTGATCACGGGTTGCGGATCGGGGTTCGGACGGCTCGCCGCCCTAGAAGCCGCACGCCGTGGGCACATCGTCTACGCGGGCCTCCGGAGCATGTCGAGTGCCAGCGACCTACGCGCCGCTGCCACCGGCCTCGACGTGATCCCCCTCCCCCTCGACGTCACGGTGGCCGAGCAGCGCACCGCAGCGGTGGAGCGAATCCTCACCGAGCAGGGGGGGCTCGACGGTCTGGTGAACAACGCTGGTGTGGCGCTGGGCGGCTTCCTCGAGGACGTCGACGAGGACGAGATTCGCCACCTGTTCGAGGTGAACGTGTTCGGTGCGTGGGCGCTCACCAAGGCCTGCTTGCCCGCACTGCGCCAGGCGGATCGCGCCACCGTGGTGATGATCAGCTCGCTGTCGGCGGTCATGGCGCTGCCCGGCCTCGGGGCGTACGCCGCGTCGAAGTTCGC
>JAHQVJ010000206.1 GCA_019634415.1 Myxococcales bacterium
GGCCCGCGTAGGCCGCTGCCCAGCAGGCAGAGGGCCACGGGCACCATGCGCACCACCGTGAGGCTCAGCACGGCGTAGACGACGGCTGTGGCCGTGGTGTGGGCGACCGCTGCGGGGAGCAGCGTGGCGCCGAACACGCCGAAGACCGCGAGCGCCAGCAGCTGGCCCTCGGCCTCGCCGAACGCCTGCAGCGGCTCGCGGAGCGCGGGGGCGGCGTTGCCCACGCACAGGCCCGCCACGAACGCGGCGATGAAGCCGTTGCCGCCCACGAGCTCGGCGGCTCCGAAGGCCCCGAAGGCCAGGGCCAGGACCGACAGTCGCTGGAAGGGCTCGTTGACCCAATCGCGGGCGCTCGCCGCGGCCAGCAGCTTGCCGCCGACCCAGCCGACGGCGGCACCCGCCAGCGGTCCCAGGGTGACGGCGAGCACCACGAACCGCACCCAGAAGGCGGCCCCTTCGCCTTCCTCCACCGCCCCGGCCATGGAGGCCAGCAGCAACACCACGGGCAGCGCGATGCCGTCGTTGAGGCCGCTCTCGGCGTTGAGCGACTGTCGGATCCGCACGGGTACGGCGGGGTTGCTCACCACCGCCTGCCCCAGGGCTGCGTCGGTGGGGGTCAGGATGGCCGCGAGCAGTCCTGCCTCCACCCACGTCAGCGCCGGGAACAGGGCCTTGCCCACGGCCGTGCCTGCCACGATCGTGAGCGGCATGCCGATGGCGAGGAGCCGCGTGGGCAGCGCGCGCTCCCGTCGCAGGCAGCCCAGATCGATGCGCGAGGCGTCGGTGAACAGCACGAGGATCAGCGTGAGCTCCGCCAGGGTGTGGATGGCCTCCTCCCCGACGTCTGCGCCGAGCACCCCCAGCCGACCCAGGCCCCAGCCGGCGGCGGTGAAGAACAGCGGCGCGGTCAGAGGGCTGCGCTCCAGGCGGCCCGACACCAGCCCGAAGCTGTAGATGGCGGCTGCGACGACGACGAAGGTGAGATCCACGAGGCGATTCCGAGTGCAGGGCCATTGTGCCCCACGTCGACGGGTGGAGGCCCTGCGGGTACGAGGGCGGCCGGAGGGCCGATGGAGGACGTGGATCGGATTCTGCTCTTCCGCGACGTGGTGGAGGCGGGGGGCTTCGCGGCCGCCGCAGCCCGGCGTGGCATGGCCCACTCCACGGTGAGCCGGCAGGTGCGCGCGCTCGAGGATCGGTTCGGCGTTCCTCTGATGACGCGCACCACCCGGACTCGTCAGCTCACCCCCGCGGGCGTCTTGGTGCTCGCTCACGCACGGCGCATCGGAGTGCAGCTCGACGAGCTGCTGGCGGAGCTCGAGCGCCTCGAGGAGCTGGTGAGCGGTGAGCTGCGGGTGCATTCGCTGGTCCACGTGGGTGCCGTGCTGGTGCTGCCGGCGGTGGAGCGGTTCGCCGCCGAGCATCCTGCCGTCGACGTGTTCCTCACGCTCAGCGACGAGCCGCTGGCCTTCTCCCGGGCGGGTCTCGACGTGGCGCTCACGGTGGGATTACCCCCTGCGGCCGAGCTGGTGGCGCGCAAGCTGTGCGACAACGCGGTTTGCCTCGTCGCTGCACCGAGCCTGCTGGAGGGTCGGCCGCTGCCCGAGCACCCCACCGATCTGCTGCGCTGGCCCATCGTGGCCTACCACTCGGGCACCGTGGAGGTGACCCGATGGCCCTACGTCGACCAAGGGCGGGTCCGCACGCTGTCGGTGCGACCTCGAATGACCGTCAACGACGGGGTGTCGCTGCTCGATCTCGTCCGGCGCGGGCTCGGGGTCGGCTACCTGTCGTGCTTCTCCGTGATGGAGGACCTGCGGCGGGGCACGCTCGTGCAGATCCTCCCCGAGGTCCAGCTCCCTCCTTATGCACCCATCTACGTGGTCCACGCCGATCGAAGGCTCGTGAGCGCCCGGGTGCAGCAGTTCGTGCGCTGCCTTCGAGCCACCGTGCAGGAGGTGATCCGCTGATCGCCGCCGCGGCTCAGCCCTGCAGGAAGGACAGGACGTCGTCCAGGACGGCGCGGACGGCTGCAGGGTCTGCGTAGAGCTGCTGCTGGGTGAAGGCATCGAGCCAGGTGACGGTGTGGGGCGCGGTCAGCTGTGCGACGAAGCGCTTCGTTCCCTCGGGGATTGCGCCCTGCTCGCTGTGCACCACGTGCACGGGCAGGGTGAGGGCTCGTGCGGCGGAGATTGCGTCGAAGGTGATCCAGCCCTCCCAGCCGGCCACTGCGAACCGGTTGTCGTAGTGCGGTCCGGCTCCCTGCGCGGGGTTCAGGTAGTAGTCGAACGCGTGTTCCGGAACGTACATGGCCGCCAGTGGATCCAGCTCGCTGGCAGCCAGCACCACCTCGCCGGGTGTCGCCGCACGGGAGGCGGCGACGAGCCCGTCCGAACCTCCGGGCCGACCGTCGTAGATGCCGCGCGCCAGGGTCTCGTCGTGCAGCCAAGGGGCCACCAGCAGCAGCCGATCGAGGCTGCCGTCGGCGGCGGCGTGGGCCTGGTACCCGGCACTCGCACAGATCCCCAGTCCAACGACGGTCTCCACACCAGGCTGCGCGCGCAGCCAGCGCGCGGCGGCGCGAATGTCTCGGATCTTGCGCTCGGGATCCTCCAACTGCCGGGGCTCGCCGCCGCTCTCCCCGAAGCCGGCGAAGTCGAAGGTCAGCGTGGTCAGGCCTTGCTCCGCCAGTCGGCTCGCATACACATCGGGCATCTGCTCCTTCACGCTCGTCCAGCTGCCGGTCACGATCACCGCGGGTCCGGTGCGGCGAGCGGAGTCGCTCGGCGTGAAGAGGTGCCCCACGAGCGCGGCACCCTCGCTCGCGAAGGTCACACGCCGAACGGCGACCGTGTCGGTGGAGGCACCCGAGGCGTGCACCGAGTGGTGAGGGGGCTGCAACCCGGGCCAGCGAGCGAGCAGGGTGTCAGGATCGAAGTGCTCCACGATCCTGCGGATGCGGCCCTCGTCGTCCACGGTGAAGAGGTTCACATAGCGGTTGCGATAGCGACTGCCATCGTCGAGTCGCACCGAGCCCTCGAAGGAGACGACGACGGTGCGAGGATGGGACGTACCGTGCCAGGCGGTCTCGTAGTCCTGCTCTCGGTCGATGATGTTGCCGTAGAGCGCCTCGAGGGCGTCGCGGCCTGCGACCTCCCTCGGGAAGCCCGCGGGGGCCAAGGGCATGTGCTGCACCACGTCCTCCGCCAGTGTGGCTCGTAGGGCCGCTCGATCGTTGGCGCGCAGTGCATCGAAGAAGGCGCGCACGGAGGCGAGCTCCAGCGCGGGTGGCTGTGCGGTGGGTTCCCGTCCGAGGGCCACCGCTGGTAGGTCGAGGTCTCCGTGTTGCTCGCGCAGCACCAGTCGGATTCGTGCGATGGCCCAGTCGCCACCGGTCTGCTCGAGCTCGAGGTCGTAGTCGGCGAAGACTGTCCAGTGCCGCACGGTGCACTGCTCGCCGAGGGTGTGTACGGCGATGGCGGTGGCGGTGGCGGTGGCGCGCGGTCCGGCCACGTGCACCGTGAGGTCGTGCAGCGCGTGCACGGTGCAGTCGAAGCGGGGCAGGAAGGCCTCCCATCCCGCCACGAGCTCGGCGGCAGCGAGATGATCCCGAGGTCCATCGAGGTCGGAGTAGTCGACGTCCACCGTGGGGGTGAAGTGGCGGACGACGTCGGGCCAGCGGCGGGCGTCGACGGAGGCGAACATGGACTCGATGCAGTGGCGGACGGCGTGGTTCATCGGTGGCTCCAGGTCTATGAGGCACCGTCACCTGCGCCGTGTGATGAAAAAAGCTCGGATTCGGCACATGACTTGTGCATCTGTGCACCAATGAGCGCCCCCATGCCGAGCCAGCAGGCGGAGTCCGTGGACAGCCGCGGGGGAGGTGTGGTGGTGTGTGTGGGTGTGGTCCGGCACGCGACTGCATCGTCAGGACGGAGGAGGGATCGTTCGACCTTTGTGCCACGCGTCGGTGGGGGTGATGCTGTTCGGATGGACCAGCTGTGGGGGAGGGGCGCTCGTGTCGACGTGCGACGACGGTACGAGGGCGGGGGTGGCCAGCGTGGAGGTGGTCCCGTCCTTCGAGGCTCACGAGACCTCCTTCGAGGTGACGCTGACCTCGCCCGATGCGGTTGCCGTGGCGTGCACCCACACCGACGATCCCGACGAGGTCCACCTGGTGGAGAGCCCGATGCCCTCCGAGGTGCACACCCTGCAGCTGACGGGCCTGCGGGCCTCGTCCACCTACGACTGCCGGGTGGTGGCCACCTGCTCGCGGCGTAGCCCCGAGGACGTCGTGGTCCAGACCCGGGAGCCCGATCCGCTCCTACCGGGCATCGAGGTGCAGACCTTCGATCCGCGAGCGGGCCGCGAGTACGTGCTGACCAACCACAACGGCGCGAGCCAGCGGCTGCTGGTGTTCGATCGGGAGGGGCACGTCCGGTGGCGCGCTCAGGTGCCGGCCAGCGGGCCCTCCATCGAGTTCCACTACCACGGAGGCGAGGACGGGTTCGTCTGGGGAGGAGGGTGGCCGCCCAACTCTGCGAACCGGCCCCGCCGCCTGTCGGTGTTCGGTGCCGAGGAGCGCTACGACACCGCCGCTGCGCTGGGCGACTGGTCCAGCAGCCCGTTCCACCACGACGGCAAGCTGCTGTCGGACGGTCGCTTCCTCACGCTGGAGGAGGTCGACAACGTCGGGCCCACCACCACCTTCCGTGGCTTCCGCGTGCGCCGCGTGGATCCCGTGACGGCCACCGTGGACTTCGACTACGACAGCCAGCGCGCCGTGGACGAAGGGCACCTGCCCGAGGGGCCGGACGACGCGTGGCACGCCAACTGGGTGGACGTCGATCCGGTGGATGGTGAGGACGTGCTCTTCGTGAGCCTGTGCTTCCTGTCGCAGACCGTCGCCATCGACGTGGAGACGGGGGCGTGGCGCTGGCGCTTCGGCCCAGGTGGGGACTTCACGCTGGTGGATCTCGAGGGAGTGCCGCTGCCCGACGAGGCATACCCGCAGTGCCAGCACGGGCTGCAGAAGCGCGGTGACCGGCTGCTGGTCTACGACAACGGCTGGCAGCGAGGCCACTCTCGCGCGGCCGAGTACGCGCTGGACGAGGGGAGCATGACGGCCACGCTGCTGTGGACCTGGACGGAGCCCGAGTGGTTCGAGCGCTCCCTGGGCAGCGTGGACTGGCTGGCGGACGAGCGCGTGCTGGTGGGCATGGGCCACCTCGGGTGGGCCGGGATCGAGGGAGATCACTCCACCATCGTGGAGATCGATCCCACCGACGGCGCCAAGCTTTGGGAGGCGCGCTACGCCACCACCCAGGACCTGCTGTACCGGGCGAGTGCTGCGGATCCGTGTGCGCTGTTCTCCAACGCAGCCTACTGTGATGCCGTGCGCGCTCGCCTAGACGACCTCGCTGCCGTGCTCGACCGCTGACGACGGCCGGAGGATCCAGGCACTGGCCAGCGCCGCTGGGAGCAAGGCCCCCACGGTGCCGAGGCTATGGTCCTGGCCGCCCGACGCCAACGCCGCCAGGAGGCCCAGCGCGATGATGGCGAGCAGGCCGAGGGCTGCGCGCTGCGGCCAGAGGCCGGCGTGGGCGTGCAGGCGGGCTGCCGGGACCAACAGCAGCCAGCCGGGGTGGGCGAACCACAGGTTGTGATGGCCCCAGAAGGGCGCGAAGGTGCCCAGGAGGCCCACCAGCAGGGCGGCGGTGCCGTACAGCCCCACGACCAGGCCCGTGATGCCGACGGCGCGCAGCGCCCGCGGGCGTGCCAGCTGCGCCAGCCCCAGCAGGACACCCGCTGCGGCGAGCCCGCCGGCCCACAGCCAGGCGCTGCGATCGGGCGCATCCTCGGCGATGGGCGGCTGCCCGTCGTCCACCAGCTGGCAGGTGTCCTCGACCAAGGGGCCGGTGCCGTCGGGGCGCTGGCTCACCCCGATGCGGCGCATCAGCGTCTGCGGGAGGAACATGGACTCCCAGTGGCCCACCTCGGCGTGGGCGTGGCGGCCGGAGCCCCAGTGCAGCCCCAGCCACAGGGGGTGCCCGCGTGCGTGGCGCAGCACCTCTCGCGCGGGCGAGGTGCCGCTGGGATCGGTGTGCTGTGGGGCCAGGCTGCCCTGAAAGACGTCGTCGAGCAGATCGCGCACCTTGGTGGTGCAGTTGGCGTCGTACCAGTGGTAGGCGAAGTCGGGGCGGTGCGCGACCTGGTGGCGTAGGCGGTCGCGGAGGTCCGTGCGCTCGCGCTGTGTGAGCGCCAGGCGCTGGGCGATCACACCGCGCTCGGTGTGGGTGAGATCGTCGAGGATGAGGGCGCCTGCGTCTTCCGCCAGGTAGTAGCGCTGGCTCCCGTTCAGGAAGCGCCAGGCGATGGACACCATGGAGGCGGGGTCGAAGCGACCGAAGTCGTAGACCACGGCGCGCGGCTTGTCGTCGGGATCCCAGAACAGCAGTGCTGTGTGCCCGAAGAGGCTGACGGCGTCTTGCTTGGGTTGTGCGGTGAGCAGGTAGGTGGCGGACTCCTGCACCGACAGGCTGCAGACCTCGAGGGGCTGGGCACGAGAGGCGTCGGTCAGCAGCAGCGCGATCCAGTGCACGGTCTCCCCCCAGGCGGACCATCCCACGAACTCGCGAGGGCCTGCGGGGTTCGCTCGGCATTAGACTCGGAGCATGCGGATCGTGTGCATCTCCGACACCCACTCCACCCACGACCAGATGGTGCTGCCCGACGGGGATCTGCTGCTCCACGCAGGAGACGCCACCAAGCGGGGGGACCGCCACGAGATCGAGGCCTTCGATCGGTGGCTGTCGGCTCAGCCCCATCGCCACAGGGTGGTGATCGCCGGCAACCACGACTTCGCCTTCGAGCGCGAGGCTGAGGCGCGCCACTGGATCACCGGCGCCACCTACCTGCAGGACGAGGGAATGACCATCGAGGGGCTGCGGATCTGGGGCAGCCCCTGGCAGCCGCGCTTCTTCGACTGGGCCTTCAACCTGGATCGCGGTCAGCCGCTACGCGAGGTGTGGAGCCGCATCCCCGACGACGTGGACGTGCTGCTGACCCACGGTCCGCCACACGGGATCCTCGACCGCACCTTCCGCGGCGAGGACGTGGGGTGTGAGGAGCTGCTGGCGGCCGTCCAGCGCGTCCGGCCCAGGCTGCACGTCTTCGGCCACATCCACGAGGCCTATGGGCGTCTGGAGCGCGACGGCACGGTGTTCGTCAACGCCAGCAGCTGCGATCTGAGCTATGCGCCCACGCAGGCCCCCATCGTCGTGGACCTCTAGGCGACCCAGGAGGTTCGGTGTCGAGCTTCGATCGAGAGAAGTGGGAGGCGCGCTACCGCGACGGACGTGGCTACGGAGGCGCACCCGACCCCTTCCTCGACGAGGTGGCGGCTCGCTTCCTGCCCCGGACGGGCCGCGCCCTGGATCTGGCGGGGGGCACCGGACGGCACGCCCGCTGGCTGGCCCAGCGGGGCCTGGAGGTCACGCTCTGCGACATCAGTCCCTCGGCGCTGCAGACGGCGGCTTCGTGGGCGCAGGAGGAGGGGCTGGCGCTGCACACATCCGAGCTGGACCTGGACGAGGCGTTCCCGGAGGGGCCCTGGGACGTGGTCCTGGTGAGCTTCTTCCTGGTGCGTGATCTGTTGCCGGCCCTGGTGGCGCAGCTCTCCCGTGGTGGCGTGTTCGTGTTGGTGCATCCCACCCGGCGCAACCTCGAGCGCCACGCCAAGCCCACCGAGCGGTGGCTGCTCGAGGATGGCGAGCTCGACGAGGGGGTGCCGGGTCTGCTGACGCTGCACCACGAGGAGGGCTTCCGCGAGGGTGGGCGGCACGAGGTGCGGTACGTGGGCCGGCGGGTCAGCTCGTCGGGAGCGGAGCCGCCAGGCTCGTGAGGAACGCCCGCAGGGCTGATCGGTCGGCGTCGGGCAGGGCGTGCCAGGCGCGGACCGACTCGTGCGCTTCCCCGCCGTGCAGCTCGATGGCCTGCTCCACGGTGTTGGCGCGCCCGTCGTGGAGGTACGGGGCGGAGTCGCGCAGTCCCCACAGGGGAGCAGTGCGCCACTCGCGCGCCTCTGCAGCGCCCGCGTGCGCTGCGGTGGCCGTGACGTGACCTGCGTAGCCCGAGGCCGCATCGGCCAGACCGGACCCCATGTCGTGCAGGA
The DNA here is from genome assembly GCA_019634415.1 of Myxococcales bacterium. GTDB lineage: Bacteria > Myxococcota_A > UBA796 > UBA796 > DRPG01. Next base: position 8,174 of record JAHQVJ010000206.1, read on the forward strand.
GCAGATCGCTGTAGAGCCCGCTCACGTCGCCCAGATCGGGCACGTGGCAGGCGTCGCAGCCGACCTGGGCGAACACGGCCTCTCCGGCGGCCGCCCCGGGAACGGTCAGCCGCTGTGGGCGCGGCAGGCTGGCCACGTGCTCGGTGAGGGACGCGAGCATGGCGTCGTCCATGTCGAGGCCCGGCGCGTCGGGGCCCGGCTGGTTCGCCGCCGCCGTCTGAAGCCCCAGCTCGTTCGCGCAGGCGTCCTCCACGAAGGTGGCCAGTCGCGACGTCTGACCCTTCCAGCCGAAGCGTCCCGGTCGACCGTGCAGATCCGTGGCCACCCGGCCATGGCCCAGGGCCGCCTGCGTCCAGAGCACGCCATCGGGGATCGCGTCGATCAGCCCAGCACCGAACAGCGCCGGTGTGGACCGCTCGACCGACGTGGTGAAGCCGAAGGCGAAGGAGCGGCTCGACAGGACCATCTTGCCGAGGAATGCCGAGCTGCGCGCTGCACCGTCCACAGGAAACTTGTGGTCCACGGTGGTGACCCCCTCCTCGTCGATCTCCAACACCACGTTCTTGTCGTTGGGACCAGCGCCCCCCGGGCCCCCCAGGGTGTGGCACACAGCGCAGCTCACGTCGTTGAACACGGGGCCGAGTCCGTCGCCGGCCGGTGAGCGCGGGTCGAAGGCCACCCAGGTTCGGTGGAACAGCTCCGCGCCATCGGGGGCGAGGTCTGGGTCGCACGTCTCGTCGGTCGCCACCGCCGCCTCGTCGGGCGCGGCTCCGCCGCATCCCCATCCCAACCATGCAGCTGCCATCCATCGTCGCACGGGCACCTCCGGTCGCTCCAGACCGCAGGGGAACGCGCTGGTTCGGAGGGGTCGCCGCCGTTTACCGTCCGCTTACGGAGCGAGGGACGGACCGGAATCCCGCGTGACTCCGTCGCGCCACGATTCCCTTGGTCCCTCGCCTTCGGCTGCGGGCCCCCGGACATTCGCCGACTGCATGGCTGCATGACCAGGCCGACATCGCCTCTGGTCGGTCAGGGGGTGACCAGTGGTCCGTAGACGTGGAGACGCCATGACCATCCGACGCTCGATCCTCGCCCTCGCCCTCGCCGCCTGTGCGGCCACGCAGACCACCAGCCCCGAGCAACCCGTACCCGAGCCCGCCGACGTGGTTCAAGACGAGCCCGCCGAGGCGCTGTCGAACCGACAGAAGGTGGTGGCCTTGCTCGAGTCCCTCGAGACGGGGGCTGCCGGGCCCGTCGGCTACATCGATCCGAACCAGTACATCCAGCACAATCTGGGTGTGGCGGACGGCCTCGAGGGCTTCGGGGCCGTCATGGCCGACAAGCCCGTAGGCGGCTTCCGGGCCAAGGTGATCCGCTCCTTCGAGGACGGCGACTTCGTGGTGGCCCACACCGAGTACGACTTCTTCGGCCCCAAGATCGGCTTCGACGTGTTCCGCTTCGAGAACGGCCTCATCGTGGAGCACTGGGACAACCTCATCGACGTCATGCCCCCCAACCCCAGTGGGCACACCCAGACCGACGGTCCCACCGAGATCAGCGACACCGACGAGACCGACGCGAACAAGGCGCTGGTGCGGGAGTTCTACCAGACCATCCTGGTGGACGGGCAGATGGACAGGGTGGGGGAGTTCTTCGACGGCGATGCCTACATCCAGCACAATCCCCAGATCGCCGATGGGTTGTCGGGTCTCGGGGCTGCGCTGAAGGCCATGGCCGAGCAGGGCGTGGTGATGAAGATGGACACCATCCACAACGTGCTGGGCGCGGGCAACTTCGTGTTGGTGATGGCCGAGGGCAGCTTCGGTGGCAAGCCGTTCGCCTACTACGACCTCTTCCGAGTTCAGGACGGCAAGATCGCGGAGCACTGGGACGTGATGGCGGAGATCCCGCCGAAGTCCGAGTGGAAGAACGACAACGGCAAGTTCTGACGCCGAGGCACGAACGAGCGGCGTGGTAGGATGCCAGCGGGGCACGGAGCGGAGTGTGTCATGACGATGCGCTTGGCGGCTGTGGTGCCGTCTGTGCTCCTCCCCTTCGGCTGCCAACTCTCCTCCGAGATCTCCCCGCAGGCCCTGCTGGAGTCTGGCTCCACGGCGGCCTCCGATGCCACGGAGGAGCGGGTCGTCGCCCCTGCGTGTGCCGACGAAGAGGTGCTGTCCTCGGGAGACGCCACCCTCACCCTCGTGTCGGATCCCGTGGTGGGGTTTGCGCTGAGGGGAATTGAGCAGGGAGGCATCGGCGGCTTCGACATGGTCGCCGGCGCGGCGCTGTGGGCGCTCGAGGTCAATGCCGTCGAGGACCTCACCGTGGTGCAGACCCTCGGCCCTGCCGATGCGACCAGCTCCTCGTGTCTGCGCTCGTCGGACGGCTCCGGCACAGATCTGATCGAGCTCGGGTGGACCTCGCTGACCACCTCTTCCGGTGATGTCTACGACGTGCTCGTGGCGGTGAGCGCCAATCCGAGCGAGGGCGTGTTCCGCTTCGACGCGGAGGTGGTGTACCAGGGAGGGCCCGGCCTCGACGCCGTGTCGCGGCTGGACGTGCCGCGGGTGGAGCTGTCGGATCTCGGCGTCGACAGTGAGCTGTACAAGGGCTTCGGACCCGGACTGCGCTTCGTCGACCCGCTGACCTCCGCGATGCACCACACCACGGGGGAGCCACTGCGTAGGGACTACCCCTTCTATCAGCTGCTTCCCTTCGACGGTTACGCCGACCCCACCGTGCAGCGCGGGCTGGTGACGTTCCTGGCGGCGGTGGAGCCCGACGACCGACGCTACGGGCTGAAGTCCTTCGAGGCTGGCAGCACGTCGAACGTCGCACAAGGCGCAGAGGCCGCCATTCGGATGGCCATCGGCCACCACGCCGAGGGCATGGACCAGGTGCGGAGCTGGTCTGCGCCCGATCAGAGCGTGCTCGGCATCCTGCCCTGCTCCCACCCCCAGAGCTGCTGGTGGGATCTGGCGGACTGGTACCGCGGGCACGTGGAAGCCTCGGGTCGCATGGAGCGCGGCAAGCTGCACGAGCTGCCGGCGGCGGAGCAGCAGCTGCTGGCCTACGATCTGGCTTCGCTTCTGGGGTGGCACGATCAGAGCGGGACGGCCCAGCCCGACTGGCAGTCCTACGTGGACTACCTCGACGTGGTGAACACCGAGCTCGGTCTACAGCCCGAGGAGCACCCCTCCATCTGGTACGACTGGCACCACAACGACTTCGATCGGGACCTGCCTGCGCATCTTCCCGCCAAGGCTGGCTTCGCGGATGCGGTGCAGACGGTGGTGGCGCGAGGGCACATGGTGGCTCCGTACACCACCCCCGTGGTGTGGGAGACGAGCCTGCCCTCCTACGCGGATCTCGCAGTCGCGGACGGGGTGATCGTGGAGCGCGACGGCTCGCTGCGGATCTCGGCCTCGTCGGACGAGGTACCGCACAGTCACGCGCAGCTCGATCCGGCGTCCACGCACACCCGAGACAATCTCGTGTCGTTTCTGTACGAGGGCACGATCGCGTCCACCTCCACCAGCGGGATGTACCTGGACGCCTATCCGTCTGCGACACCCTGCTATGCCGCCGATCATGGCCATCCCGTGGGAGGCGGGAACAGCTATGCCCAGGGGGTGCGTACCCTGGTGGATCGCATTGCAACCCTGCAAGCGGGGGTGGGGGAGCCAGCCTTCGTGTTGAACGAGGCAGCCACCGAGTACCTGTTCGACAAGACGGCAGGGGCGAACTGGTACCGCGGGCTCGACTTCTTCGACCTGGCGGCCACGGCCGAGCGCGGTCACGTGCCGATGCTCGACGTGGTGTACCGCGACACGGTGCAGATGGTCACCCCGTCCTTCGACGACTCGCCGGCCAACCCGCTGTATGCCCCCGAGGACGACCAGGCCTTGGCACAGGCCCTCGATCAGCTCTACCTGAGCGCTGGGTGGGCCTTCTCGATGGGGCATGCGCCCGTGCTGTTCCGTCGACCGAACCCAGATCCGACAGGTCCGCAGCGGGTCGAGGACATCGGATCCTTCGCGCCCTTCGTGGCCTACTGGAAGGAGACGGTGGTCATCCGTCGCCACCCGCAGCTGCGCGACGCGCTGCTCTTCGGCCGGATGGGACCGCCGCCCCTGGTGGTGGAGGATGGCGGCTCGCTGCGGTTCGACAACCCGATCATGCCGTTCTCCAATGCGCAGGCGCCTGGCGTGTTCGCTGCGGTCTTCGTGTCGCCCACGGGTGACGTGGCGCTCACGCTGACGAACTGGCGCGACGAGCCCGTGCGCTATGCGGGCTACCTGGAGCCCTCGCTGTACGGCATGGAGGTGGACGAGGAGGGCACGCTGCTCGACGTGTGGCGGGTCTCGGCCATCGACGCCGACGAGAACGTGGTGCTCACGGAGAATCTCAACGACAACCCCGCGCTGCTGTTCCCCGACTTCGACGTGCCACCGCGTCAGGCGGGCGTGGTGCTGTACGAGCGGCAGTAGCGTCGGAGCGGACAGGTCCTGTCCGCCTCGGGCACGTGCGTCGATTAAGCGCGAATAAGACCTGCCCTGCGACGTGGTCCCATACGAGATCGCTGTCAGCGAGGGGGTGCACGTGGTGGGGATGACGCGGCTGGTCATGGTCGACGAGGAAGCGCTGGTGGAGCGGATCCGTTCGTTGCTCGCGGACGCGCCGCAGGTGAGCGAGCGGCGAGTGTTCGGGGGGATCGGCTGGGCCGTTCGAGGAAACGTGGCGGTGGGGGTGTCGGGGCGTGGGGACCTCGTGGTGCGCACGAGCGTGGAGGAGAGTGCGTCGCTGGTGAGCGAGGAGGGGGTGTCGCCCGTGGAGCTGGGCGGACGCCGCATGCGGGGCTGGGTGCGCGTGGAGGCGCTGGCGCTGATGGTGGAGTCGGCGCTTCAGCGCTGGGTCTCCCTCGGGCGTGTGCGCGCCCTCGAGCGGCCCCCCGCAGGTGATCTGACGCGCCCCTGTCCGAGAATCTCGGACGTGGCCCGCCACCACGACAACGATGTCGGACTCGTCGTGAGGAACCGTCCCTGGACGTGGGCCACGCCATGATGGCACGTCCCTCGCAGGCTAGGGGGGAGCGGTCCGTGAGCGTGCCGGGAGGAGACATGTCGCTGTCCGAGCGCCGCCAGGCGACCCCCGACGAGGCATTCGCGCCCCGCTACGTCGTGTGGGAGCTCACGCTGAAGTGCGATCTCGCCTGCCGGCACTGTGGCTCGCGTGCCGGGCGCCCCCGTGCACAGGAGCTCACGCTGCCGGAGTGCCGCGACGTGGTCGACGAGCTGGTGGCGCTCGGCACCCGCGAGATCGTGTTCATCGGGGGAGAGGCCTACCTGCACCCCAAGTGGCTCGACATCGTGGCTCACGCCGCTGCGCGCGGGGTGCGTTGCCTGATGACCACCGGTGGCCGGCGGTTCGGTCCTAAGCTCGCGCAGCGCGCCGCCGACGCTGGGCTGGCCCAGGTGAGCGTGTCCATCGACGGGCTGCGCGCCACCCACGACGAGCTGCGCGCCGTTCCCGGCAGCTTCGACGCCGCCCTCGCCACCCTGCGCAATGCGCGCGCCGCGGGCATCGACATCAGCGCGAACACACAGTTCAATCGGCAGAACCTGTCCGAGGTGGAGGCGCTGGCCGACGTGCTCCTGGCCGAAGGGATCGATGCGTGGCAGGTGCAGGTGACCGGCCCCATGGGCCGAGCGGCCGACGGTCGGGACTGGCTGCTGCAGCCCTACGATCTGTTGCAGCTCGTGCCGCGGCTGGCCGCCATCGCGCGCCGGGCCAAGGAGCAGGGCTGCAGCGTCGTGGCTGGCAACAACCTGGGCTACTTCGGGCCCCACGAGTCCGATCTGCGCGCAGGGAGCTACTTCCAGGGCTGTGTGGCAGGTCGCTACGTGCTCGGCATCGAGTCCAACGGCGACATCAAGGGCTGCCCGTCGCTTCCCAGCGCGCCCTACGTGGGCGGCAACGTGCGGGAGCGTCCGCTGGCCCAGATCTGGGCCGAGTCCGAGCGCTTGGCGTTCGCGCGGTCCGACCGAACGGATCAGCTGTGGGGGCACTGTGCCACCTGCCACTACGCGCCGGTCTGTCAGGGCGGCTGCTCGTGGACGGCCCACACGCTGCTGGGGCGTCGCGGGAACATGCCGTACTGCTACCATCGCGCCGAGCAGCTCAAGGAGCGCGGCCTGCGGGAGCGCGTGGTTCAGGTGGAGCGCTCCGAGCGGCGCCCCTTCGACTTCGGTCGCTTCGAGCTCGTGGAAGAGTCTTGGGAGGAGAGCACTTGATGTGGACCTGTACTCGATGTCAGCGGCACGTGTTGCCAGTCGTGAGCGTCTGTCCGTTCTGCACCACGCAGCGGGTGGTGGCCCTGTCGGCGGCGGTGGCGACGCCCATGGTGCTGTCGGCCTGCTACGGGGGTCCCTGCATCGGAGGGGAGTGGGTCGACGAGGACGGGGATGGCTACTTCGCGAACAAGGAGTGCCCCTTCGACAGCGACGACTGCGACGACACGGATCCCGCGGTGAATCCGGGTGCCGAGGAGATCTGCGACGACGGCATCGACAACGACTGCGATGGTGTGTCGGCGATGAGTACCAACGAGGAGATCTGCAACGGCGTCGACGATGACTGCGACGGTGAGATCGATGAGGACGACGTGTGCGGTAGCACCACCAGCACCACGGGCGACACCGGGTCCACCTCCACCACGGGGGACACCGCGACCTCAGCCAGGTAGATCCGTCGCGACGTCGCCTCGGGCACGGTGGATCAGGGCTGCCAGCCTGCGATCTGTCGGACGGTGACGGGGGCGTCGTCGTCGATGACCACCAGCGTGTCGTCGGGACCGATGGCGAGCCCCTGGAGGTCCTCTACGCCGAAGGAGGCGAGGTCAGTGTAGGGAACCGGAGCGGCATCGCCCATGGTGTAGGTGTAGAGCATGGAGCCGCTCCCCAGCAGGAGCTGTCCGTCGTGCCACACCATGCCGCGGGCGGAGAACTCGATGTCGTCGAGATCGAACCACTGCTGTGGCTGCCCGCCGTCGGTCACGTCGTAGCTGCCGATGTGGGCACCGATGGCCACGCTGTCCTCGAAGCTGCGCGGCTGGGCGAAGAGCAGGCCGGCGTCGGCGTCGAAGGCCACGCCCCAGGTGACCTGGCCGTTGCCGGCGTCGTTGTCGATGAGGTCGATGGGCATTCCGCCGGGCACGTAGCAGAAGTGCTGGGTGGTCTCGCCGGTGGTGAGATCGTGGAGCAGGCCGTCGTTGGCGACGGTCACGGAGTAGCGGCCGCCTCCGAGGGACACGACGTCGGTGAAGGGTCGCATATCGATGCCGTCCCGCTGTAGGGCTCCGTCGTCGGCGATCCGGACCAAGGTGCCGTCGCGCTCGGCGAACAGTCCCTGCTGCGACTCGAGCACGATCCACTCGCCCGAGTCACGGTCGACGGTCACCCCCGCCGGCGTGGGGCTGGTGAGGTGGTCGGTGAGGGCCAGGGACCGGACGACGTGCGGTGCCTCGGGGGCTTGAACGGTGGGATCGGGTGTGTCGGCGGCGGGCTCGACGGGGGTGGAGGTGCACGCCACGGCGCACAACGCGAGCACAGGGGTACGGAACATCTCGGCCTCCAGCATGGTGTGATCTAGAGGTACGGATGGTTCAACGCGCGTTAACGTCGCTGTCGCTGAGGGCGGCGGGGTGGGCCTCGCCGCATGATTCGTTTACTGACCGAACACGAAGAAGGGGAAGATCGTGAACTCGTAGTAGCCGGGAACCACGTTGTTGCCGGTGAAGATGTCCTCGCCGAGGATCCGAGACTCGTCGATGTCGACGATCTCGTTGTTCTTGTCGAGGGTCCATGCGTTCGCGGTGCAGTCGGTGATCTCGTTGAGCAGCGCGCCGGTGTTGGAGCGGAACTTGTTGTCGGGCAGCCCGACGGTGCAGCCGAAGTCGTACTCGTCGAGCTCGAAGTCGGGATCCGCAGCGATGGCAGCCTTGAGCTCGGGGCTGAGGTTGCGTGGCCCCACAGCGGCGAAGTACTCGGCGGGCTCCCCGTCGAACTCCTGGGTCAGGAACGCGAGCGGATCGTCGTCGTTGAACACGTCGGGGGAGAGCTGCAGCCGGCCGCCCTCGTTGCAGGTGGTCGTGTAGGGGTTCTTCTTGTCGTCCCAGTCCAGGCCCCACCACAGCAGCTTGTCGGTGAGCACGCCGGTGTACAGCCCGGCGTCGTCGAGGGGGATGGTGATGTCGCAGTAGTTCTGCGTGTCGTTGGCGTACCCGGTGAACGCCTGGTTGAAGAGGACCATCTCGATCCGGGGCTCCAGGGTGAGGTCATCGAACGTGGCGGTGACCTGGCCCTTGCCGTCGTAGCCGAAGCCCAGGGCGACCACACAGCCGACGAGATCGCCCGGTGGCGTGGTGTTGGTGGGATCGGGCTCGCTGGAGTCGGCGGTGGGGGTGTCGGGCGTGGTGGTGGTGGTGTCGGTCTCGCAGTCGACGAAGCACGTCTTGGTGGTTCCTCCGCTGCACCCTGCCCATAGCGTCAGTGCGCCAACGAGCGACAAACTACGTGCGACCATCCGGACCTCCATCACGAGGACAACCAACCATAGAATCGCGCGACCTGCACGGTGTAGGGGGCTGCTCGTCACGATAGACGTGCTAGGACGAGGAACGTCCCGAGACCTGCTCGCGGTGCGGAGGATGCATCAGTCGCGAACTGGCCGAATTCTCGGCAGCGTTGGCTGCCCTGCTCGTCGGAGTCACCTTGGTGGTGGCGACGGTGCTCGGACCTCTTCCGAGTGCTCCGCCGTTGCCCAGTGCCGCCCTCGGTGCGCTGTGGACCGTGGAGATGGGCGGATCCACCGAGCACCAGTCCTGGCGCAACCCGACGAGCGCCGTCGATCGGAGGGCCGCTCGTCGAGCTGTGCGGCTGGCCTCGCGTCAGCTGGCCTTCGAGACCTGGCCGGGCCACCGCATGGGCGTGAGGTGGAACGCACATCAGCTGCGGTACTTCGGCCGCCCGCTGGAGGCGCTCGAGCCGGTGGAGATGGCCTTGGTGGTCGGGCTTGCGCCCACGGCCTTCAGCCCCTGGTGTCGCCCGGAGCGAGCCTTGGCGCGACTGCAGTTCGCGATGGAGCAGATGGGCCGTCCTCGTCCAGATCGGCTCCCCGAGCTTCTGCCCCCGCCTGCAGGGGCGTGCCAGTCATAGGGAGCGATAGGATTCGATCCTCGACCGGGAGCTGTGAGTATGGGCTGTCTTCTCGCGTGCCTCGCGGGCATCGCGTCTGCTGGTGTGGATGTCTACGGGGTCGGAGCCGGTGTGGACGGCTCCCTCGTCGTCGGGAACACCCGCTCGATCAACGTGGCTGCCGCCGTGGTCAGCGATGCTGCGCTCGGGGACCTCGAGATCGTCGTGGCGGATGCGGATCTCTTCGCGGTGGACGGGCTCGTGATGATCCACCGCACGCGCGGCATCGATCCGAGTCCGCCGAGCGGCGACGATGATCCGGTGGACCTCACGGGCCAGCGCGCCGGGTCGTGGGAGCTGGCTCGGGTGGTGGCGATCGACGGGGACGTGCTCACGCTGGACGGTGCGCTGCTCGGCGAGGTGCGGGCCCAGGAAGCCCAGGTGGTGGGCGTGCCCGAGTACGTCGACGTGACGGTGCAGCCGCAGGGCACGCTGACCGTGGACCGCTGGGACGAGCAGACGGGGGGTGTGCTGGCCTTCCTGGCCACGGGGGACGTGCAGATCCGGGGCACGCTGGACGCACGCGGCGCGGGCTACCGCGGCGGGGTGTTCGTGGAGGGGAACGGAGGCTTCGGGTGCACGGCGCTGGACGTACCGGCCACCGACGGCGGCGCGAAGGGCGAAGGCCCGGTGTTCGACGGCTACGGCCCCGACGTGGCGGGCCGCGGAAACCTCGCCAGCGGCGCTGGGGGAGGCAACTGCCACAACTCGGGGGGTGGTGGGGGCGGACACGGTGGCGCGGGTGGTCGAGGCGGCTTCAGCTTCGCGGAGAACGACGTCGGCGGCATGGGGGGAGCCTCTGTGACGTACAGCCTCGAGACCCACGCGCTGTTCGGCGGAGGCGGCGGGGCGCCCCACGGCAACAACCAGGCGGGCAGCTCCGGTGGGTCGGGGGGCGGCCTGGTGTGGGTGCGAGCAGGGGGAACGCTGACACTCCAGGGTGCGGTGGATGCGCGGGGCGACGATGCTGTGGATGCCGGCAACGATGGCGCGGGCGGCGGGGTAGCCGGCGGTGTCGTAGCGCTCGAGGCGATCACGGTGACCTGCACGGACGCGGCGGAGGTGTCGGCGAGCGGTGGCGATGGCGGCGATGCACTGAACAATCATGGCCCGGGAGGGGGCGGAGCAGGCGGGCGGATCCGGGTGGTGGGCACCTCCGACTGCACGGCCGCCGACGACCTGTCCGTGGCCCACGGGGAGGGCGGCACCACAGCGGATGGCGATCCCTTCGGTGCGACGCCGTCGCAGCCCGACTCCGTGCACGACGGCGTCGTGGAGCTGCTGGACGAGCCGCCGCTGCGCGATGCCGACGGGGACGGGCTGAGCAACGTCGACGAGGTGCAGCTGTACGGGACCGACCCGCTGGATCCCGACACCGATGGGGGCGGCGTGGACGATGGCACCGAGGTGTCGGAGGGAACCGATCCCCTCGACCCCTCGGACGACATGCCCGACGAGGTGGATCCGACGGATCCCACGGATCCCACGGATCCGACGGATCCCACGGATCCGAACGACGATCAGGATCCGCTTGGACCGACGGGATCGGGGCGGTACCTGGGGGGCTCGTGCTCGGGCTGTGCCGGCGGAAGCCCTGCACCGACGGGGCTCTGGTGGCTCGGAGTCCTGTGGCTGGTGGGGCGGCGTCGGGCCCTGCGCTGAGGGTGCGCGCCGTCGCGCGGGCCCTGTGGTGTACGCTGCGCGCCAGTGCCAGGAGTCCACCATTCGCCTGCTCACTTTGCTGATTCTTGCGAGCTGTACGAACAAGAAGCCCCCGGAGGCCGGCACGTCCGATCCTCCCCGAGGGGAGCCTGGGGCGCAGGCCTTGCTCATCGGAGAGGGCCAGCCCGTTCGACAGATGGAGCAGCTCCTCCGCGACGGCTTCGGATACGCGAACGTGCAACGGATCGCGCCCGAGTCGGGGGCGGCGGTGCTCACCGCTCTGACCGACGTCGCTGGCCGGATGCACGCCGACAGTCCCGCCGTGGTCTACATCGCGGTCGAGGGCGCGCGCGTTCGCGACACCAACCTCGACGAGCCGGATGCGTGGGACGAGGCGCTGGTGTTCCCCGATGGCCCGCTCCTCGACGACGATCTGGCGCCACAGCTGGCGGCGATCGGTCAGGCGTCCAGCTCGCTTACGGTGGTCTACGACGTGGTCCTGCCTTCGGGTGGCCTCGCCGCGTCGGCCATCGCCGAGCCGGATCGGCAGGGCGATGGCCTCGGAGGCTGGCCGCTGCCAGATCAGGCCGTGTCCGTCGTGCTCGAGGGCAACGCCCCGGGTGCGATGGGCCATCTGGCCGCGGCCCTGGGGCGTCATGCCGAGCAGTCCGACACGGGCCGCGTGCTGGAGCAGCGCCTCGTCTCCGACGCCACCCTCGCCGAGCTGACCTTGATCCCGAAGGTCGTCGGCTCGCTCGGGAGCCCGCTGTTCGGCGTGGAGCGCCAGGTGGCGGTGGACGAGGTGACCGAGTTCGTGCTCGAGCCCAAGCCACTGTCGGTGCATCTGGATCTGCCCGACGACCTGGCCGATCGCTTCGAGGATCGACTGGCCGACGATGCCTCCCGCGGTCCGTGGCTGGCGCTGTCGCGCAGCTCGGAGCCGGGTGTGTTCTCGGTCCAGAGCAACCCGATCGGCCGAGTGGGGGGGCTGATCATCGTGGGGCCGGGCGGGGCGATTCGCAATCAGTTCCCGGGAGAGGTCGGGCCCGCTGTCGAGGGCGAGGTGCTCGCGAGCCTCGAGAAGCACGCGCGGCAGCACGCGCTTCGTACGCTCCAGCTTCCCCCGGCCAGCGATCTGACCGTTCGGCTGGTGGAGGCGCCGGATCAGCCGAGCTGCTCGCGGGGGCGCTGGCAGGAGGCGGATCCGGGCAAGCTGCAGATCGTGCCGGTCTGCCACCGCTGGCAGGTCGAGGTCAGCCTCGCGGGCTCCGCCGACGGTCCTCGAGACGTGGGCGGCGTGTTGCTGGGCAACGACGGCGCGACGTTGGGCTTTCCCCTGAAGGGTACCGCAGCGACTGTGTCGCCGGGGGCGTCGCACCGCTTCCCGCTGCGGCTCCGGGGCTTCGACGGTCCCGAGGGCATCAAGTCCATTCCGCCCTTGGGCATTCCGGAGCACGTGGTGGTGTTCACGGGTCCAGCCGGCAGTCAGGTTCCCTTCCGCAACGTGGGCAACCTCGACGAGATCGGCGTGCGCAGCGCGAGCCTGACGGAGGGTGGCTGGCGGCAGATCGTGGTGCCGTACCGCGTGGAGGCCAACCCCGACGATGATCCGCGGCAGGCGCTGGGCACCCGCGAGCTCACGCTGTCGAGCTACGACGTGCGCCCGCTGCTGCCGGCCAACACCAACAGCTACATGTACCGACTGCTCCACAACGCCGAGCGTCTGGCTCACATGAAGGGCGGGGACGGACTGGACTATGCTCAGTGCCTGCCCAAGACCAGCGGGTCCATCAACAACCGCAGCCGCTTCAGCGAGGAGCGGTGGCCGGACGGCACCTGCTGGTCGCAGCCCTGGGACTTCGAGCGCGACCAGCGCGAGCTGATGGAGTCTCCGGGAATCGACTGCTCCACGTCGGTGTGGTGGCTGTTCACGCGTTCCTGCCTGGGAGACACCGCCCTGCCGGTGCCGCGGCGGCGGTCCGACGAGCCCATGGGGCGCTACCTCGACCGTGTGCGCACCTTCCACACCGACGAGCGTCAGTGCCTGCTGTTCACCAACGAGGACTACCGCGGTGGCTACCTCAACACCGCGTTCATGCTCGAGGCGGAGATCATGACCGAGCACTGGGAGTCCTGCGATCAGGACGCGCTGCGCACGGGCGACGTGCTGGTGACCAAGACGGAGACGGGCGGTGGCGGCCACACCTACGTGGTGATGGATCCGGACGACTTCGTGGTGTTCGGCTCGCACGTCGCCGATCTGGACTTCGACCGGCTCACGCCGGAGTTCCGCGAGAAGTGGGCGGAGTACGAGCGGGAGGCGGGCGACCGCGACACTGGTGTGGAGTACCAGTTCCTCACGCTGCGGAGGAACAAGGAAGGCGGTCGGTTCAGCGGGTTCGGCTCGGAGGTGCTGCGGGCCTGCTGGCGCCACAAGGAGCTGGCGGCGGAGTGGGAGCGCGAGCCCTCGTCGCGCCCGCGCACGGGCGTGCTGGAGAACGCCTGTAGCGGTGAGGTCTGCATGGTCTCCACCCGCGAGTAGTGCGAGTGGAGACCTGGCATCGCTAGGCCACATCTGTAGTGCATGAGGGGATGGCTCCCGCTACACTGGAAGTCATGCCCATTAGGAATGATGTACTACTCAGGCTGGCAGAACAGCAGGTCGATGAGGTCATCGACCTGATCCATGAGCTCGGCGTGCGTGTGCGTCTCGGCGCCGTGCCCAGTAAGCGAGAGGACCAAGGCGCACCCCTCGAAACAGGCGTCGCCATGAGCATCGCCCACAGTGGAGTTGGTGTGGCCCTCGGCCTCATCGAGAGCCAGCTGCGCGCAGTCCACGACGGATGGGTCGGGCGCGCTCCAGGCGACGGTCCCACACTCGCGGGCGGTTTCCTGGATGTCGGCGCAGGCGGGCGGCTCAGCAGCTGCCGAGTGGGTAGCGAGAAAGAGCGCAACGAGGGCGGGCGAACGCATGATGGCCTCCGTGAACGGCAAATAGATGCCGTACAGTAGTAGGCCATCCGCTAAAGGTGATCCGATAGCGACGATCTTGCGACTAAACTCACCGTAGATGTGGCGGTAGTCTAGGTTGTTCCATAGGGTCTGGCGTGGCGGGTGAGGCTTCCCTTGTCACTTCAGGGGAACAGGAAAGCCACACAGTTGGGTGCCGTCTGCAGCTGCTCGAGTGTGCCGCTTGTGCATGATTTTAGCCTAGAAAAGCGGCTTGTGTGTGTCGAGTCTGCCTGAGCGGTCAATTCTGTCGTGTCAGACAGGCTCCGAAGCAGGGGTGGGGCTGCCGTGGCTCCCTCGTGGGGATCCGCCAACGGTGCGCTTTCTAGCCCTGAGGATCAGATTGTCACTGGATCGACTCGGGTACGCCATGCAGATGCTACACGGAGTACTTCCCGTTCAGCTGGCGTGCCTCGGCGAGAACCGGCTCTGTCTGAAGTGTGGCGACCGTGGATGCGCGAGCCTTGTCGATGACGACCTCGGGCTCCCGCCTCTGGGGGCTACGAGGCGTTTGGCTGAGCATCGTGCGGCTGGCGGATCGCGCAAACAGTCGCACTGCGAACATGAGGTGAGGGCCGGGCGGATGATGGATCCGAGGATCGCAGGTTGCGTTCGCCTGGAACTTGAGCCACAGTACCCCTCGCGCCTCTCCCCAGCTCAGCGGGACACCCAGCTCCGCATCGACACCCAACGTCGTCAGGACCTCGTTGACGCTCGACGGTCGCTCGTCGTGGCGAGGAGACCCCCAGGTCCCGATGTCTTCGTCCCATTCATACACGTTCGGTTCGTTGGTTGGACTTCGCGTGATGTACACGTGGGTGCCGTGGGTGTGAACGTATGCACTCCAGCCGTTGTGTCGTGGCGACCCCGGTTGCTCTCCGTACGTCGAGCCTTCGAGCTCGAAGGTCAGCCGTTCCTTGTGGTCACTGGCTACCCGCCAGATGTCGCAGTCCCTCACTCCGAAGTGGCGGGAGGCGATGTCGAAGAACTCATGTCGAGACGCGTCCTCCACCCGCTGTGTGAGGCACCCCCAGAGTGTGGTCAGAGACTGCCGAGCGAAGCTCTCCAGCTTCGCCATCATTTGGTTGGTGGCCATCGCAAGCGGTCGAAGGACCGCATGATCGATGTCGTGGGGTTCCCTCCACGCGAGCTGGATGACGGCTACCAACCTGTCTGCTTGGAATGTGGGTATCACCAGCAGCGACGTGAACTGTTGCTCTCGTTGGGTGGCCAGGTTCCAGAATGGTGATGCGTGCAAGTCGCGAATCCACAGCGTGCGCTTTCGCAGGCTGGCCCACAGGGGCAGCCCGATTCCCTTCTCTCGTTCCAGGCACTCGAGACTTGTCTCGGCTCCAGGGTCTTCGAGGATCGGAACCGCGACGATGTGGGTGATTCTGCGATTGCAGGGCACATGGACGGTTGCTGTGGGTCGCTTGCCATGTGCTGTCAGCGCCAGCTGATCTGACAGCGCCTGCAACA